>NZ_CP049885.1:2120000-2755000 GCF_011303755.1 Acidovorax sp. HDW3 | reverse complement strand
ACTCCGAATACCGAAGAGTACAGCTTGGGAGACAGAGCACCGGGTGCTAACGTCCGGACTCAAGAGGGAAACAACCCAGACCGCCAGCTAAGGTCCCTAAAATTGGCTAAGTGGGAAACGAAGTGGGAAGGCTAAAACAGTCAGGATGTTGGCTTAGAAGCAGCCATCATTTAAAGAAAGCGTAATAGCTCACTGATCGAGTCGTCCTGCGCGGAAGATGTAACGGGGCTAAGCCAGTTACCGAAGCTGCGGATGTGCAATTTATTGCACGTGGTAGGAGAGCGTTCTGTAGGCCTGTGAAGGTGGCTTGTAAAGGCTGCTGGAGGTATCAGAAGTGCGAATGCTGACATGAGTAGCGTTAAAGGGGGTGAAAAGCCCCCTCGCCGTAAGCGCAAGGTTTTCTACGCAACGTTCATCGGCGTAGAGTGAGTCGGCCCCTAAGGCGAGGCAGAGATGCGTAGCTGATGGGAAACAGGTCAATATTCCTGTACCGATCAATAGTGCGATGTGGGGACGGAGAAGGTTAGCTCAGCCAACTGTTGGAATAGTTGGTTCAAGCCTGTAGTCGTGCCTGGTAGGCAAATCCGCCGGGCTTAGATGAGGGGTGATAACGAGTCTGCTTGCAGACGAAGTGAGTGATACCCTGCTTCCAGGAAAAGCCACTAAGCTTCAGCTATTGACGACCGTACCGCAAACCGACACTGGTGCGCGAGATGAGTATTCTAAGGCGCTTGAGAGAACTGCGGAGAAGGAACTCGGCAAATTGATACCGTAACTTCGGGAGAAGGTATGCCCTAAGTAAGTGAAGTTGAACAAACGGAGCTGAACAGGGTTGCAAAAAATCGGTGGCTGCGACTGTTTAATAAAAACACAGCACTCTGCAAACACGAAAGTGGACGTATAGGGTGTGACGCCTGCCCGGTGCTGGAAGATTAATTGATGGGGTGCAAGCTCTTGATCGAAGTCCCAGTAAACGGCGGCCGTAACTATAACGGTCCTAAGGTAGCGAAATTCCTTGTCGGGTAAGTTCCGACCTGCACGAATGGCGTAACGATGGCCACACTGTCTCCTCCGCAGACTCAGCGAAGTTGAAATGTTTGTGATGATGCAATCTCCCCGCGGAAAGACGGAAAGACCCCATGAACCTTTACTGTAGCTTTGTATTGGACTTTGAACGGATCTGTGTAGGATAGGTGGGAGGCTTTGAAGAGTGGATGCTAGTTCACTTGGAGCCGACGTTGAAATACCACCCTGGTGCGTTTGAGGTTCTAACCCAGGTCCATTAGCTGGATCGGGGACAGTGCATGGTAGGCAGTTTGACTGGGGCGGTCTCCTCCCAAAGCGTAACGGAGGAGTTCGAAGGTACGCTAGTTACGGTCGGACATCGTGACGATAGTGCAATGGCATAAGCGTGCTTAACTGCGAGACTGACAAGTCGAGCAGATGCGAAAGCAGGACATAGTGATCCGGTGGTTCTGTATGGAAGGGCCATCGCTCAACGGATAAAAGGTACTCTGGGGATAACAGGCTGATACCGCCCAAGAGTTCATATCGACGGCGGTGTTTGGCACCTCGATGTCGGCTCATCTCATCCTGGGGCTGTAGTCGGTCCCAAGGGTATGGCTGTTCGCCATTTAAAGAGGTACGTGAGCTGGGTTTAAAACGTCGTGAGACAGTTTTGTCCCTATCTTCCGTGGGCGCTGCAGATTTGAGGAAGCCTGCTCCTAGTACGAGAGGACCGGAGTGGACACACCTCTGGTGTACCTGTTGTCACGCCAGTGGCATCGCAGGGTAGCTAAGTGTGGAAGAGATAACCGCTGAAAGCATCTAAGCGGGAAACTCGTTTCAAGATGAGATCTGCCGGGGCCCCGAGCCCCCTAAAGAGTCGTTCTAGACCAGGACGTTGATAGGCTGGGTGTGGAAGCGCAGTAATGCGTTAAGCTAACCAGTACTAATTGCTCGTGCGGCTTGACCCTATAACTTTGACGTCCATGTCAAGGTTGTTATGCCAAGTGACGCAATCAAATACCGATTCGATTCTATGAATTCGCTGTCTTGATAAACTATCAAGATGGCTCAAAGTTTAAGCCTGATGACCATAGCAAGTTGGAACCACTCCTTCCCATCCCGAACAGGACAGTGAAACGACTTCGCGCCGATGATAGTGCGGATTCCCGTGTGAAAGTAGGTCATCGTCAGGCTATTAATAGCAAACTAACCCCTTCATTCGAAAGAATGAAGGGGTTTTGTTTTTTGGGGTAACTGCATACCCTGGCAAGGAGCGGCGACGATGCAAGCGGTGATTGATTTTTTCCAGGCCTTTGTGATCGTGCCCCTAACTTTGTTGCCGATCATCAACCCCTTGGGTACCGCGCCGATTTTTACCGCGACCGCTGGGGGCAATCCGTTGGTGGGGCAGCGCCTAGCGCGCCAAGTGGCGATCAATGGCTGGATCGTGCTGGTGGTGTCGATGCTGGTGGGCACCTATGTGCTGGAATTGTTTGGTATTTCCCTGCCCATTGTGCGTATTGGCGGTGGTTTGTTGGTGGCAGCCACGGGGTGGCGCATGCTCAATACCAACGCTGAGGATGACGTCACCGCAGCTGTGGCACGCGAATCCTTGCCTTTGTCGGATGAAGAAATCGTTCGGCGCAGTTTTTTCCCCCTCTCTTTTCCCCTGACCACGGGCCCGGGTGCCATTGCCGCCGCGATTGCTTTGGGGGCCAAATTGCCGAAAACACCAGCGCTGTACCTGCTGGGGGCAGTGGTGGCCTTGCTCGGTGCGACGGCCACCATGGTCGTGGTGTACCTGATTTATCGCAACGCCTCGGCTTTGCTGCGCCGTCTGGGGCCGGTGGGCAGCCTGGTGATGATGCGCCTGGTGGCCTTCATTCTGTTTTGCATCGGCATTGAGATCCTCTGGACGGGTTGGGTCGAGCTCAATGCCGTCGCGCGCTAGGGGCGGGTAGCGTTGGCTGGTGTTGATTGCACTGCCAGCTTGCTCCTCAGATGCGTATCAAGTGTCTCGGTTGCGGCGCAGCTCCTTTCCACGCGGGTAACAATTGGTTTGGGGACTGTCTGGGGGCTGTTGGCGGCCTACCATCGGGGTTTGCCCGAGAGGATGGAGTTGCACCATGCCGAACGCTGCTATACATATTGATTTTGTTTCCGACATTTCCTGCCCCTGGTGCGCCATTGGCCTGCAGTCGCTGCTGCAGGCGCTGCGCCAGCTGCCGGCGGGCATTGCCGTGCAGCTGCAAATGCAGCCGTTTGAGCTCAACCCGCTGATGCCGCCCGAGGGCCAGGCGCTGGACGCGCACTTGCAGGAAAAATACGGCGCCAGCCCTGAGCAAAGTGCGCAAATGCACGCCCAAATTGCGGCCCGGGGCGCGGCGCTGGGCTTTGCCTTCAGCCCGGCGCGTACGCACATCTACAACACGTTTGACGCCCACCGCCTGCTGCACTGGGCGAGCGTGGAGGGCCCGCCGGGCGCGCAGCTGGCGCTGCAGCAAGCGCTGTTTGCGGCCTACTTCAGTCAGGCGCAAAACCCCAGCGACCACGCCGTGCTGCTGCGCGTGGCGCAGTCGGTGGGGCTCGATGGCGCACGCGCGCAGGCGGTGCTGCAAGGCAACGAGTTTGCCAACGCCGTGCGTGCGCGCGAAGACCTGTTCCAGCAGCGCGGCATCCGCTCGGTGCCCTCGGTCATTTTCAATGAGCGTGCCATGCTCCAGGGCGGGCACCCGCCGGAAGTTTTTGCCCAGGCCCTGCACGAGCTGGCCGAGGCTGCGCGCGCTGCCGGGGCCTCTGGTGCAACTTGATTTGCTATCAAAAAAATAGCTGCTAGCGCTTGCTGGATAAGCGCTAGCAGCCTTTTTCTTTGTGATTTGGCGTTATTTTTTCAGGGGAATGGGCGTCTCGGCCGGCACCGGCACGGCGGTGATGGCGTTTTGCGGCGAGCCCTCAATGAGCTTGTCCGAGTAGGTCAGGTACACCAGCGTGTTGCGCTGCACATCGACCATGCGCACCACGCGCAGGCGCTTGAACAGCAGACTCATGCGTTCGGTAAACACCTCATCTTGCTTTTTCAGCGCCCCCTGGGGAAAGCCGATGGCGCCCACCTGGCGGCAGGCAATCGACGCTTCTGCCCTATCTTCGGCCAGGCCCAGCGTGCCCTTGATGCCGCCGATGCGCGCGCGCGAGACGTAGCAGGTCACGCCCGTGACCTGCGGGTCGTCGTAGGCCTCGACGATGATGTCGTGGTCGCGCCCTATCCACTGAAAGGCGGTATCGACAGTGCCGACTTTTTCCCCTGCTGCCAGCGTGCTGGCGCTGGCGCACAGCAGGGCGACGGCAACGCTGGCGGCAGCGGCGCGCATCAGGCGGCCTCGGCGCAGCGGCGCTGCAGGTGGGCCAGCGCTTCCTGCACCTGATCGACCAGCACCAGGCACAGATCGCCAGGCTGCAATCGCGCCAGAGCGTGGTCGATGGCCAGGAATTCGCCGTGGATCTCGGTCACGTAGCGTGTGCGCGGCGCGCCCTGCAGGCCGCTGTGCAAGAGCGCGAGAACCTCGCCGTCGGCGCGACCGCGCTGGCACGCGTCTTGGTACAGCACCACATCGTCAAAGGCTTGGCCCAGGATGCGCGTTTGGGCGCGGATGTCCTCATCGCGCCGATCGCCCGCGCCCGAGATGACGACGCTGCGCGTCTTGCCTGGCATGGCCGAGACGGCCTGCACCAGGGCGCGGATGGCGTCGGGGTTGTGGCCGTAGTCGGCAATCACGGTCGCACCCCGGTAGTCCATGACGTTGAAGCGCCCGGGGGCGTTGTCGCTGTCGTTGACGAAACCGGCCAGGCCCCGGCGGATGGTGTCCCACGGCAGGCCAATGGCCCAGGCGGCGGCGACCGAGGCCATGGCGTTTTCCACCTGGAAGCTGATGGTGCCCCCGCGTGTGAGGGGGATGTCGCGCAGGGCGATTTTTTCGCGCCAGGAGTCTTCGGCGGCGACGATGTGGCCGTCATCGACATAGACCACGCGCTGGCCCTGGGCGCGGTGCGTGGCCATGACCGGGTGGTGGCGGTCGAGGGCAAAGAAGATGACCTTGCCCGGGCAGGCCGGCGCCATGGCGGCGCAGTGCGGGTCGGCGGCGTTGAGCACGGCGTAGCCGCTGGCGGCCACGTTTTGCACGATGACGCGCTTCAAGACGGCCACGTCTTCGACCGTGGTGATGAAGTTCAGGCCCAGGTGGTCGCCCTCGCCCACGTTGGTGACCACCGCCACCTGGCAGCGGTCAAAGCCCAGGCCCTCGCGCAGCAGGCCGCCGCGTGCGCATTCGAGCACGGCGGCGTCTGTTTCGGGGTGGGCCAGGGCGTTGCGCGCGCTGCGCGGGCCGGAGCAGTCGCCGCTGTCGATCTGGCGGCCGTTCACATACACGCCGTCGGTATTGGTCATGGCCGTGCGCCAGCCGTGCGCGGTGAACAGGTGCGCGATCAGGCGCGTGGTGGTGGTCTTGCCGTTGGTGCCGGTGACGGCCACCAGCGGCACGCGGCCATCTTCGCCGGGCGGGAAGATGGCATCGACCATGGGAGCGCCCACATTGCGCGCGCGCCCAAACGAGGGCGCCAGGTGCATCCGCAGGCCGGGCGCGGCGTTGACCTCGCAAATGCCCCCGCCTTGCTCTTCGAGCGGGCGCAGGATGGATTCGCAAATCACGTCCACGCCGCAGATGTGCAGGCCAATGGTTTGGGCCGCCTCGATGGCGCGCGCCACCACCTCGGGGTGGACGTCGTCGGTGACGTCGGTGGCGCTGCCGCCGGTGGATAGGTTGGCGTTGTTGCGCAGCACCACGCGCTGGCCCTGGGCGGGCACGCTCGCAGGCGTCAAGCCCTCGGCGGCGATGCGCGCGATAGCGATGTCGTCGAGGCGAATCTTGGTCAGCGCCGTGCCGTGGCCGCTGCCCCGGCGCGGGTCTTGGTTGACGGTATCGACCAGCTCGGCAATGGTGTGCACGCCGTCGCCCAGCACCTGCGGCGGCTCGCGCCGCGCAGCAGCCACCAGTTGGTCGCCCACCACCAGCAGGCGGAAATCATGGCCGGGCATGAAGCGCTCGACCATCACCTCGTCGCTGTAGTGCTGGGCGGTGGCGTAGGCTGCCTCCAGTTGCTCGCGGGTGGTGATGTTCACCGTCACGCCCTTGCCCTGGTTGCCGTCCTGGGGTTTGACGACCACGGGCAGGCCGACCTCCTCGGCCACGGCCCAGGCGTCTTCGGCACTGGTCACGGGCCGGCCCATGGGCACGGGCACGCCGGCGGCGTGCAAGAGGCGCTTGGTCAGGTCTTTGTCCTGCGCGATGGATTCGGCCACGGCGCTGGTCACATCCAGCTCGGCCGCCTGGATGCGCCGCGCACGGCTGCCCCAGCCCAGCTGCACCAGGGAGCCGCTGGTCAGGCGCTTGATGGGAATGCCGCGCGCCATGGCGGCATCGACGATGGCGCCGGTGGAGGGGCCGATGCGCTCGTCCTCGTCAAGGTCGTGCAGCGCGGCGACGGCGGCGTCGGCGTCAAATGGGGTGTCGGACAGGGCGGCGGCGATCAGCTGCTCTGCCAGCTCCACGGCGCGCAGGCCCACGGCCTCTTCGGTGTACTCGACCACGACCTGGTAGGTGCCTTCTTCCACCGTGGCGTGGGTGCGGCTGAAGGTGACCGGGCAGCCGGCGAGCGCCTGCAGCTGCAGGGCGGCAGTTTCGAGCACTTCGGCGAGCGAGATCGGTTGGTCGCCACCCTCGGGGCGCAGCGCGCCGATGCGCGGAAAGCGCGCGCGCAGGCGCTCTTCCAGGCCGGGCAGCAAGGTGATGTCGCGTTCGGTGCGGGCGCACTCGATGATGGTCTCGACAGCGGTGCTGCGGGTCCAGAGGTTGGGGCCGCGCAAGGCGCGGGTGCGGATGATTTGCATGGCGTGCTCTTTCAGCAAAATCGGGCTGTAGCGCTTGTCTGGCAAGCGCAAGCAGCTATCAAATTTATAGTATCAGGCGGTCTGGTAGTCAAAGGTTTTGATGCCGGCGGCGATCAGGTCGGGGGCAATGCCCAGGGCCCAGGCGGCGGCAATCGCGGCCAGCAGGGCCGGCACTTCAGGCTGCTGGCCGCCCGCCAGGCTCAGCTGTGCCAGGCTGCCGAGCACGCGCTCCTTGGCGCCGGTGGCCAGCACCACGTGGCCCAGGCGCGTGAAGACGGCGCGGCCCTCGCGCTCGGTGCGGTGCGCGGCGATCAGCGGGTTGTCGGCGTTCTGGCTGTAGAACAGCACCTCGCCGTCGCACAGGCGCGCCAGGTCGGCCACCTGGGCGTCGTCGGCGTTGAGCACGCCGGCGCCGTCGTCGAGCACCAGGTCGATCTGCGTGCGCAGCACGCGCGTCATCTGCGCGGCGTCGAGTACGTCGTGGTCGGCCAGGCCCTCCCAGCCGGCCATGTCGGTCACCACGCCGACCAGGCAGCGGTCGTAGGCCACGCCCTCGTCCAGGATGGAGCGTGCCGTGGTCTGGATGACAGCGGCCTGCGCCAGGCGGTTGGTCAGCAGGCGGTGCGCGCCGGCCCAGTGCGCGGCGTTGCTCTTTTGCGTCTGGCGCCCGGCGAGGAACATGCCCTCGCTGCTGGCGACGCCGGTGCGCTTGCCCGAGAGCTGCAGCAGCCAGCCCACCAGGCGGGCGATGAAGGCGTTGCCCTGCGTGCCGGCAATGCCGACGAGCGGGATGCGGCCGGCGCGCGGGCCGTCTTCGCTGTGCGGGAACAGGTGGTCAGCAATGGCCATGCCCACCGGGCGCGGTGTGCCGCTGGTGGGTTTGAGGTGCATCAGCAGGCCGGGGCCGGCGTTGACTTCCAAAATCGCGCCGCCTTGCTCCTTCATCGGGCGCGAGACGTCCTGCAAGATCATGTCCATGCCGGCGATGTCCAGGCCGACGATCTTGGCCGCCAGCTGCGCGTAGTAGGCAACGTCGGGGTGCACCTCGTCGGTGCAGTCGATGGCCATGTTGCCGTTGCGCTGCAACAGCACGCTCTGGCCCTGGGGGATGACGCTCTCGGGCGTCACGCCCTGGCGCTTGAGTTCGAGCTGTACCGCGCCTTTTTCCAGGTCGATCCAGTCGAGCGGGTACTCCTGCTCCGGGCCCCGGCGCGGGTCCTCGTTGAGCTGGGCCACGAGCTGGGCCAGCGTAGCCTGGCCGTTGCCGTGCACGCTCACCGGCTCGCCGCGCGTGGCGGCCACCAGCTTGCCGCCGACGATGAGCAGGCGGTGCTCGGTGCCGGGGATGAATTTTTCCACGATCACCTCCGAGCCCTCGGGCTCGGCCAGGGCGAAGGCGGCGCGGATGTTGGCCTCTTGCGTGAGTTCGAGCGTCACGCCGCGTGCGTGGTTGCCGTCGCTGGGCTTGACGGTGACGGGCGCTCCGATGTCCTGCGCCACTTCCCAGGCCTCGTCGGCGCTGGCCACCACCTGGCCTTCTGGCACGGGCACGCCGCAGGCGGCCAGCAGGCGCTTGGTGAAGTCCTTGTCTTGCGCAATGCCCTCGGCAATGGCGCTGGTCTGGTCGCTCTCGGCCGTCCAGATGCGCCGCTGCGCCGCGCCGTAACCGAGCTGCACCAGGTTGCCGTCGTTGAGGCGAATGTGTGGGATGCGCCGCTGGCTGGCGGCATCGACGATGCAGCCGGTCGAGGGGCCGAGGTAACGGTCGTTGATGGCGGTCTTGATCGCCTGGATCGCGCCCTTGAGGTCAAACGGCTGGTCGTTGATGGCCGCCATGATGAGCGCGTGGCCCTGCGCCAGCGCCACGCGCGCCACGGTCTCCTCGGGGCAGCGAAACACCATGCGGTAGATGCCGCTGCGCGAGGTCTCGCGCGTCTGGCCGAACTCGGCGGGCATCCCGGCGAGATTGAGCAGCTCGATGATGATGTGTTCGAGCACGTGGCCCATCCAGGTGCCGCCCTCCAGGCGCTGGATGAAGCCGCCGCGCTCGCCCACGCCGCAGTGGTGCTCGACCAGCGCCGGCAGCCAGGCCGTCAGGCGCTGGTTGAAGCCCGGCAGCTGGTGCGAGGGGTGTTGTTCGAGCTCCCCCAGGTCCAGCCACACTTCGAGGATTGGGCGGTAGGTCCAGATGTTGGGGCCACGCAGATAGGTGGTGCGCAGCAGTTGGATGTCTTTGAATGTCGCCATGGAAGGGGATGGGAAAAGTGGGGATTTCGAGAGTGCAGATTGTGCGCTTGCCAGCGCCGGTTTGCGCGGCTGTCAGCGCCGGCGCCGCCGCTTGCGTTAAGGATAAAAACCGTCAGCCTTGGCCGGGTCTGTGCTTGATTGACAATTGCCCCGGCCGCCGTTCGTGACCACCGCTGACGCGAGCCCCCCGACACCATGCAACATCACTCATTACCAGACGCCTTCACTGTTCTTCAAGGCCCTTTGGGGGCCGACTTGCGAGCCCAGCTCGCCCCCCATGAAAACGTGCAGGCCGCTTTGGCGGTTGACCTGGGCGCCGATCTGCGCTTTGGCAGCGGTCTGCTGGCGCTGACCGAAGGCCGCCTGTGGGCGCGCCCGCCAGCAGCCGATGCCTGGCAATCCTGGGCGCTGGCGCCCGGCCTGCAGCTGCGCCTGCTCGACCACGGCGGCGTCGGCCAGCTGGAGCTGCACGACGCCCAGCAGCGCCTGGCGGTTTGGTATTTCACCCTGGGGGCGCAGGCCCAGGCGCTGCGCCTGCTGCAGCGCTTTGAGCAGCAGCAGGCGCAGCGCCTGGCCAGCGGCACCAGCGCCGTGGCCGCGCTGCAAGACGAGGCCCTGGCCCCGACCTGCGCGGCCTGCCAGACCCCGCTGCCGCCCGACAGCGACGAATGCCCGGCCTGCGCGCGCCAACAGGCGCCGCAAACCTCCACCTGGGTGCTGCTGCGCCTGTGGCGCTTTGCCCGGCCTTACAAAAAGCAGCTGGCCGCCGGTTTTGGCCTGACGCTGGCCTCCACCGCCGCCTCGCTGGTGCCGCCGTACATGACGATCCCGCTCATGGACGAAATCCTCATCCCCTACCAAAGCGGCAAAGCCATCGACTTTGCCCAGGCCGGCCTGTACCTGTTCGGGCTGCTGCTGGCGGCGATTTTTGCCTGGGGCTTGGGCTGGGCGCGCACCTACATCCTGGCGCTGGTGTCCGAGCGCATCGGCGCAGATCTGCGCACCACCACCTACGAACACCTGCTGCGCCTGTCGCTCGATTACTTTGGCAGCAAGCGCACGGGCGACTTGATGGCGCGCATCGGCTCCGAGACCGACCGCATCAACGTCTTTTTGTCGCTCAACGCGCTCGACTTCGCTACCGACGTGCTCATGATCTGCATGACGGCGGCGATTTTGTTTTCCATCAACCCCTGGCTGGCGCTGGTCACGCTCGTGCCGCTGCCCTTCATCGCCTGGCTGATCCACACCGTGCGCGAGAAGCTGCGCACCGGCTTTGAGCGCATCGACCGCGTCTGGAGCGAAGTCACCAACGTGCTGGCCGACACCATTCCCGGCATCCGCGTGGTCAAAGCCTTTGCGCAGGAAAAGCGCGAGGCCGAGCGCTTTCGCGCCGCCAACGTGCACAACCTGGAGGTCAACGACCGCCTGAACAAAACCTGGAGCGTGTTTGCCCCCACGGTGTCGCTGATGACCGAAATCGGCCTGCTGGTGGTCTGGGGCTTTGGCATCTGGCTGGTGGCGCAAAACCAGATCACCGTTGGTGTGCTCGCCGCCTTCATTGCCTACATCGGGCGCTTTTACACGCGGCTGGACTCCATGAGCCGCATCGTCAGCGTGACGCAAAAAGCCGCCGCCGGCGCCAAGCGCATTTTTGACATCCTCGACCACGTCAGCAACGTGCCCGACCCCGTCAACCCGGTGCGCGTGGACAAGGTGCAAGGCGCAATCGAGATGCGCAACGTCGGCTTTCGCTACGGCAGCCGCGTGGTGGTCAAAGACCTGTCGCTCACCATCCGCCCCGGCGAGATGATTGGTCTGGTGGGCCACAGCGGCTCGGGCAAGAGCACGCTGGTGAACCTCATTAGCCGCTTCTACGACGTGGCCGACGGCGCCATCTTGGTCGATGGCGTGGACATTCGCCGCATGGCGGTGAGTGATTTTCGCCGCCACATCGGCCTGGTGCTGCAAGAGCCGTTTTTGTTCTTCGGCACGATTGCCGAGAACATTGCCTACGGAAGACCCGACGCCACGCGCGAAGAAATCGTCGCCGCCGCCCGCGCCGCGCACGCGCACGAATTCATTCTGCGCCTGCCCCACGGCTACGACAGCCTGGTGGGTGAGCGCGGCCAGGGCCTGTCGGGCGGCGAGCGCCAGCGCATCAGCATCGCCCGCGCCCTGTTGATCGACCCGCGCATTTTGATTCTGGACGAGGCCACTTCGGCGGTGGACACCGAGACGGAAAAGGAAATCCAAAAAGCGCTGGACAACCTCGTCAAGGGACGCACCACGATTGCGATTGCGCACCGCCTCTCGACGCTGCGCAAGGCCGACCGCCTGGTCGTCATGGACCGGGGCGAGATCGTCGAAGTCGGCCCGCACGACGATTTGATGGCGCAACAGGGCGCCTACTGGCGCCTGTACGAAGCCCAGGCACGCCGCGCCGAAGAAGACGCCCAGGCCGCCGGGCTGGTGATCGACAGCAGCCTGCTGCACAGCAGCCACCCCGCAGGAAAGTAACGCCCATGACCTCTTTTGACTTTGGCGCCGGCCTGCGCCTGCAACGCAATCCCCAGGGCCGCCTGGAGCTGACGCTGGCCGATGGCAGCCGCCATGCCGGCGTGACGCCGGTGCGCGCCTTTCCCATTGCCGCGCCGCAAGAGGGGCTGTCGCTGGTCGGCAGCGACGGCCACGAGCTGCTGTGGATAGAGCACTTGAACGCCCTGCCTGCCGCCGTGCGTGCGCTGATCGAGGAAGACCTGGCGGTGCGCGAGTTCGTGCCCGAGATCGAGCAGATTCTGAGCGTGTCGAGCTTCTCCATGCCCAGCCAATGGCAGCTGCAGACCGACCGGGGCCCGGCGCGGCTGCAGCTCAAGGCCGAGGAGGACATCCGCCGCCTGGCCGGGCGCACCCACCTCCTGATCGCCAGTGCCGACGGCGTGCAGTACCGCATCCGCGATACGCAGCGCCTGGACAGACATTCACGTAAGCTTTTAGAGAGATTTTTGTAGCAGCTGACGCGCTCTGGGCCTGGGTTTGACGCCTTTTTGGCTGCAATCGGTCAAAAAGGGCTTAATTTCCCCTGTTGTTTGCCGAAATGAAGCACGAGAGGGGTGGAGTACCACCCCAGTGTTTCACCGTTACCCAGGGCCACTGCCATGCAACTGCCACCTGTTGATCGATCGCCGCAATGGCGTCCTCAGGGCGCCGATTTGTATTCCACCGGCGCCTCCGGTGCGGTGCCCGTGCGCCCCGTTCATGCGCCCAATCCGGTCGAATCGAGCGACCGGCTGGGCCAGGGGGCCATCGTGCGCGAACCGGACAAGCCCTCGAACATCGACCAGGCCAACCGCGACTGGACGCTGCCCGAGCCCGAAAAAGCCAAAGAGGCGAAAAAAGCCGAAGAACCGCCCAAGGAGCCGCTGTACAAGCAATTGGTGGAGTTGGTTCAGTCCATGTGGCGCGCCAGCACCATGGCCGTCGATATGGCCGATGCCGTCACCAAGGCCGGCCAGCAAGAGCGCATGGCGCAAAACCCACCGCAGGAATCCCCCACCTACGCCGACCCCAAGGTCAAGCGCAGCGGCGGGGTGTAACCCCCCCTCGGGCTCAGGCGGGGTTGGCGACGCCGCTGCTCACATGGCCAGCGGGCACGTGGCGCGCTGCCGAGGCGACGTGGCCCGTCTGGTCGTCAAAGAAAAAGTCGGGCTCGAATTCGCGCAGGAACGGGCCTTTTTCCAGGCCGCCGAGAAACATCGCCTCGTCCACCGCAATGTTCCAGTTCAGCAGCGTCTGAATGGCGCGCTCGTGCGCCGGCGCGCTGCGCGCCGTCACCAGCGCGGTGCGCAGGCGCATGGCGCCGCTGCCGGCCTGCTGCAGCCGGTGCAGGGCCGCCAGCAGGGGTTTGAACGGGCCGTCGGGCAGAGGCTGGGCGGCCTTGTCGCGTTCGTGCTGCTGGAAGGCGGCCAGGCCCTCGCGCTGGTACACCTGCTCGGCCTCGTCGGAGAACAGCACGGCGTCGCCGTCGAAGGCGATGCGCACCTCGTGCGGGTAGGCGCTGCCGGCCTGCACCGATTCGGTCAGCACGCGCGCCGCCGGGTAGCCCAGGTGCAGCGCGGCGCGCACGTCGGCGCCGTTGGCCGAGAGAAACAGATGCGCCCCGAGCGCGCGCAGGTAGTGAAACGGATCGCGCCCCTGGGTGAAAACGCCGCGCTGCACGCTCTCTAGGCCGTGGGCGCGGCAGGAACGGAAGACGCGCATTCCGCTCACCGGGTCGTTGCGCGAGAGCAGCACCACCTCCACACACTGCTGCCCCTCCTGGTTGAAAGCCAGCAGTTTTTTTACCAAAGAGAACGCCACCCCCGGCCGTGCGGGCTGATCCAGGCGCTGGCGCTGCAGCTGCACGTAGGCGCGGTCGTCGTCCTGCTCGAAGACGCGGTTTTCCTCCTCGAAGTCGAACAGGGCGCGCGAGGAGATGGCAACAACGAGCTTGTCGTCCAGGGTCAGGGCCATGGTTTATTTGATGAGTTGGTTCAGCTGGATGATGGGCAGCAGCACCGCCAGCACGATGAGCATCACCATCAGTCCCATGCCGACGATGAGCAGCGGCTCCAGCAGGGTTGCCAGGTGCAGGGCGCGCCGCTGCACCTCGGCGCTGAGCTGGTTGGCCGCGCGCTGCAGCATCACCGGCAGCTGGCCGGTTTGCTCGCCCAGGCGCGCAAACATGGCCACCAGGCCGGGAAAGCGCTTTTTCTGCGCCAGTGCCGAGGCCAGCGGCGCGCCCTCGCGCACCAGCACCAGCGCATCCTGGGCGTCGGCGCGCATGGCGCGGTTGCCCAGGGTGTCGGCGGCGGCCTGCAGCGCCTTGAGGATGGGCACGCCCGCGCCCGCGAGCATGGCCAGGGTGCTGGCAAAACGCGCCGCGTTGTAGCCGCGCGCCAGCCGGCCCACCAGTGGCAGCTGCAGCCAGGCGGCGTCGAATTTTTGCCGAATATGCTCTTGCGCCAGCGCCAGGCGTGCGCCAGCAGCTATCAAAATAAGAGTGAGCAGCATCAGCCAGCCCTGCGCGCGCACGGCGTCGCTCACGGCCAGCATGACGGTGGTGAGAAACGGCAGCGCGCGCTTGGTGCCGGCAAACACCCCCGCCACCTGCGGCACGACGTAGGCCACCAGAAAAAGCACGATGGCAATGGCCACCAGCGTGACGATGGCCGGGTAGAGCGCGGCGCCCACGAGCTTGGCGCGCAGCTGCTGGCGCTCCTCCAGGTCATCGGCCAGGCGCTCGAGCACCAGGCCCAGGCTGCCGCTGGCCTCGCCAGCGCCGATGACGGCGCAATAAATCTCGGAGAACTCGCGCGGATGCTGGCCCAGCGCGCGGGCAAAGCTGGCGCCGGCGTTGACCTCGGCGCGCAGCGCTGCGATCAGGTGGTGCTGGCGTTCATCTTCCGATTCGTCGGCCAGGGCCGTGAGGGCGCGCTCGAGCGGCAGGCTGGAGGCCACAAGGCCAGCGAGCTGGCGCGTCCACACCGCCAGCGTGGTGCTGTTGAACACCGGGCGCGAGAACAGGCGCTGGCTCCAGCCGGGGCCGGCCTCCTCGTCCTGCCCCGGGCTGACGGATTCGACATGCAGCGGCACCAGGGCCTGGGCGCGCAACATGCTGCGTGCGGAGCGGGCGGTGTCGGCTTCTATGGTGCCCTTGCGGGGCTGGCCCTGGGCATCGAGGGCTTCAAAGGAAAACGCGGGCATTCGGCAGGTGGTGAAGAAGGGCAAAAGCGGGCACCATGGTAGCGGCTTCGCAACGCCCGTCGCCGCAGCGACGCACTATGCGGGTAAATGCTTACATAATGCAGCCCTATCAATTGCGCTGGTTTCATTGATGCCGTTTAACGAATGGCCAGTGCAGGAAGGAAAAATCATGGGATTCTTCAGCCGCCTGTTTCAGCCCCAGGGCAAGCCGGTGACGGATGACTGGACCTCGCTGCCCGACAGCCAGGCCAGCGAGTTGGTGCTGCTCGACGACGAGGCCGTACGCGTCATGGCCGAATTTGATATTGAAGAAGCCATCCAGAGCCATGCGCGCTGGCTGCCCTGGCTGGCGCAGGTGCTGCAGGGCGCGCGCGACGAGCGCCTGCGCCCCGAGGTGGTGCGTGAGGCCGAAAGCTCTGAGCTGGGCCAGTGGCTGCAAGACAGCGGGCGCATGGCGCTGGGCCATTTCCCGGCCTACGACATGCTGCTGCGCCGCCACCGCTATTTTCACCAACAGGCTGCGCTCATGATCTTGCACGCCGAGGCGGGCGAGGCGCAGCGCGCGGAGCAGGCGTTCAATGGCTGCCAGCACGCCTCGCGCCAGGTGGTGCTGCTGCTGCGCGAGCTCCAGCGCGGCCTGGCGGCGAGCCGGCGCCGCCAGGCCTCGCCGTCTTCCTAATCGCGCGTTACGCGCAGCACTTCTTCGCGGCTGGTGATGCCGGTGGCGATCAGGCGCTCTGCGTCCTGGCGCATCAGCACCATGCCGCCTTGCTGCGCTTGGGCGCGGATGTCGGCCTCGGGCGCCTGGTTGTGGATGCGCGCGCGGATGGTGTCATCCACCGTCAGCAGCTCGAAGACGCCGGTGCGCCCGGCGTAGCCGGTGTGGCCGCAGTGTTCGCAGCCGCTGCCTTCGCAGTGGCGGCAGTATTTGCGCACCAGGCGCTGCGCCAGCACGCCCAGCAGCGACGAGCTGAGCAAAAATGGCTCAACCCCCATGTCGGTCAGGCGCGTGATGGCGCTGGTGGCGTCGTTGGTGTGCAGTGTGGCGAGCACCAGGTGGCCGGTGAGCGAGGCCTGGATGGCAATCTGCGCGGTTTCAAAGTCGCGGATCTCGCCGATCATGATCACGTCCGGGTCCTGGCGCAGGATGGCGCGCAGCGCCTTGGCAAAGGTCAGGTCGATCTTGGCGTTGACCTGCGTCTGGCCCACGCCCGGCAGCTCGTATTCGATGGGGTCTTCCACCGTCATGATGTTGCCCTGCGAGGCGTCCAGGCGCGAGAGTGCGGCGTAAAGCGTGGTCGTCTTGCCTGAGCCGGTCGGGCCCGTCACCAAGATGATGCCGTGCGGCTGCGCAATCAGGCCCTCAAAGCGCTCCAGGGTCTGGCCCTGCATCCCCACCGATTCGAGCGTGAGTTTGCTCTCGCTCTTGTCCAAAAGGCGCAGCACGGCGCGCTCACCGTGGGCGCTGGGCAGGGTGGAGACGCGCACGTCGATGGCCTTGGTGCCCAGGCGCAGGCTGATGCGCCCGTCCTGCGGCAGGCGTTTTTCGGCAATGTCGAGGTCGGCCATGATCTTCAGGCGCGAGATCAGCGCCGCGTGCAGCGCGCGGTTGGGCTGCACGATCTCGCGCAGGCTGCCATCGACGCGAAAGCGCACGCTCGAATGGCGCTCGTAGGGCTCGATGTGGATGTCGCTGGCGCCGTCGCGCGCGGCCTGCGTTAGCAGGGCGTTGAGCATACGGATGATGGGCGCGTCGTCGGCGTTTTCGAGCAAATCCTCGACAGCGGGCAGCTCCTGCATCATGCGCGAGAGATCGGCCTCTTCCTCGACCTCGCTCACCACCGAGGCCGCGCTCGATTCCCCTTGGGAATAAGCGGCGCTGATGCGCTGCGCCAGCTGCGCCGGCGCCAGCGTGGCAAATTGGCGCACGTTGTACTTGCGTTGCACTTCGGAGAGTGCCTGCAGCAGCTGGGCGCCGGGCTGCGGCGCGTGCCAAAGCACGGGCTGCTGGCCGTCGTCTTCGAGCAGCAGCTGGGCGCTGCGGGCAAAGGCGTAGGGCAGGGGGTAGCGCATCCTCGGGCCTTTGTCCTTATTCCTGGCGGATCACTTTGGCGTCCATGTCCAGGGCGCGCACACGGGCAGCGGCGGTGTCGGCGCCTTCGTTGCTGCTGTAGGGGCCGACGCGCACGCGCACGCGCGGGCCCCGGTTGGTGCTGATGGACTGCGTGACCACCGGCAGCCCCGCTTGGCGCAGCTGTGCCTGCGTGGCCCGGGCGTTGCGTGCGTTGGCAAACATGCCGACGTTGACGAAATAGCGGCCATCGTCGGCAGCGGCAGCGGTGGGGGCTGGCGCAGGTTGCGGTGTGGGCGCCGGGGTTTGAATCACGGGCGTGGCCGCAGGCGTGGCGGTGGCTTCGGGGGCCGGGGCCAATGCGGGCGCGGTTTCGGCGGGCGCGGCTGGGGCCGGGCGTGCGGGCAGCGGTGCCAGCACCGGGGCGTTGTTCACGGTGCGCAGCAGCAGGCTCGATTCGGGCTGCGCGCCTTGCTGCACGGCGCGGATGGCGTCGTAGCGGTCGGTCATCAGGGCGTCGCTGGTGGCCGCGTCGCGCACCACGGTGGGGCGCAGGAAAATCATCAGATTGGTTTTCTTGCGTGCGCGGCTTTCACTGCGAAATAGATTGCCCACCAGTGGGAGGTCGCCCATCACCGGCACTTTGTCCTCGGCCTGGGCGTATTGGTCTTCGAGCAGGCCGCCGATGACGATGATGCTGCCGTCATCGACCAGCACGTTGGACTCGACCGAGCGCTTGCTCGTGGTCGGGCCGTTGGGGTCCTTCAGGGTGGAGGAATCGACCTTGGAGATCTCCTGGTAGATCGCCAGTTTGACGGTGCCGTTCTCGTTGATCTGCGGGCGCACCTTGAGCATCAGGCCCACGTCCTTGCGCTCGACGGTGGTGAACGGGTTGACGGCGCCGCTGCTGCCGCCGGTGTTGGCGTAGGAGCCGGTGACGAAGGGCACGTTGTCGCCGATGACGATCTTCGCCTCCTCGTTGTCCAGCGTCATCAGGTTGGGGGTCGAGAGCACGTTGGCGTCGCCGCTGTTTTGCAGGAAGTTGGCCAGCGCCCCCAGGTAATACTGCCCAGCGACGCGCGGTGCCAGCGCCAGGTTCAGGCCCTTGCCCAGGCTGCCTGCGGCCTTCGCCGCTTCTGTGCCGCCTTGTGCCAGCCCGGCAGTGAGGTTGATGATGTTGCCGCCGGCAATGCTGGAGTTGTTGCCGATGGCGCCGACCACGCCGTCGCCGTTCTTGCCCATCACGCCCTGCCACTGGATGCCGAATTCGGCCAGCTTGCTGGCGGTGACTTCGACGATCAGGCTCTCGACCAGCACCTGGGCGCGGCGGCCATCGAGCTTGTCGATGACAGCGCGCAGCTGGCGGTACAGCGGCTCGGGGGCGGTGATGATGAGCGAGTTCGTCGTCGGATCGGCCTGGATCAGGCCGCCGGTGGAGGGTTGGTTGCTGTTGCCGCCCGACAGGCTCGCGCCCGCGCCCAGGCCGGCGCCGTTGCCCCCCGCGCTGCTGCCCGCCAGGCCGGAGCTGGCGCCGGTGGTGCTGGCGCTCGTGGGCGTCAGGCCGGTGCTGGGTGCGCCGCCGCTGCTGCCCCCACCGCCGCCGGCAGCGGCCACGCCGCCCATGCTTGCCATGGCAGCGCGCAGCGTCACGGCGAGCTTGGTGGCATCGGCATTTTTCAGGTACACGACGTGGATGTTGCCGGTGGCGGCGCCGCTGCCGGGGGCGGCGGGGTGGTCGAGCTTGGCCACCAGGGAGCGGATCTGCGCCACGCGCGCCGGGTTGGCCGCACGCACGACGATGGAGTTGCTGCGCGGCTCGGCCAGCAGCGCGGTCTTGAAAGATGTGTCGGCCTGGCCCTGCGGGGCGCCGGCGCCGCCGTTGCTGCCGCCATCGATCAGGCGCGTGAGCAGCGGCACCAGGTCGCCAGCGAGGGCGTATTGCAGTGGAATGATCTCAACATCGGTGGCGTTGGCCACGTCCATGGCGGCAATGATGCGTGCCATGCGCTGCAGGTTGTCGGCGTAGTCGGTGATGACCAGCGAGTTGTTGCCGGGGTTGACGTTGATGGTGTTGTTCGGGCTGATGAGCGGGCGCAGCACCGGCACCAGGTTGTTCGCGTTCTCAAAGTTGAGCTTGAAAATCTGCGTCACGATCTGCCCGCCGTGCGGCACGCCGGCGCTGCCCCCGCCCTGGGTGACGCCGACGCTGCCCGCCTGCAGCTTGGCGTCGGCCTCGGGCACGACCTTGTACAGGCCGGCAGCCTCGACCACCGTAAAGCCCTGCAGCCGCAGCGCTGCCAGGAACTGGTCGAACGCGGCCGCCGGCGCCACCGGGCGATCGGTTACCAGGTTGAGCTGGCCCTTGACGCGTGGATCGACAACCACGTTGCGCCCGGTGATGGTGGCCATGGTGCGCGCCACGGCCTCGATGTCGGCACCGGCAAAGTTCAGCGTCACCGGCTCGCCCGCGCGTACGCTGGTCTGGCCGGGGCTGATTGCCGTTTGGGCATGAATTTGGCCGCTAGCGCTTGCCAGTAAAGCGCAAGCAGCTATCGAATTAAGAGCAAACTGAAAGAGGCGCGGGGTCTTGGAGTTCATATCAGTCAACCCAGAGAAATAACGGAGCGGGGGCCGGAGCGGCGCCCGATGATGTTGAGCAGGTTCGACAGCTGCGCCTCGTCGTCGGGCGCGGCGCTGGCTTCGCCGGTGAAATGCAGGCGCGAGCCCACCCACTGGCCGCTGCCGCTGAGCCGCAGGTGGCCTTCGATGGTTTGCAGCGTCAGGCTGGGCGCGCTGGCGCTGCTGCCGGCGAGCAGCAGGCGGTAGCTGCCCATGGGGCGCAGGCTCGACAGGCGCGAGGACATGGCCAGCGCATCGAGCTGCAGCTGGCCCTCGAGCTGCATCCGGCCCTGCGCCCATTCCAGGCTCACGCCCTGCGTTTGCAGCGCCAGGCGGCCCTGTGGCTGCAGCGTGTTCCAGGGCGTGCCCAGGCCGCTGAGCACCTGGGCCGGCCATTGGCTTTGGCTGTTACCGATGACGACGCGGGCCCCGCCCCAGCGCGGCGCCAGCGCCATGCGCAGCGGGCTGCTGGTGCAGCAGTCAGCCTGCAGCAGCAGGCTCAGGCCCCACCAGCGCGGGCGCAGCTGCCACTGCACGCGCCCGGGCAGGGCGGCGCGGTCCTGGCTTTGTGCACCGCCGCTGAGCACCAGCTGGGCCGAGCCGCTCCAGACGGTGCCGCGCGCCTGCGCCAGCACCAGCTGCTGGCCGCTGGCCTGTGCCAGGGTGCCAGCGAGCCACTGCGCCGGGGCAAAAAACACCAGCGCCGCGAGCAGGCCCAGCGCCAGCCCGGCCAGCGCCCAGCCCTTGGGTGCGCGTGGCGGCGGCGGTGGCCGGCGCGAACGTGAGGAGGCGGCACGGGTGGCCGAGCGCGCACGCGCTGGCGTGCCTGCCATGGCAGGGGGGCGCTGGACGGGCGTGGTGCTGCCCATCAGCGGGCCTTGTCCGCGCTGGGCAGGGTCAGCACCAGGGAGCCGCTCCAGCGCGGCTCCTCGGCCGTGCTGGTGCGTTGCGTGGGGGCGTCGCCAGCGCGCGCCAGGTGCGCTTCTTGCGTGGCGGCGTGGGCGTTGTTGCGCGCCAGAACCAGCCACTGCGCCAGGGCGCTGGCGTTGGCGTCTTTGATGGTGACGGTGGCCCTGTCGCCGCTGAATTGGATTTTGGCGCTCTCGCCAAGCTGCTGCGCCAGGGCGTTTTGCAGGCTGCGGCGGGCGTCGGCGGTGCGCAGCTGGGGGGCGTTTTGCAGCTGCTGCGCCTCTTGCTGCAGGGCCAGCATCTGCTGCAGCGCGCTGTCGAGCTCGGCGTGGCGTGCCGGGGCGCTGCGCAGCGTCGCCAGGGCCGGCGCCAGCGCCAGCCACCACAGCAGGGCCAGTGCCAGGACGGCGCAGGCGCCGAGCAGCAGGTTTTGCTCGCGGGCGGCGAGCTTGCTCCAGCGCGCTTGCAGCGCCAGCCAGGCGGCGGGGCGGGGGGTGCTCATGGCTGGGCCTCCGGGCGAATGGTCAGGGCGCTGTCGCTCGCCTGCGCCTGGTAGCCACTGCCGGCCAGGCGTTCGCGCAAGGTGGCGCTGAGCTCGCCGGTCACGTCCAGGCCGCGCAGGCGCAGTTCGCCGTTTTGGTAGTCGATGGCTTGCGGCAGGCTGGCGCCGGCAATGCCCTGCAGCGCCTGGCCGGTGGTGGCCAGCAGCGGTTCCAGGTCGTGCTCGGAGATGCCGCCCGCGCCCTGGCGCAGCTGTGCCAGCTCGCGCTGCATTTGCACCGGGGCATCGACCACTACCTGAATCTGGGGAAAGGTTTGCTTGAGCAGGCTGCGCACCTGCGCTTGCTTGGCGGCGAGCGCCTGGCGCTCTTGCCAGGCCCAGGCGTTCAGGCCCAGCAGGTGCGCGCCCAGCAGCAGGGCAGCGCCCCAGCGGGCGGCGCGCCACTGCGGCGCGCGCAGCAAGGCGCCGGCGGCGCTGCCGGCCTTGCGCAGCAGGCGCGTGCGGCCATGGCTGGCCAGGTCCAGCTGTGCCAGATCCCAGTCGCTGCGCGCGGCGCGCAGGGCGCGTTCGGCGGCGGTGACGATTTGCACCGGGCGCCCGAGCAAATCCTCGACCAGTTCGGCCACTGCCGGGTCGGCCTGCAGCGTGGGGCTGTCTTCGTTCTGGCTGGGCACTTCGGCCAGGAGGGCGGGTGCGGCGGCCAGGGGCAACAGCGCCAGGGCCTGCTCCTCGCCCTGGCTGGTGGCGAGCAGCTGGGCGTCGCCAGGGCTGCCCAGGGCAAAGTATTCGGCGCTGGCGGCCAGGGGGGCGAATTCGGGCACGATGCGCGCCACCGGGCGGCCTGCGGCTTCGAGCTGCTGCAGGCACTGCAGCAGCCAGGCGCGGCTGCACACCGCAACCCAGGCGCTCTCGCCGGCGCGTGCGCCCGGCTGCAGGGCAAAGTGCAGCTGCGCCGGGTCGTCGAGCAGGCGGTCTTCGAGCAGGCCGTCGAGCACGGCGCGCAGGCGCGGGGCGTTGTTCAGGGGCAGGTTCTGCGGCAGGGCCACGCGCAGCCAGGACAGAGCGCGCACGGGCACCACGGCCACGGTTTCGCCGGCGCGGCCTTGCGGCGGCAGCAGCGCGGGCGCGGCCTGGCCCTGGCGCTCGATCTGGTGGCCATCGGGGCTGACCAGGTAGCCGAAGGGGCTGTGCGGCCCGGGCGGGGTCAGGGGCAGGGTGAGGATGAGGGTGCTCATGGCAGTGTGCGGGCGATTCTAGGGGAGCACCGAGAGCGATTTGACCGGTGAAGGGCGGGAATCGGGCCCCATTTGGGCGTTTAGCTGCGCCGGTGGGGGCAGGGCGCTGCGCTGGCGCCACAGTACGTACACTTGGCCCATGTAGCGCTCGACCTGGGAGCGTTCTTCCACCGTGGTGCTGCCCAGGCGCAGGCGCCCGCGCACCTCGAAAAAGCTGCTGCCTACGCTCAGGACGTTGCCGTCGGGCAGGTTGACGTCGTTGCCCAGGGCCTGTTTGACCTCGTCGATGGAGCGAAAGTAGCGCGCGCCGCGTGTCTGCACCAGCTTCATGGCGCCGGCCTGGTCCAGGCCGTCGATGGCGGCCCAGAGCACATCGACGCTGGCGGTGTTGACGTTTACCGGCATCGCCTTGGGCAGCATGGCCACATGCGGCGCCAGCAGCGCCACGGTGGTGGGCGACAGGCCCAGCCAGCCCAGCTGCTCGGCGCTGGCGGGCAGCAGCGGCGCATCTTGCTCGCTGCCTTGCTGGGCGCGGCGCAGGCCCTCGACCAGCAGCGTCAGCTCGGCGGGCGAGAGGCCCAGGCGCTCGAACAAGCGTTCAAACTGGCGTTTGGCCACTTTGGACTGGGCTTCGCTCGGCAGCAGGTTGCGCAGGTTCAGGCGCGCTTGCAGATCGACGATCTGACCGGAGAGAAAGGCGTCGGTGGTGTCCACGCTGGCGTCGTCCACCTGCACGGTGTTTTTCTCGGCGGCGAGGAAGGTGGACAGGCGCGCTTCTTCGAGCGGCACGGCCCAGGGTTCGTCCAGGTGGTCGGTACCGCTGGCGCGGCCATCTTCGACCAGGATCAGGCGCGACCAGTCGAGTGCGCCGAGCAAAATCCAGCCCGCTTGCACGCGTGCGCGCTCGGCGGTTTCGACCTCGACGGCACGCCACTGCTGCCACAGCGTAGCGGCGGCAAAAGACGCCACCAGGGTGACGGTGAGCATGGCCGCGAGCAGCGCGGCGCCCCTTTGGCGCAGGCCCGTCATGGCACGCTCCGGGGGCTGACGGGGTTGAACCAGTCGCGCGTGAGCAGGCCGGCCGTGGCCTGGCCCGGCGCCAGCGTCAGCTCCAGGCGTATGCCCTCCGGAATGCTGCTGCGCGTGGACAGGGCGGTGCCAGGGTTGTTGGTGCCGTTGGCGCCGCTATTGCTGGCGCTCGATTGCGGGTTCGTCCAGGCGCCGCCCCGGTAGTACAGCAGGCGCCACGCTTGCAGGGGCAGCAGGGCAACTTCTTGTTTGCGCGCCTCGGCCCCGGGGTTGCGTGCCCATTGCGCTGCGCTTTGCCAGGCTTGGTGCCACTGCGTGCGCGTGCGCAGCGGCGGCGATTGCCAGCGCAGCCACATGTCCACGCCGTCCACGTTGCGCCGCGTCCAGGCAACCACGAGCGCGCCCGGGTCGGGGTAGGCGCTGGAGCGGCGCGTCAGGCGCAGCACCTGGCCGTCCCAGTCCAGGGTGCTGGTGTGTTCGAGCGGCTGCAGCGCATCGAGGTCGGCGCTCCATTGCGCCAGGGTGGTTTGCAGCGTCAGGTGGGCGTCGGCGCGGCTGCGTGTTTGTTCCTGCGCGCGCACCATGCCGTCGAGGCCGCGCCAGCTGAGCACGGCCAGCAGCGCCATGATGGCAATCGCCGTCATCAGTTCGATCAGGGTGAAGCCATGTGCCCGCAGCAGGCGTGGGTGTGGGCGTGAACGCATCAGTTGCGCCCCTGGATGGTGGAGACGCGCAGCACGGCGTAGCCCTCGGCGTTGAAGACCTGGGCATCGACGCGGCGGAACATGGGGTTGGGCGTGGGGCGCACGTGCAGCTGCAGGTCAAACACCGCGCCCGCCTGCTCGCAGCGGCTGCTGCTGTCGCCCACGGCAGGCAGCTGGCGCAGCAGGCGCAGGCCGACCAGGGCGTTGTCGGCGCAGGACTGGGCCAGCAGCACCTCGCTTTGGCGTGCGGCGTTGTGTGTGAGCGCGCTCGTCGCCTGCAGGCCGGCGAGCAGGGCAATGGCCGTGATGGCCAGCGCCACCATGACCTCGACCAGGGTAAAGCCCGCTTGCCGCGTCATGGCGCGGCCTCGACGGTGAAGGGGTGCAGGCCGTCGGTGGCCACTTGCAGCCGGCGTTCGGGCTGGTCGGCCAGCGACAGCAGCACCTGCTGTGGCGGGATCAGGGGCTCGGGCCCGAGCAGCAACTCCCCCTGACCCGGTGCGGTTTGGGCGGTGGTGGCGCTGTCGAGCCAGGCGCTGGGCAGCTGCTCGGGCGGCAGGCCCTCGAAGCGAAAGCCGTTGCCCTGCAGGCGCCAGCGCACGGGCACGCCACTGGCGCGCGACTGCGCGCGTGCCGCTTCGAGCAGGGCTGCCAGACGCTCGCCCTCGCGCTCCAGGCGCGTGCTGGCGCCATCGCGCAGGCTCAGACTGACGCCGGCGGTGGCAATCGCCATGATGGCGACCACGACCAGCAGCTCCAAAAGGGTAAAGCCCCGCTGCAGCGGGGCGTGCGGGCTCACTGCCAGCTGCCGATGTCGGCGTCCTTGCCTTCGCCACCCGATTGGCCGTCGGCGCCGAAGGACATGACGTCGATCGGGCCCTTGATGCCGGGGTTCAGGTACTGGTAGGGGCGGCCCCAGGGATCGTTGGGCAGTTTTTCAAGATAGGGCTTCCAGTTGCCCGGGATGGGGCCGCTGGTGGGCTTGACCACCAGCGCCTGCAGGCCCTGCTCGGCCGTGGGGTAGCGTTGGTTGTCCAGGCGGTAGAGCTTGAGCGCCTGCATGACGTTGGTGATGTCGGTGCGCGCGGCGGTCACGCGGGCGTCGTCGGCGCGGTCGAGCACGTTGGGCACGATGAGTGCCGCCAGCACGCCGATGATGACCAGCACCACCATCAGCTCGATCAGGGTAAAGCCCGCCGCCAGACGCTGGCGCAGGCTGCGGGCCTGGCGCACGCGATGGACGTGGCGGGCCAGGGACGTGGGGGCGAACGTGGGGGTGAAATGGGGTGGGATAGGCATAGCCGGTCAATCATAATCGCGCCATGGCCACCGCATCCCGCTCCAAAAAATCTGCTGTTGCAACTCCTGCGCCCTGGGGCGCGCGCCTTGCCACCTTTGCGCTGTGGGCGCTTGCGGGGGGTAGTGTGGTCTATTGGGGTTTGCGCCTATTCGACAAGCCCCTGCCCGGGGCCGCGCTGGCGCCAGCGCCAGTGGCCAGCACCCCCGACGCCCTGGCCCTGGGGCGCCTGCTGGGCATGGTGCCGGCGCCACCACCGGGGGCGCAGGCGGCAGCGCCGGTGCAGGGGCGCATGGCCCTGGTGGGCCTGCTTGCCGGGCGTGAAAGCGGTGGCGGCGCGGCGCTGATCTCCATCGACGGCCTGCCGGCCAAGCCGTTTCGCGTCGGCGCCACGGTGGAGGCCGGCCTGGTGCTGCAAAACGTCACCGGGCGCGAGGCGCACCTCGGGCCGGCGCCGGGCGCGGCCAGCACCGTGACCCTGGCGATCCCGCTGCCGCCTGGTGGCGTGCAGCCGCAGTAAATTCTTTACGCCCCTTTACTGGAACGCCACCTCGGCAAAGCTGCGCAGCTTGCGGCTGTGCAGGCGCGCGGCGCCGCCGGCGCGCAGCAGCTCGATGGCACGCAGGCCGATGCGCAGGTGCTGATCGACGCGCTCGCGGTAGAAGTGGTTGGCCATGCCCGGCAGCTTGATTTCGCCGTGCAGCGGCTTATCTGACACGCACAGCAGCGTGCCGTAGGGCACGCGAAAGCGAAAGCCGTTGGCGGCGATGGTGGCGCTCTCCATGTCCAGCGCCACGGCGCGGCTTTGGCTAAAGCGCTGTTGCGGCAAATTGTTGGGCAGCAGCTCCCAGTTGCGGTTGTCGGTGCTGGCGACGGTGCCGGTGCGCATGATGCGTTTGAGCTCGCCCTCGGGAATTTGCGATACGTCGGCCACGGCCTGCTGCAGTGCCTGCTGGATCTCGGCCAGCGCCGGGATGGGCACCCACAGCGGCAGGTCTTCGTCGAGCACATGGTCTTCGCGCACGTAGGCGTGCGCCAGCACGTAGTCGCCCAGCTGCTGGCTGTGGCGCAGGCCGGCGCAGTGGCCCAGCATCAGCCAGGCGTGCGGGCGCAGCACGGCGATGTGGTCGGTGATGGTTTTGGCGTTCGCCGGGCCGACGCCGATGTTCACCATGGTGATGCCGCTGCAGTCTTTGCGCACCAGGTGGTAGGCCGGCATTTGCGGCAGGCGCGGCGGCGCCATGCCGCGTGCGTCGCCGGGCTCGGGCGCGAGGCCCACGCGGCGCGTGACGACGTTGCCGGGCTCGATGAAGGCGACGTACTCGCTCTCGGGGTTGGCCATCTCCGCCAGCCCGAGGCGGATGAAGTCGTCGATGTAGAACTGGTAGTTGGTGAACAGCACGAAATTTTGGAACCACTCGGGCTGCGTGCCGCTGTAGTGGCGCAGGCGTTGCAGCGAGTAATCGATGCGCGCAGCGGTGAACAGCGACAGCGGCTGCGCCTGGCCCGGCTGCGGCTGCCAGGTGCCGTTGGCGATGCCGTCGTCCATGGCGGTGAGGTCGGGCAGGTCGAACAAATCGCGCATCAACAGGCGCCGCTCGGCGCTCAGCTGGCCCTCGACGTGATCCTGCTCGGCAAAGGAAAAATGCACCGGAATCGGCTGATTGCTGGTGGCCACCTCCAGCGCCACGCCGTGGCTTTGGCGCAGCAGGGTCAGCTGCTGCAGGTAGTAGCTGGCAAACAGATCCGGGCGGGTGAGGGTGGTTTCGTAGTGGCCCGGGCCTTCGACGAAGCCGTAGGCCAGCTGCGTGGGTGCGCGGGCCACGGTGTGCGTGCGCAGGCGCACCAGCGGGTAGTAGGCGCGCACCGGCTGGGGCGGGGTTTCGCCCGCCACAAAGCGCTGCATGTGCTGGCGCAGGTGCTCGATCTGCTGCTGGTAGATGTGCTGAATCTGTGCCAGCGCTGCTGCCGGGTCGTCGTGCTCGGTGGGCGCGGTGAAGGTGGTGAGGTAGGCCATGGATGTGCATTGTCCACGGCCTTTGTGTCACCCCTGGTTCAGGGCGGCGTGAGCTGCGCGCGCGCCTGCCAGGCTTCCCACCAGGGCAGTACCTGACAGGCGGTGAGTGGGCGCGACAGGCCGTAGCCCTGCACCAGGTTGCAGCCCAGGCGCTGCAGCAGGGCCTGCTGCGCCGGTGTTTCCACGCCTTCGGCAACGACGCGCAGCTGCAGGCTGTGGCCCATCTGGATGATGGCGGTGACGATGGCGACGTCGTCCTGGCTGTCGGGGGTGTCGATGACGAAGGAGCGGTCGATCTTGAGCTTGTCTATCGGGTAGCGCTTGAGGTAGGCGAGCGAGGAATAGCCGGTGCCGAAGTCGTCGATGGACACGCCCACGCCCAGCGCGCGCAGCGCCGCGAGCATCTGCTCGGCGGCGCCGGACTGCTGCATCAGCACCGATTCGGTGATCTCGATCTCCAGGTACTGCGGCGCCAGGCCGGTGTCGTGCAGCACCTGGCGGATGTCGGCCAGCACGTCGCGCTGGCGCAGCTCCAGGGCCGAGATGTTGACGGCGATGGGCACTTTGGGCAGGCCGGCGGCGTGCCAGGCTTGCAGCTGGCGGCAGGCTTCGTGCAGCACCCAGCGGCCAATGGGTGTGATCAGGCCGCGTGCCTCGGCAAAGGTGATGAACTCGTCGGGCCCGACCAGGCCGCGCTCGGGGTGGTGCCAGCGCACCAGGGCCTCGAAGCCGGCCAGGCCCGCGTCGGCCAGGCGCACCTGGGGTTGGTAGTGCAGGGTGAATTCGTGCTGGGCAATCGCCTCGCGCAGCTGGCGTTCCAGGCGCAGCTCCTCGTGCGGGGTGCGGCCATCCATGCGCGCCTGGTAGAACTGGCGGTTGGCGCGCCCGCTTTCCTTGGCGTAGGCCATGGCCATATCGGCGTGGCGCAGCAACTCCTCGGGGCTGTCGCCGTCTTGCGGGAACAAGCTGATGCCGATGGAGGGCGAGAGCGCCACCGGCAGGCCGCCCACGGGGTGGGGGCGGGCGAGCACGGTCAAGAGGGTGTCGGCCACCTGCTCGGCGTCTGCGGCCTGCGCCCGTTCGGACAGCAGCACCACAAACTCATCGCTGCCCAGGCGTGCCACCAGATCGCCGGGGCGCACGGCCGTTTTCAGGCGCTGGGCGGTTTCGTAGAGCAGGGCGTCGCCCACCTGGTGGCCCAGCGATTCGTTGACGGTTTTGAAATGATCGAGGTTGACGAACAACAGCGCCGCCTGGCCCAGCTGCGGGCGCAGGCGAGCCAGGGTCTGGCCCAGCTGTTCGAGCAGGTAGCGGCGGTTGGGCAGCTGCGTCAGGCCATCGTGCAGGGCCATGAAGGCCATGTGCTCCTGCACCTGCTTGCGGGCCGTGATGTCGCGCAGCACGGCAATGCGGTATTCCTCGCCTTCGTCCGGCATGGTTTTGCCCACGACCTCGACCGGAATGCGCTGGCCGTTGCGGTGCAGCACGACGATTTCGTAGTTGTCCTCACGGCCCTGGGTCATGTAGTCGATCACGGCCTGGTGGTATTCGGGGCTGACGAAATCCAGAATCGAGCGCCCGATGACCTCCGTCGCCCGGTAGCCCACCAGGCGCTCCAGGGCCTCGTTGCCGTCGAGCACGCGGCCATGGCGGTGAAAGACCAGTGATTCTTGCGTTGCGGTGCTGAATTTGTGCATCCGCTCGTTGCTCTCACGCACGGCGCGCTCGGCTTGCCAGTGGTGCGTGATGTCGTTGATCATGACGAAGATGCCCAGCTGGCGCCCGTCCTGCAGGTGCGGGATCAGGTGCACCTCGACCATGCGCAGCTGGCCCTGGGCGTCGTGCTGTTCGCGCGTGTAGCGCACGGCCTCGCCGGCAGCGCAGCGGCGGGTATAGGGCTCGATGGCAGCCCAGGTGGCGGTGCTGACACTGTCCTGGGCGTGCATCCCGAGAATGCTGCGCGTGCTCTGGCCGCAGCTGCGGGCGTAGCGCTCGTTGGCAAAGCGGCAGCGCAGGGTGTCGGCCTCGTAGTAGGCAATGCTGGCGGGCACGGCGTCGGCAATCACGCGCAACAACGAGCCGCTGTTGCTGGAGCTCAGCACCTCTGCAGGGTCGAGGCGGTCGGTGTTCGGCATATCAGGCATAAGACTGGCGCTGGTTATAGCGGAAGCGTCTGCCATTGCCATACGTAAAACCGACTATTTTGGGTTGGGGGCTACAGCCATAGATTTTTTCAATGCTGGGTGCTGGGGCGCCGATAATCCCCGGCTGTGACGCATCCCTTTGTTCCTTCCCTGCTCGTGTGGCTGACGCCGCAGCGCCTGCTGCGCGCCTCGGTGGGCGTGGCCCTGCTCACGATTGCGCTCAAGACGCTGGCCTGGTGGCTCACCGGCTCGATTGGCCTGCTCTCGGATGCGCTCGAATCCTTCGTCAACCTCGCCGGCGCCATGTTCGCCCTGGCCATGGTGACGATTGCGCAGCGCCCGGCAGACGCCGAGCACCCCTACGGGCATTACAAGGCGGAGTACTTCTCGTCCGGCTTCGAGGGCATTTTGATCGTCGGCGCCAGTGTGGCCATCTTCTGGGCCTCGGGCCTGCGCCTGCTGCAGCCGCAGCCGCTGCAGCAGCTCGACTGGGGCCTGGCGCTGTCGCTGGCCAGCACCGGCTTGAACGGCCTGCTGGCCTGGGCCATGTTCCGCAGCGCGCGCGCGCACCGCTCGGTGGCGCTCGAAGGCGATGCGCGCCACCTGGTGACCGACGTCTGGACCTCCATCGGCGTGGTCGTTGGCCTGCTGGCGGCGCGCGCCACGGGCTGGCTGTGGCTCGATCCGCTGGTGGCCATGGGCGTGGCCCTCAATATCTTGAAGGAGGGCGGTGCGCTGGTTTGGCGCGCCGCCCAGGGCCTGATGGACGAGGCTGTGGAGCAGGCGCTGCTCGAGCTGATCGGCGCCACCCTGGAGCGCCACAGCCAGGCCAGCGCCGGCGCGGTGCGCTTTGACAACCTGACCTCGCGCCGCGCCGGTGCGCGCAGCTATGTGCAGCTGCACATGCACGTGCCGGCGCAGTGGACGCTCGGGCGCGCCGCCGCCGCGCGCGAGGCGCTCGAAGCCGAGTTGATGGGCACCATCCCCGGCCTGTACGCCACCATCGAGCTGCTGCCCACCGGGGCCGTCACCGTGTTTGAGCAAACCCAGGAGAAAACCCCATGATGGCTTTGCTGCAACGCGTGCGCCAGGCACAGGTGCACGTGCAGGGCGAATGCATTGGCGCCATCGGCCCCGGCCTGCTCTTGCTGCTGTGCGCCGAGCAGGGCGACCGCCCCCAAGAGGCGGTGCGCCTGCTGGCCAAGGTGCTGAAATTGCGCATCTTCAGCGACGCCGACGGCAAGATGAACCGCAGCCTGCAAGACGTGGCCGGCGGCCTGCTCATCGTCAGCCAGTTCACCCTGGCAGCGGACACCAGCGGCGGCAATCGCCCCAGCTTTGGCCAGGCCGCAGCGCCCGACGTGGGGCGCCGCCTGTACGATCACTTCGTCACCCTGGCGCGCGCGGTGCACCCTGCGGTGGCAACGGGCGCGTTTGGCGCCGACATGCAGGTGCACCTGGTCAACGACGGCCCGGTCACCATCCCCTTGCGCATGGCGCCGCCGCTGGCCGCCGGCGCTATCGAGCCCAAGGATGCAGCGCTATGACCCTCACTGAACTCAAATACATCGTCGCCGTCGCGCGTGAAAAGCACTTTGGTCGCGCCGCCGAAGCCTGCTTTGTCTCGCAGCCCACCTTGTCGGTGGCGGTGAAAAAGCTCGAAGACGAGCTGGACATGAAAATCTTCGAGCGCAGCGCCGGCGAGGTCACCGTCACCGCCTTGGGCGAAGACATCGTGCGCCAGGCGCAAAGCGTGCTGGAGCAGGCCGCCGCCATCAAGGAAATCGCCAAGCGCGGCAAGGACCCGCTCGCTGGCGTGCTCACGCTGGGCGTGATCTACACCATCGGCCCCTACCTGTCAAGTCCCGCCTGTTTGTAAACACGCTTCTTGAACAATTCCGGCTTTTTTGCATACCAATCCTTCAACGCCTGAACGGGTGAAACGTGCTTGAGTGCACGCTGTGGAATCTGGTGGTTGTAGGTTTTGACGTAGTTCATCAATGTGGCCTCCAGCTGCGCTGCCGATGCAAAGCGCGTTTGCCTGACGATTTCGCTGATACGCCCGTTGAAGCGCTCCACCATGCCGTTGGTCTGTGGGTGACGCGGCGGACACAGCCGGTGCTCAATGCCCAACGCCTTGCAGCGCACATCGAACTTGTGCCGCCCGCTGGGTTCGCGTTTTTTGTTCGTGAACCGATCCGTGAACTGACTGCCGTTGTCGGTGAGTAGTTTGACGATCTTCATGGGTGCTGCACGCTCCAGACGCTCCAGGAAGTCCACGCTGGAGTCCTCGCTCTGGTCGGCATAGATGTGCATGAACACCCAGCGCGTTGCCCGGTCTATGGCCACGAACAGATAGCGCCGCTGGCGCTCGTCGGGCATCTGCGGCAGGTATTTGATGTCCACATGCACAAAGCCTGGTTCATAGTCCTTGAAGGTCTTGACGGGCTTGTCAGCAGTGCCTGCGTCGGCCTGGGCCTGGGCCTGAAGTTCACGCAAACTGGAGACACCGTGGCGGCGCAAGCAACGATCCAGACCTGCACGGGAGACCTGCGGGTTCACAAACTCTCGCACCACCGCCAGCAGGTCATCCAGGGGCAGAAACAGCAGGCGGCGCAGCTCCACAGCGATGGCCTCTTGCACGGGCGAGAGCGTGGTATGCAGCGTGTGCGGACGGTGCGAGAGATCATCCGGGCTGTCTCGGTGCTTCCATTTGCGTGCTGTCGCACGGTTGATGTTGTAGCGATCGGCCAGTTCTGCAATCGATGCTGACGAAGCTTTAATCTCGGCTCTCGTACGCGGTGTGGTTCGTGCTTGCGCGTGCACTTGGCTCATGTCGATTGCTCCTGTTTGAAGGATTCCACCACGTTGCGCATTACCTCTCTTGCTTGGAAGAATGCCCAACTCCTGTGGGGTATATGATCACACGAGATGGGACACCTACCTGCTGCCCGAGCTGGTGCGCCACGCGATTGCGCGCACGCCGCAAATGCCGCTGATGCTGCAGGAGAACTTCACCGTCAAGTTGCTGGAGATGCTGCGCACCGGCGAGATCGACTGCGCCATCCTGGCCGAGCCCTTTCCCGATACCGGCCTGGCCATGGCGCCGCTGTACGACGAGCCCTTTCTGGCCGCCGTGCCCAGCAGCCACCCGCTGGCGGCGCGCGACAGTGTCTCGACCGAAGAATTGAAAAACGAAACCATGCTGCTGCTGGGCGCGGGCCACTGCTTTCGCGACCATGTGCTCGAAGTCTGTCCCGAGTTCGCGCGCTACGCCAGCAACGCCGAAGGCATACGGCGCACCTTTGAAGGCAGCTCGCTCGAAACCATCAAGCACATGGTCTCCGCCGGCATGGGCGTGACCCTGGTGCCGCGCCTGTCGGTGCCGCGCGACGCGCTGCACAAGGGCGTGCGCCGACGCAAGAGCGACGACGCGCACATCCGCTACCTGCCCATCCGGGAAGAAGAAGGCATGGGCCCGCCCACGCGCCGCGTGGTGCTCGCCTGGCGGCGCAGCTTCACGCGCTACGAGGCCATTGCCGCGCTGCGCAACGCCATCTACGCCTGCGAGCTGCCGGGCGTGCAGCGCCTTTCCTGAGCCATGGCTGCGCTACAGTCGCAGGGGTTGACGTTCTCACACAAGGAGTAAGCACCATGGCCAAGGAAACCAAGACTGCCCGCAAAACCGCCGCTGCCGCTGCCATCAACATCGGCATCAGCGACAAAGACCGCGCCGCCATTGCGCAAGGCCTGTCGCGCCTGCTGGCCGACACCTACACCCTGTACCTGACGACGCACAACTTCCACTGGAACGTCACCGGCCCCATGTTCAACACCCTGCACACCATGTTCATGGGGCAGTACACCGAGCTGTGGAACGCCGTCGATCCGATCGCCGAGCGCATTCGCTCGCTCGGCCACGTCGCGCCCGGCTCCTATGCCGCCTTTGGCGCGCTGTCCTCGCTGCCCGACGTGCCGGCGCAGCCGCCCAAGGCACTGGAGATGGTGCGCATCCTGGTGCAAGGCCACGAGGCCGTGGCACGCACCGCGCGCGAACTCTTCCCCCTGGCCGACAAAGCCAGCGACGAGCCCACCGCCGATCTGCTCACCCAGCGCCTGACGGTGCACGAGCAAACCGCCTGGATGCTGCGCTCCTTGCTAGAAGATTGATAGCTGCTAGCGTTTGCTATACAAGGGCTTCGGCCCTTTTTTGTTGATGAATACCCCCACCCCCCGCCCTGCCCGCAGCCGCCTGGCCCTGTACCTGGATTTGATCCGCTTCAACCGCCCCGCCGGCTGGCTGGTGCTGGTCTGGCCCACCCTCGTCGCCCTGTGGGTGGCGGCGGGCGGTTTTCCGGGCTGGCACCTGCTGGCGGTGTTCGTCGCCGGCACGGTGCTCATGAGGAGCGCCGGCTGCACCATCAACGACATTGCCGACCGCGACTTTGACCGCCACGTCAAGCGCACGCAGGCGCGGCCCATCACCAGCGGCGCGCTGTCGGTGCGCGAGGCCGCCCTGGTGGGTGTGGTGCTGGCGCTGGTGGCGCTGGCGCTGGTGCTGACCACGCGCTGGGAGGCCGTGGCCTGGTCCGTGCCCGCCGTGGCCTTCACCATCCTCTACCCGTTCACCAAGCGCTTTTTTGCCATGCCGCAGGCGTTTTTGGGCATTGCCTTCAACTTCGGCATCGTCATCGCCTTTGCCGCCGTGCAGGGCCAGGTGCCGGGGACGGCCTGGCTGCTGTGGCTGGCCAACCTGTGCCTGGTGCTGGCCTACGACACCGAATACGCCATGGTGGACCGCGACGACGACCTGTTGATCGGCATGAAAACCTCGGCCATCACCCTCGGGCGCTTCGATGTGGCGGGCGTGATGCTGTTCTTTGCCCTGTGCCTGGGGCTGACGGCGCTGGCGCTGGCGCCGCTGGGCCTGGGCTGGCCGCTGTGGCTGGGCTGGGGCGTGGCGGCGGCGCAGGTGCTGTGGCACTACCGCCTGATCCGCACGCGCCAGCGCCCCGGCTGCTTTACCGCCTTCAGCCAGAGCCACTGGATTGGCACAGCGCTGTTTGCCGGCGTCGCGCTGGGCTTTGCGCTGCGCTGAATTGCTATTATTTTTATAGCTGCTAGCGCTTACCCAGCAAGCGCGTGACGGCTGTAACTCCCCTCCCCCCCTCGCGGGGGAGGGGTGGGGGGAGAGGGGGTGCCAGCTTGCAGCGCCATGCCTGTTCATCCCCCTCTCCCCAGCCCTCTCCCGCAAGGGGAGAGGGAGTAAAACCCCGTGCCAGATAAGCGTCAGGCGCTATCAAAATTGCTGTGCAGATACCTATGCCCAGAGGGGGAAGGAGTCAGGGGTACATTGCGAACCGTTTGTTTTATTTGAATTCCTCGCCCAGCGCGTGGGCGCGGGCCTCGGCGGCGTCGAGGGCGCGCATGAAGCGCTGCGCCATGCCGTCGGCCTCCATGGATTCGATCGCCGCGTGCGTGGTGCCGCCCTTGGACGTGACGCGCTGGCGCAGCACCACCGGCGGGTCGTCGCTGCGCCGCGCCAGCTCGGCGGCGCCGGCAAAAGTGGCCACCGACAGCTGGTGCGCCTGCGCGCTCGTCAGGCCCATGTCCACGCCCGCCTGCGTCATGGCTTCGAGGAAATAAAACACATAGGCCGGGCCCGAGCCCGAGAGCGCCGTCACCGCGTCCAGCAGCGCCTCTTCCTCCACCCACAGGTGGGCGCCGGTGGTGGCGATCACCTGCTCGACCAGGTCGCGCTCGGCCGGGCTCACGGCAGGGCGCGCGTACAGCCCCGTCATCCCTTGGCCGATGAGCGCCGGCGTGTTCGGCATGGCGCGCACGATGCGCTCGCTGCCCAGCCACTGCGCCAGGCTGGCCGAGCGCACGCCGGCGGCCACGCTCAGGTGCAGCGCCCCCGGGGTGTGCGCCGCCACCTGGGCCGCCGCCTCGTGCAGATTTTGCGGCTTCACGGCCCAGACCACCAGGCGCGCGCGTTCGAGCTGCGCGCCCGCCTGCGCCAGCGCCTGGATGCCGTACTGGCGCTGCAGCGCCGCACGCGCCTCGGCAAAGGGCTCGACGACGTCGATGCGCTCGGCCGGCAGGCCCCGGCGCAGCAGGCCGCCAATGATGGCGCTGGCCATGTTGCCGCCGCCGATGAAGGCGATGGGAGTCTCAAGGGTGAAAGGGGTGGCCATGGTCTGCGGTGCTCCAGAAAAACGTGGGCGCAGACTACCAAAACGGCGCCCCTATGGACGGCAAAAGAGGGCGGGGCAGCGGGTTTTTTTGTTTCACGATGACTCCAGCCCGGTAGTTCGCTGGACTGCGCCACAGCTCGATACAGCAGGTTTATCAATAGCTTACGCGCGTCCATCATATGCCGGTGCTTTCTGAAACTTGATCCGGTTTTCCCTCGCGCCGCTCCTATCTGGCTCCTGGAATCCGGGTCGTTCCAAGGAGTCATCATGGCAAAGATCAAGCTCACCAAGACCGCCGTGGAGTCGGCGCAACCCCAGGCCAAGGACGTCGAACTGCGGGATACCGTGGTGCCCGGCTTCCTGTGCAAGATTACCCCGACGGGCCGCCGGGTGTTCATGCTCCAGTACCGCACGAACTCCGGTCAGCCCCGCAAGCCCTCGCTAGGACTATACGGGGAGCTGACCGTCGAACAGGCGCGGGTCAAGGCACAGGACTGGCTGGCCGAGGTTCGCCGGGGCGGCGACCCCGGCGGGGCCAAGGCCGAGGCGCGCAAGGCACCCACGATGGCCGAGTTGTGCAAGAAATTCATGGAGGACTACTCCAAGAAGCGCAACAAGCCCAGCACACAGGAAGGCTATCAGGGCGTCATCGACCGCAACATCATCCCGCTGCTAGGCCGCAAGAAGGTGCAGGACGTGAAGCGGCCCGATATTGCCGGGCTGATGGAGAAGCTGGCCTACAAGCCGACCGAGGCGAACAAGACCTTCGGCGTGCTGCGCAAGATGTTCAACCTGGCCGAAGTGTGGGGCTTCCGCCCGGACGGCACGAATCCGTGCCGCCACGTCCCGATGTACCCGCCGGGCAAGGAAACCCGGCTCATCGTGGACGAGGAACTGGTGCGGATCTTCCGCCATCTGGAGAAGCTGGAGGCGGAAGGGCTGGAGAACTACGTCATCCCGCTGGCGATCCGGCTGCAATTCGAGTTTGCCGCCCGGCGCTCCGAAATCTGCCCGCTCGAATGGAGCTGGCTGGACTTCGAGAACCGGCGCGTGGTGTGGCCCGACAGCAAGACCGGCGGCGTATCCAAGCCCATGAGCGAGGAAGCCTATCGGCTGCTTTCGACGGCGCCACGCCGGGAGGGTTGCCCCTATGTCTTGCCGTCGCCGAACGACCCGGCCAAGCACCTGACCTTTGGCGAGCACTATGGCGGCTGGTGCCGGGCGCTCAAGGCCGCCGGCGTCCCGCACGTCGGCACGCACGGCATCCGCCATCGCTCGACCACCGACATTGCCAATTCGGGCGTGCCGACCAAAGTGGGCATGAAGCTGACGGGCCACAAGACCGTGGCGATGTTCATGCACTACGTCCACACCGAAGACAAGCCGGTGCGCGAGGCGGCCGAACTGGTGGCCAGTCGGCGCCAGGCCATCACGGGCGCGCGGCAGCTTACGGAGGCGGCAGCATGAACGCGCGCCGGCCATCCGCAGCATCGTCAGCAGCACCTTCGGCGCTGCTGGGGGACATTCGGGCACTGATCGAGGCGGCGCGGCAGCGCGCCGCCTCGACGGTCAATGCCGAACTGACCCTGCTGTTCTGGCGCATCGGCCAGCGCATCCATACGGAGGTGCTGGCCGGCCAGCGAGCCGGGTACGGCGAGGAAATCCTGCCGACGCTGGCGGCGCAGCTTGTGCGCGACTACGGGCGCAGCTTCGCGGACAAGAACCTGCGCCGCATGGTGCAGTTCGCCGCCACCTACCCGGACGAGCCAATTGTCGTGACGCTGTCACGACAATTGAGCTGGTCGCATTTCCTGGCGCTGCTGCCGCTGAAAGACCCGCTCCAGCGGCAATACTACGTGCAGATGGCGAGTGCCGAACACTGGAGCGTGCGGACGCTGCGCGAGCGCATCGACTCGATGCTGTACGAGCGCACGGCGCTGTCGCAGAAGCCGGGCGAGACGATCGCGCAGGAACTGGCGACGATGCGCGATGCGCAGCGCATGTCGCCCGCCCTGGTCATGCGCGACCCGTACATCCTCGACTTCCTCGGGCTGCGCGACACTTGGCAGGAAGGCGACTTGGAGGCGGCGATCATCCGCGAAATGGAGTCGTTCTTGCTGGAGCTGGGCGCGGGTTTCAGCTTCGTGGCCCGGCAGAAACGCATTCCGATTGACGACGAGGATTTCCACCTCGATCTGCTGTTCTACAACCGCAAGCTGCGGCGGCTGGTGGCGGTGGAGTTAAAGGTCGGCGAGTTCAAGGCGGCCTATAAAGGCCAGATGGAGCTTTACCTTCGTTGGCTCGACAAGCACGAACGGGAGCCGGAAGAAGCCTCGCCGCTGGGGATCATCCTTTGTACCGGCAAGAAGCGCGAGCAGATCGAATTGCTGGAGCTGGACAAGTCGGGCATCCACGTCGCCGAGTACCTGACCGCTTTGCCGCCAAGGGGCGTGCTGGTGGAGCGGCTGCAACAGGCAACGCAGCGGGCGCAGTTGCAGATCGAGCAGCGCAAGACCGACACCGAGTAGTCCTGTCACCAGTAGTCGGGCGTCCCGGCGTGCCGCCGTCGCGCTGTCGTGCTGCGCATCGAGCCTCGCTGCGCGAGTCTCGCCCCATGCGGGCTTCCATCACTGACGCCTCCGGCCCTGGCGGGCCTGCGCGCTCCGCTTGCCGAAAACCCTTCGCGCGTGGATGGCGTGAGGGGGCGGTCTTGCTGTGTCCCTTCACCGTATCACGGCGTTCTCGCCGTCAAGGGCTGCGCGCGCCATGCGCGCTTGCGTCCTGGCGGTCGGCTGCGCCCCCTGACTGCTGCGCTGCGCCGTGACTTCGACGGTTCCGGGCAATTCCGCCCTTGCAACCGGAGAACCGTCATGAACGACAAATCACACGTTTCCCTCGAACAGCACGTTTGCCTGGTCTGCGGCACGGCGTTCGATACCGGCGCGATCCTGCTGGACAAGCGCCTGCGCGCGAGCATGGAACGCCACACGGCGACGGGCTGGGGCCTGTGCCCCGAGCATCAGAGGCTGTCCGATGACGGCTTCGTCGCACTGGTCGAATGCGATCCACAGCGTAGCGGCTCGCAGGCCGGTGGCCGCATGAAGCCGGAGCAGGCGTATCGCACGGGCCGACTGGCCCACCTGCGGCGCACGGTGTTTGCCGAGGTGTTCAACGTGCCGATCGAGGACAAGCAGGCTTGCGTGTTTGTAGAGCCTGGCGTGATCGACCAGTTGCAGTCGATGGCAGCAACGGCGGCAAGCTAGCCGCGCCACGCTGCCTTCGGTGCGTCGTCCCTGCGGGATGGCGCACTTTCTTCTGCTGCGCTGGCACGTCACTCCATTTGTGGCAAAGCATTATTGCCGTTAGACGCATCCCCCCTAGGGGGATATAATTGCCGTATGACGGAATCACACAAACACGCCAGTCATCCTGCCCTTGTGAAGCGGCTCAAGCGTGCCGAAGGCCACCTTCGGCACGTTATCGGCATGATCGAGGCGGAGGAACCTTGCCTCGATATTGCCCGCCAGCTCTCGGCGGTAGAAAGCGCGGTAACGGCAGCAAAGCGTGCCCTGATTCATGACCACATCGACCATTGCCTTGACCATGATGCAGCTTCCGTCCTGAGTGAAATGAAGGCACTCGCAAAACTCCTATGAGGCCGACTTATGCTCGCTGTCCTTAAGAACCGCACCTATCGCCACCTGTTCGCTGCGCAAGTGATCGCGCTAGTGGGCACCGGCCTGATGACTGTGGCGCTGGGCCTACTCGCCTACGAACTGGCGGGCGCGGACGCCGGAGCGGTGCTTGGTACGGCGCTGGCTATCAAGATGCTTGCTTATGTTGGCATCGCCCCGATCGCTCAGGCGTTCGCCGACCGCTTGCCGCGTAGGTCGCTGCTGGTCGCACTTGACCTAATTCGAGCCGCCGTGGCTCTCTGCCTGCCCTTCGTCACCGAGGTCTGGCAAATCTATCTCCTGATCTTCGTGTTGCAGGCGGCTTCTGCCGGATTCACGCCGACCTTTCAGGCGACCATCCCGGACATCCTGCCTGACGAGGAGGAGTACACGAAGGCGCTGTCGCTTTCGCGGCTGGCCTACGACCTTGAAAGCCTGGTTTCCCCGATGCTGGCGGCTGCGCTGCTGACCATCATCAGCTTCCACAACCTGTTTGCCGGGACAGTGCTTGGCTTCCTTGTCTCGGCCGCGCTGGTGGTCAGCGTGATGTTGCCCGCCTCGACACCTGGCCCACGTCGCGGCATCTGGGAGCGCACCACGCGGGGCGTTCGCCTCTACCTTGCAACGCCGCGGCTGCGAGGACTTCTGGCAGTTAGCCTCGCCGTGTCAGCAGCAGGTGCGATGGTGATAGTGAATACGGTGGTCATCGTCAAGGCACGCTTCGGCCTGGGCGAAGCAGAAGTAGCTTGGGCTTTGGCGGCGTTTGGGGGCGGCTCGATGATCGCTGCATTTGCACTGCCTGGGCTGCTCAACAAATTAGCGGATCGACCTGTCATGATCACGGGAGCGGCGGTGCTGGTTATCGGTACGGCCATCGGGGCGCTGATTCCGTCTTATGTTCTGTTGCTTCCACTTTGGCTGGTGATTGGTTTCGGCTACAGCGTGGCACAAACGCCTTCTGGTCGGCTGCTGCGCCGTTCCGCCCATGCCGAGGATCGGCCTGCGCTATTCGCTGCACAGTTTGCGCTGTCACATGCCTGCTGGCTGATCTGCTACCCGCTGGCGGGACGCTTCGGTGCTGCCTTCGGACTGCAATCAACCTTCATCGTTATGTCGTTGATTGGCCTCGCCGGTGTAGTGCTTGCGCTAATGCTTTGGCCTGCCGGCGATCCATCGGATATCGCCCATGACCACCCGGATCTACCGCCGGATCATCCGCATATGCGCGAACATTCAGGCCAGGGCCGACACCACCACCTTCTGATCGTGGACGACCTACATCAAGGTTGGCCACGCATGTAGCGTTGTGTCCTTCACCAAACGCGATCTAACTTGACCAAGGGGGCTTCGGCCCCCTTTTTGCTGCGTCCGTTGGCGCAACTCCGGCCCTCACGGGCCTGCGCGTGCTACGCACTTGCCCCAAAGCCGGGGTGCGTGGAGGTGCGAGGGAGGCGGTCTTGCTGTTTCCCTCATCGTGCCACGGCGTTCTCGCCGTCAAGGGCTGCGCGCGCCATGCGCGCTTGCGTCCTGGCGGCCGTCTGCGACCCCTGACTGCTTGCGCTGCGCCGTGCCCCGGAAGGGTCGGGCAATTCCGCCCGGCAACCTTTCAGGAGTTCACCATGAACAACGCACTCATCACTGACGAACAGCGCATCGTGCTGCTGGCCAACGGCCGCGAATCCTTGGAGAACGCGGACTTCGATCCGGCGCCCGTGGTCAAGCTGTTCACGCCGGACGCCGGCGCGACCTGGCTGCTGACCGAGATTGATCCCGGCGACCACGATCACGCCTTTGGTCTTTGCGACTTGGGCCTGGGGATGCCGGAAATCGGCTGGGTCAGCTTGGGCGAGCTGGCGACGGTGCGCGGCGGGCTGGGCCTGCCGATCGAGCGCGACCTGTCTTTCCGCGCCGAGAAGCGGTTGAGCGCCTACGCGCGCGATGCGCGGCTGGCCGGGCGGATCGCTGTCTGACCCGCCCCTTGGAGCGCCGCAAGGCGCTCCTTGCGCTTTCTCGACCATCACAGGAGATCAATGCCATGAGCAGCCATCACGACTACATCATCGAAATCACGGCGCAGCACGATGCGCTCAAGCCATTCGCGCCGGAGAACGGCCAGCCGCTGCGCTTCAAGATCGGCGACGCGGTGATCTACACCAACGAATACGGCGTGCAGTTTCGTCGCCGCGTCACCGGGTTCTACCGGCCGAGTGGCCTTTGCGGTCACTACGCGCGTGGAGCGCGCTATCTGCTGAACTCGACTTCGCCGTGGGTGCCGGTTGCGGAATCCAGCCTGCGTCCTGACGACTCGGCCTGATGCCTTCGCGCCCCTTCCGGGGCGCTGCGCGCTTCGCTTGCCTCTAAGGGAAAGCCCTGCGGGCTATCCCCGCCGCGCGATGCTTGGCACCCCTAAAAGCCGCCGAACCGGCTGCGCCGGCTCGGCCAGAAATCCGCAGTCACAGCAGAACCCGCTTCCCGATGCGTGGGGCGTGTTGCGCCTGGTGCTCATCGAACCTTGAAGGCTGTGCGTCCCCGGCCAAGAAACATGGCCGGTCGCGCTGTCGTGCGCGTAGCGCATCGAACCCCCTTCGGGGTTTCGCCCCTGTCGGGCTTCCATCGTTCCCTCGCTCCGCTCGGCTGACGCCTCCGGCCCGGATTCCTAGATCCGGGCCTGCGCGCTTCGCTTGCCGTGCGGTCGGCGTGTGGGATGGCCGTTGCCTTGTCCAGCCGTCTCCCCTGACTTCATCACCTTCACCGCGACTGTAGCCCGCGCCCGTGTGCCGTCAAGGCGCGCAGGGCCGTGTCCTCGGCTGCGCCTGCGGGCCGCACCAACCCTGCGCTTGCCTCCTTGACGGCATCCGTTCGCGCGCTCCTGACCGTCGCGGGCGATGAACTCAGGAAAGACGGTGGCAACAGGGCCAACCGGGTTCCTCGTGCCGACCGCACCGAACAGCCGAAAGGCTGGGCTTCCGAATCTAGGAATCCGGTGTGCGGTGTGAACAGCAAACCTCTTTTTGTCAGGAGAAAGACCATGCAACTCGCATCCCGTTTCGCTTCCCGTTCCCCGGTGCTGCGTTCGGAACGCCCCTTGTCCGATGACCAAATCCGGGCCGTGGCCCCGTCCATCTTCGCCGAGGCTCCGCACGAAAGCCGCTCCGAGCGGTACAGCTACATCCCCACCGCCACCGTGCTGCAAGAACTGCGCGGGGAAGGCTTCGAGCCTTTCATGGTGACGCAAACCCGCGTGCGCCACGACGACCGCCGCGACTACACCAAGCACATGATTCGGCTGCGCCATGCCAGCCAGATCAACGGCCGCGAGGCCAACGAAATCATCCTGCTGAACTCCCATGACGGCACCAGCAGCTATCAGATGCTGGCCGGAATGTTCCGCTTCGTTTGCAGCAATGGGCTGGTGTGCGGCGACACCGTGGCCGATGTGCGCGTACCCCACAAGGGCGACGTTTCCGGGCATGTCATCGAAGGCGCTTACGAAGTCTTGCGCGGCTTCGACCGGGTGAAGGATTCCCGCGATGCCATGCGCGCGATCACGCTGGACGAAGGCGAGGCCGAAGTATTCGCCCGCGCCGCGCTGGCCCTCAAGTACGACCCCACCGACAACAAGCCCGCGCCCATCACCGAATCGCAAATCCTGATGCCGCGCCGGTTCGACGACCGCCGCCCCGACCTGTGGAGCGTGTTCAACCGCACCCAAGAAAACCTGACCAAAGGCGGATTGCATGGCCGCAGCGCCAACGGACGCCGCCAGCAAACCCGCCCCGTGCAGGGCATTGATTCCGATGTGCGCCTCAATCGCGCCCTCTGGATGCTGGCCGATGGCCTGCGCCAGTTGAAAGCCTGATTCCCCACGCGGCAGGGGCAGGCAGCAGCCCTTGCCGCATCCCTCGCTGCTGCATCCCTGAACCGTTAGGAGTTATCACCATGAACGCCATCACCTACACCGAAGCCCACGCCGTCAATGCCGCCGCCGCTGTCCCGCTGGAAGCCGCCGACCCGACCAAGAACCTGACTCTGGTTCCGCTGTCGCGGCTGGTGCTGCGCCCCACGGGCCGCAACGTGCGCAAGACCCCGCGAATGTCCATCCCCGAGCTCGCCGCGAGCATCCAGCGCGTGGGCCTGCTGCAAAACCTGATCGTGATTGCATCCGCCGATGGCGCGCATTACGAAGTCGTGGCCGGTGGCCGCAGGCTGGCCGCGTTGAAGCTGCTGGCGAAGAAGCACCGCATCAGCAAGGAATGGGAGGTGCCTTGCCTGCTGGTGGCCGATGGCACGGCCCGCACCGCCAGCCTCACCGAGAACGTGCAGCGCGAAGCCATGCACCCCGCAGACCAGTTCGAGGCATTCGCCGCGCTGGTGGCCGAAGGCCGACCCATCGAGGACATTGCAGCGGATTTTTCCGTCACGCCGCTGGTGGTGCAGCGCCGCCTGAAACTCGCCAATGTCTCGCCGCGCCTAATGGCCGACTATCGGGCCGATGCCGTGAGCCTTGACCAGTTGATGGCCCTTGCCATCACCGACGACCACGCCGCGCAGGAAGCCGCCTTCTACGATGCGCCAACGTGGCAGCGCCAGCCGTCCGCGCTGCGCGACCGCCTCACCGAAAGGGAAATCGACGCCTACCGGCACCCGCTGGTGCGCTTCGTCGGGCTGGACACCTACGAAGCCGCAGGCGGTGGCGTGCGCCGTGACCTGTTCGCCGAAGGTGACGCGGGCGTGTATCTGACCGATGCCGCGCTGCTGGACAGGCTGGCGCAAGACCGGCTAGCGGGCATCGCCGCCCAGGTGAAGGCCGAAGGCTGGGCATGGGTGGATGCCACGCCGGGCGTGACTCATGCCGACCTGCACGCTTTCCAGCGTGCGCCGAGGGAACGGCGCGAGCCGACCAAGCGCGAAGCGCAGCGCATCGAGAAGCTGCAATCCAAGATGCAGGAACTGGCCTCAGCCGTGGATGACGCGCTGGACGCCGACGACGAGGACAAGGCCGACGCGCTGCAAGAGGAAGGCAAAGCCGTGGGCGAGCAGTTGCAGGCGCTGGAAGATGGCTTGCAGGACTACAGCCCGACCGTGAAGGCCGCAGCCGGTGCCATCATCACCATCGACCGCAACGGGCAGGCCGTGATTCATCGCGGGCTGATGCGCGAGGCCGAGGCCAAGGCGCTGCGCACGCTGGAACGCCTGCGCCAAGGTTTCAGCGGCGAGGATGCCGGGAACGACGACGAAGGCGAGGACGGAGACGGCGACGGGCAGCCCAGGACTGCCGCCATGTCCGACCGGCTGGCGCAGCGGTTGAGCGCCCACCGCACGGCGGCGCTGCAAATCGAAATCGCCCGGCATCCGCAAGTGGCGCTGGCCGCGCTGGTGCATGGCATGGTGCAGACCGTATTGCAGGAAAGCCACTACGGCCACGACCTGCCGTTGGGCGTGAGCCTGAAAGTGCAAGACCGGCTGGAAGGCATGGCCCCGGACTGGCCGGAATCGCCTGCTGCCGTGGCGTTGCGCGAACTGCAACAGGTGGCAGGTGAAGGCTTGCCGCAGGACAGCGCCGATCTGTTCGCCGCGCTGCTGGCGAAGTCGCAAGACGAACTGGTGCGGCTGCTGGCGGTATGCGTGGCCGTCACGGTGGACGTGGTGACACCCCGCACCACGCGGCAGCAGCCGAGCGAGGAACTGGCGCAGGCCGTAGGGCTGGACATGGCCGCATGGTGGAAGCCCACCAATGAGGGTTATTTCCGGCATGTACCGAAGGCTGCGATTCTGGAAGCCGTGGAGCAGTTCGCCCCGTCGCACGTCACCCGGCTGGCGAAGTTGAAGAAGGCCGACATTGCCAGCGAAGCCGAGCGGCTGGCGGACGGAACCGGCTGGATGCCTGCCATCTTCGCCACCGAAGGCACGCAGGAAGCCACGCAGGCAGAACCGCAGGAGCAGGACGACGCCCCGGAGGATGCCGAGGCAATGGCGGATGAACCCGCCGTGGCGCTGGCCGCTTGACCCACGCCGACAGCAAGCGCCCCGGCCTCGACCGGGGCGCTTCGCTGGAAGGAAAACGCCCCATGACCCGCACCACCACCAGCCGCCCACGCATGGCTGCGATCTACGCCCCCGGCGCGGTACGCGCCCGCCGCTGGCACGGCGATGGCGACGTGCGCGGCTACCGTCCGCCCTCGGGCTGGTCAGCTCGCGCTGACCTGACCGACATTCACCCCATCACGGGCCGCGCCTTGCCGCGTGCCGTGTGGTGGCTCATCGAGACGAAGGAATAACCCGAACAGCACCGCGCCCAGGCCGTTCCGTCCTGGGCGCGGTGAAACGCAAATCCGGGCGCGGCGGTGGCCGCGCCCGGTGTTCAAGGCCAACAGCCGAACCAAAACACCGCCGCCTTCGCGGTGGCTCAGGCGGCGGCGTTGAAGGCATCGCTGTAGTGCGCGACGCCTTCCGGCACTGGCCCGTGCAGGGCCAGCGCCATGAAGTAGCCGGGCGGCACGCCCGGCAGTTGCAGGCCCGCGTGGGCCTCAAAACCAAAGCGCGCGTAGTACGCGGGATCTCCCAGCAGCACGCAGCCTGCGGCTTGCATGGCCCGCAGTTCGGACAGCGCCTGTTCCATCAGGCGCGAACCGATTCCTTGCCGCTGCCTTTGCGGCAGGACGGAGATTGGCCCCAGGCCGTACCAGCCTTGGGCCTGTCGCCCGTGGTCATCGGTGATCGTCACCGGCGACAGCGCGACGTGGCCGACGACTTGGCCGCGTTCTTCGGCCACGATGGAAAGCATCAGCTCGCCGGCGGCTCGCAAGGCCCGCACGATGAATTGCTCGGTGTGGCTGGTGTGTGGCGCATCGGCAAAGGCGGCCACCGTCACTGCCTCGATGGCGGAAGTGTCGTCCGGGGTTTCGTGTCGGAGCTGGAGGGTCATGGACTGGTCTTGGCTTTCTTCCTCAAAATATAGAACGGCCTGGGCGTGTCGGCGCGATGCGCCGCCGGGCTTTGCGGGCTTCGCCCCGCGCCGACTTCGCCGTCACGGCCATTCGGCTTCAATCCCTTGTATCTTTGAAGTGCGTGTTCGGCAGTGCCGTCACGCCCGGACCTGTCAGGGTTCGGGGTTGGCCGCAGCATGTAGCCCGTCATCCCTCGGTGCCTCTCGAGCCCGTGCGTGAGTCCTGGGCGCATGCTTGCGCCCGATCTCTGAAAGCCCGAACAGTTGCGTGAACGCCGTTCGCATTTGCAAGGAAGGGACGCAGGGATCATGGCCAATCAAGTCGCAGTCGGAATCGACATCTCCAAGAAGACCATGGATGTAGCCATTGGGCACGAGCAGTCCACGGCAATATTCAGCAACGATGGCGCCGGGCATCAAGCGTTGATCGAGGTGCTGAAGAGCCATCAGGTCTCGCTGATCGTGATGGAAGCGACCGGGCAGTACCAACTGGCCTGTGCCTGCGCGCTCCAGGCTGCGGGGTTTGCCGTCGTCGTCATCAACCCTCGGCAAGCCCGGGACTTCGCCAAGGCCATGGGGCGATTGGTCAAGACCGACAGCGTGGATGCCAGGATGCTGGCGGAATTGGCCCAGGTGCTGAATCTGCGGCCTGATCGAGATCGCTTCATCAAGCCAATGCCAGACCAAGCGCAGCAGTATCTGCATGCGTTGGTACTTCGGCGTCGACAGTTGGTGCGCTTGCTGGTCAGCGAGCGCCAACGCAAACACATGGCGCACGCGGAGGTGGTGCAGGATATTGCGGAACTGATGGATATGCTCTCGACTCAGCTTGAGACGCTGGATCGGAAGATTGCGGAACACCTGGCCCAGCACCAATCCAATCTGGCCGCCTTGCTCAAGAGCGTCAAGGGCGTTGGCCCGGCGACGGCTGCGACGCTGATTTCCGAGCTGCCGGAGCTAGGCCAACTCAAGGCCAAGCAGATCTGCGCGCTGGTGGGGGTCGCACCGATGAACCGGGACTCGGGCCAGGCGCGCGGCAAACGCATCATTTGCGGCGGACGGGCCACGGTCAGGAGTGCGTTGTACATGGCCGCCATCGTCGCCATGCGCTACAACGCCGTGATACGGCAGTACTATGAGCGCCTGCTGGCGGCTGGCAAGCCGAAGAAAGTGGCTATCGTGGCATGCATGCGCAAGCTGTTGGTCATCATGAACGCCATGGTCAAAACCGGGCAGCCATGGAATGAGCCGCTTGCACCGGCATGACTTTCTAGATGGTGGCGGTGTCCCTATGTCCTGGCGCCTGGGCTTCAGATACCCATCGCCATGACCCAGCCCGCGAGCCCGGCCAGCAGCACCACGAGCGCTGGCGGCACACGTCCCACCGTCAGCAGCCCGAACGAGAGCAGTGCCAGCCCGAAATCCGCCTTGCCGTGGATAGCGCTCGTCCACACCGGGTCGTACAGCGCGGACACCAGGATGCCGACCACGCCGGCATTGATGCCCGCCATGGCCGTCTGGATGCCCGCGCGGTGGCGCAGTCCTTCCCAGAACGGCAGCGCACCGACCAGCACGAAGAAGGCCGGCAGGAAGATGGTGCCCAGCAGTGCCAGACCACCGATCCAGCCATGCAGCGGCCCCTGTGCGACGGCGCCGAGATAGGCCGAGAACGTGAACAGCGGCCCCGGCACGGCCTGCGCCGCACCGTAGCCGGCTAGGAAGTCGGCGTTGCTCACGATGCCGCTGGGCACCACGGCGGCTTGCAGCAGCGGCAGCACGACGTGCCCGCCACCAAAGACCAGTGCGCCGGAGCGGTACACGCCTTCTAGCAGCGCGATCGTGGATGAGCCCGTGGCTGCCGCCCATAGGGGTAGCCCGACGAGCGGTGCGGCGAACAGCAGCAGTGCCACGATGCCCAGCTTGCGCGAGACGGGGTAACTGTGGGCTCGGCCGCCGCCGGGTTGCGCGATCTTCAATGTCCACCAGCCCAACAGTCCTGTCATTGCAATGGCGGCAAGCTGGCCTGCAGCCGAGGGCAGGATCATGGTCAGCAGCGCCGCCAGAATGGCTAGGGCAGCACGCGGCCGATCCGGGCACAGTGACTTGGCCATTCCCCAGACAGCTTGCGCCACGATGGCCACGGCTACCACCTTGAGCCCATGCACCCAGCCCGACTGGGCCAGCCCCTGGTACTCCGCGATGCCGAAGGCGAACAGGATCAGCGCAATCGCCGACGGCAAGGTGAATCCCGCCCAGGCCGCCAGCAGGCCCAGCCAGCCCGCGCGGCCCAGCCCCAGCGCCATGCCTACCTGGCTGCTGGCTGGGCCCGGCAGGAATTGGCACAGGGCGACCAGATCGGAGTAGCTGCGGTCATCCAGCCAGTGGCGGCGCTCGACAAACTCCGAGCGGAAATAGCCCAGGTGCGCGATCGGCCCGCCGAAGGAGGTCAGCCCCAGCTTGAGGAAGGCGCCAAAGACTTCGACGGGTGAGCCGCGCGCGGCTGCGGCCTCATGCTGCAAGGTGTTGGTGGAATCTGTCATTTGTGCATTGCCTCCCCGGTGAACTCCCAGATGCGTTCCTTGGCCAGCGCCAAGCCTTCCATGCCCTTGGGCGTGATCGTGTAGAGCTTGCGCACGGTGCGCCCTTCACGCTCCTGGCGGGAGACGAGGTAGCCGTCGCGCTCCATCTTGTGCAGCATCGGGTACAGCGTTCCTGGGGAGAGGCGATAGCCGTGGTGGGCCAGTTCGTCGATCATCCACTGCCCATAGATCTCCTGCTCGGCCGCGTGGTGCAGCACGTGCAGGCGGATCAGCCCCGACAGCAGGTCGTGGTGCTCCATGGCGCGGGGTGTTGGTTTTTCTTTCATATCGAATAACGATAACGAAATTCGATATTTTCACGATGCGCTGTCTTGACTTTTAAGACAGTTGCTCACGCCTTCGCGCCTGCGGCGCTGCGCGCTCGCGCTTGCCTCCAGGGGAAAGCCCTGCGGGCTATCCCCGCCGCGCGATGCTTGGCACCCCTTGAACACCGCCGAACCGGCCTACGCCGGATCGGCCCGGCCAGCGCCCCGCCGCGATGGGCGCGGCGCTGGCGAACACGCTGGCGCTTGCTGCGGCAGGTTGTGCAAATGCGTGCCGTCCTCAACGCTGGCGGTTCCCGCCTGTCACATCACGAAGGACGGTTCACGGACAACCCGCCCGGCATCGCTATGGAGCTTCCACGCCACGCCTCAAGACCGGCACCGCAAGGTGCGGCAGGGGCGTTCTCGCCTGTCGTCGGGTGGTTGACCTGGCCCGCGTTAGCGGGCGAGCCGGAGCAGCCTTCATGCCGGGATGCCGAGCCGGCCCCATCTCCTTTCGGAGCGGTTCGGCCCAAGGCGTCCTTGTCTCGTTGTGAATCCTGGCGGGGGCGCGGCTGCGCCTCGGGCTTCATGGCTGCAACCGTCCGGCGAAAACAATTTCCCCGCCGCTGCGCGGCTTCCTCGCGCAGCAAATTCTTTTCGCCTTCCGGTTCTCCACTGCGTTCCGACCGCAAGCGGTGCAGCCAGCCCGTCCCCCGCCGGCCGAATCACAACAAGGACGCGATGGGCGCGAACCTTGTTCAACCGAAAGGAGAAAACATCATGGCCAACATCGGCACCTTCACCGCAGAGAAAGACGGCTTCGCCGGCACGCTTCGCACCCTGACGCTCAACGTCAAGGTCAAGCTGGTTCCCAACGACAAGGGGGACAACGAGAAGGCCCCTGACTTCCGCTTGCAGGCGGCCAGCCACGACATTGGCGCGGCGTGGAAGAAGACCAGCGAGGCCGGGCGGGAGTACATCTCCGTGACCCTCGACGATCCATCGTTCCCAGCCACGGTCTATGCCCGCCTGATCGAAAGCGAGGATGGCACGCACGACCTGATCTGGTCGCGCAGCAAGCCCCAGGCGGCGTGACCGCCGCAGCGCTCCGCCCATTGCGGCGGGGCGTTTTTAGCTCACCGCCCTAGTTTGAGGAATGGCTTCATCAGGCACTGTCAAGTTCTGACTGAAGAACATTACCTCATTACCAACGTATCGTCTTTGTGCGGTGTAGTTCAGACCATAGCTCAACGATTGGCTCATGCGATACATGGCGCAAATTTCTTCGGCGTTGTCATAAGACACGACCCAAGGCCATTTGAACTTCTTCTGTTGAATGACTTTGGCAATGGCCGCGTGGTCATCATGCTCGTAGTAATTTCGATACAACCCCTTTCCCTTAACGTAGTATGGAGGGTCGAGGTAGATCAGAGATTGTTTTGGCAAAAAATCCGAGCAGCGATTCAGAAGGCACAGTGAATCTTCACAATACACCGATATGTCACTCTGTCGCCGGGCGATTTCACGAATGCGTGAAGCAACAACGTCCTTCTTAAATCTAGCGTCCAGCTTGTAGTTCCCGTTCTGACTCTTTCCACCAATGACGCCTGCCTTGAGAATTCCAGACCGATTCGTCCGATTCATGAACAAAGTCGCAAATCCTTTATCGACTAGGCTGGCAACGGAATCTTCTCGTAAAACGGTTCGCCATCTAAACCATTCTTCAATGGTAATAGGGGTGGATTCGAGTAAATCAAGAAGCTCAGTTGAATGCTTTGTTACAGCAACCCAAAAAGCATATACGGCAGGATCAGCATCGTTGATGTGGATATGACTTGCGTGCCCATGAAAGAGTAGATCAAGCGCAACGCCTGCCCCGCCAGCGTATGGCTCCAAGTAATGCCCTCCCGTGACACCATTCGTTTCCATTATTTTTGCAATAAATGGAGCAAATGGCGCCTTCCCGCCAGGGTAGCGCAGAGGGCTATACAGTCTGTTTGAGAACATCGTTATACCTTTCTTGGCTTAACTTCCAAGGCGGCCAACTTGGTGACGTCCACAGCATACCCTGTGCTCATCACACCGTGAACAGCCGTCTTGAAATTCTCCAAGAATTCGTTAATAAGCATTGGATTGTTATCTATCCAATGCTTCCAAGGATTGTAGGGCTTGACTCCAGATGTGAGCAATTTCTGAAATTCGACACCCTTATAAAAACGCTTAAAAACCTCTCTCGGCTTCTTGGTTCCAGTGTATGCAGCCACCCGCTCCTTCACCTCAACAGAATCCCCGTTGATTGAAAACTCGTTCAAAACCTCGCGAGCTGCATTGGTGAAAACATCTCTTGTGAACTGCAAATCATTCTTCCAAAATGGATGGGCGGCAGGGAGATTGTACAAGTGCTCGAACACAAGCTGGTCAGGTGGGAGATGCCCAGGCAAGAGGGTCACTGTCTTATAGCTCTTCCCTGTAACCTGAGAGTCTTGATCTGCATCTAAGCAGACGATGCTTCTTTCCGAGAACTCAGGGAGTTTCTTCTGGATCAACTGAAGATAATTAGAGCATCCGAGTGACACTTCCGACATCGGATTTGTGAACTTCTTTATTGGCTGCCTAAACATCAAAGTTGCAAAAAAATCTTCGGCCTCTTTGTCTTCGAAATAGATATTTATGCGAGGCAGTGAAACTCCAGATGACGTATCAATGGTCTTTGTGTTGATGTCTGCACTAATTTGTGCCCATGACCAGTCTTGCATCACCTGGACATTGCCGTAGGTGTTGCTCAAATAAATGGTCTTGTACTTTCTTCTGAACTGACGACTCTGCTCATACGCATATTCAATCAGAACCGGCGAATGCGAAGTCATGACAACTTGAAGATCCAAGCTCTTGCACTCGCGATCAAGCATCTTTAGTAGATTTACTTGTGCAGTCGGAAATAGCCCAGCATCAGCCTCGTCGATTAAAAGCAAACCACCTTTATAGTCAGCATACTCTTCCTTCAACTTTCTGAAAGACATCAAGGCCAATATGATCTGGCCTGCATTGTCCTCACCCGCCGAAACAGAGTCTTGGTCGTAGTTCTCCCCATGCGCCACCGCAGAACTGATAGTTCCATCAGTCCCTGTTGCAAGCGATGCGTTGCGGTTAAGAAGCTCGTTCGTTAGCGCAATGAAATCTTTCTTGTGATGCTCTAGATAATCAAAGTCGCCTAGCTTGTAGTCTCTGGCCGCGATAGGGTAAAGACGCTTCAAGCTAAGAAAAATTACCGGATGAGTAAAATTCCTACTCGTGTTGCTGCTTCCGGCCGCCGTGCTGTTATTTCTAACTACAGGTCTAGGCGACTTCCCTCTTTTCATCAACTCAAGTCTGGCGGTCGCAGCCTGATTTGTATATCCGTCAAGCAAATCAATGTTTACGGACATGGAGCCGGGAACATCAAACTTTTCGGATATCCTGAAATGGTCACTGTATTGAGACTTGAACATTTCTCCTGCAATCTGTCGGAATGCAAGAGCTTCGTCTTTGACGTAATCTTTTTCAAAGCTAAAAATTTGCGCAGCTATGCCCAGTATCGAGGACTTTGAGGTACCATTTTTTCCACAAACAACAGTGATGTAATCGCCGAACTCAACCGCCACATCGTTCAATGCGCGGAATTTCTCGATCGTTAGCTTTTTTAGTTGAGTCTTAGGCATGGTGTGCGGAGTTTGTTTTTAAGTCCCTTGAAGAAATCTATCTTTGGCCGGAATCATCCACAACCAATTCTTGGAGTTCCTGTCGAACTAGCATTAAAAGGTGATCGGCTTTCTGTTCGCTGTCACCGGCGTACGCCAAGGTCAGCAACGTGAGCGGGTGGATTTTCATCACTTCGCAAAGCTCGGCCAGCTTGTGCAAGGTCGGGCTTTTCAAGTCGCGCTCCAGGGTACTCATGTAGGTGCGGCTAGACACGTCAGAGAACGCTTCCTGGCTCAAGCCGCGCGCCTTCCTGACCGTCTTCAATGCCTTCGCCAGCGAGTACGTTGTTGCCACCTTGGATTCCCCACAAATACCAAGATGACACCCCATTGCGCCCTATAGAGCTACAATCTATAGTGTTCATTCAATGCCTGTGCCTTTACGGAAATCCGTATCGGCGGGTTCCAGTAAAGCCACGGAACCGCATCCGTGCTTGCGCACGAAGACGCATATCCGGCTTGGCGGTTCTGCGCTTCGCCGTGAAACCGCGTTCGTGCAACATTGGATTTGTGGGATTGCCGACCATGCCCCAGCCACTCACCACCGCCCCAGAGCGCGCGCAACTGCTCGCCAACGGCGAGGCCCGCGCTGCTGGCCGGGCCATCGACCCGGTGCCCGTGGTGCGGCTGTTCATGCCGGACGCGCATGTGACCTGGCTGCTGGCTGCGCTCGACCCCGCCGACGGCGACACTGCCTGGGGCCTCATCGACCTGGGTATCGGGATGCCGGCACAAGGCACCGTCAAGCTGTCCGACCTGGCCGGCATCGTCGGGCCGCTCAAGCGGCCCGTACTGCGCGACCTCTATTTCCGTCCCACGCGCATGCTGTCGGAATACACGCGCCTGGCCGAGCGGGACGGGGCTATCCCGGACTGAACCCCGCGCACTCTGACTTTTTCAGTCTGGTGTCATACCGGGAAAGTCTCAATCGGGATTCTTGCGGCATACCCACGCCAGTCTGATCCAAATAGACATGATGCCCCGCGCGGGCTGCGGCAGGCTGGACGGTACGGCGTCCCACGGCCGGGGCGCTGCTGCCCCGCCATTGAGACGACTACCGCAACGCATCGGAGCCAATCGGTCTTGACAGCCCCATCCATCTTTTTAACCCATGACGTTCTGACGATACCGATGTAGCGCGTAGTTCTTCCGTGGCGGCCCGTCCTGTTCGCAGGGAGGTTGCGTCATGGTCGATCGCAGCGCCGAGCCTTGGTATCCGACTGCCGCGTACCTGTACGCGCTGCACTTGGACGACCTTGCGCTTGCCTGGGAATACCTGCGCAGGCACCCCGACTACCGGCTCGACTGGCTGCGCCGTCATCGCCGGCCGCAGGCGGCACAGGACGCGGCACATCGCTGGGGCTTGCGCCTTCTGGAAGACCCGGTGCTGGATGCGCGCGACGCGCATCCGGCCTGGCTGCCCGGCCATGCTGCCGTGGTGCAGCTCTATGCCGATGCTGACCCGCCGCCCGATGCGGTCGCCTTTGCGTTCTGGCACATCCCTGGGCACAAGCAACTGCTGCATGACGGCAAAGGGCTGGCGCTGATCGCGCGCAGCCCCGGTCGATGCGCGCGCTTCGCGCTGGCGCCCGGCCTGGAGGATGGCATGGCTGTCGCCTATGCCCACCGCGGCGGCGCTGCCGCGCCTGCACATGGGCATCTGCCCAGCTCCGACCTGGCCGATACGAAGCCCCGGCCGACACTCGCTGCGCTGCTGGAACTGCACACCTTGCAGGCGCTCGACGCGACCCTGGCGGGCGCGTCCTTGCGCGAAGTCGCCGAAGGGCTGTTCGGCGCCGATGCCGTGGCGGCCGACTGGCACGCCGACGGCGACCTGCGCGCCCGCGTGCGCCGCCTGGTGCGGCGCGGCGATGCGCTGATGCGCGGCGGCTATCGCCGCCTAGCACAGCTTGCACCGCTTGAGAAGGGACGTTTTGCAGACCACGCAAAACGTCCCTGATCGAAAACCCCTCGCTTCTTGAGACTGCCTCCATCCAGCCGCGCTGTGTGGCCGGAGCTTCATAACCGATGGAGGTTCACACCATGCGTCCCGCTCCCTTGCGGCCTGCCGCCACTGTCTCGACCGCTGCCGCGCAGCCCCAACGCTACCTCACCAACGACGAAGCCGCCGAGTACCTGCGCCTGTCGCCGCGCACGCTGGAAAAGCAGCGCGTGATCGGCGGCGGGCCGCGCTTTCGCAAGTTCGGCCGGCGCGTCATGTACGCCGTGGCCGACCTCGATGCCTGGGCGGCTGATCGCAGTTTCGAGACGACTTCCGATCCCGAGTACGCCGAGCACCACTCGGCGGACAGCCGTGCGCGCTGATCGCTGGCGCGTGTCAGGCCATCGTCATGTCCAGCCCTGCGCTGCCCGTGCGGCAGCGGCCGATGCAAGAGCGCGAACAGCTCGACCTGTTCCGCGCCTTGCCGGGCGACATGGCGCCGCGCGACAGCCAGGACTTGATGGCCTTTCCGTTCTTCTCGCTGGCGAAGTCTCGGCGCATTGCGCCGATCGACTTCCGGGCCGGCAACGTCACGATCCGCGTGGAAGGCACGCAGGAGCACGGCATCGCCACGATCTGGGATGCGGACGTGCTGATATGGGCGGCCTCGCAGATCGTGGAAGCCCGCGACGCGGGCCTGCGGCCGTCGCGGCTCATGCAGGCCACGCCCTACGAGATCCTGCGCTACATCGGTCGCGGCACATCGCTGCGCGACTACCAGCGCCTCAAAGCAGCCCTGGATCGCCTGCAATCGACCACGGTGGCCACATCCATCCGCGAGACGACCGGCCGGCGTCTGCACCGCTTCTCGTGGATCAACGAATGGAAGGAGCTGGCCGATGCCAGCGGCACGCCGCTGGGCATCGAGCTGATCCTGCCGGACTGGTTCTATGCGGGCGTGATCGACGCCGCTCTGGTGCTGACCATCGACCCGGCGTATTTCCGGCTGACCGGCGGCATCGAGCGGTGGCTGTACCGCCTGGTGCGCAAGCACGGCGGCAAGCAGGAACACGGCTGGCAGTTCGACTTTCAGCACCTGTACCGCAAATCGGGCAGCGTGGCGCGCTACTACGACTTCGCCGCCGACTTGCGGGCATTGGTCGCGCGGCAGTCCTTGCCCGGTTACCACTTGGGCATCGAGCACGTCTCCGGGCTTTCCTCGCCGCTGCTCACGTTCCGGCCCGTGCCGTCCACGGCACGGGGATAACTGCGGGAGAGCCTGTGGACGGACTCGTGCTATCAGGCAACAGAAGTATCGTGCTATCAGGCAACGAACTATCGTGCTATCAGGCAACAAAATCAGCCGCAAACCCGCGCCAGCACTGGGTTTTCGCGCCCCCTAACTTCCCTAACTTAATTTCTCTAACTTTTAGTAGGGAAACGCCGTTGCGGTGGATAACCGCCACGCGGCCACCAACGCAGCAGCAACAGCCGGGCTTTCCAACACGGAGGGCCAGGCCATGATCGTCGCGCTTCTCAACCAGAAAGGCGGCGTGGGCAAGACCACGCTCGCCACCCACATCGCTGGCGAGCTGGCCATGCGCGGCCAGCACGTCGTGCTGCTGGACGCTGACCCACAGGGTTCATCGCTGGACTGGACACAGCGCAGAAGCCAGCAAGGCTTGCCACGGCTTTTCAGCGCCGTGGGCCTCGCACGCGAAACGCTGCATCAGGAAGCGCCAGAGCTTGCCAGGCGGGCCGATCACGTCGTCATCGACGGGCCGCCGCGCATCGCCGCCTTGGCGCGCTCCGCGCTGCTGGCGGCCGAGCGCGTGCTGATCCCGGTGCAGCCCAGCCCCTACGACCTGTGGGCCAGCGCCGAGATGGTCGCGCTGATCCGCGAGGCGCAGGTGTTCCGGCCTGCGCTGCGCGCGGCCTTCGTCATCAATCGGCGTGTCAGTACCACCGTGATCGGGCGCGAAGCGCGCCAGGCACTCGCCGACCAGCCGCTTCCTGCGCTGCGCGCGGAAGTGCATCAGCGCATCGTGTTCGCCGACAGCGTGGCCGCTGGCCGGCTTGCACGCGAGACGGCGCCGGACAGCGCCGCCGCACGGGAAATCACCGCCCTTGTGGATGAACTGCTGCGGTGGACGACATGACAGAGAAGCCACCACCGAACAGCAAACGTGCGGCAAAGCGCGTCGGCATCGGCGCGCGTCCGCCCGCGAATCCGCACGCCGAGGCGTGGATTCGCCAGGGCGACGCCGATGCGCTGGGCAAGGGCGACCTCTACACGGCCCGCCTCACCCTCGACATCACGCCCGCCATGCGGGCGCGCATCAAGGTATCGGCCTTCACGCAAGGCGTGACCGTGGCCGACCTGCTGCGCGGCCTGCTGGAGCAGGAGTTTCCCGAGAACCACAGGGAGAACACACCATGACCGCATCCGCTTCGCCTGCCGCCGTCGCGGCCACGGCTGCGCTGACTGCGCCTGTCGGCCAGCCCGCCAGCGCGCCGCTGACGCGCGTGGCGCTGGCCTACATCGAGGCCCGTTTCAAGCTCTACCTGCGCTTCGGCGAACCCGAGCGCACGCACCAGCTCGACCGCTGGCGGCGCAGCGCGGTGTTCCTGCCGGGCGCTGTGTTCTGCCGCATCCGCTGGCAGGCCAACGACTACGGCACCGTGCGCTGGCAGCTCATGGTGATGCAAGCCTGCACACCGTTGGACGCGGCGCAGCGCATCCCCGGCGTGCAGCCCGGCGCGCGCCTGTTGCTGCACGCCGAGGGCGACGGGCAAGTGCGTGCCGTGCTGGAGCGCATCGACGCCATCGAGGCGCTGGGCATCGCACCCGTTGCCGTCTCGCCCGCGTACTGGCGCACGCTCGCCAACCGGCTCGCCGCGCGCCTGCCGTTGCCCGAATACACCGCCGAGCGGCACGCCGCCTGGCTGACCGGGAGGGCGCTGCCATGACCGCCGTTTCCGCCATCGGCACCGCGCCGCATCCGCGCTCGCGCCTGCGCGCTCGCATCGTGCTCGCGGGCCTCGCCGCCTGCGGCCTCGCTGCGCTGGCCTGGGCGTCCTTCGTGCATCCGCTGCCGCGCCTGATCTACAACCCGTCCGACAGCGTGGCGGTCGGCTGGTATCGCGTCGATCCGCTGCACCATCGGCCCGGCTCGCCGCCACGTCCGTTGTCCGTGGACAGCATCGTCCTAGCCACGCTGCCGCCAGACGCCGCCGCGCTGGCCGCGCAGCGCGGCTACCTGCCGGCGCGCGTGCCGCTGCTCAAGCGCGTGGGCGCGACCGCGCCGCAGCACGTTTGCGTTTTCGATGCGCTGGTGTGGATCGACGGCGTGCCGGTGGCTGCCGTTCGGCCCGCCGACCGGCTGGGCCGTCCGCTGCCATCCTGGCCGCAGTGCCGGCAGCTTCGCCCTGGCGAACTGTTCCTGCTCAGTTCGACCAATCCGGCGTCGTTCGACAGCCGGTATTTCGGGCCGGTCAGCACATCCGCCGTGATCGGCGTCGCGCACCCGGTCTGGCTGGAGAAGCGCCCATGATCGCCGCCGATTCGCTGCGCATCATCGTGCTATCAGGCGTGCCGATCCGGTGGCGTTCCGCGTGTCATCGCGCGTGCAGTGCGAGCGCATCCGCGCCGCACTTCGCGCTGCCTTCCCACGTGCAGGCGTCTTGCCTCGAACGCGCCCGGCCTATGGCCGTCGCCGCGTTCGCCGGCGCGCTGGCTGCTCGCGCAGCAGCGGCGCCGGGCCGCCGCTGCCCGGAGCGTCAGCGAGGGGCAAAGGCGGAAGGCAAGACAAAAGGACGCGGCACCGGGCCGCGTCGAAAGCCAGTCTGCACGTGGGGTTGGCGCGGCACGGAGCGGCTTCGCCGCCGTGCCGCGTGTGGCGCGAGGCCCGCGCCAAGACAGAGCGGCCCGCGTGCTTTGCACGCTCGGGCACGCCGCAGCTTTCCTTGGAGACAGCCATGAGCGACCGCCGCGACGACGATTTCCGCGTGCGCCCCAGCGCTCCGAAGAACCGGGGCAAGGGCCAGGGGCAGAGCTTCGTTTCCAAGGTGCTCAAACAGGCGGGCAAGGCCAGCAGCGGCAAGTCCACGGTGCCCCGTCCGGCATCGGCGCGCGGCACCGGCCAGCGGCCCGGCTCGCGCCTCGGGCGCGGCCACACGGCGGCGCGCTTCGCGGGCGCGAAGCTGACGCCCATGTCGCGGCGCGTGACCATCAAGACCTTGCTGGTGAACCACCAGCGAGCCAGCCCGCAGTCGCTCGCCAAGCACCTGCGCTATATCGAACGCGATGGTGTGGGACGCGACGGCGAGCCGGGCCAAGCCTACGGGCCGCAGACCGACGCCGCTGACCTCGATGCCTTCAAGGAACGCTGCGCCGACGACCGGCACCATTTCCACTTCATCCTCTCGCCCGAGGATGGCGCGGAGCTGGAAGACCTGCGCACCTACACGCGGCACCTCATGGGCCGCATGGAGGCCGACCTGGGCACAGGCCTCGATTGGGTGGCCGTGAACCACTGGAACACCGACAACCCGCACACGCACATCGTCGTGCGCGGGCGCGATGACACCGGCAAAGACCTCATCATCGCGGGCGACTACATCGCCGATGGCTTCCGCCACCGCGCCGCCGAGCTGGCGACCGAATGGCTGGGGCCGCGCACCGAGCTGGAGATCCAGCAGACCTTGCAGCGCGAGGTGGAGCAAGAGCGGTGGACGAGCCTGGATCGCACCTTGAAGCGCGAGGCCGGCGACGATGGCCTGGTGCATGTCGAACGGCTCAACGAACCCCGCTTGCAGCGCCAGCGCCTGCTGCTGATCGGCCGCCTGCAACGCTTGCAGCGCCTGGGCCTGGCCGACGAGGCGAAGCCCGGCACCTGGGCCGTCCATGCCGATGCGGAGAAGACCCTGCGCGCCCTGGGCGAACGCGGCGACATCATCCGCACGATGCAAAGGGCCATGCGCGGCGAGCCGCGCGAGCTGGCGGTGTTCGAGCCGGGCCATGATGCGGATGGAAGTGGCCAAACCATCCTCGGGCGCGTGGCCGCGAAGGGGCTGGCCGACGAGCTGCGCGACCGGGGCTATCTGGTCATCGACGGCGTGGACGGCAAGGCGCACTACGTTGCGCTCAACGCCCGCGACGAGCTGGCGAACTATCCGACCGGCGCCGTGGTGGAGGTGAAGGGATCGGCCGACGTGCGCGCGGCCGACAGGAACATCGCCGCGCTGGCGAGCGACGGCCTGTATCGCACCGACCACCACTTGGCGGTGGCACAGGGCCAAGCCGTCCTCGGACGCGACCCGCAGGAGGTAGTAGCCGCCCACGTCCGCAGGCTGGAAGCCCTGCGCCGTGCCGGCATCGTTGAGCGCGTGGCGGAAGGGCTGTGGAAGGTGCCGGGCGACCTGCCCGAGCAGGGCCGCCGCTACGACGCGCAGCGCCTGGGCGGCGTGGCCGTGGAGCTGAAATCGCACCTGCCCATCGAGCGGCAGGCGCGCGTGATCGGAGCCACCTGGCTCGACCAGCAACTGATCGGCAGCGGCTCGGGCCTGGGCGACCTGGGCTTTGGTGGCGAGGCCAAGCAGGCGATGCAGCAGCGCGCCGACTTCCTCGCCGAACAGGGGCTGGCCGAGCGGCGTGGACAGCGCGTGATCCTGGCGCGCAACCTGCTGGGCACGCTGCGCAACCGGGAACTGGCACAGGCCGCCAAAGACATTGCCGCCGATACCGGCCTGGAGCACCGGCCCGTGGCCGACGGGCAGCGCGTGGCTGGCATCTACCGGCGCAGCGTCATGCTCGCCAGCGGGCGCTACGCGATGCTCGATGACGGCATGGGCTTCTCGCTGGTGCCGTGGAAGCCGGTGATTGAACAGCGGCTGGGGCAGCAGCTTGCGGCAACCGTGCGCGGTGGCGGGGTGTCCTGGGAGATTGGGCGGCAACGCGGGCCTACTGTCGCTTGATTGCCCGCAAGAGCGAGGCGGAGTGCCGGCATGGCACAATAAACCGATTGACGGTCGGTTTTTTCTGGACGATACTCATTAGTTAGAGTCAAAGCTCGGAGCTGACAACCTTGACCAACCACAGCGTACCAACACTTGGCGATCTGGAAATCGCCGTGCTTGAAGACATCTGGCGCTTCGGCCCGTCCGACACCAAGGCGGTTTATTCCCGCATTGGACAGTCGCGCTCGATTTCTTTGAACACCGTGCAATCTACGCTGGAACGTCTGTTTCGCAAAGCCATGCTCCAGCGCGAAAAGATCAGCCATGCCTATGAATACTCAGCGCGAGTTTCCCGCCGCGAATTGATCCAGAAACTGGTGGAATCCACGGTGCGTCGTGTCGCAGGGCCGCAGCCCGATGCGTTGCTGAGCGCATTTGTCGATCTTGCTGCAAGGGCGGATGACGACCAGCTCAAGAGGTTGGAGGAATTGATCGCACGTCGTCGGGCTGAATTGGATCAGCCGTGATGACGAGCTATGGCCCACTACTTCAGTTTGCATTGCTGTCCGGCTTCGTGCTGGCAGTGACGCTTACTCTGCTGATCGGTGCCTGCGAGCATCCATTGCGTCGTGCGCTGTCAGGCAAGGCCCCCTCTCAGCGGGCGCGGGTATCTTGGTGGATGCTGGTAACGCCTGCATTGGCAGGCATCGCCTACGCGGTGATGACCATTGCAATGCCGTCGATGTTCGACGACTCAGCCCTATTTGCCGCTGCCTGTTCTGCGCATGCCGACACGCTTCTGCATCTGTGCGTTTGGCACCCGAGCAGTAACGGGCAAAGTGCTTGGCTATGGGGTGCATTGGCGTTGCTGGCAGGATATGCGGCTTGGCTGGCGGCGCGGGCCGCAGCAGGTCTTTGGCGCGCTCGTCGAACCCTTGCCTCGCTGGTGCGGCTGAGTGGTCGTCCAGGGTATCCCGACAAACTGCGCGTGCTCGATGTTGAACAGCCTATGGCGTTGGCCTGCGGCGTCGGGCGTGGTCACATTCTGCTTTCAACGTCGTTGATGCGACGACTCAATCCGATGCAGTTGCGCGTGGTGCTCGCGCACGAACAGGCTCACATCGCCAATCGTGATGTTCTGAATCGCTTGACCGCTGCCGTACTGTCCAGCATCCAGTTGCCCGGTGTCCGTCGTCGGTTGTTGCGCGATCTGGAACTCGCCTTGGAGCAGCGTTGTGATTTTGCTGCCGCCAAAGAAGTGGGATGCCCTGTCGCCGTGGCCGAAACCATCGTTACGGTGGAGAAGATATTTCGGCAACACGCGAGGGAGCAGGTGCCGTTGACGATGGCGTTCTTTTCCGATTTTGTCCCTGAGCGCGTTGAAGCATTGCTGTCATCCAGGCACACGTCGATCTCGTATTTGGGGCCAATGCTCGGTATCGTTGTTCTGGCCTTTTGCAGCTTATCGACCGGCTGGCTGCACTCTGTGACCGAATCTCTCATCACCGTGATGACGAGGTAAGTTCATATGCGTGTGTGCTGTGTTTTTTTACTCAAAAAACCGATTAACGATCGGTTTTATGGTGAATCCGCTCCTGCATACGCGGCTAGTCCGTCCAAAACACGGATCGTTTGCTCACCAGCCAAGACCTTGTTCGCTAATTGCAGCGGCTGTTGGAATTTTCGCGGAGTATTTATCGGAGCATTTATGTCTTACCAATCGTCACTTTGGACGCGCACGCTCTGCGCTTTCGCAATCGCGCTCTCTCTCCCGTCGGCGGCCTTGGCCGCCGACGAGTTCGCGGTTTCAGCCACGCAGATGCAGGCCTTGGGCGTACAGCTACAACGCCTAGACAAACCGGCATCCATTCCGGGTATGGCTTACCCAGCTCGCGTCGTGCTGCCTCCTTCGCAAGAATACGTCGTCAGCGCACCGTTGGCGGGCGTAGTCGATCAACTACTAATTGGTCAGAATGAAGCCGTCAAACCGGGCCAACCCTTACTGCGCTTGAGCAGCCCAGAATTGGGCGAACAGCAGCTCAAACTGATGGAAGCTGCTTCGCGCAACCGTCTAGCGCAAAGGAACTTGCAGCGCGAGAAGCAGTTAGCCGCCGAAGGCATCGTACCTGAGCGCAGAGCGCAAGATGCGGAGACTGCTGCAACGGAGGAGCGAGCCCGTTTGCGGCAAGCTGAAGCTGCCTTGAGGCTGGCAGGCTTGGATGCGGGCGCTATAAGTCGTGTCGCCGCAGGCGGCTCGATGCAGGACGCGCTAGTCATCCGGGCACGTGCGGGGGGCATCGTGACTGATCTTGGCGTCAAGCCGGGGCAACGAGTCCAACAATCTGATCCCCTTGCGCGTGTCGCAGACACACGCAAGCTGTGGCTTGATATCCAGTTGCCTGTAGAGCGCCAGTCGAGGGTGACAGCGCGTGGCGGCCAAGTCACCGTTGTTGGCAGGGATGCGGTTGCGGTCACCACCAGCCTGGGAGCCACCGTCAGCGACAGCCAGACGGTAGTGCTGCGCGCGGAGGTCACACGCGGGGCGGTGTCGCTGCGGCCGGGCGAGTTCGTCCAGGCCCAAGTAGCCTTTGCCGCTGGCGGCGAAGGTTGGCCGGTGCCGGTCGCCGCCGTGGCGCGCCAGGGCGACAAGGCCTATGTCTTCGTGCGAACCGATAAGGGCTTCGTCGCCACGCCAGTGGATGTATTGGATAGCGCCGGTCAAGCGTTGCGGGTCCAGGGTGCGCTTCGGGCTGGCCAGGAAATCGCCGTTACTTCAGTGATCGGGCTGAAGGCGGCATGGCTCGGCAAGGGCGGGGGCAATTGAGATGCTGACTTGCCTTGTTCAATTCGCGCTCGCGCAGCGCCTTTTTGTCCTGCTGGTCGGCGCATTGCTGGCCGGTGGAGGCTGGTATGCCTTCCGGAATCTGCCGATCGATGCGTTCCCTGACGTTGCGAGCACGCAGGTCAAGATCATCATGAAAGCACCGGGCATGACGCCCGAGGAAATCGAAACCCGCATTGCTGTACCGATAGAAGTCGAGATGCTGGGCATTCCCAATCAACGCATCCTGCGCTCGATGTCCAAATACGGCATCGTCGATATTACGGTCGATTTCGAGGACGGCACCGATATCTATTGGGCACGTCAGCAGGTCGCAGAACGGTTGTCCAACATCAGCGCCGATCTGCCTGGAGGCATCAGCGGTGGCATGGCGCCGATCACGACGCCGCTGGGCGAAATGTTCATGTTCACCGTCGAGTCCAAGGAGATGTCGCTGGAGGAGCGACGTAGCTTGCTTGACTGGGTGATCCGGCCCGCCCTGCGCTCGGTGCCAGGCGTGGCGGATGTCAATGCGTTGGGCGGCAAGGTACGCACGTTCGAGGTCATTCCCGATCCAGTGAAACTTGCTGCGGTGGGCCTGTCAACCACGCAGTTGCGCATAGCCATCGAGGCAAACAACCGCAATGACGGCGCAGGCCGCCTCGGCGAAGGCGATGAAGTGCTGCTGGTGCGTAGCGAAGGCAGCATCAAGAGCATGGACGATGTGCGCGCCATCGTCGTGAAGGCCGAAGGCGGGGCGAGCGTGCGCATCGCCGACATTGCTCAGGTCCGCGAGGGCTATCTCACTCGCTATGGGGTGGTGACGCAGAGCGGCCAGGGAGAGGCCGTACAAGGCCTTGTGCTCGGGTTGGCTGGGGCCAATGCACAGAAAGTCGTCCAAGGCGTGACGAAGAAGTTGGAAGAACTCAAGCCGACCTTGCCGAAGGGCGTCGAACTCAAGGTCTTCTACAACCGCGCCAGCCTTGTCGAGACCGCGATTGGCACGGTGTCAACGGCGCTGCTGGAAGCGACCGTACTGGTGCTGGTCCTGCTGGGAGCATTCCTGGGCAACCTGCGAGCTGCCGTGACGGTGGCCGTGGTGCTGCCGCTGTCGGCGCTAGCCACCTTCATCCTGATGCGCTGGTATGGCATGTCGGCCAATCTGATGAGCCTGGGGGGTCTGGCCATCGCGCTGGGCATGTTGGTCGACGGTGCGGTGGTGGTGGTCGAGAACATCGTCCAGCACATGGCCCATGACGGCAAGGACAAGCTACCACGTCAGCACATGGTGTTTCGTGCGGTGCGTGAGGTGGCCGCGCCGGTCGCGGCCGGCATCCTGATCATCGCCGTCGTGTTCCTGCCGCTAATGACGCTGCAAGGTCTCGAAGGCAAGTTCTTCGTGCCGGTGGCGATGACGATCGTATTCGCGTTGGGCAGTTCGCTCGTCCTCTCGCTTACCGTCATCCCCGTGCTGTCGTCCTTCCTGTTCAAGAAGGTGACGCACGACGACCCCTGGCTGCCACGCCATGCGCTGCGGCTGTACACGCCGGTCCTCGACTTCGCCCTGCGCCGGCAAAAACTGGTCTTTGTTGTGGCGGGCGCCATGCTGGCCGTAGCCGTGGGCGTCTACACACTGGTCGGCAAGACCTTCATGCCGGCAATGGACGAGGGAGACATCATCGTCGGCATTGAAAAGCTTCCCTCGGTGAGCCTGGAACAGACGGCCGAACTCGATCTGAAGATACATCAGGCGTTGATGAAGGGCGTGCCCGAGATCACTGGCATTGTCGCGCGGGCGGGTGCCGATGAGATCGGCCTGGACCCCATGAGCCTGAACCAGACCGATACCTTTCTCGTTCTCAAGCCACGTAGCGAATGGCCCGAAGGAGGCAAGCCAGCGTTGGAAGACAAGATTCGTGGGGTACTCGATCAACTGCCGGGTGTGGGCTACAGCTTCACGCAGCCCATCGACATGCGCGTATCCGAGATGATCATCGGGGTGCGAGGCGACGTGGCGATCAAGATATTCGGGCCGGACCTGAAGACGCTCAATGACCTCGCCGGCCAGGTCGAGAAGCTGATCAAGGAAGTGCCCGGCAGCCAGGACGTCTACACCGTCGAGAACGATGGCGTGCAGTACCTGCGCGTAGTGGTCGATCGTTTGGCCGCTGGTCGCTACGGCCTATCGGTCGAGGACGTTCAGGACGCCTTGCGCGTGCAGATCGAGGGCCAGCGAGCAGGCACTGTGATCGACGGCAACCGCCGAATCCCGATCGTGGTGCGCGGTCCTGACGGCGTGAAAGTTTCCCCAGCAGAGTTCGCGGCGTTGCGCATCATGGCGCCCGGCGGCCAAAACGTCGCGCTGGATCAACTCGCCAAACTGGAGCGCGAAAGCGGACCAGTGAAGATCGATCGCGAGATGGGAAGCCGCTACAGCGTAGTGATCGCCAATGTCACCGGCCGCGATCTAGTGGGGTTCGTTGAGGAAGCCAAAGCAAAGGTTGCGCAGGCGGTGACGCTCCCCACGGGCTATCGCGTCGCCTGGGGGGGGCAGTTCGAGAACCAGCAGCGCGCGGCGGCCCGGCTGTCCCTCGTTGTGCCGCTGTCGCTGGGCTTCATCTTCCTGATCCTGTTCTCAACCTTCGGCTCACTGCGACAGGCCTTGCTGGTCTTGAGCAACATTCCTTTTGCGTTGGTGGGCGGAATTATGGCGCTCTGGCTCACGGGCGAGTACCTGTCCGTGCCGGCCTCGGTAGGCTTCATCGCGCTCCTGGGTATCGCCGTCCTCAACGGCGTGGTGCTGGTGAGCTACTTCAACCAGTTGCACGCCGAAGGCCTTTCCCTAATCGAGTGCGTGACACAGGGGGCACGTCGGCGCTTGCGTCCAGTGCTGATGACAGCTTCGATCACCGCGTTCGGTCTGATACCGCTGCTGTTCGCCACTGGCCCCGGCTCGGAAATTCAGCGACCGTTGGCCATCGTCGTTATCGGCGGCCTGATCACAGCGACCGCGCTGACGCTGATCCTGCTGCCCATCCTGTACCTGCGATTCGCGCATGCCAAGTCGGCGGCGCCTGTGGAGGTGAGCCATGCCTAAGTCTTGCCTGACCTTGGTTCTTGATCCACAAATCGAGGAAAAGTTGTTCGACCTGCTGCTTGAAGTTGCGGGTGACGAACTCTTTGTAAGCACGCCGACGTTCAGCCACGGCACAGCCTACGGGCGGCTATCGAACGAAGAAAAAGTGATGGGACGCAGCCATGCGGTCCTGGTGCAGATCGTGGTCACCGACGGGAAGCAGGAAGAACTCCTGCAATTGCTGCAAGAACGCTTTGCTGGCACTGGGTTGCGCTATTGGGCAGCGCCGCTGTCGATCGATGGAGAGATTGCATGAAGTCTTGGATCACGATGACCTTGGGGTGGGTGCTGGTGCTGCCGCTACAAGTGGTTGCACAGCCTGTCACTCCGTCCGACCTACCACCTGCCGAACTTGCGCGTGCGGCTATCGAGCAGGAGCCTTCTGTCTTGAAGGCTCGGCATGCGCTGGAAGCAGCAGGTCACACAGGGCGCAAGATCGCTGCATCTCCCTACGAATGGTCTGTAGGAATCGACGGCCAGAGACGCCGCTATGACACAGGTGGCAATTCCAACGAATGGACCGCCAGGATCGAGCGACCGATCCGAATTGGTGGCAAGGCCGAGCTCGATCAGGGCCTAGGCGACACTACCGAACAGATAGCTCGCGCCGAGTTAGCGGAAGCACGACATGAAGCCGCGCGTGCATTGGCTGACTTGTGGATCGACTGGCTGGCATCTATCCAGGCGCGAGAGTTGGCCAAGGAACAGCTCGGCTTCGCCGAATCGAGCGCATCGGCAGTTGCAGGGCGTCGCAGAGCCGGCGATGCGTCGCTGCTGGATCTCAACGCTGCACAAGCGGACGCGGCCGAGGCGCGCCGACAGTTCGACGCCACCCAGGCACAGGAGGCCAAGGCGATCCTTCGTCTTCGCTCACGGTTTCCTTCTTTGGTGATGGAGCCGCAGTCCTTAAGTGAACCTGTGGAACTTGAGCTGGACGAAGCGCAGTGGCGCGAACGGGTCCTTGCCGAGAGCGACACGCTGCGAATCATGCAAGCTTCGCTAAAGCGGGCTGAACTGACTGCCGAGAGGGCGCGAGCCGACCGGATTCCTGACCCCACCGTTGGCATTTTCACAGCCTCGGAGGCTCGTCGCAGCGAACGCATCGTGGGCATCAGCGTGAGCATTCCGCTCGGAGGGACCTATCGCAAGGAAACCATGTTGGAGGCGCTCAAGCAGGCGGACGTTGCGCGGGCCGAACTAGAGCGCCAGCGCAAGGAAATCGACTTAGCGACTGCGGAAACCATCAACGATGCCCGCACTGCACTGCGGCGCTGGAGGTTAGCCGAACAGTCCGCGCAGATGGCCCATGAGAACGCCAAGCTCGGCCAGCGTGGCTACGGCCTTGGCGAAGGGGATTTGCAATCTCTGCTGCTGCTGCGTCGGCAATCCGTCGATGCTGCCGGGGCATCGCTTTCATCCCGCATTGAAGCGTTGAAGGCGCGCAATCGGCTGCTGATCGACGCTCATTTGATTCTTGGGCTGGCCGATGAATAGAGCCGAACTGCTGCACGCCAATATGGCAGGCGAGATTGAGCGACTGAGCCCGGAGGACACGCCATCGTAAGCGCGTCGATTTCTTCACCCTAATCGCAGGAGCGCGGAGAATGAGAAGCCACTTTCCCGCGCTCAATCAAAGGATTTTTCTGAGTTTATTCAAGGTATGAGATACATGCACGAAAGACTAATTGAAGTAATGCCGAGCCGCCATCCATCAACCCGGGCACGTATTCTCCTATTTCTAACGGCAATGCTTCTCCTCATGTTCGCCAGTGCAAACCAGGCTCTGGCCCATGCTGTTGCCGAGGGCGATAAGGGATACATCCAAGAAATATCTGGCATCAATATTATCCCCTTCATGTATTTAGGGGCGAAGCATATGGCGACGGGGTACGACCATATTCTGTTTCTACTCGGCGTGATCTTTTTCCTATACCGGATGAAACATGTCGCCCTGTACGTGACGCTATTTGCCATCGGCCACTCGACCACGATGCTACTTGGTGTGTATTTCAACGTCGGAATCAACAGCTACATCATCGACGCGATCATCGGCCTTTCGGTTGTTTACAAGGCGCTCGACAATATTGGCGCCTTTCAACGATGGCTTGGCTTTCAACCGAATACAAAAGCCGCCACAGTTGTATTCGGTCTGTTCCACGGATTCGGACTATCCACCAAGATCATCGAATACAACATCTCACCTGACGGCCTGATTCCCAATCTACTGGCATTCAATGTCGGCGTTGAGATGGGACAGTTGCTTGCGCTCGGCACGATCTTGATCGCAATGAGCTACTGGCGCCGAACAGCGAGCTTCTGGCGTCATGCATACACCGCAAACGTGGCAATGATGTGTGCCGGCTTCATTCTGATCGGTTACCAAATCACCGGCTACTTCGTTTCCTGAACCCCGCACGGAGAAAACCTTTATGTTCAACGTATCAAAGCCAACTCTTGACGACCTACCTACATCGAAACAATTGCTGCGATCAACGTGCATTGCGCTCGTTGCCGCCGTCGCAATTCTGATAGCTATCGTCCTTCCCTCCGAATATGCAATCGACCCGACAGGGATTGGCCGCGCTCTCGGGCTGACGGAAATGGGGGAAATCAAGACCCAGCTAGCTAAAGAAGCCGCGGCAGATGCAGCAATGGACGCAGCCAAGGCCAGGGCCGCCGGCACGAGCACAGGGAATGCCAGCATAGCCACGCCGGCGCAGACACAAGGCACCCCTCAGTTGGCGAACGATTCTGCGTGGCGCGATGAGGTGCGCGTTGTCCTAAAGCCGGGCCAAGGTGCCGAAGTGAAGTTGAGTATGAAGGCCGGCGAGAAAGCTGAGTTCAGTTGGATTGCCGAAGGTGGCGTAGTGAACTTCGATACCCACGGCGATGGCGGTGGACAGTCGATCAGCTACGAGAAAGGCCGTGCCGTGCCCGCAGATGATGGTTCGATCCAGGCTGCCTTTAACGGCAATCACGGCTGGTTCTGGCGAAACCGTGGGGATGCCGATGTGACTGTGGTTGTCCGCGCTCGCGGTCAATACGCAGAAATGAAGCGCGTCTTGTAGTCATCAAAAAGACAGGGGCGAATGCCCATGTACTCCGGCCCTCCTGCTGATATAGCAGACACGCAACAGGAGGCCGTAGTTTTCCGCTCAGCCGCGAAGGCTGGGCTTAACCCAAGGAGATAGTGAAATGAATATTCGTCCGTTCTTGATTGCCGCCCTGGCCAGCGCATCGCTCGCTTCGCCGCTTGCGATGGCCCACCCCGGCGCGCATAACGACGATGAGAAGGCCATGCCGAAGACCTGCGAGCAGTTGGCAGATACGAAGCGGTACATCAGCGACGTGGCTTACCCCGAAGTAAAGAAGCTGAAAGAGCAATGCGATGCCGCCGCAAAGAAGAAGCCGGCTGCAACGCCGACTCCGGCACCCCGTCAATCGTCCGACGGTAAGAACTGATTTTTCAGATTGTGGCCGTGACTCACAAGGTCACGGCCACCGCCTGATTGAGTTGGCAAGCTCCGCCTTGACCCTCGCTCGGCTGCTCGGAGCTGCCAATACTCAGCACTGGCCTAGGTGACGAATCATGGTTCTAGCATTAACCGAGGAGCAAGTGCTATGTCGGCTCGGAGGGAGTGAATATTCTATGGAGTTGAGACACCTGAAGTATTTTCTCGCCGTAGCTGAGGAGCTTCGCTTCGCCCGTGCCGCAGAGAAACTGCACATTGAGCAATCGCCCTTGTCCCGAGCCATCAAGGAACTGGAAGAAGAACTGGGTGTTGTGCTGTTTGCCCGCACCACCCGCAGCACCAGGCTGACCCGCGCTGGCAAGTTGTTCTTGGAGCATGTTCGTCGCGTACTCGCTGCTGTGGAACAGGCTCGGGAGAGCGTAAAGGCGGCGGCCAACGGCTTTCACGGGCAGTTGCGCGTGGCGTTGTCCGATGGCATCACGCCATCGCGTCTATCTGCCTTGCTCGTACTTTGTCGCCAGGAAGAACCTGAGGTAGAAATCCGATTCTTCGAGGTGCCCCTGTCACAGCAGATCAAGGGGCTTCATAGCGATCTGTACGACGTGGGATTCGCCCAGTCCAACGAGGTTGGTGATGGCATCGTCACCGTACCTGCCTGGAGCGATACGCTGATGGTCGCGGTTCCTGGCCGGCATCCGTTGCTGGCCCACAAACGCATCCCCTTGGATGAGCTGCTGCGCTACCCATTGGTCTTGTGCGATCCGCAAGTGTGCGAAGGCCACGCCAAGCATGTCGAACGAGTGCTTCGCCATACTGAGATGGAGCCTTTGATTGCAGAACGTGTTGCTTCTTGCGACCTGATGATGGCGCTGGTATCGGCTGGTTTCGCGCTCGGGCTGGCCGGCGCCGCACACATTGCCGCCAGCCGTGAGCCGGGTGTCGTGGCCCGTCCGCTGGCGCAGCGCGTGCCACCGTTGACGACGTACTTGCTTCATCTTGACGGTGATCTATCCGACGAACTGGCAAGATTCATTGAGCGCGTACAGACCATCGAATCTCTGGAACCCCCAAGGCCGATACGAGGTCGAAATCCCGATGCTTCGGAGGAATGATGCCATGAAGAAAATCATCCCGTTCTTGCTGATGGCTGCATTGGCTGCCTGCGGCCAGTCCGAGACGCCACAGAAGCCCGCTGATTCCACAGTCAACGTCCCGACGGTGGAAGAACTCGCGGCCAACCCCGAGCGGCTCAAGGAACTGCGGCAGCAGTGCAAGACCGACCGCGCCAAGCTGGGCGAAGTGCTGTGCAACCGCGTGGCGGAAGCTACGCGCAAACGGTTCTATGGCGACGGCCAAACGCCATACACACCACCGAAGGAATCGCCCAAGTTCTGATTGTTGGCAACTCGCTGCATCATCTTCATTTTTCTTCTCGACACGCCGCAATGCGCTACCGCTTGCGGCGTTTTTCTTTGGCCTACCGCAGCACTAATTCTTTCTTTTTCCTCGACCTTTCTGCTCTAAACGGTCTTTGACCGGCACTGATCCGACACCGATCCTGACGCCTGCGGCACGTCCTTGTGCCGCTTCTTCCATGAGGAATCAGCGCAGGAGAAATCGGAGGCCAGGTCATGCAAGGGACGAACGTGCTGTTCGGTCAGATCGCCGTGGTATTCGGCATCGTGATCGCCGGAGTGTGGGGCGCCACACAATGGACAGCAGCAGCCCTTGGCTATCAGCTACGCCTTGGCTCGCCCTGGTTCGATTTTCTTGGCACGCCGATCTACTACCCGTGGAAGCTGTTTGAGTGGTGGTTCTCTTACGGTGCCTATACCCCGGAAATCTTCGACACGGGCGGAGCCATCGCCGGTGGCAGCGGCATGGTCGCCGTGGCCGTCGCCATTGCCATGTCGGTCTGGCGCTCGCGACAGGCACGCCTGGTCACGACCTACGGTTCGGCCCGTTGGGCGAATGCGCAGGACATTCGCAAGGCGGGCCTCACGCAGCCGGTCGGCGTGTTCCTCGGCCAGTACGATCGCCAGTACCTGCGCCACGAAGGCCCGGAACACGTCCTGACCTTCGCGCCGACGCGCAGCGGCAAGGGTGTCGGCCTGGTGGTTCCCACCTTGTTGAGCTGGCCGGCCTCGGCGGTCATCCACGACATCAAGGGGGAGAACTGGCAGATCACCGCCGGCTGGCGCAGCCGTTTCAGCCACTGCCTGCTGTTCAACCCGACCGATGCAAAGTCGGCGGCCTACAACCCGCTGCTGGAGGTACGGCGCGGCGCGCATGAAGTGCGCGACGTGCAGAACATCGCGGACATTCTGGTCGATCCCGACGGCGCGCTGGAGAAGCGCAACCATTGGGAGAAGACCTCGCACGCGCTGCTGGTCGGGGCGATCCTGCATGTGCTCTATGCGGGCGAGGACAAGACGCTGCGCGGCATCGCCAACTTCCTCAGCGACCCGGCCAGCCCCTTCGAGCTGACCTTGCACCGGATGATGACCACGCCCCACCTGGGCGATGGGCCGCATTCGGTGGTGGCATCCGCTGCGCGTGAAGTGCTCAACAAGTCGGACAACGAGCGTTCCGGCGTGTTGAGCACCGCCATGTCGTTCCTCGGCCTGTACCGCGATCCCACGGTGGCCGAAGTCACCTCGCGCTGCGACTGGCGTATCGCTGACCTCATTTCCGCCGAGCACCCCGTATCGCTGTACCTGGTGGTGCCGCCTTCGGACATCAGCCGCACGAAGCCCTTGATCCGGTTGATCCTCAACCAGATCGGACGCCGGCTCACCGAATCGCTCGACGGCAGCGACGGCATCGAGCGCCGCCACAAGCTGCTGCTGATGCTCGACGAGTTCCCGGCCTTGGGCCGGCTCGACTTCTTCGAGACGGCCTTGGCCTTCATGGCGGGCTACGGCATCCGCAGCTTCCTCATCGCGCAGTCGCTCAACCAGATCGACAAAGCCTACGGCCAGAACCATTCGATTCTGGACAACTGCCATGTGCGCGTGACGTTCGCCACGAACGACGAGCGCACCGCCAAACGCATCTCCGAGACGCTGGGCACGGCCACCGAGCTGCGCGCACAGCGCAACTACGCGGGCCACCGGCTCGCGCCGTGGCTGGGGCACCTCATGGTGTCGCGCCAGGAGACGGCCCGCCCGCTGCTGACACCGGGCGAAGTCATGCAGCTACCGCCGGACGAGGCGGTGGTGATGGTGTCCAGCGTGGCGCCGATCAAGGCCCGGAAGCTGCGCTATTACGCCGACGCCAATTTCAAGCGGCGCGTGTTGCCGCCGCCCGCGCTGGCGGACTGCCAATACGCCGACGCGCCGCCGCTGCGCGCCGACGACTGGAGCGGGCTGGCAATCCCACCAACGCCCACCGCACCGGCCACGGCATCCGCCGATGGCCTCGGTTCCGCCGACGACGGCGGCCCACGCCGTCAGCCCGAACTCTCCGAGGCCGTCGCCTACGACCCGGAGCTGGCCGCGCCCGCGGCCGACCTCGGCTTGTTCGATGACGACGACGACCTGCCGCTTCCCCTTCCTCGCCAACTTGATCCGGCCATGCAGCGCACGGCCCGGCTGGCGTCCCTCGACCCCAACGACGGAATTGAGCTATGAGCCACTACCGCCTGAATCTCTTTATCCAGCCCGAGCACGCCCAGCGGCTTGATGAACTGGCCGCCAAGAAAGGCGTATCCAAGTCGTCCATCGTCGCGGCGGCGCTCGCATCGTGGCTATCGCCCGATGCTGCTGACCAGCGCGAAGCGGCCATCGCCAAGCGGCTCGACCGGCTGTCGCGCCAGGCCGAGCGCATGGAGCGCGACCAGAACATCGCCATCGAGACGCTGGCGCTGTTCATCCGCTACTACCTGACCGTCAGCACGCCGGTTCCCGAGGCGCATCAAGAGGCAGCTCGCGCCCAGGGCAAGGCGCGCTTCGAGCAGTTCACCGAGCAGCTTGGCCGCCACCTGATGCGTGGACGGAGCCTGGTGCGCGACGTGGTGGAGGAACTGAACCCCGCTCCGGTGCGGATGGAGGACGCGGCGGCAGCCGCCCAGGCGCGGGAGCGTGCGTCATGAGCGCCGTTTCGCAGTTGCCACCCGAGCCACGCTCGTCCGCTGCGGCCTCGCTCGACCGGCGCATCCAGATGCTGCGCACGGCGATGGGGCCGCTGATCGCCACTGCGCTCGAAGACCCCGACGTGGTGGAAATCATGCTCAACCCCGACCGCACCCTTTGGGTGGATCGCCTGTCGTCGGGCCGCGCGCCGATGGGCGTGGAGATGCCCGAGGCCGATGGCGAGCGGATCATCCGCTTGGTCGCGGCCCACGTCGGCGCGGAGGTGCATCGCGGCCAGCCGCTGCTATCCGCCGAACTGCCCGAAACCGGCGAACGCTTCGAGGGCATCCTGCCGCCCGCCGCGCCGGGGCCGGCCTTTGCGTTGCGCAAGCGCGCCATCGGCGTGATCCCGCTGGAGCGGTACGTCGTGGACGGAATGATGACCGCCGCCCAGGCGGGCTTTCTGGTGCGCGCCGTGCGCGAGCGCCAGAACATCCTGATCGCCGGGGCCACCAGCAGCGGCAAGACCACGCTCGCCAATGCCTTGCTCGCCGAAATCGCCGCCACCGGCGACCGCGTGCTGGTGCTCGAAGACACGGTAGAGCTGCAATGCGCAGCCCGCGACCACGTGCCGCTGCGCACGCGCGCCGGCGTGGTGTCCATGACCGAGCTGGTGCGCTCGTCCATGCGCCTGCGGCCTGATCGCGTGGTCGTTGGTGAGGTACGTGGCGCCGAGGCGCTGGATCTCATCAAGGTGTGGGGCACGGGCCACCCCGGCGGCATCGCCACGATCCACGCAGGTTCCGCGCTGGGCGCGCTGCTGCGCATGGAGCAACTGATTCTCGAAGTGGCGGTGAATCCGCCGCGTGCGCTGATCGCCGAGGCGGTCAACGTGGTGATCCACATCGCCGGACGCGGGCGCAAGCGCCGCATCGAGAGTATCGCCCGCGTCGTCGGCTTCGACGGCGTGGGCTACCAACTGGCGGACGCGCTGGAGACGCCGTTTCCCGAGCTGCCGCCGCTTCCCGATGCCGCACCCGTTGCGGCGACTTCCCCATCCCTCGACCTTTCTGGAGAACTTCCATGACGACGCACGCCCATGCTTTCCGTGATTCCGTAAATCCGCATTTCAACCTGTCCGGCCTCGCGCGGCTGCATAGCCTGGCCCGCCCTGCGGGGCAAGGACTGATGCTGGCCGCGCTGCTGCTGTTCCTGGCCGGAACCGCGCAGGCCGCCGGTTCCTCGATGCCCTGGGAAGGCCCCTTGCAGTCGATCTTGGAGTCGATCCAAGGGCCGGTGGCGCGCATCGTGGCCGTCATCATCATCATCGCCACGGGCCTCGCGCTCGCGTTCGGCGACACGTCGGGCGGCTTTCGCAAGCTGATCCAGATCGTGTTCGGCCTGTCCATCGCGTTCGCGGCTTCGAGCTTCTTCCTGTCGTTCTTCAGCTTCTCCGGCGGGGCTGTCGTATGAGCGGCCCGGATACCTTCGCGGCCGGGTTCGAGGTGCCTTTGCATCGCTCGCTCACCGAGCCGATCTTGCTAGGCGGCGCACCGCGCACCGTGGCGATTGCTAACGGCACGCTGGCCGCCGCCGTCGGGCTGGGCCTGCAACTGTGGATTCCTGGCGTGGTGCTCTGGATCGTCGGCCATTCGCTGGCGGTCTGGGGTGCGCGCGTCGATCCGCAGTTCATGGCCGTGTTCGCCCGGCACATCAAGCACCGCCCGCTGCTGGACGTGTGAGGGGATGCCGCCATGCTGAACCTCGCCGAATACCGCCAGCGGCCCGCGCTGCTCGCCGACTGGCTGCCCTGGGCCGGGCTAGTCGCGCCGGGCGTGGTGCTGAACAAGGACGGCTCGTTTCAACGATCGTTCCAGTTCCGCGGCCCCGACTTGGACAGTGCGACGCAGGGCGAATTGATCGCCACGGCGGCGCGGCAGAACAACGCGCTTCGCCGCACCGGCTCTGGCTGGGCCTTCTATATCGACGCCGAGCGGATGCGGGCATCGCGCTATCCGCAGTCCTCGTTTCCCGAGCCGCTGTCGTGGCTGGTGGACGAGGAACGACGTGCGGCGTTCGAGGAGTCGGACAGCCACTTCGAGAGCATCTACCACTTCACGCTGCAATACCTGCCGCCGGAGGAGTCGCGCGCCCGAGCCGCCAAGATGCTCTACGAGAACACGCCGACGAATGGCGTGGACTGGCGCGAGCGGCTGCAATCCTTCGTTGCGGAAACGGATCGGGTCTTTGACCTGCTCGATGGCGTGATGCCGGAAGTCTCCTGGCTGGACGACAGCCAGACGCTGACCTATCTGCACGCCACCATCTCGACGCGGCACTACCGCGTCGGCGTGCCTGAAGTGCCGTTCCACATCGACGCGCTGCTGACCGACTCGCCGCTGGTCGGCGGCCTAGCACCCATGCTGGGCGACCGGCACCTGCGCGTGGTGTCGGTGCGCGGTTTCCCGACCTCGACCTGGCCGGGGATTCTGGACGACCTCAACCGCCTGGGATTTGGGTATCGCTGGAGTACGCGCTTTCTGTGCCTCGACAAATCCGAGGCGGAACGGGAATTGGGGCGCCTGCGCCGCCAGTGGTTCGCCAAGCGCAAGAACGTCATCGCGCTGCTGCGCGAAACGATCTTCCAGCAGGAAAGCCCGCTGGTCGATACCGATGCGAACAACAAGGCTGCCGACGCCGATGCCGCCTTGCAGGAGCTGGGCAGCGATCAAGTCGCCTTTGGCTATCTGACGGCGACCGTCACCGTCATGGACGAGGACGCCGGCGCAGCCGACGAGAAGCTGCGCATGGTGGAGCGCGTCATTCAGGGGCGCGGCTTCGTCACCATTCCCGAAACGCTTAATGCTGTGGATGCGTGGTTATCGTCCATTCCGGGCAATGCCTATGCCAACGTCCGACAGCCCATCGTCTCGACGCTGAACCTGGCGCACATGATGCCAGTGTCGGCGGTATGGGCCGGGCCGGAGAAGAACGACCACCTCGACGGCCCGCCGCTGATCGTCACGCGCACCGATGGCGCGACGCCGTTCCGGCTGGTGACTCACATCGGCGACGTGGGCCATACGCTGGTCGCCGGCCCGACTGGCATGGGCAAGTCGGTCTTGCTCGCCACGCTGGCGATGCAGTTCCGCCGCTATCGCGGCTCGCGCATCTTCGCGTTCGACATGGGGCGCTCCATGCGCGCCACCATCCTCGGGCTGGGCGGCGAGCACTACGACCTGGGCATGGATGGCGAAATCGCCTTTCAGCCCTTGGCTCGCATTGACCGCGAGGGCTACCGCAGCTGGGCAGCGGAATGGATCGAAGGACGCTTGCTGCACGAAGGCGTGGCAGTCGGCCCGGACGAGAAGGCGGCCATCTGGTCGGCGCTGCAAAGCCTTGCCGGTGCGCCGGTGGAGCAACGCACGATGACCGGGCTTTCCGTCCTCTTGCAGTCCAACGCGCTGCGCCAGGCGCTCGCGCCCTATGTGTTGGGCGGCGCGCACGGCAAGCTGCTGGACGCCGATCACGACCGGCTGGGCATGGCCGACGTGCAGTGCTTCGAGATGGAAGAACTGATGCACAGCAAGGCCGCCGTCATGGCCGTTCTGCATTACCTCTTTGCACGCTTCGACGAACGCTTCGATGGTGCGCCGACGCTGCTGATCCTCGATGAAGCGTGGCTGTTCCTCGATGACCCGGTGTTTGCCGCGCGCATCCGCCAATGGCTCAAGACGCTGCGCAAAAAGAACGTCAGCGTCATCTTCGCCACCCAGTCACTTGCGGACATCAAGGATTCCAGCATCGCGCCCGCGATCATCGAAAGCTGCGCAAGCCGCATTTTCCTCGCCAACCCACAGGCGACCGAGCCGCAGATTCGCACGATCTACGAGGGCTTCGGCCTCAACAGGCGGCAGATCGAGATCGTCGCCACCGCGCAGCCCAAGCGCGACTACTACTACCAATCCCGCCTCGGCAACCGCCTGTTCGACCTCGACCTGGGGCCGGCGACGCTGGCCTTTGCGGGCGCTTCCACGCCGCAAGACCAGCGCGACATAGACCGCGTGCTGCTGGACGCCGGCCCCCCCGGTTTCGCGGGCGCCTGGCTGCGTCATCGCGGCCTCGATTGGGCGGCTGACCTGCTGCCCTCGTTCCCCGGCCTCGCGCCGGATTCCCTCGCAGCTCAACCCTTGGAGAACCTGCCATGAAGAAGCGCCTTGTCGCCGCTGCCATCGCGGCCATGCTTTGCACCGCCACCGCCCATGCGCAATGGGTCGTGATCGACCCCACCAACCTCGTGCAGAACACGCTGACCGCGATCCGCACGCTGGAGCAGATCAACAACCAGATCCAGCAGCTACAGAACGAAGCGCAGATGCTGATGAACCAAGCGCGCAACCTCGCCAGCCTGCCGTCCAGCGTGGTCGGCCAGTTGCGCGCCAACCTGGCGACCACCGAGCGGCTGATCGCCCAGGCGCGAGGCTTGGCCTACGACGTGACGAACCTTGATCGGGAGTTTGCCCGCCTGTACCCGGAGCAGTACGCTGCCACCGTCAGCGGCGACCAGATGTACCGCGACGCCCAGGAGCGGTGGAAGAACACGCTCAACGGCTTGCAGACCACCATGCAGATGCAGGCGCAGGTGTCCCAGAACCTGGGCGAAGACGAAAGCGTGCTGGCCGATCTTGTCGGCAAGAGCCAGTCGGCGCAAGGCGCGTTGCAGGCGATGCAGGCCATGAACCAGTTGCTCGCCTTGCAGGCCAAGCAGTCGATCCAGTCGCAGCGGCTCCAGATCACGCAAGACCGGGCCGCCTCGCTGGAACTGGCGCGGCAGGCGGCGGCCACCGAGCGCGCCCGCGAAGTGCGGCGGCGCTTCCTCGGGGAAGGCACGCCGTACACGCCGCAGTCCGTCAACTTCTACCGCGACTGACGGGGGCCGACATGCGATGCGTCCTCGTCCTTTGTGCCGTGCTGCTGGCCGCCTGCAGCGAGCAGCCGGCAGACAACCTCGCCGATGCCCTGGCCGCCGATCCCGTGCGGCTCAAGGCATTGCGCGCGCAATGCGCGGCCCATCCGCAACAGGTCATGCAGGCCACGGGCGAGGACGCTTGCCGCGCCGCCGCCGAAGCCTTCCGGCGGCGCTTCTTTTCCGGCGAGGCCGGGCCGGATGAATACCAGACGCTGGCCGACCTGCCGCCGATCCCGCCCAGCTTCGAGGAACCGGCCGATGGCACCGCGCCGGACTTGCCCGCCCCGGAGGACGCGCCATGAATGACGTGACCATCATCGACCAGTTCCTCAACACCTTCGCCACCTACATCGACTCGGGTTTCGGGCTGCTGCGCGGCGAAGTGGCGTTCCTCACGGCCACGCTGATCGTCATCGACATGACGATCGCTGGGCTGTATTGGGCCATGAGCCACGCCACCGGCCAGGGCGATGACGTGATCGCCAAGCTGCTGCGCAAGGTGCTCTACGTCGGTGCCTTCGCCTACATCCTCAACAACTTCAACTGGCTGGCCAGCATCGTGTTCCGCTCGTTTGCGGGATTGGGCATCACCGCCACCGGCTCGGCCATCACGATGGAGAACTTCTTGCAGCCGGGCCGGCTTGCCAAGACCGGCATCGACGCCGGAGCGCCGATTCTGGAGCAGATCGGCGAGATGGCGGGCTTCCCCGAGGTGTTCGTGAACCTCGACCCCATCGTGGTGATGTTCCTTGCGTGGCTGGTCGTGGTGCTGTGCTTCTTCGTGCTGGCGATCCAGCTTTTCATCACGCTGATCGAGTTCAAGCTGACCACGCTCGCCGGGTTCGTGCTGGTGCCGTTCGCGCTGTGGAACAAGACCTCGTTCCTGGCCGAAAAAGTCTTGGGAAACGTGGTGGCCTCCGGCATCAAGGTGCTGGTGCTGGCCGTGATCGTCGGCATTGGCTCGGGCCTGTTCGCACAATTCCAAGTCCATCCCGCCGAGCCAAACATCGACCACGCGCTGGTCATCATGCTGGCTTCGCTCACCTTACTGGCGCTGGGGATCTTCGGCCCTGGCATCGCCACGGGCCTCGTGTCCGGTGCGCCCCAGCTCGGCGCGGGCGCGATGGCCGGTGCCGCCGTCGGCGCAGCCGGAACGGCAGTGGCCGTCGGTGCTGCCGCGACGGGCGTGGGCGGCGCGGTGGCCGCTGGTGCGCGCATGGCCCCGGCTGCCGCCAAGCTGGCCGGCAGCGGCGCGCGTGCCGCCACGTCGGCGGCCAGCAGCGCGAAGTCGGCGTTCCAGGCCGGTTCCGCCGCCGCCGGCGGCGGCGCGAAGGGCGCGATGGCGGGCTTGGGCAACGTCGCCAAGACCGGCGCGCAGTCTGCCGGACGCGCTGCCGCATCCCGCGCTTCCGCTGCCGGGCAGCGCATGGCCGCGCCGTTCCGCGCGGGCTGGAACGGCGACGCTGGCACGTCAGCCGCAACCGCCAGCGAAGCCCCCGCAGGCGTTGCCGCTGCACAGACGTCCGAGCAACCCGCCTGGGCCAAGCGGCTGCAACGCCGCCAGCAACTCACCCATGCCGCGACCACCACCGCCCACACGCTGCGCGGTGGCGATGGCGGCGGCTCCGGCCAAGGCCCGAGCCTGCGCGGCTCCGACGACTGACGCAATTCACAAGGAGAACTGACCATGCGATTCAAGAAACCGCAGGTGCGCTACGCCGACACGCCGCAGCCTGCCACGCCGTACCAAGCCGCTGGCCAGGTGTGGGACGACCGTATCGGCTCGGCCCGCGTCCAGGCCAAGAACTGGCGATTCATGGCCTTCGGCTGCCTCATGCTAGCGCTGCTGATGGCCGGCGGCCTGGTGTGGCGCTCGGCGCAGTCCATCGTGACGCCCTACGTCGTGGAAGTGGACAACGCAGGCCAGGTGCGCGCCGTAGGCGAAGCCGCCACGTCGTACCGGCCCAACGATGCGCAGACGGCGCACCACATCGCGCGCTTCGTGACGCTGGTGCGCTCGCTGTCCATCGACCCCATCGTCGTCCGCCAAAACTGGCTGGACGCCTACGACTACACGACCGACAAGGGCGCGGCCGTGCTCAACGACTACGCGCGGGTCAACGATCCGTTCGCACGCATCGGCAAGGAGTCGGTGACGGTGCAGATCACCAGCGTCGTGCGCGCCAGCGACACGTCTTTCAACGTGCGCTGGACGGAACGGCGCTACGTCAACGGCGCCGCAGCGGGCCTGGAGCGGTGGACGGCGGTGGTGTCCATCGTGCTCCAGCCGCCGCGCACCGAAGAACGCCTGCGCAAGAACCCGCTTGGCATCTACGTCAACGGCCTGTCGTGGAGCCGCGAACTGGATTCTTCCGAAGGAGCAAAGCCATGAATGATGTTTTCCGCAAATCCGCCTTGCCGCTGATCCTGCTGGCCCTCGCGGGCTGCGCCACGCAGGGCAAGCCGCCGCCGACCATCTCGCTCGATGAGCCGGTGCAGGCCCAGCCGCTACCGGAGCCGCTCGCGCCGGTGGAAGTCGTGGCCGTGCCCGAAGTGCTGCCGATGCCAGCGCAGTTGATGCCGGTTCCCGAGGCCGAGGGCACCAAGCCCACGCCCGAGCCGGCCGACGAGAAGGTGCGCGTTTCACGCGCCAATGCCGAGGCCCGTGTCGCGCCTACGCGCGAGGGCTACGTCAACGCGATTCAGGTGTGGCCCTTCACCGATGGCGCGCTGTATCAGGTCTATGCGGCCGTGGGCCGTGTGACCGTGGTGTCGCTCCAACCTGGCGAGGAGCTAGTGACGGTGGCCGCCGGGGATACCGTGCGCTGGATCGTGGGCGACACGTCCAGCGGCAGCGGTGCCGACCTGCGCGTCAACGTGCTGGTGAAGCCCATCCGCTCGGGCCTCAAGACCAATCTGGTCATCACCACCAGCCGCAGGACGTACTTGCTGGAGCTGACTTCCACGGACAAGACGTGGATGGCGTCAGTCTCGTGGGAGTATCCGCGCGACCGGATGCTGGCCTTGCAGCGCCAGGCGCAGGCGGCCAGCGCCGCCGCGCCGGTCGATAGCGGCCTGTCGCTGGAGAACCTGCGCTTCCGCTACGCGGTCAGCGGCAGTAATCCGCCGTGGAAGCCGCTGCGCGCCTTCGACGATGGCGCGAAGGTCTATATCCAGTTTCCCGCTGGCATCGCGCAAGGCGATCTTCCGCCGCTGTTCGTGATCGGGCCGGAAGGTGACGGACAACTAGTGAACTACCGCTTCCGCTCGCCGTACTACATCGTGGATCGCCTCTTTGGCGCGGCGGAACTGCGCCTGGGCGGCGACAAGGGCGACGTGGTGCGAATCGAGCGCACGGATGGCGTGGCACGGAGGAACTGACGATGAGCCAGGACGACACTCCCGACCTCGCCACGCCGCAGGCGGGCAAGGTCGCGCCCGAGGCGGTGGCGCTTCGTGCCCAGCCGCGTGCTGTGACCCGGTTGAACCGGCGCACGCTGGCCGTCCTCATCGGCGGCCTGTCGGTCGCCGTGCTCGGGGCCACGATCTGGTCGCTGCAACCGCAGCGGCGCGGCGCGGGCGAACAGACCGAGCTTTACAACGTCGATCGCGTGAGCAAGTCCGAAGGGCTGGACGGCCTGCCGGCCGATTACTCGAAGCTGCCGCCGAAGGTGCCCGAGCTGGGGCCGCCGCTGCCGGGCGATCTTGGCCCAGCCATCGTGAACTCGCAGCAGCCGGCCGTGGCCGCTTACTCGGCTCCCGGCCACGATCCCAACGACGCATTACGCAAGGAGGCGGAAGCCGCAGCGGCTTCGTCGGTGTTCTTCCGCTCGGGCGGCCAGGGCCAAACCGCCGCCACGGTGGCGCAGGCAGCATCGGGCACTCCTGGCGCTACCAGCACGCTCGCCGCCTTCGATCCGCTCGCCGCTGGGCCGGCCTCGGCGGCAGCCCAGCTTGCCGCCCCTGCTGCTGCGCGGAGTCGGCAAGACCAGAACGAGGCATTCCTGCAAAGCGGTTCTACGGAAACCCGCAATTCCGGCCATCTGGCGCTGCCGGCCTCGCCGTATCAGGTCATGGCCGGAACGGTGATCGCTGGGGCACTGGTGACGGGCATCAAGTCCGATCTTCCGGGCGACGTGATCGGCACGGTGACGGAGCCGGTCTATGACTCGGCCACGGGCAAGTTCCTACTGATTCCGCAGGGATCGCGCATCCTCGGGCGCTACAACAGCCGGGTCAGCCACGGGCAGAGCCGCGTGCAGGTGGTGTGGAATCGGGTCATCCTGCCCGATACGTCCTCGCTGACGCTCGACAACCTCATCGGCACCGACCCGGCCGGTTACTCCGGCCTGGAGGATGACGTGGACTGGCACTGGGATCGCATCGTCGCGGGTGCGGTGCTGACAACGCTGCTGGGAGTAGGTGCCGAACTGGCCGCACCCGAGAACCGCCAGGATGGCAACCGCATCGTCATTGTCGGGCGCGACAGCGCCCAGGACAGCATCAATCAGGTCGGCCAGGAGATTACCCGGCGCAACATGGACATTCAGCCGACGCTGACCATCAGGCCAGGCCTGCCAGTTCGCGTCATCGTGAACCGGGATCTGGTGCTGCGGCCGTACCAGCCGCTGTTCTTCAATCGGGGGGCTTCGCAATGAACACGGCCAAGAAAATGCGGCTTGGGCCGCTGCCCAAGACCGAGAGCGTCAAGCTGACCTTTGCCTGCCCGGCCAGCCTGAAAGCCGACCTCGACCGCTACGCCGCGCTGCACGCGCAGACGTATGGCGAGGCGGTCGATGCCGAGAAGTTGATCCCACACATGCTGGAGGCGTTCATGGCGGGGGATAGGGGATTCAGGAAGGGCACCACGACGCGGAGCGTGCCGTCCAAGCCGACATGATGGCCTCGAACACTGCCCAGCAGCATCCATCGAACGCGCGGCCCAAGGCCGCGCGTTCTTCGTTCTGGATGCCACCAAGAGCGGCTTGGGCTATGATGATGAAACAGGCCCGCCGTTTCTCGGCAATCCAGCACGACACAGTGCGATGCGGCCTTCTCTCCCAACGCTCTTATGTGGCTCCTAGCCCAAGCGGCCAAACTTCTGCAAAGTGGCCTGAAAAAGAGCTAACCTACTGTCCCATATACGGTTTCAAGCCTTGCATGATGGACACGAAAGACTTGACGCCGGCACTTTTTTGCCCGCCAGCGTCGCCTTTATGCCACCTCTGCCATCAGCTGAAAGCGGCTGGCTGTGGCGCGCACCTCTTTCATGCGGCCATGGCCGGGCAGCACCCGGTCTGCAATCGTCACCAGCCCGGCTTGCGCCAATTCATCAAGATCGCGTTTGACTGCGCTGCGGTCACGGTGCAGCCGCGCGGCGATGTCCGTGATGGAGCCTGGCGCCTCCTTGACGGCCCGAAACAATGCCAAACGGGTTGCCGTGATGAGTTTGACCACTTCCGCTGGGTCTTCAAAGCTGACGACGCGCTCCTGCGCAATGGCTTGGCCGCGATCTGCCGCCTGGGCCAAGCGGCGGCCGCGTGCGAAGAAATCTTCTTGCGTTCCTGTGGTGATGGTGAGCTGGGTCATTGGTGGCCTTTCAGTGCAATCCAATCTTGTTCAAATCGCTCCTCAATGTCCTCGAAGCTAACGAAGACGATGGGTTCCACAACGCCAAAGTAATGCCTGTGGTGGTAGCCATGGGCGTTGTCGTAGCCCACCACCCGCCCGTTGTCGCCGGCATGAAGGTTGTGATTGATGTAGGCGAGGTTGTAGCGGACTACCTTGCCGAGATGGTCAACCCAGACTTCTCGCCGCAGGCTCCCGTTTCCACGTTTGTCAGAAATCTTGTGGGATTCGTCGTAGAGCTTTGTCTCAGGCATGATGAGTATTATCACGTCTGCTCTCAAAACCGCAACCCGCAAAGCCCCTTGGTCACGGCGCAGTGTTTTTTTCCCTGCTATCTGTTGAAAGCGGCTGGCCGTGATGAATTTGATAGCGCCTGACGCTTGTCTGGCGCGGGGTTTTACTCCCTCTCCCCTTGCGGGAGAGGGTTGGGGAGAGGGGTGAACAGGCAAGCTGCTGCCAGCGCCCCCTCTCCCCCCACCCCTCCCCCGCGAGGGGGGAGGGGAGTCACAGCCGTCGTGCCATCACCCCTTGGGCAGTCCCGCCAGCAGCGCCTGCACCTGCGCTTGCGCAATCGCGTGGCCCTGGGTGCTGGCCTTGGCCAGCCACATCAGCGCCAGGGCGGGGTCGGGGCTGCCGCCCTCGTGCGCGCCGGCGGCTGCCAGCAGCCCCAGCCAATGCATGGCATCGGCTTCGCCCAGGTCGGCTGCTTTGCCCAGGAAAAACTGGGCGCAGCGCGTATGATCTTGCCCCCCCCCCCCACCGCTGGAGCGATGCGCCTCTAGCGCCTGCAACGCAAAGCGCGCGCCCAGCTCTGCCAGAGCCTGGGGGGCGCCGCCGTCGGCGTGCAGCAGCAGCTGCAGATCGGCTGCGCTCCAGTTGCCGCCCTGCAGGTCGGGCAGCGCGGCCAAAGCGGCCAGAGGCACCAGGGTGCGCCCGCTGGCATCGCGCAGGCTGGGCACGGCCCCTTCTTCTACGCGCCGCTGCCAGGTGCGCAGGCTGCGCCCGGAAAGGGCAACCAAAGTCGGCAGGCTAATGCCCTGCGGCGGCAGATCAGAGGCGGTGGTATGCATGGCGCAAATTGTAGTGAGGCCGCAGCGCCCGCCATGGCGCCGCCGCCGGGCGACAGGCTGGTAAGCGCTTGTTGCTGTCGCGCCAAAAAGGCGACGCGCGCCCGCCGCTGGCGCCCCTGGCGGGCGACAAACCCGGTTTTTGGCGGCGCAAACGGCGTTTTCAGCGCTGGCACGGTGCTTGCCCTTGTCTCTGCGTCCAGGCCCTGTGCCTGTTCTTTTCCCCTTCGAAGGAGTTTGAAATGAACCGTACGATGCGTTCCGTGCAAAAGGGTTTTACCCTGATCGAATTGATGATCGTTGTGGCGATCATTGGTATTTTGGCTGCTGTGGCGCTGCCTCAGTACAGCCAGTACACCCGCAAGGCTGAATTCACAGAAATTATCAATTTGGCAAGTGCTGTCAAAAATGATGTGGCAACCTGTGCGCAAAATAATAACAATACCGTGACTGCCTGTAATGGTGGCGCTTCGGGTGTGGGCTGGGAAGTCAAGGCCAATACCGCAGCTGCAGTGGGTAAAGTGGCGAGTGTTTCTACTGCGGCTGGTGTGATTACTGCAACTGCAGTGACGGCAGGTAAGCTCAATGGCGAAACTTATATTCTGACGCCTACTGCAACTGCCGATGGCATTACTTGGGCTGTGAGTGGTACCTGCACGACAAGCCCCCGCATTTGCTAATTGCGGTTAATGTCTCCTGAATGAGAGGAGATATTTGAGGCAAACCCCCTTTCGCTTGAAAGGGGGTTTTTTATTTCCTAAATAAATGCAAACCAGGCAAATGTCCTGGTTCTTTTTGAAGGGCCGTGCTGGGGCTGCTGGTATAGACCGCTGCACAGCAATTTTGATAGCGCCTGACGCTTGTCTGGGGCCGGTTTTCACCTTCTCCCCCAGCGGGGGAAGGAGCAAAACCCCGCAGTGTGAGCAGGCGGGGGCTGCAGCCGTCGCGCAGCCACTGCACCACGGCGGCGCCGACACACATGCTGCCCGCTTGCAGGGTGGAAAACAGGGCGTTTTAAAGGGTATTTTTGGCCTCAAACCCTTGCTGGACAAGCGCAAGCAGCTATGAATTTTTAGTAGGAGCAGGCAGCATGGGTGCTCTGCCTACAATCGACCACCATGCGCCCCCGAGCTGGTGCGCGACTTGGCGCTGGGCTTTATTCCGGATGCCTGGTTGCACAGCCTGGACTACAGCACGCTGCAAAAAATGCCCGGCAGCTACGTCAGCGACGACATGCGCCACCGCGCTGACGATGTGGTCTGGCGCGTCAAAGTCGGCGGCGATTGGGTGTATCTGTACATCCTGATCGAGTTCCAAAGCAAGGTCGATGCGTGGATGGCGGTGCGCATGATGAGCTATGTGGGGCTGCTGTACCAAGACCTCATCAAAGCCAAACAGGTGCTGCCTGATCGCAAACTACCGCCGGTGCTGCCCATCGTGCTCTACAACGGCGACGCGCCCTGGACGCCAGCGACCAACATCAGCGAGTTGATTCCCAAGGTGCCGGGCTTGGTGTCGCAGTTTTTGCCGCAAATGCAATACTTGCTGATTGCCGAAAACCAGTACACCGAAGCGGGCTTGGCGCAGATGCAAAACCTGGCGGCGGCCATGATGCGCCTACAGCGCCCGCCCGAACAAAGCACGGTGCTGGAGGTGATCGACCTGCTCAATGCGTGGCTGGACGACAACCCCGAACTCAAACGCATTTTTGCCATCTGGATACGCGCCGTACTGCTGCGGCAGAGTAAAAACGACTTGGCACTGCCCAAGGTGCAAGACTTGAAGGAGTTGAAGATGACACTGGCTACACGGTTTGAAGAATGGGCGCACCAGCACAAAGACCAGGGCCGGCAGGAGGGCCGCCAGGAAGGCCGCAAAGAGGGCGAGGCCCGCATTCTGCAGCGCCTGCTGGTGGCGCGCTTTGGCCCGCTCTCGCAAGAAACGCTGGCCGCACTGAACGCGGCCAGCACCGCGCAGCTGGAAGCCTGGACAGATCGCTTTTTGAGCGCACGTTCACTCGATGAGGTGTTTGCTGCACCGCCGGCCCCACCATCGGCATAAGGGGGCGCTCAGTCGGTGGCGATGACCATGATGGCGCCCCGCTACAACATCAAGCGCCTGGTCAAAGGGCGGTTTTTGCTCCCCTCCCCCCTCGCGGGGGAGGGGCCGGGGGAGAGGGGGCGCTGGCAGCACCTTGCCTATTCACCCCTCTCCCCAACCCTCTCCCGCAAGGGGAGAGGGAGTGCAAATCAGCGCCAAACAAGCGTTGTGCGCTATCAAAAAAAGATGTGTGCATACATAAGCCCTCTGGGGGAGGGCGGGGGTGGGGGCCAGCGGCGCTTGCTTCATCGGCCTCTGTGCCCAGTGCCAGCAGGCTCCCATCCCAGCCTTCCCCCAGCGGGGGAAGGAGAAAAACCCCGCAGCGCAAACAGGCGGCGGCGGGGGGGCTGCAGCCGCCGCGCTACGGCGCCAGCGTCGTCTGCCGCACTGCATGTTCCCAATGCGCCATGAGTTCCTCGGCGCGCTCGCGGGGGAGGGTGGGCAGAAAGCGGCGCTCGGCGCGCCAGAGGTGGGCGATTTCTTCGGTGTTGGCGTACAGCCCGCAGGACAGGCCCGCCAGGTAGGCCGCGCCCAGGGCGGTGGTCTCGATGCAGGCGGGGCGCACCACGGGGATGCCCAGCAGGTCGGCCTGGAACTGCATTAAAAGGTCGTTGACGCAGGCGCCGCCATCGACGCGCAGCTCGCTCACCGGGCTGCTGCCGGCGGCCACCGCGTCGCGCGCCATGGCTTGGAGCAGGGCGGCGCTTTGGTAGGCGATGGATTCGAGCGCGGCGCGGGCGATGTGGGCAATGGTGGTGCCGCGCGTCAGGCCGGTGATGGTGCCGCGTGCGTCGGGCTTCCAGTAGGGCGCGCCCAGGCCGGTGAAGGCGGGCACGAACATGACGCCACCCGAGTCGGGCACGCTTTGCGCGAGCTGCTGCACCTCGCTGCTGGCGCGGATGGCGTGCAGGCCGTCGCGCAGCCACTGCACCACGGCGCCGCCGACAAACACGCTGCCCTCTAACGCGAATTGCGCCTGCGCCGTGGGTTGGGCGGCGCTGGTGGTAATCAAGCCGTTGTTGCTGCGCTGGAACTGGCCGCCGGTGTGCATGAGCATGAAGCAGCCCGTGCCGTAGGTGTTCTTGGCCATGCCGGCCTTGAAGCAAGCCTGGCCAAAGAGGGCGCTTTGCTGGTCGCCGGCCACGCCGCCAATGGCCACCGCCGCGCCCAGCAGTTCGGGTGCGGTGCGGCCAAAGTCGCTGCTCGAAGGCAACACCTCGGGCAGCAGCGCGCGCGGAATGCGCAGCAGCGCCAGCAATTCATCGTCCCACTGGTTGGTGTGCACGTTCAGCAGCATGGTGCGGCTGGCGTTGGAGACGTCGGTGACGTGGCGCTGGCCGCCGGTGAGTTGCCAGATGAGCCAGCTATCAATAGTGCCAAAGGCGAGCTCGCCGCGCTCGGCCTGGGCGCGTGCGCCCGGAATGTGGTCGAGCAGCCATTGCAGCTTGGTGGCAGAAAAATACGCATCGACGAGCAGCCCGGTCTTGGCCGCAATGGCCTCGGCCTGGCCTTGCTCGCGCAGCTGGGCGCAGGCGGGCTCGGCGCGCCGGTCTTGCCAGACGATGGCGTGGTGCAGCGGCTGGCCGGTGTGGCGATTCCAGAGCACGGTGGTTTCGCGCTGGTTGGTGATGCCTATGCTGCGCACCTGGGCCGCGCTGATGCCCGCCTGCGCCAGCGCCTGGCGGGCGGTGGCGAGCTGGGTGCGCCAGATTTCGAGCGGATCGTGCTCGACCCAGCCGGGCTGGGGGTAGTGCTGCGTGAGTTCCTGCTGGGCCTGGGCGATGGGGTGGCCCTGGGCGTCAAAGACGATGGCGCGGGAGCTGGAGGTGCCTTGGTCGAGGGCGAGCAGGTAGGTCATGGTGTGGTGAGAAAAGAAAAAGTCAGGTCTGGGCGACGTGGCATTCGACGGCGGCGTCGTGCAGCAGGGCCGGGAAGGGCTCGGGCGGGGGGGCGTCGGTGAACAGGCGGTCGATCTGGTCGAGTGTGGCGAGCTGCACCATGGCCGGGCGGCCAAATTTGCTTTGGTCGGCCACCAGCCAGACTTCGCGCGCCTGGGCGATGATGGTTTGCGCCACCTTCACCTCGCGCAGGTCGTAGTCGCGCAGCGTGCCGTCTTCTTCAATGCCGGAGATGCCGATGACGGCGATATCGACGCGGAACTGGTGCATGAAATCGATCGCCGCCTCGCCCACGATGGCGCGGTCGCGCGCGCGCACCATGCCGCCGGCGACGATGACCTCGCAGTCGGGGTTGTCCGAGAGGATGGTGGCAACGTTGAGGTTGTTGGTGATGACGCGCAGCCCCTGGTGCCGCAAGAGCGCGCGCGCCACGGCCTCGGTGGTGGTGCCGATGTTGAGGATGAGCGAGCAGCCGTTGGGGATTTGCTGTGCCACGGCGCGGGCGATGCGCGCCTTGCCCTCGGGGTTGAGGTTCTCGCGCTGCTGGTGGGCGAGGTTTTCTACCGTCGAGCCCGGCAGGCGCACGCCGCCATGAAAGCGCAGCAGCAGGCCGGCATCGGCCAGGCGCTGTACGTCGCGGCGCACGGTCTGCAGCGTGACGCCGAGCAGCTCGGCCAGTTCTTCGACGCTGGCGCTCTGGCGCTGGCGCAGCGCCTGCAGCAATTGCAGTTGGCGGGGGGTGGTGGTCACCGGAGAGATTCCTTTTTTTAGAGCCCGTATTGTAAAACGAACCAAAACGAAAATTTTAGGGGTAAGTCCGTAGTACATTCGCGCGCCAAAAAGAACAAGAATGCACAAATCCGAAACGAGCCGGCGCGTCCCGCGTTCCGGCCCATCTACGACCCACCGAGGGTACACAGAAAGATAAGCAATGGAGTTGGTTCTGGAAGGAATCAGCCAGCAGGTGGGGGCCGAGCCGTGGCTCTACCCCATGAGCATGGCGCTGCACAGCGGCGCCGTGACGGTGCTGCTGGGCGCAACGCAGGCGGGCAAGACCAGCCTGATGCGCATCATGGCCGGGCTCGATACGCCCAGCCAGGGGCAGGTGCGGGTCGATGGCCGCGACGTGACGGGCGTGCCCGTGCGCGAGCGCAACGTGGCCATGGTGTACCAGCAGTTCATCAACTACCCGTCGATGACGGTGGCGCAGAACATTGCCTCGCCACTCAAGCTGCGCGGCGAGAAAAACATCGAGCAGCGCGTGCGCCAGATTGCCGAGCGCCTGCACATCGACATGTTCTTGCAGCGCTTTCCGGCAGAGCTTTCGGGCGGGCAGCAGCAGCGCGTGGCGTTGGCGCGCGCCCTGGCCAAGGGCGCGCCGCTGATGCTGCTCGACGAGCCCCTGGTCAACCTCGACTACAAGCTGCGCGAGGAGCTGCGCGAGGAGCTGTCGCAGCTGTTTGCTGCGGGTGATTCCACCGTCGTCTATGCCACCACCGAACCGGGCGAAGCCCTGCTGCTGGGCGGCTACACCGCCGTCCTGCACGAGGGCGAGCTGCTGCAATACGGGCCGACGGCCGAGGTCTTTCATGCGCCCAACTCGCTGCGCGTGGCGCGGGCGTTTAGCGACCCGCCGATGAACCTGGTGGCGGCGCAGGTGCAAGGCGCCGGCCTGGCGCTGCCCGGTGGGCAGGTGCTGGCGCTGGCGCTGCCGGCGCAACTGGCGGGCAGCGTTACCCTGGGGCTGCGCGCCAGCGCGCTGCGCCTGCAGCAGCAGCCGGGCGACGTGGCCGTGGTCGGGCGCGTGCAGCTGTCGGAAATTTCGGGCTCGGACACCTTTGTGCACGCCGAAACGCCCTGGGGCGAGCTGGTGGCGCAGATCACCGGCGTGAGCTACCTGGAGCTGGGCAGCCAGGTGACGCTGTACCTGCGTCCGGGCGATGCCTATGTGTTCAACGCGGCGGGCGCCCTGGCGCTGGCGCCGCAGCGCGCAGCCAGCGCAGGAGGGCGCTAGCCATGGCGCGCATTGAATTGAAGTTGGCCCATTCCTACAAGGCCAACCCGCAGCAGGACAGCGATTACGCCCTGCTGCCGCTGGACATGACGTTTGACGACGGCGGCGCCTACGCGCTGCTCGGGCCCTCGGGCTGCGGCAAGACGACCATGCTCAACATCATGTCGGGCCTGCTCGTGCCCTCGCACGGCCAGGTGCTGTTCGATGGCCGCGATGTCACGCGCGCCAGCCCGCAGGAGCGCAACATTGCGCAGGTGTTCCAGTTCCCGGTGATCTACGACACCATGACGGTGGCCGAGAACCTGGCCTTTCCTTTGAGGAACCGCAAGGTGCCCGAGGCCAAGATCCGCGAGCGCGTGGGCAAAATTGCCGAGATGCTGGAGATGAGCGGCCAGCTCGACCAGCGCGCGGCCAACCTGGCGGCCGATGCCAAGCAAAAAATCTCGCTCGGCCGGGGCCTGGTGCGCGAGGACGTGGCGGCGGTGCTGTTCGATGAGCCGCTGACGGTGATCGACCCGCACCTGAAATGGCAGCTGCGGCGCAAGTTGAAGCAAATCCACCACGAACTCAAGCTGACGCTGATCTACGTCACCCACGACCAGGTGGAGGCGCTGACCTTTGCCGACCAGGTGGTGGTGATGACGCGCGGGCGCGCCGTGCAGGTGGGCACGCCGGACGCGCTGTTCGAGCGCCCGCGCCATGCGTTTGTGGGCCACTTCATCGGCTCGCCGGGCATGAATTTTTTGCCCGCCCAGGTGCAAGGCGGCGCGCTGCAGGTTGCTGGGATGCAGTGGGCCGCGCCGCGCCCGCTGCCAGCGGGTGCGCTCAGTCTGGGCGTGCGCCCGGAATACCTGGCGGTGGTCGATGCCGGCGCCCCCGGTGCCTTGCCCTGCGCCGTGCAGCGCGTGCAAGACCTGGGCACGCACCAGATGCTGACGGCGCAGATCGACGGCCAGCAGCTCAAGGCGCGTTGCGCCAGCGACGCCGCGCTGCCCGCCGTGGGCCAGACGGTGTGGCTGCAGGTGCTGGGCGAGCACACCTGCTTCTACCAAAACGAGGAGTTGCTGGCATGAACGCAGCGCAGAACCGCTTCAAGCAAGTTCGCGCCCCCTTGGGGGGCAGCGAGAACACGCAGTGCCGAGCGTGGGGGCAGATATGAGTACGACGAACAAGCCTGTGAACCAGAAAGCCTGGTTTTTGATTTTGCCCGTGCTCTTGTGCGTGGCGTTCTCCGCCATCCTGCCCTTGATGACGGTGGTGAACTACTCGGTGCAGGACATCATCAGCCCCGAGCGGCGCGTGTTCGTCGGCACCGAATGGTTTGCCGCCGTGATGCGCGACGAGGAGCTGCACGCGGCGCTGCTGCGCCAGATCACCTTCTCGCTGGCGGTGCTGCTGGTGGAGATTCCGCTGGGCATTTTGCTGGCGCTGTCCATGCCGGCGCAGGGCTGGAAGTCGTCGGCCGTGCTGGTGCTGGTGGCGCTGTCGCTGCTGATTCCGTGGAACGTGGTCGGCACCATCTGGCAGATTTATGGCCGCGCTGACATCGGCCTGCTGGGCGCGGCGCTCAACGCCATGGGCGTGGACTACAGCTACACCGGCAACGCCACCCAGGCGTGGCTGACCGTGCTGGCGATGGACGTGTGGCACTGGACGCCGCTGGTGGCGCTCTTGTGCTTTGCCGGCCTGCGCTCGATTCCCGATGCCTACTACCAGGCGGCGCGCATCGACGGCGCGAGCAAGCTGGCGGTGTTTCGCTACATCCAGCTGCCCAAGATGCGCGGCGTGCTGATGATTGCCGTGCTGCTGCGCTTCATGGACAGCTTCATGATCTACACCGAGCCCTTCGTGCTCACCGGCGGCGGGCCGGGCAACGCCACCACGTTCCTGAGCCAGTACCTGACGCAAAAAGCCGTGGGCCAGTTCGACCTGGGGCCGGCGGCGGCGTTCTCGCTGATTTACTTCCTCATCATCTTGCTGCTGTGCTTCATCCTCTACAACTGGATGCAGCGCGTGGGCAATGCCACCCCGGAGGGCGCCGGCCATGACTGAAGCCCGCTTTCAAAAACGCACGCTGTTCCTGATTGCCTACCTGCTGTTTGCCATCCTGCCGATCTACTGGATGGTGAACATGAGCTTCAAGACCAACGAGGAGATTCTGTCGAGCTTCTCGCTGTGGCCGCAGCACTTCACCTGGGCCAACTACAAAACCATCTTCACCGACGAGAGCTGGTACTCGGGCTACATCAACAGCCTGATCTACGTGGCCATCAACATGGTGATTGCGCTCACCGTGGCGTTGCCGGCGGCCTATGCCTTTTCGCGCTACCAGTTCCTGGGCGACAAGCACGTATTTTTCTGGCTGCTGACCAACCGCATGACGCCGCCCGCCGTGTTCCTGCTGCCGTTCTTCCAGCTCTACACCACCGTGGGGCTGATGGACACGCACCTGGCGGTGGCGCTGGCGCACCTGCTGTTCAACGTGCCGTTGGCGGTGTGGATTCTGGAAGGCTTCATGAGCGGCATTCCGCGCGAGATCGACGAGACGGCGTACATCGACGGCTACAGCTTCCCACGCTTTTTCTTCACCATCTTCCTGCCGCTCATCAAGGCGGGCGTGGGCGTGGCGGCGTTCTTCTGCTTCATGTTCTCGTGGGTGGAACTGCTGCTCGCGCGCACGCTCACCAGCGTCAACGCCAAGCCCATCGTGGCGACCATGACGCGTACCGTCAGCGCCAGCGGCATGGACTGGGCCACGCTGGCCGCCGCCGGCGTGCTGACCATCGTGCCCGGTGCCATCGTGATTTGGTTTGTGCGCCACTACATCGCAAAAGGCTTTGCGATGGGCCGCGTTTAAGGAGGCGCCGACATGTTTGAGTGGATGGCCTGGACCACCCCGGTGGCCGTGTTTTTCAGTTGTATCGCGCTGATGCTGGTGGCCATGACGCTGGCCGAGATCAAATACCCCACGCGCCTGCGCAAGGGCTGGCTGCCGATTGCCACCACGCGTGGCGACCGGCTCTTCATCGGCCTGCTCAGCGCCGCCTACATCAACCTCATCTGGGTGGGGCTGGGCGAGAAGCTGCAGGGCTGGTTCAGCCTGCAGGCCGAGCCCTCGGTGTGGATCAGCTTCGTGGCCTCCATGGCCGTGCTGGCGCTGCTGCTGCGCAAAGGGTGATGAAAAATGATAGCTGCTCGCGCTTGTCCAGCAAGGTTTTCAGGCATAAAACATGCTCAAACCCTTGTGCAGCAAGCGCGAGCAGCTCTCTTTTTTGAAGTGGGCCGCGCCCGTCCCTCCCCCGAGGTTGGCGGCCCTTTGTCCATTGGGGAGTGGGACGTGAGGAGACTGACAATGAAAATGCAATGGAAAGCGATTGCGTTCGCCGCCGCCGCGCTGGCCTTGGGCCAGGCCAGCTGGGCGGGCGAGGCCGAGGCCAAGAAGTGGATCGACAGCGAGTTCCAGCCGTCCACACTGAACAAGGAGCAGCAGCTGGCCGAGATGAAGTGGTTCATCGACGCCGCCAAAAAGCTCCAGGCCAAGGGCGTGAAGGAGATCGCCGTCGTCTCCGAGACCATCACCACGCACGAGTACGAGGCCAAAACCCTGGCCAAGGCGTTTGCGGAAATCACTGGCATCCAGGTCAAGCACGATCTGATCCAGGAAGGCGACGTGGTCGAGAAGCTGCAGACCTCGATGCAGTCGGGCAAGAGCATCTACGACGGCTGGATCTCAGACTCCGACCTGATCGGCACCCACTACCGCTACGGCAAGATCCTGAACCTCTCGGACTACATGGGCGGTGCGGGCAAGGAATGGACCAACCCCGGGATCGATCTCAAGGACTACATCGGCACCAAATTCACCACCGGGCCCGATGGCAAGCTCTACCAGCTGCCCGACCAGCAGTTCGCCAACCTGTATTGGTTCCGCGCCGACCTGTTCGAGCGCAAGGACCTGAAAGAAAAATTCAAGGCCAAGTACGGCTACGACCTGGGCGTGCCGCTGAACTGGAGCGCGTATGAGGACATCGCCGAGTTCTTCACCAATGATGTAAAGAACATCGACGGCAAGCCCATCTACGGCCACATGGATTACGGCAAAAAAGACCCCAGCCTGGGCTGGCGTTTCACCGATGCTTGGCTGTCCATGGCCGGTACGGCCGACATTGGCACGCCCAATGGCCTGCCGATCGACGAGTGGGGCATTCGCGTCGCCGACGACAAATGCACGCCCGTGGGCGCCAGCGTGGCGCGTGGCGGCGCCACCAACTCGCCTGCGGCCGTCTACGCCCTCACCAAGTACGTCGATTGGATGAAGAAGTACGCGCCCAAGGAAGCCATGGGCATGACCTTTGGCGAGGCCGGCCCCGTGCCCGCCCAGGGCCAGATCGCGCAGCAAATCTTCTGGTACACCGCGTTTACCGCCGACATGACCAAGCCCGGCCTGCCTGTGGTCAACGCCGACGGCACGCCCAAGTGGCGCATGGCCCCCGGCCCCAACGGCCCGTACTGGAAGCAGGGAATGCAAAACGGCTACCAGGACGTGGGCAGCTGGACGTTCTTCAAGGACCACGACGCCAACCGCACGGCCGCCGCCTGGCTTTACGCCCAGTTCGTTACCGCCAAGACCACTTCGCTCAAGAAGACTGTCGTTGGCCTGACGCCGATCCGCGAGAGCGACATCCAGTCCAAGGCCATGACCGACATGGCGCCCAAGCTCGGCGGTCTGGTCGAGTTCTACCGCAGCCCGGCGCGCGTGGCTTGGTCGCCCACCGGCACCAACGTGCCCGACTACCCCAAGCTGGCCCAGCTGTGGTGGAAAAACGTGGCCCAGGCGGTGACCGGCGAAAAGACCCCGCAGGCCGCCATGGACAACCTGGCCAATGAGATGGACAACGTCATGGCGCGCCTCGAGCGCGCCGGCATGGCGCACTGCGCACCCAAGCTCAACAAGAAGGAAGACCCGGCCAAGTGGCTGTCGGATACGCACGCGCCCTGGAAGAAGCTCGATAACGAGAAGCCCAAGGGCGAGACCATTGCCTACGACAAGCTCCTGCAGGCCTGGAAAAACGGTAAGGCGCGCTAAACCGCATCCAGCCCCCACGGCAGGTAACTGCCAGCCCCTGTGGGGGCAGGCAGTTACCGGGCGACTGACTTCCAAAACCTAGGGTTAACCCTGGGAAAATACCGCCATTCGGCGGACAATTGCACACCATGACTTCTTCCGCCCCCCAGCCCTCCCGTACCGACCGTGCTGCTTTGCTGCAGCGTCTGCGCCAGCCCCACACCTACGATCTGGCCGTGGTGGGCGGCGGCGCAACCGGCTTGGGCGTGGCGCTGGATGCGGCGGCGCGGGGGTTTTCGGTGGTGCTGCTCGAATCGCATGACTTTGCCAAAGGCACCTCGTCGCGCGCCACCAAGCTGGTGCACGGCGGCGTGCGCTACCTGGCGCAGGGCAACGTCGCCCTGGTGCGCGAGGCGCTGCACGAGCGCACCACGCTGCTGCAAAACGCCCCGCACCTGGCGCAGCCGCTGGCCTTCGTCATGCCCTCTTACAAAATCTGGGAGACGCCGTTCTACGGCGTCGGCCTGAAGATGTACGACGCCCTTGCCGGCAAGGCCGGCCTGGGCGCAACAGAATTTTTGGGCGCCGCCAGCACCATGCATTGCCTGCCAACGGCACGCCGTGCCGGCCTCAAGGGCGGCGTCAAATACTGGGACGGCCAGTTTGACGACGCCCGCCTGGCGCTGGCGCTGGCGCGCACGGCCGCCGCCCAGGGCGCGCTGCTGCTCAACTACTGCCCGGTGCGCGGCCTGCTGCACGAGGACGGCAAGGTCGTCGGCCTGGAGTGCGAGGACGCCGAAAGCGGCGAGCGCCTGCAGGTGCGCGCGCGCGCCGTGGTCAACGCCACGGGCGTGTGGGTCGATGAACTGCGCCAGCAAGACGGCCAGGCCCAGGGCAAAAACGTGCGCCCCATGGTGGCGCCCAGCCAGGGCGTGCACATCGTCGTTGATCGGGAGTTTTTGCCCTCTGACCACGCCCTGCTGGTGCCCAAGACGGCCGATGGCCGCGTGCTGTTTGCCGTGCCCTGGCTGGGCAAGCTCATTCTGGGCACCACCGACAGCCCGCGCCAGGACCTGGCGCGCGAGCCGCAGGCGTTCAAAGAGGAAGTGGATTTCATCCTCAGCGAATCGGCCAAATACCTGGAGCGCGCCCCCCAGGCGGCGGATGTGCGCAGCATCTGGGTGGGCCTGCGCCCCCTGGTCAAGCCGCCCGAGGACGACGGCGGCAACACCAAGGCCATCAGCCGTGAGCACACCGTGCTCGCCAGCGCCAGTGGCCTGGTCACCGTCACCGGCGGCAAGTGGACAACCTACCGCGCCATGGCCGAGGATGTGTTGCAAAAATGCTTTGACGCCGGCCTGCTGCCAGCGCGCAAGGCGGGCGTTACGCAGCAGCTCCCTCTGGTTGGTAGCCCCCGTCGCGAGGTGGTGCGCCACCGCCTGTGCGATGCCCAGGGCCTGCATTCTTATGGCAGCGAGGCCGCCAGCGTGCAGCAGCTGCCAGGCGCCGATGCCTGGCTGGCCGACGGCCTGAGCGAGGCCATGGTGCGCTTTGCCGCGCGCTACGAATACGCGCGCACGGTCGAAGACGTGCTGGCGCGGCGCTGCCGCCTGCTGTTTCTCGACGCGCGCCGCGCCGCCACCCTGGCGCCGCGCGTGGCCGCGCTGTTGCAAGAAGAGCTCGGCGGCGAGCCGCAGCTCGATGCTTTTGTGGCGCTGGCGCAGCAATACCAGCAGCTGCCACACTGAAGTTGTGTGTTATAGCGCTTGACTTTGTTGTAAAGCGCAGCGACAATGCAAGGCTTCGCGTGAAATATCGTGAGGTTTTCTGCCCAGTGGAAGCGCGGCGAAATGGTTCGCAGCGTGGACGACGGGCCCAAGACTGACTGGCTGCTCGCGGCCCTTGAGAAGTTCTCTGGGGCTGTTGGGTCTGCTGGAGCAAGTTGGGAATATTGAAATGATCCAAACAGAATCTCGGTTAGAGGTTGCCGACAACACCGGCGCCAAGTCCGTCCTGTGCATCAAGGTGCTCGGCGGTTCGAAGCGCCGTTATGCCAGCGTTGGTGACATCATCAAGGTGAGCGTGAAAGAAGCCGCTCCGCGTGGTCGCGTCAAAAAAGGCGAGATCTACAGCGCGGTCGTGGTGCGTACTGCCAAGGGCATTCGCCGTGCCGATGGCTCGCTCGTCAAGTTCGATGGCAACGCCGCTGTGCTGCTCAATGCTAAGCAAGAGCCGATCGGCACCCGTATTTTTGGCCCCGTGACCCGTGAACTGCGTACCGAAAAGTTCATGAAGATCGTGTCCCTGGCCCCTGAAGTTCTCTAAAAGGACGCACCATGAACAAGATTCGCAAAGGCGACGAAGTCATCGTGCTGACCGGCCGTGACAAGGGCAAGCGTGGCACCGTCACGCTGCGCGCAGACGATGCACATCTGCTGATCGACGGTATCAACCTGGTCAAGAAGCACGTCAAGCCCAACCCCATGAAGGGCACCACCGGCGGTATCGTGGAAAAGGCCATGCCTATCCATCAGTCCAACGTGGCGATCTTCAATGCAGCGACTGGCAAGGCCGATCGCGTGGGCATCAAGGTGCAGGCCGACGGCACGCGCGTTCGCGTGTTCAAGTCCAACGGCGCCGAAATCAAGGCGGCCTAAGGGGTAAGACATGGCACGACTGCAAAAACTCTATCGCGAAAAAATCGCGGCTGAACTCAAAGAAAAGTTCGGCTACCAATCCAGCATGGAAGTCCCGCGCCTGACCAAAATCACCCTGAACATGGGTGTGGGCGAGGCCGTGGCTGACAAGAAGGTGCTCGACAACGCCGTCGGCGATCTGACCAAGATCGCAGGCCAGAAGCCTGTCGTCACCAAGGCCAAGCGCGCCATCGCCGGTTTCAAAATCCGCGAAGGCCAGGCCATCGGCTGCATGGTGACGCTGCGTGGCGTTCAAATGTACGAATTCCTGGACCGCTTCGTGACGGTTGCGCTGCCCCGCGTGCGCGACTTCCGTGGTATCTCCGGCCGTGCATTTGATGGCCGTGGCAACTACAACATCGGCGTCAAAGAACAGATCATCTTCCCCGAAATCGAATACGACAAGGTGGATGCTCTGCGTGGTCTGAATATCAGCATCACCACCACCGCCAAGACCGACGACGAGTGCAAGGCTCTCCTCGCCGCGTTCAAATTCCCCTTCAAGAACTGAGGTGGCGCATGGCTAAGAAAGCTTTGATCGAGCGCGAACTCAAGCGCGAAAAACTGGCCGCCAAGTACGCTGCCAAGTATGCAGAACTGAAGGCCATCGCCGGCGACGTCAAGCGTTCCGACGAAGAGCGCGACGCCGCTCGTCTGGGCCTGCAGAAGCTGCCCCGTAACGCCAATCCGACGCGCCAGCGCAACCGCTGCGAAATCACGGGTCGTCCCCGTGGCACCTTCCGCCAGTTTGGCCTGGGTCGCGCCAAGATTCGTGAAATGGCCTTCGCCGGTGAAATCCCCGGCGTGACCAAGGCCAGCTGGTAAGTCGAGCAGGAGAGAACAACATGAGCATGAGTGATCCTATCGCTGACCTGCTGACCCGCATCCGCAACGCACAAATGGTCGCCAAGGCCACGGTGAGCGCCCCCGCCTCCAAGGTGAAGGTGGCGATTGCCCAGGTGCTGAAGGACGAGGGCTACATCGACGGCTTCCAAGTGAAGGCCGAAGGCGGCAAGTCCCAACTCGAAATCACCCTGAAGTACTACGCCGGTCGTCCGGTGATCGAGCGCATCGAGCGCGTGAGCCGTCCTGGCCTGCGCGTGTACAAGGGCGCAGGCGCCATCCCCCAGGTCATGAACGGCCTGGGCGTGGCCATCGTCACCACCCCCAAGGGCGTGATGACCGATCGCAAGGCACGTGCCACCGGCGTCGGCGGCGAAGTGCTGTGCTACGTCGCTTAATCGCTGGCATGAAGGAGAAATACTGAAATGTCTCGCGTAGCAAAATCCCCCGTGGTCGTTCCCGCTGGTGTGGAAGTGACCCTTGCGGCCGACAAAATCAGCGTCAAGGGTACGGGTGGCACGCTGTCCATCGCCCAGAACGCGCTGGTCAAGGTCGCCAACAACGAAGGCAAGCTCTCGTTTGAGCCCGCCAATGATTCGCGTGAAGCCAACGCCATGAGCGGTACCCAGCGTCAGCTGGTGAACAACATGGTGCAGGGCGTGAGCAAGGGCTTCGAGAAGAAGCTCAACCTGATCGGCGTGGGCTTCAAGGCCGCTGCCACCGGTAACAAGCTCAACCTGGCCATCGGTTTCTCGCACCCCGTGAACTTCGAGATGCCCGCCGGCATCACCGTTGCCTGCCCGACGCCGACCGAAATCGTCGTCAAGGGTGCTGACCGCCAAGTGGTGGGCCAGCTGGCCGCTGAGATCCGTGCCGTTCGTCCTCCCGAGCCCTACAAGGGCAAGGGCATCCGTTACTCGGATGAGAAGGTCGTGATCAAAGAGACCAAGAAGAAGTAAGGAGCTGCAATATGTTGACGAAAAAAGAGCAGCGTCTGCGCCGTGCCCGTCAGACCCGCATCCGCATTGCCCAGCAAGGCGTGGCGCGTCTGTCGGTGAACCGTACCAACCTGCACATCTACGCCAGCGTCATCTCTGGCTGCGGCACCAAGGTGCTGGCCTCGGCTTCTACCGCCGAAGCAGAAGTGCGCACCCAAATCGGCGCTGCTGGCAAGGGCGGCAACGCCGCTGCTGCAGCCCTGATCGGCAAGCGCATTGCCGAAAAGGCCAAGGCTGCTGGTGTTGAGAAGGTGGCTTTCGACCGCGCAGGTTTCGCCTACCACGGCCGCGTCAAGGCCCTGGCCGACGCAGCCCGTGAAGCAGGTCTGCAGTTCTAAGCGGAGCGGATAAAAATGGCTAAATTTACCCCCAAGGTGCAAGACGAAGGTCGTGACGACGGTCTGCGCGAAAAAATGATCGCGGTCAACCGCGTGACCAAGGTCGTGAAGGGCGGTCGTATTCTCGGCTTCGCTGCACTGACCGTGGTCGGCGACGGTGATGGCCGCGTTGGCATGGGCAAGGGCAAGTCCAAGGAAGTGCCTGCTGCTGTGCAGAAGGCCATGGAAGAGGCCCGTCGCAACATGGTCAAGGTGTCGCTCAAGAACGGCACGATTTTCCATAACGTCGTCGGTCACCACGGTGCTGCTGTCGTGCAGATGGCTCCGGCCCCCAAGGGTACCGGCATCATCGCCGGCGGCCCGATGCGCGCCGTCTTTGAAGTGATGGGCATCACCGACATCGTGGCCAAGAGCCACGGTTCGTCCAACCCCTACAACATGGTTCGCGCCACTTTCGACGCCCTGACCAACTCCACCACCCCGGCGGAAGTGGCAGCCAAGCGTGGCAAGTCGGTCGAAGACCTGTTCGCCTGATTGGAGTGCGTTAAATGACGACACAACAAACTGTCAAGATCCAGCTGGTTCGTAGCCCGATCGGCACCAAAGAGTCGCACCGCGCGACGGTGCGCGGCCTGGGCCTGCGCAAGCTGGGCAGCGTCAGCGAACTGCAGGACACCCCGGCAGTGCGCGGCATGATCAACAAGATCAGCTATCTGGTCAAAGTCCTCTGAAAGGGTTGATGATGGAACTCAATAGCATCAAGCCTGCAGCGGGTGCCAAGCACGCCAAGCGCCGTGTCGGTCGTGGCATTGGCTCCGGCCTGGGCAAGACCGCAGGCCGTGGCCACAAGGGTCAGAAGTCGCGTTCGGGTGGCTACCACAAAGTGGGCTTCGAAGGCGGTCAAATGCCTCTGCAGCGCCGTCTGCCCAAGCGTGGTTTCAAGTCGCAGTCGCTCAAGTACAACGCCGAGGTGACTCTGCGTGCGCTCGATCAGCTCGGCCTGGCCGAAGTCGATGTCGCTGCCTTGAAGCAGGCGGGCCTGGTGTCCGCTATGGCCAAGGTGGTGAAGGTCATCAAGTGCGGTGAGCTGACCAAGTCCGTGAAACTCACGGGTGTGGTCGCTACTGCGGGTGCCAAGGCTGCCATCGAGGCTGCCGGCGGCGCCGTGGCCTGAATCTGAAAGAGGACATCCGTGGCTACTAGCGCAGCTCAGATTGCAAAAACCGGCAAGTTCGGCGATTTGCGTCGCCGCCTGGTTTTTCTGTTGCTCGCGCTGGTCGTGTACCGCATCGGGGCTCACATCCCCGTTCCTGGCATCGACCCGGCGCAACTGCAGCAGCTGTTCAATGGCCAGCAGGGCGGCATCCTCAATCTGTTCAATATGTTCTCGGGTGGGGCGCTCTCGCGCTTCACGGTGTTTGCCTTGGGGATCATGCCGTACATCTCGGCGTCGATCATCATGCAGCTGATGACCTACGTCATCCCGACTTTTGAACAGCTCAAGAAGGAAGGCGAAGCCGGCCGCCGCAAGATCACCCAGTACACCCGCTATGGCACCCTGGGCCTGGCCATTTTCCAGTCGCTCGGCATCGCCGTGGCGCTGGAGAGCTCGGCTGGCCTGGTGCTCGCTCCTGGTTTTGGCTTTCGCCTGACGGCGGTGGTCAGCCTCACGGCAGGAACGATGTTCCTGATGTGGCTGGGCGAGCAAATCACCGAGCGTGGTTTGGGTAACGGTATTTCGATCCTGATTTTTGGCGGTATTGCCGCAGGTTTGCCGAGTTCCATCGGCGGCTTGCTGGAGCTGGTTCGCACCGGCGCCATGAGCATCATCGCTGCGATCTTCATCGTTGCCGTGGTGGGCCTGGTGACCTACTTTGTCGTCTTTGTCGAGCGCGGGCAGCGCAAGATTCTCGTGAACTACGCACGCCGCCAGGTGGGCAACAAGGTTTACGGTGGTCAATCGTCGCATTTGCCGCTCAAGCTCAACATGTCGGGCGTGATTCCGCCGATCTTTGCCTCGTCGATCATTTTGCTGCCGGCCACGGTGGTGAACTGGTTCAGCGCGGGTGAGTCGATGCGTTGGCTGCGCGATATTTCGAGCACGCTGACGCCGGGGCAACCGATTTACGTGCTGCTGTACGCAACCGCTATCGTCTTCTTCTGCTTTTTTTACACGGCTTTGGTTTTCAACAGCCGCGAAACAGCAGACAACCTGAAGAAAAGCGGTGCCTTTGTGCCGGGGATTCGTCCGGGCGAGCAGACGGCGCGCTACATCGACAAGATCTTGGTGCGTTTGACGCTGGTGGGCGCGGTGTACATCACCTTTGTCTGCCTGCTGCCAGAGTTTTTGATCTTGAAGTACAACGTGCCGTTCTACTTCGGTGGCACCTCGCTGCTGATCATTGTGGTTGTCACCATGGACTTCATGGCCCAGGTGCAGAACTACATGATGAGCCAGCAATACGAGTCGCTGCTCAAGAAGGCCAACTTCAAGACTACCCTCAACGGCTGAGATAGTGCACAATAGCGCCCTTTCGCGTTCGCCGCGCGCCAGGGTTGGATGAGGTATAGGGGTGCCCTGCGGTGCAGGGCCCCGGTTTCGGGCTGGTGGCCCGAACGGATGGACAAGTTTTTTGGAGAATCAAATGAGAGTTTCGGCTTCGGTCAAGAAAATCTGCCGCAACTGCAAGATCATCCGCCGCAAGGGTGTGGTGCGCGTGATCTGCACGGACCAGCGCCATAAGCAGCGCCAAGGTTGATTAGGAAAGCATAGAGGACGCATATGGCACGTATTGCTGGTATCAACATCCCGCCGCACAAGCACGCTGAAATCGGTCTGACCGCCATTTATGGCATCGGCCGCACCACGGCGCGCAAGATTTGTGACGCTTGCGGTATCGACTATTCCAAGAAAGTCAAGGATTTGACGGACGCTGATCTGGAAAAGATCCGCGACCAGCTCAACCCCATGACCCTGGAGGGCGACCTGCGCCGCGAAACCACGATGAACATCAAGCGTTTGATGGACATCGGTTGCTATCGTGGTTTCCGTCACCGCCGTGGCCTGCCCATGCGCGGTCAGCGCACCCGCACCAACGCCCGCACCCGCAAGGGTCCGCGCAAAGGCGCAGCGGCTCTGAAGAAGTAAAGAGATTGAAGGATCACCATGGCCAAGTCTCCTGCCAATAACGCAGCAGCGCGCGTGCGCAAGAAGGTTCGCAAGAACATCGCCGACGGCATCGCCCACGTGCACGCTTCGTTCAACAACACCATCATCACCATCACTGACCGCCAAGGCAACGCCCTCTCGTGGGCTTCGTCGGGTGGCCAGGGTTTCAAGGGCTCGCGCAAGTCCACTCCCTTCGCAGCCCAGGTGGCTTCCGAAGTGGCTGGCCGCGCCGCCATGGAACAGGGTATCAAGAACCTGGATGTCGAGATCAAGGGCCCCGGCCCGGGTCGCGAATCTTCGGTGCGCGCTCTGGGCGCGCTGGGCATCCGCATCACCTCGATCTCCGACGTGACGCCGGTTCCCCACAACGGCTGCCGCCCGCAAAAGCGTCGCCGTATCTAAGCTTCCCATAAGCCCACCGCCGCCTGGGGCTGTAAGGCTCCCGGCGGCTCCCGCAATGGTTTTGCGGTAGATGACACAAGGAAATTCAAGTGGCACGTTACCTCGGCCCCAAGGCCAAACTCTCCCGCCGCGAAGGCACTGACCTGTTCCTCAAGAGCGCCCGTCGCTCGATCGCGGACAAGGCCAAGTTCGACTCCAAGCCCGGCCAGCATGGCCGCACCTCGGGTCAGCGTACTTCCGACTTCGGTCTGCAGCTGCGCGAAAAGCAAAAAGTCAAGCGCATGTACGGCGTGCTGGAAAAGCAATTCCGCCGCTACTTTGCTGAAGCCGACCGCCGCAAGGGCAACACCGGTGCCAACCTGCTGTCGCTGCTCGAATCGCGCCTGGACAACGTCGTGTACCGCATGGGCTTTGGCTCCACCCGCGCCGAGGCACGCCAGATGGTGTCGCACAAGGCCATCGTGGTGAACGGCCAGTCGGTGAACATCCCCTCGTACATGGTCAAGGCCGGCGACGTGGTGGCTGTGCGTGAAAAGTCCAAGAAGCAAGCCCGTGTCGTCGAGGCGCTGCAGCTGGCCGGCCAAGTGGGCTTCCCCGCTTGGGTGGAAGTGTCGGCTGACAAGGCTGAAGGCACGTTCAAGCAAGTTCCTGACCGTGACCAATTCGGTGCCGACATCAACGAATCGCTGATCGTCGAACTGTACTCGCGTTGATCTTTGCGTTGTTTTTGAACCAGCGTTAAAACCCGTTCCCCCAGCGCGAGGCATCGCGCTGGGGGCGCTTCACCAGCCTTACCGGCGTAACGAGCTGGGGGTATTGAGAGGAAGTCTGCATGCAAACCAATCTGCTGAAACCCAAGACAATCCAGGTCGAGCAACTGGGCCATAACCGCGCCAAGGTCGAGTTGGAGCCGTTCGAGCGTGGCTACGGCCATACGCTCGGCAATGCCCTGCGCCGCGTTCTGCTCTCGTCCATGGTGGGTTACGCAGCAACGGAAGTCACCATCGCCGGGGTGCTGCACGAGTACTCCTCCATCGACGGTGTGCAGGAGGATGTGGTCAACATTCTGCTGAACTTGAAGGGTGTGGTGTTCAAGCTGCACAACCGTGATGAAGTGACCCTGAGCCTGCGCAAGGATGGTGAAGGCGTGGTCACGGCGCGCGACATTCAAACGCCGCACGACGTCGAGATCATCAACCCCGATCACGTCATTGCCCACCTGTCGCAAGGCGCCAAGCTGGATATGCAGATCAAGGTCGAGAAGGGCCGTGGCTACGTGCCGGGCAACGTGCGCCGCTATGGCGACGAGCCGACCAAGGCGATCGGCCGCATCGTGCTCGATGCCTCGTTCTCGCCGATTCGCCGCGTCAGCTACACCGTCGAGAGCGCCCGCGTCGAGCAGCGCACCGACCTGGACAAGCTGGTCGTCGAGATCGAGACCAACGGCGCCATCACGGCGGAAGAAGCCGTGCGCGCTTCGGCCAAGATTCTGGTCGAGCAGCTGGCCGTTTTCGCCCAGCTCGATGGCCCGGAAATCGAAGGCGTGCTCGCTGGTGCCACTTCTGCGCGCAGCAATGCCACGTTCGATCCGATCTTGCTGCGCCCGGTGGACGAGCTCGAACTCACCGTGCGCTCGGCCAACTGCCTCAAGGCCGAGAACATCTACTACATTGGCGATCTGATCCAGCGCACCGAGAACGAGCTGCTCAAGACCCCGAACCTGGGTCGCAAGTCGCTCAACGAAATCAAGGAAGTGCTGGCTTCGCGTGGCCTGACCCTGGGCATGAAGCTGGAAAACTGGCCGCCCGCTGGTCTGGACAAGCGTTGATCTATAATTCCCGGCTCTCGATTTGAGAGCTTATGTGCACCGGGCAGTACCTGATACGGCTGCCCGTTTTAATTCAGTAAAAAGGAAAGCACCATGCGTCACGGCAACGGCCTTCGTAAACTCAACCGCACCAGCGCGCACCGCAAGGCGATGCTGCAGAACATGATGAACTCGCTCATCGAGCACGAGGCCATCAAGACCACCGTCCCCAAGGCCAAGGAACTGCGCCGCGTGATCGAGCCCATGATCACCCTGGCCAAGGTTGATTCCGTCGCCAACCGCCGCCTGGCGTTTGACCGCCTGCGCAGCCGCGACAGCGTGACCAAGCTGTTCAACGTGCTGGGCCCGCGCTTCAACACCCGTCCCGGTGGCTACACCCGCATCCTGAAGATGGGCTTCCGCGTCGGCGACAACGCGCCCATGGCCTACGTCGAACTGGTCGATCGCGGCGAAGAAGTGGCACAAGTTGCTGATTCTTCCGCAGCAGCCTAAAAAATAGGTTACAATAGCGTCTTGCCGCGCGGTGGAGCAGTCTGGTAGCTCGTTGGGCTCATAACCCAAAGGTCGGAGGTTCAAATCCTTCCCGCGCAACCAATACGCCAAAGGGCCTCAGCAATGCTGAGGCCCTTTTTGTTTTGTCGCGTATTTTTATTGTTGGTAGAAAAACATGGCGGCCATCACCAGCCCGGTGGTGACGATGCCCCAGCGCAGGGCGCCAGCTGGCAGCTGGCGCGCCACACGGGCGCCGGCGTAGCCGCCCAGGGTCGCGGCCAGCATCATTAGCAACGCTTGTGGCCATTGCACGATGCCGCCGGCGGCGTAGATGGCGACGGCAATCGCCGTCAGCAGGGCCGAGACCAGGTTCTTCATGCCGTTCATGGCGTTGAGCTGGGTTTGCCCGAGCAGGCCAAACAGGGCCAGCAGCAAAATTCCCAGGCCGCCGTTGAAATAACCGCCGTAGCCGGCCACCAGCAGCATTCCCAGGCCCGCCTTGAAGGCCGAGCTGCCATGCTGGCCGGCGCCAGCCCATTGGCGCAGCTGTGGGCCAAAGGCGAACAGGGCGGTGGCGGCCAGCAGCAGCCAGGGGATGATTTTCTTGAACGTGGCGTCGGGCGTGACGAGCAGCAGCGCCGCGCCGAGCGAGCCGCCGAGCAGCGCGAGCACAACCACGGCGCGCAGCGACAGCCCCGGTGGCGCCGCCATGTCCTGGCGAAAGCCCCAAGCGCTGGCCATGTAGCCCGGCAGCAGGGCGACGGTGCCGGTGGCGTTGGCCACCACCGGCGGCACGCCGGTGAAGACCAGCGCCGGCAGGGTCAGGAAACTGCCGCCTCCGGCGACAGCGTTGAGGGCGCCGGCGACAAAGGCGGCGGCAAGCAGCAAGGCGGTATCGAGCATCGGCCCATGTTACGGTGCCGGCCGCAGGCGATTGCTGCGCTGGCGTGCAAAAGACTTCAACGCTCGCCGGCGTACGGGTCGGCAAACCCCAGCTCTTGCAGGATGGCGCTTTCGTAGGCTTCCATCTCGCGCGCATCCTCCTCGCTGGTCTCGTGGTCCCAGCCCTGGGCGTGCAGCGTGCCGTGCACCAGCAGGTGGGCGTAGTGCGCGGCCAGCGTCTTGCCCTGCTCCTGCGCCTCGCGCTCGACCACCGGGGCGCACAGCACCAGGTCGGCGCAGACCGTGGGCTCTTGCTGGTAGTCGAAGGTCAGGACGTTGGTGGCGTAGTCCTTGTGGCGGTAGTCGCGGTTGAGCTGCTGTCCTTCTTCGGTGCCGACGATGCGCACCGTGATCTCGGCATCCAGCGCGAGCGCGTGGCGAATCCAGCGCGCCACCTGGTGGCGCGGCAGGGCGGCGCGGTGTGCGCTGGCCTCGGGGTGGCGCGCAAATTGCAGCGACAGCTGTAGTTGATTCAGTGCCATTTTGGCCTCCAGCGCTTATCTGGTAAGCGCTAATAGCTATCAAATTAATAGTAAATTCAATCGGTGCGGCGCGTGCGCTGCGCGTCGTAGGCATCGACGATGCGCGCCACCAGCGGGTGGCGCACGACGTCGGCGCTGGTAAAGCGCGTCACGGCAATGCCCTGCACGCGCTTCAAGACCCGCTCGGCGTCGATCAGGCCGCTGGGCATTCCCCGGGGCAGGTCGATCTGGCTGACGTCGCCCGTGACCACCGCCTTGGCGCCAAAGCCGATGCGGGTGAGGAACATTTTCATCTGCTCGGGCGTGGTGTTCTGCGCCTCGTCGAGGATGACGAAGGCGTTGTTGAGCGTTCTGCCGCGCATGAAGGCCAGCGGCGCGATCTCCAGCGCGTTGCGCTCGAACGCCTTGTGCACGCGCTCGTGGCCCATCAGGTCGTAGAGTGCGTCGTACAGTGGGCGCAGGTAGGGATCGACTTTTTGCGCCAGGTCGCCGGGCAGAAAGCCCAGGCGCTCGCCCGCCTCCACCGCCGGGCGCGTGAGCACGATGCGCTGCACGCTGGCGCGTTCGAGCGCATCGACGGCGCAGGCCACCGCCAGGTAGGTCTTGCCCGTGCCCGCCGGGCCGATGCCGAAGGTGATGTCGTGGCTGGCGATGTGCGCCAGGTACTGCGCCTGGCCGCTGGTGCGTGCACGCAGGTCGGCGCGGCGCGTGGCCAGCACCACGGCCTCGCCCTCGGTCGTGCTCAGTTCGGCGTCGCCGGCGAGCATGAGCTGGATGGTCTCGTCCTTGATGCTGCGCTCGGCCTGCTCGTACAGCGCCTGCAGCAGCTCCAGCGCCTGCGTGGCGCGGGCCTTGGGGCCGTCGATCTTGAACTGCTCGTGGCGGTGGGCGATGTGCACCTGCAGCGCGGCCTCGATGGTGCGCAAATGCTGGTCGGCCGGGCCGCACAGGTTTGACAGGCGCAGATTGTTGTGGGGGGTGAAGGTGTGGCGCAGGATCACGCGGATAATTCCATGGATGAACGTCCAGTGTTTGGACGCAGGCAAAGGATGACGATGATAGGCAAATTGACCGGCCAGCTGTTGGAGAAAAACCCGCCCGAGGTGCTGCTCGATTGCCACGGCGTGGGCTACGAACTGCAGGTGCCGATGAGCACGTTTTACAACCTGCCCGGCCTGGGGGAGACGGTCAGCCTGCTGACGCAATTCATCGTGCGCGAGGATGCGCAGTTGCTCTACGGTTTTGCCACGGCGGCCGAGCGCCAGGCGTTTCGTGAGCTCATCAAGGTCAGCGGCGTTGGCCCGCGCACGGCGCTGGCGATTTTGTCGGGCATTGGCGTGCCCGATTTGGCGCAGGCGGTGTCGCTGCAAGAGAGCGCACGCCTGGTCAAGGTGCCGGGCATTGGCAAGAAAACCGCCGAGCGCCTGCTGCTCGAACTCAAGGGCAAGATCGGCGCCGACATTGGTGCGCGCCCGCAGGCGGACAGCCAGGCCCAGGCCGACATCCTGCAGGCGCTGCTGGCCCTGGGTTACAACGACAAGGAAGCGGCTGCCGCCCTCAAGGCGCTGCCGGCGGACGTGGGTGTGAGCGAAGGCATCAAGCTGGCGCTCAAGGCCCTGGCGAAATAGACAATTCTGGAAAGGATTTCCATGGCAGTGCTGGAAGGTATCCGTATTCAAAATTACCGCAGCCTCAAAGACGTGACGCTGGGGAAAACTTTTGAGCAGCAAAGCGGGGAGGCTTTGCCGCGTCTGATGGCGGTGATCGGTGCCAATGGCGTGGGCAAATCGACGTTGCTGGATGCGTTGGGATTTTTGGGCGATTGCTTGAACGATGGTGTTGAAGCGGCCTGTGACCGTCCTCAGCGCGGGGGGTTTGAGCGTCTGCGCACCTTGGGCGTGCAGGAGCCCATCCGCTTTGAAGTGCGCTTTCGCCAGACAGCCAAGGATCGGCCGATCAGCTACAGCCTGTGGATTGACCAGGATGCGCGTGGCCGGGTTTGTGTGGTGTATGAGCGGTTACGCCAACGTCGCAAAGGACAACCGACGGGGCGGCCTTACAGCTTCCTTGAGTTGCGTGATGGTGAGGGCTACGTGTGGTCGGGGGAGGAAACGCAAGACAGTGAAGGGGCCCGCAAAATAGATATCCGTATGAGTGATCGGCAGGTGCTGGGCATTGCCACATTCGGTACCTTGAGGGATCACCCACGTATTGGACAGTTCCGTGCTTTTCTGGCGGGCTGGTACCTTTCGTACTTTGTGCCCGAATTGGCGCGTACACAACCTATGAACGGGGCTGATCCCCATCTCAACCGCCGAGGAGACAATCTCGCCAAATATTTGCAGTTCATTGAGCGCGAGAATCCCCGGGGATTCAAGGCGGCGCTGGGCTTGATTGCCCAGAAACTGCCGGGGGTGCAAAGCATCCGTTCCGATCGGACGCAGGATGGGCGAGTACTGCTGGAGTTTTCAGCCCAAGGCTACGACACACCGTTTTATCAACAAGACATGTCGGATGGCTCGCTCAAGCTGTTGGCCTATCTGCTTTTGATGGAAGATCCGGCGCCGGCACCGTTGATTGGGATCGAAGAGCCGGAAAATGGCCTGCACCACCAATTGTTGGCGGTGCTGGCGCAAGAGTTGCAAGCTTTTGCGTTGCGCCCTCGTGGCCCCCAGGTGCTGGTGACAACCCACTCCCCTTATTTCGTCGATGCGCTGACACCCGAAGAGGTCTGGGTGCTGCATAAAGGCCGCGATGGATATACCCAAGTGCTGCGAGCAGCGGACATCGCCGGGGTGCAGGCTATGTTTGATGAAGGCATCCCTACGGGCAGTTTGTGGTTTAGCAACCACTTTGGTGTTGGCCAGCCATGACGGCATACATTGAAGTGCTGACGGAAGGGGCCTCCGATGTGCCGGTGCTGCATGAAATATTGACGCGCCATTGGGGGTTGCACAAGGATGTGCACTTTCGCATTCACCCGCACCAAGGGCGCGGGCGTTTGCCGGCCCAGTGCCTGTCAGCGCCCGATCCCAGGCATCGAGGTCTGCTCGATCAGCTCCCGGCCAAATTGCGTGGCATGGCCTGGCTACCCCCAACAGCGCTGGTTTTGGTGCTGATTGATGCCGATGATGATGCGCCGCAGGATTTGCTCCAGGCGCTTGAGCGCATGTTGGCACAGTTGCCACGCCGTCCGCCCCGTGTGTTGTTTCGGCTTGCCGTGGAGGAGACGGAAAGCTGGTTCTTGGCGGACGCCGCTGCCGTGAAAGCGTCCTTTCCACAGGTGAAATTGCGCTTGTTGGCGGATATTGCGCCAGATGCCATCGTTGGTGCATGGGAGCGACTGGCCCAGGCTTTGGGGGAGGATGTGCGCGGCGTGACTGGTGCACGCAAGTTGGCCTGGGCGCAAGCCATTGCACCGCATATGGATTTTTCTGTTGTACCTTCCCCCAGTCTGCAGGCGTTGCTGCGGGGGCTGCAAGATTATTTGGGATCAGTGACCCCATGACCATCCACACCGACGACTTCGCCCCCGCCGCCCCCGCGCCCGCCCGGCGCATGGTGTCTGCCAGCGCTGCCCACGCGCAGGAAGAGGCCCTGGAGCGCGCCCTGCGCCCCAAGCTGCTGGGCGACTACGTGGGCCAGGCGAAAGCGCGCGAGCAGCTCGAAATTTTCATTGGCGCGGCCAAAAAGCGTGGCGAGGCGCTCGACCACGTGCTGCTGTTCGGCCCGCCGGGGCTGGGCAAGACCACGCTCAGCCACATCGTCGCCGCCGAGCTGGGCGTGCAGCTGCGCCAGACCAGCGGCCCGGTGCTGGAAAAGCCCAAAGACCTGGCGGCGCTGCTCACCAGCCTGGAAAAGAACGATGTGCTGTTCATCGACGAGATCCACCGCCTCTCGCCCGTGGTCGAGGAAATCCTCTACCCCGCGCTGGAGGACTACCAGATCGACATCATGATCGGCGAAGGCCCGGCGGCGCGCTCCATCAAGCTCGACCTGCAGCCCTTCACCCTGGTGGGCGCGACCACGCGCGCGGGCATGTTGACCAACCCGCTGCGCGACCGCTTTGGCATCGTCGCACGGCTGGAGTTTTATACGCCCGAGGAGCTCTCGCGCATCGTCACGCGCTCCAGCGCCCTGATGCAAGCGCCCATGGATGCCGACGCCAGCATCGAGATCGCCCGGCGCAGCCGGGGCACGCCGCGCATTGCCAACCGGCTCTTGCGCCGCGTGCGCGACTACGCCGATGTGAAGGGCGATGGCCGCATCACCCTCGGCATCGCGCAGCGGGCGCTGGCCATGCTCGACGTCGATCCCGAGGGCTTTGACGTCATGGACAGAAAGCTGCTCGAAGCCGTCATCCACCGCTTCGACGGCGGCCCGGTGGGGCTGGACAACATCGCCGCCAGCATTGGCGAGGAGGCGGGCACGATCGAGGACGTGATCGAGCCCTACCTCATCCAGCAGGGCTTTTTGCAGCGCACGCCGCGCGGGCGCGTGGCCACGCTCGCGGCCTACCGCCATCTGGGCGTGGCGCCGCCGCAGAGCCCGGCTTAGAACATGCGCTTAACCCAGCAGCACCAGCCCCGGCGGCAGGCTGTCGCCCAGGCTGCGCTGGCGGTCTTCGGCGCTCATGGCCTGCACCTGCTGTAGCGGTTCGAGCCAGCGCGCCGGGGCGCCGCTGCTGCGCAGGCGCTGCAGCACCTGCTGGCGCACGGCGTCGTCAAAGTCGAGCGTGCGCTCGCCGCACAGGCGCGCAATCTGCACGGCGGCGAACATGGCCGGCTCGTTCTTGCGCCAGTCCTGCGCCAGCGTGGCGTCCAGAAATTCCTGCGCCGCAGCCGGCGGCATGACAAGGTGGGCGTTGGCCGCCAGCGGCTGGCGCGCGGCCAGGCGGCCGATGGCCCACCAGGTGTGCTGCGGCTCGCCCGGGCGCTGCAGGCGCTGCAGCATCCACTGGCCCATCTCCTGGCGGTACTGCCAGGGCACGGCCTCCATGGCGGCAAACAGGCGCAGCATGTCGTCGTAGCTGCCCCAGCGTGCGCGCGCGGTGCGCTGCACGGTCTGCTGCATCTTGCCGGCCACGTCTTCGAGCACCTGCAGCTGCTGGCCTTCGTCCAGGCCGGCAGCGACGCGCCGCCACAGCACCCACCATTCGGTCCAGTTGCTGCCCTCGCCCGGATGGCCCAGGCCCTGGGCGTACAGCGGCCACAGCTGCTGCAGGCGCCAGGCGTCGAGCTGCGCGCCCAGGCCCGGGCGCAGGCACCAGCCGGCAAGGTTGAGCCAGGCACGCTCGTGCTCGGGGCTGCGCCGGCGGCGCTTGGCCTGCGCCAGCAGGGTGTCGAACAGGGCGCGCAGCAGGGCCATGTCCCAGTCGGCGCGCGGGCCCAGGGTTTTTTCCAGCGCGGCGCGCAGCTGGCGCACCTCCTTGGCGTCCACGGCCTGGGCCTGGGGGCCGAAGATGCGCTCGATCTGCGCTTGCGCTGCCGCCAGGTTTTTGGTGTTTTTTTGGGCGCTAGCGCTTGCTGGGTCAGCGTCAGCAGCTATTGAATTGGTAGCGTTTGCGGCGCGCACGGCAAAGGGCAGCAGCCAGCTTTGCCCGTCGGGGCCGAGGCAGCGCACCTCCAGCGTGCCGACTTCGCTCATCTGCGCCTGCAGCTGCACTTCGATCCGGGCGCTGGCGCGGCCTTCGGGGGCGGGCAGCACGTGGGCCAGGGGCGGCAGCTCGTGCCAGCCCTCGCCGTCCAGGGGCAGCAGCTGCCCGGCCTGGGCCTGTCCGCTGCTGCGCGCCACCAGGTCAAAGCGCACCGGCTGGCCCAGCTGCAGGGCAAAGCGGCGCCCGGTGAGCGTCAGGCGCAGGCCCTCCTCGGTGCCGCGCGGCAGCAGACACAGCGCCTGGGCCGGGGCGCTGGCGTTTTTGCCGGGCAGCACCAGCCAGTAGCTGCGGGCGGCGCCGCCGCCGATGTGTGGTGCTCTGTTTTTGATAGCTGCTGGCGCTTGTCCCTCAAGGGCTGGGGCCTTGTTTTGCTCGTAAACGGCCTGCGCATGGGCGGCGGCGCCGCGTGCCACGGCCCAGTCGGGGTGCGGGTTGTGCAGCAGGCGCAGCGGTGCGCCGCGCCAGGCGTGGAGTTGCGCCAGCAGGCGTTCGGCCAGGGCCGGGGCGTGGAACACGCCGCCGTTGAGCAGCAGGGTGTCGGGCCAGTCGCCGCCCGCCTGTTGCGCCAGGAACTGCGCCAGGTGGCGGGTGATGGCCGCATCCTGCGGGTAGGGCAGGCCCAGGCTGCGCAGGGCGCCCTGGCGGCGTGCCGGCCCGGCGTCGGCGGGCACCAGGGGGAAGAAGCCTTCGAGCACGGTGGCCTGCACCTGCGCGCGTGTGAGGGTGCAGCTGCGCGTTTGCGCCAGCAGGCGGCTGCCGCTGCCCAGCAGGGTGACGCTGGTGTGCTCGGGGGCGCCATCGGCCAGCAGCTGTTCTTTGGCCAGGCGGCAGCGCTGCACCAGCTGGGCAAAGCGCGGCGGTGCCAGGCGCTCGCCAGGGCCGGCAAAGGCGGCTTCGAGCTGGTGCGCCAGGGCCAGGTCCATGTTGTCGCCACCGAGCATCAGGTGCTCGCCCACGGCCACGCGCGTGAGCTGCGGCGGTGCACCGTCGGCGCCGGCCTGCACGCGCACCAGGGTCAGGTCGGTGGTGCCGCCGCCGATGTCCACCACCAGCACCAGGCGGCTGTGCGCGAGCTGCGCGGCCAGCGCTGGGCCTTGCAGCAGCAGCCAGTCGAGGAAAGCGGCCTTGGGCTCTTCGAGCAGCTGCAGCGGTGGCAGGCCCGCGCGTGTGGCCGCCTGCAGCGTCAGGGCGCGCGCGCCTTCGTCGAACGAGGCCGGCACGGTCAGCGCCAGGGCTTGCTGCGCCAGCGGGGCTTCGGGGTGGGCCGCATCCCAGGCGTGGCGCAGGTGCGCCAAGGTGGCGGCGCTGGCGTCCAGGGGCGAGATTTTGACGACCTCGTCGCCCGCGCCCCAGGGCAGGATGGCGGCGCTGCGATCGACGCCGGCGTGCGAGAGCCAGCTCTTGGCGCTGGCCACCAGGCGCCCCGGCTGCGCCGTGCCCAGGCTGCGCGCCCACAGGCCGGTGGCGGCGGGTGCGCTGGTGCTGGCGTCCAGCGGCGGCCAGGGCTGCTCCCAGTGGGGGCCGAGCTCGCCTTCGGCGCCCTGGTAGCGCGCCGAAGGCAGCAGGGGCTGGGCCAGGACTTCGCTGGCGCTGCTGCGCTGAGGAATGGGCAGCAGGGCGACGTCGCTGGCGGGGGCTGACAGCGGTACATAGGCGAGCACGCTGTGGCTGGTGCCCAGGTCGATGCCGACGGCGTAGCGGGGGGCGGTGTCAGTCATGGCGTGGGCTGTTTAGCGGCGCACCCAGCCCCGGCGGATGGCGGGGGCGAACAGGCGCTGGTACAGCGGCTGCAGCAGCTCGTACAGGCGCAGCAGCCAGCTGGCAATGGCAAAGCGGCACAGCAGGGCCATGGGTAGCGCCAGCAGCAGCGCGCCGAGCATGTCCAGCGGGTAGTGCACGCCAACGTAGATGCGCGCCCAGGCAATGGGCAGGCCCCACAGCGCCAGACCCGCGCCCAGGGTGCGTGTGGCCGGGTGCAGCAGCAGGCTCAGGGCCACGCACCACCACAGCGTCAGGTGGTTGCTTGGGAACGAGGCCGTGGGTGCGTGCGCCAGCAGCGTGTGGCCTATGCCGGCAACGAAGGGGCGCGGGTGCGGCCAGAGCTGGCCGATCAGGCCGCTCACGGCCAGCCCCAGGCCAGCGGCGACGGCGGCAGCGAGCATGGCCTGGCGCGTGCTGGGGCTGCCGCGCAGCCAGCCCAGGGTGAGCACCAGGGGCAGGGCCAGGATCAGGTATTTGGCACAGAAAAGCGCCAGCGCCACCAGGGCGGCGGGGGGGTGCTCGGAGGCGTTGAGCCAGAGGAAAAGGGACTGGTTGAGGATTTCCATGGTGCAAAAAAAAGCCGCAGGACCCGAAGGCCACTGCGGCTGGTGTGGTCATCGCGCGAGGCGCAATTACAGCACTGTCCAGTCGGTCACGAAGCCGTCGGGGCGGCGGAAGGTGTCGGACAGCAGGCGATCGGGCGGCAGATCGAGGGCGTAATCGTACGCCGGCAGGGGCTGCTCGAACCACTTGCGGTAAATCTGGCGCGCCGTGCCGTCGCGGTACATGTCCTTCATGGTTTGCGTCACCAGGGCCTGGAAGTCCGGGGCGTTTTTCGCCACCAGCGGTGCCAGCGGCTCGACCGACATGCGCGGGCCGACCACCTTGACGGCGCCTTGCAAGGATTTGGCCTGCAAGATCAGGGCGATGTCGTCGCCAAGAAAGGTATCGGCACGGCCCTGGGCCACGGCCTTGGCGCCTTCTTCGGTGCTGCCCACCGTCAGCACGGTGGCGCCGGGGAATTTTTGGCTCATCTGCTGGCCGGTGCCGCCAGCGAGCACGGCCACGCGCGCGCCGTTCATTTGCGAGGGCAGCTCGCGGGTTTCATTGCTGCGCACCAACATGCGTGTGCTGGCGTAGTAGTAGGTCAGGCCAAAGCCGGCGCGCTCGCGGCGGTCTTTGGTGTTGGTGGTGGCGGCGCACTCGATTTGCACCTTGCCGTCGGCGATGCGGTCAAAGCGCTCGGCCAGGGTGACGGGTTGGTAGTTCAGCTGCAGTGCCGGCAGCTTGAGGTGGCTTTGAATGCGCGCGGCCAGCTGCTGGCACATCTCGACGGCGTAGCCCGTGGGCTTGCCGCTGGCGTCGGCGTAAGAGATGGGGGCTTCGTCGCTGCGGTAGCCGATGGTCAGCTGGCCGGTGGACTGGATTTTGCTCAGGGTGGCGTCAGCGGCCTGGGCGGCGACGGCGAAGGTGGAGGCCAGCGCAAGGGCGCAGGCACGCAGGGGCAGCGAGGTCATGGGTGCTTCTTGGGAAGGCGTTGAGGGGTGTGAAGCAGAAATTATGGGGTTTACCCTTGGTTATCGTGAAATGCTTTATTTGCATGGTGTCAATCATGGTTTGTCTTATGTTTGTTATCTGCAACACCCGACCGAGGGGCGTAAAAAAGGGCGCCGAGGGCGCCCTGGGGGATGAAGGTAGCAGCTGTTTTACAACACCGTCCAGTCGGTGACGAAGCCGTCGGGGCGGCGGAAGGTGTCGGACAGCAGGCGGTCGGGCGGCAGATCGAGGGCGTAGTCGCGCGTGGGCAGGGGCTGCTCGAACCACTTGCGGTAAATCTGGCGTGCCGTGCCGTCGCGGTACATGTCTTTCATGGCCTGGTCGATCAGGGCCTGGAATTCGGGGGCGTTCTTGGGCACCAGCGGCGCCAGCGGCTCGACCGACATGCGCGGGCCCACCACCTTGACGGCGCCCTTGAGCACCTTGGCCTGGTCGATGAGGGCGATGTCGTCAGACACAAAAGCGTCGGCCCGGCCCTGGGCCACGGCCTTGGCGCCTTCTTCGGTGCTGGCCACGGTCACCATGGTCGCGCCCTTGTGGCGCTCGCTCACTTGCTGGCCGGTCGTGCCGGCGATGACGGCGATGCGCGCCTGGCCCATCTGCGAGAGCTGCTCGCGCGTCTCGTCCTTGCGCACCAACATGCGCGCGCCGGCGTAGTAGTAGGTCAGGCCAAAGCCGACGCGTTCGCGCCGCGCCTTGGTGTTGGTCGAGTCGGCGCATTCGAGCTGGATTTTGCCGTCGGCGATGCGGTCAAAGCGCTCGGCAATCGTCACCGGCACGTACTGCAGCTGCAGCTGCGGCAGTTTGAGCTGGCTTTGCAGGCGGCTGGCGAGCTGCTGGCAGATTTCCACGGCGTAGCCAATGGGCTTGCCGCTGGCGTCGGTGTACGACAGCGGCGCAGCGTCCTGGCGGTAGCCAATGGTCAGCTGGCCGGTGGACTGGATTTTGCTGAGGGTGGCGTCGGCCGCCAGGGCGGAGGAGACGGGGGAGAGGGCGGTCAGGGACAGGGCGCCAGCGCAGCACAGGCGGCGCACCAAGGGAGAGAGCGAAAACATGCAGACGTTCCTGGAACGGTAGTTCGTCGGGGGTAGGCACCGCTGCGATAGGAAGCAGGCGCCAGCGCGGGGGCCAGTGGTGGCTGGCCCGGAATTTGTCGCTGGCAGGCCGCCGGCGGCAAAGCCCGGAATTATCCGACTTGCGTTGTGATGATGAAAGAGGTAGGAGCGCAGGTTAGGCGGGTGGCTCCAGTGAAAGTTACAAAACCATACAGCCCCTGCTGGGCATAAGCACATGACATCACAGTCGAAAGCCCTGCCCCTGCCGGGGCGCGCTTGCGCGCATACTCGCCCGCTTGCAGCGCGATGCCCGCGCAGAACGAGGAATACACCATGACGCTTTTGAAGAAACTGTGGCTCGCTGCCGGCATTGCCAGCCTGGCCTTGCTCTCCCAGGCGCCGGCGCAGGCCGCCAGCGACGACTGGGCCGCGATTCAGAAGGCCGGCAGCATCCGCATCGGCACCGAGGGCACGTATGCGCCGTTTTCTTTTCACCAGGCGCAAGACAACCTGCTCACCGGCTTTGACGTTGAAATTGGCCGCGCCGTTGCCGCCAAGCTGGGCGTGAAGGCCGAATTCATCGAGGGCAAGTGGGACGGCCTGATCGCCGGCCTGAACGCCAACCGCTACGACGTCGTCATCAACCAGGTCGGCATCTCGCCCGAGCGCCAGGCCAAGTACGATTTTTCCAAGCCCTACATCGCTTCGGCGGCGGCGCTCATCGTGCGCGAGGACAACAACGCCATCAAAGGCTTTGCCGACCTCAAGGGCCAGCGCTCGGCCAACAGCATCAGCAGCAACTTTGCCAAGCTCGCCGAACGCAACGGCGCCGAGGTGGTGGCGGTGCAGGGCTTTAACGATGCGGTGGCGCTCTTGCTCGCCAGCCGTGTCGATGCCACGGTCAACGACTACCTCTCCTACCTGGACTTCAAAAAGCAGCGCCCCCAGGCCAAGGTCAAGGTCGTGGCCACCGACCACAGCGCCGAGTTTGGCCGCTCGGGCATCTTGCTGCGCAAGGGCCAGGCGCCGCTCAAGACGGCGATCGACAAGGCGCTCGATGCGCTCATTGCCGACGGCACGTACAAAAAAATCTCCGAGCGCTACTTTGGCGAAGACCTCTCGGCCAAGCTGCAGTGAAGGCGGGGGTAGGTGTCTGTGCCTGATTGGCTTTCTTTGATGTGGCAGTCCCTCTGGCCCTTGCTGGTCGGGGGGATCAAGTTCACCGTGCCGCTGGCGGTTCTGTCGTTCATCGCCGGCCTGCTGCTGGCCTTTGGCGCAGCGCTGGCGCGGCTGTTCGCACCGGCGCCGGTGGTGGCTCTGGTGCGGTTTTATATCTGGCTGATCCGGGGCACGCCGCTGTTGGTGCAGCTGTTCGTGATCTTCTACGGCCTGCCCAGCGTCGGCATCGTGCTCGACCCGCTGGTGGCGGCGCTCATTGGCTTTTCGCTCAACATCGGCGCCTACAACGCCGAGGTCATTCGCGGCGCCATCGAGGCCATCCCGCGCGGGCAGTGGGATGCGGCCTACTCCATCGGCATGACGCGGGCGCAGGCGCTGCGCCGCACCATCTTGCCGCAGGCCGCGCGCGTGGCCGTGCCGCCGCTGGCCAATTCCTTCATTGCGCTGGTCAAGGACACCTCGCTCGCCGCCGTCATCACCGTGCCGGAGATTTTCCAGGCCGCGCAGCGCATCGCCTCGGTCACGTACGAGCCGCTGGTGCTGTACGTCGAGGCGGCGCTGCTGTATCTCGTGCTGTGCTCGCTGCTGGCGCTGCTGCAAACGCGCATGGAGCGCTACTTCAGCCGCCACGCGGTGTTTGCGGAGGGCCAGCGATGATCGCCTTGGAAAATATCCGCAAGACCTTTGCCGGCCACGAGGTGCTGCATTCGGTCAGCGTGCAGATTGCGCCGCAGCAGGTGACGGCGCTCATCGGCCCCTCGGGCAGCGGCAAGAGCACGCTGCTGCGCTGCGTGAACCTGCTCGAAGTGCCCGACGCTGGCCGCCTGACGCTGGGCGCGCACAGCATCGACTTTGCCCCGGGCCGGCGCCCGGGCCACGAGGCCGTGCAGCGCATCCGCCTGCAGACCGGCATGGTGTTCCAGAACTTTCAGCTCTTTGCGCACCAGAGCGCGCTGCAGAACGTGATGGAGGGGCTCATCACCGTCAAGCGCTGGGAGCCCGAGCGCGCCCGCGCGCGGGCGCTGGCGCTGCTCGACAAGGTGGGACTGAAAGACAAGGCCGACGCCTGGCCGGCCAACCTCTCGGGCGGGCAGCAGCAGCGCGTGGCGATTGCGCGCGCGCTGGCGCTCGAACCCGCCGTGCTGCTGTGCGACGAGCCCACCTCGGCGCTCGACCCCGGCCTGGCCGCTGAAGTCGTGGCCGTGCTCGGTGATCTGGCGCGCGAGGGCATGACCATGCTCATGGCCACGCACGACCTGCGCCTGGCTGCGCAGGTGGCGAGCCACACCGTCTTTTTACAAGACGGCGCCGTGGTCGAGGCCGGGCCGTCCGAGGTGATCTTTGGCGCCGCCCAGGACGCGCGCACGCGCGCCTTCGTGCAGACGCTCAGCACCTGAGCCTTGAGCCCCGGGCCGGGGCCTGAGTCTGGGCCTGAGTCTGGGCCTGAGTCTGGGCCTGCGCCTGCGCCGCCTCAGCTGCGCAGGTCCAGCTCCACCTTCCAGCGCGCGCTGCCGCCCACGGGCACGGCCAGCAGCTCCAGGGTGCCGATCTCGGTCACGCGCGCGTGCAGCTGCACCGGCACGACCTCGCCCGGCTGGCGGCCCTCGGTGGGCAGCTGGGCGGCAATTTCCGGCAGCTCGGTCAGCTCCTCGGGGCTCCAGAACTCCAGCAGCGTGCCCACCTCGTCGTGGCGGCGCACGCTGGAGCCAAAAAAGCGCAGCCGCACCGGCGCGCCCACCACCAGGCCAAATTCCTGGCCGCAGAGGGTCACTTCGCTGCCTTCCTCCATGCCAAAGGGCGCCAGGCACAGGGCCGACAGCGGCGGCTCCATGCCCGGGATGGCGGGCATATTGCTTTCCACGCCGACGTAGTAGCTTTGCGCCGTGCCGCCGCGAATGCGCACGCCCCGGCCCTGCTGGGCGACGTAGCCCAGGTAGGCGGCGCCGCGCGCCACCGCCAGGTCCAGTTCGGCGCCGCCGAGCTGGCGCACGGGCGGCGCGCCGTCGGCCGCCAGCCAGGCGTTGAGCTGCGCCAGCAGGCGCGCTTCGATCTGCGCGGCCTTGAGCACGCCGCCGTTGAAGAGCACGGCGCTGGGGTGCACAAAGCGGCGCGTGCCGTCGCCGGGCAGGGCGTCTTTTTGGCGCGTGAGAAAGGCCGCCAGGTGGCGCGTCACGGCCGCATCCTGCGCGTACGGCAGGCCCAGCTGGGTGAGCGCGGTGCGCGCGCGTGCCTGCGGTTGCGCGCTGATATCGACCTGCGGGAAAAAGCCTTCGAGCACGGTTTGCTCGACCTGGGCGCGCGTGACCTCGGCGCGCAGGCTCGCGCCAATCAGGCGGCTGCCCCGGCTGGGCACGACCACGGGCACGCTTTGCAGCTGCGCGTCGGCCAGCAGCTGCTCTTTGGCGCTGCGGCAGGCCTGGGCCAGGGCGCGGGTCTGCCAGGCGTCGAGCGTTTTGCCCTCGGCCGCGAGCTGGCGCGCCACCCCGTAGGCCAGGGCCAGGTCCATGTTGTCGCCGCCGAGCAGGATGTGCTCGCCCACGGCCACGCGCTGCAGCGCCAGCGTGCCGGCATCTTCCTGCACGGCGATGAGCGACAGGTCGGTGGTGCCGCCGCCGACGTCGATGACCAAAATCACCTCGCCCGGCGCCACCTGCTGGCGCCAGCTGCCGCCGCTGCCCTCGATCCAGCTGTAGAGCGCGGCCTGGGGCTCTTCGAGCAGCGTCAGCTGCTGCAGCCCAGCCGCCTGGCAGGCGGCAGCGGTGAGCTCGCGCGCGGCCGGGTCGAACGAGGCCGGGATGGTCACCGTCACGCGCTGCTGCGCCAGCGGCGCCTCGGGGTGGGCCTGCTCCCAGGCCCAGCGCAGGTGCTGCAGGTAGCGGGTGCTGGCCGTGAGGGGCGAAATGCGCGCCACTTCCTCGGGCGCGTCCGCCGGCAAGATGGCGCCGCGCCGATCGACGCCGCTGTGGCACAGCCAGCTCTTGGCGCTGGCCACCAGGCGCAGCGGCGTGGCCGCGCCGCGCTGGCGCGCCAGTTCGCCGACGATGAAGTCCTGCGCCGCCTGGCCGGGCAGCTGGCGCTCGTGCGCCGGCAGCTCGCTCTCGTGCGGCAGGTAGCAAAACGAGGGCAGCAGGGGCAGCGCCTGCACGCTCGCCGGGCCGGTGAGCTGCGGCACGGCAAGCACGCCCTGGTGCACCTGTTCGCCGTCGCTCGCCTGCAGATCGACCCAGGACAGCGCGCAGTGCGTCGTGCCCAGGTCAATGCCAATGGCAAAACGGGCTGCAGCGCGCTCTGGTACAGCGTCAGTAGCTATTGAATTGATAGCATTCATAGTTCCACCTCGGCCTGTGCCAGGATGCGTGCGGCCTGCGTGTCGGTGAGTTCGGGCAGGCGCACGTCGCTTGCCTGCCAGCCCCGGTGCGCCAGGGTGCCGGTAAAGGGCGGCTGGCCGAGCACGTTGCCGCTGACGCGCACGGCGCTGGCGTCAAAGCCCGGCGCGAGCGTGATGCGGCTGCCTTCGGCCTCGGCGCGCACGGGTTCGAGCGTGAAATGGCTGTGCAGCACCTGGCGGCAGCCGGCGTGCACCACGCGCGCGGCGGCGCCGATTTCGGCGTCGCTGTACGCGGCCACGTCTTCCTGCACGAAATCGACGAAGCGCGCCTGGCGCTGCAGCAGCCCGAGCAGCTGCAGGGCGGCGGTGGGGCGGGTGTCTTCGATGCGGCGCTCGACGATTTTCTCCACCACCTTCTCCACCGGCACCTCGATGCGGGTTTCGACGATTTTCTCTACCGGCACCTCCACGCGCACTTCACGTGGGGGCACGTCGGCGGCCAGTGGCTCGCCGGCGCGCAGGCGGCTGACCTGGGCGGCCAGGGGCGCGTTGCCCAGGATGGCGAAAAAGCTGCCGATGGCGATGGCCACGCGGCTGAGAAAGGACGGGGGTGTGTTCATGGGCAAAAACCAAGGCAAGAAGCGCGCACGCAACTGCGCACAGGCGCCGCGCGGAGGGCGGCAATGTTACCCAATGGCCTGGGGCGGGCGCGGCTGCGGGGCTATCACGCCGGCGCCCGCCACCATGCCGCAAGCGATGAGCAGCTGCGCGCCGTAGTAAGTCAGCAGCACCCACAGCTGCGCCAGCGGCAGCGGGGCAACGAAGCGGTTGGTGGCCAAGATGGCGTCGCTGCACAGGAAGATGCAGGCGCCCAGGGCGACGGCGCGGCTGGCACGGTCGCCGCGCTCGCGCGCACGCGAGAGCGCCTGCGCCGCCATCAGGGCGATGGCCGTGACGTACACCGCCACCGGCAGGCGCAGCGGCGCCGGCAAATGGGCCTGCCACAGCAGGGCGTACACGGCGGCGCCCAGGGCCAGCGTGGCAGCGAGTGCGCCGCGCCAGGCGAGCCAGCGCTGGCCGCGTGCAAACAGGGCGATGTAGGCCAGGTGCGCCACCAAAAAGCTCGCCAGGCCGGGCACAAACCAGTCTTCGCGCAGCAAGAACAAATCGCCCGCCAGCGAGCCCACCAGGGCGAGCAGCAGCAGGCCCTGGGCTTTGGGATCGAATTGGCCGCTAGCGCTTACCAGGCGTGCGCTAGTAGCTATCCAAATAATAGCAATCGTGAGCGGCAGGGGCTTGAGCAGGGCCTGCGCCGGTGCGCCGGGCAGGGCGGCGCTGGCGCAGGCGAGCGCGGCGCAGACGGCGATGGCCGCTGCCCAGCGCGGCAGGTGCCGGTTCACAGCGGGTGCGCCACGAGCTTGAACTCGGGCTCCTCGGGGTAGGCGCGCACGCTAAAGCCCAGGCGGCGCATGAGCTTGAGCATCTTGCTGTTCTCGGCCAGCACCAGGCCCTGGATTTCGGCCAGGCCGCGCTCGCGCGCCACGTCCATGATGCTGTACATCAGGCGCGCGCCCAGGCCCTGGCCGGCAAACTCGTCGGCCACCAGCAGGGCGAATTCGCAGCTGCTGGGGTCGGGGTTGATGGCGTAGCGCGAGACGCCCAGCAGGCGCTCGCTCCAGTGCTCGGCGCCGTCCTCGTCGGTGCTGCGCGTGCGCTGCACGGCCACCAGGGCCATGTCGCGGTCGTAGTCCATGAGCGTGAAGCGCGCCAGCATGGAGGGCGTGAGCTCCGCCAGGCGCGAGGCAAAGCGCATGTAGCGGCTCTCGGGCGAGAGGTTGCGCACCAGCTCTTGCAGCATCTGCGCGTCGTCCGGGCGGATCGGGCGCACCAGGTAGTCGCCGCCGCCGCGCAGCGGCCAGGTCTGCTCCAGGCGCGCGGGGTAGGGCATGATGGCCAGGTGGCCGTAGGCGCCCTGGGCGCTGGCGCTGCTGCTGCTGACTTCGCTGACGACGATGCGCGCATCGACCGCCACCGTGCCCTGGGCATCGACGATCAGCGGGTTGATGTCCATCTCGCGCAGCTGCGGCAGGGCGCAGGCCATTTCCGAGACGCGCAGCAGCACCTGTTCGAGCGCGCTCCAATCGACGCTGCTGGCGCCGCGCCACTCGCCCAGGGTCTGCGCCACGCGCGAGCGCTCGATCAGGCGGCGCGCCAAGAATTGGTTGAGCGGCGGCAGCTCCATGGCGCGGTCGCCGATGAGCTCGATCATGGTGCCGCCGGCGCCAAAGGTGATGACGGGGCCAAAGGGGTTGTCGCGCACCAGGCCGATGCAGACTTCGCGCCCGCGCTGCGCGCTGGCCATGGGCTGCACCGTCACGCCGTGGATGCGCGCCTGCGGCGCGGCGTGCGCCACGCGCTGCACCATGGCTTCGTAGGCGTCGCGCACGCTGGTGGCGTTGTGCAGGTTGAGCATGACGCCGCCGACGTCGCTCTTGTGCGTGATGTCGGGCGAGTCGATTTTGAGCGCCACCGGAAAGCCCAGCTGCGTGGCGATCATCATGGCCTCGGTGCCGGTGCGTGCCAGCAGTGTGCGCGTGACCGGGATGTGGAACGCCGCCAGCAGCGTTTTCGATTCCATTTCGGTGAGCACGCTGCGCCGCTCGGCGAGCACGCCCTCGATCACCAGGCGCGCGCCCTCGATGTCGGGCTGCGCCAGGTGGGTGGTGAGCGAGGGCGGCGTCTGCTGCAGCAGCTGCTGGTTCTGGTGGTAGTTGGCGATGTTGCCAAAGGCGCCCACTGCCGCCTCGGGCGTGCGAAAGGTGGGGATGCCGGCGGCGCGCAGCAGGGCGCGCGCCTCGCCCACCGTGGCGTCGCCCAGCCAGCACGAGAGCATGGGCTTGTCGGCGTCTTTTTTCACCTCGGCCACGGCGGCGGCGATGGCGTTGGCGTCCTTGTCGGTCTTGGGCGAGTACAGCGCCAGCACGCCATCGACCTGGCGCTCGGCGAGCGCAGCCTGGAGGGCGGCGGCGTAATGCGCCGGTTCGGCGTCTTCGGACAGGTCGATGAGCTCGGAGAGCGTCGCCTGCGCCGGCAGCTGCGGCGCCAGCGCCTGGCTTGCCTGGGCGCTCAGCAGGCCCAGCTCCAGCTGCTGGTCGTTGGCAGCGTCGGCGGCGAGCACGCCGGCGCCGCCGCCGTTGGTCACCACCGCCAGGCGCCGGCCCACCGGGCGGTAGCGCGAGGCCAGGCATTTGGTGGCCGAGAACAGCTCGACGAAGCTGCGCACGCGCACCGCGCCAGCGCGGCGCAGCACGGCGTCAAACACGTCGTCGCTGCCGACGATGGCGGCGCTGTGCGTGAGCGCCGCCGCGCTGCCCGCCGGGCGCCGGCCCGACTTGAGCACCACCACCGGCTTGGAGTAGGCCGCCGAGCGCAGCGCGCTCATGAAGCGGCGCGCGTTGCTGATGCCCTCCATGCACAGCGCGATGCTGTGCGTGTGCGGGTCGCAGGCGAGAAAGTCGAGCGCCTCGGTCAGCCCGACACTGGTGTGCGGCCCGAGCGAGATGACGCTGGAAAAACCCACGCCGTTGCCGTTGGCCCAGTCGAGCATGGCGGCGGTGAGCGAGCCCGACTGGCTCACCAGCGCCATCTGCCCCGGGCGCACCAGCGGGCCAAAGCAGCTGGCGTTGAGCTGCAGCGCCGGGCGCTGCATCCCGAGCGAGTTCGGGCCCAGCAGGTGCATACCTTCGCGCCGCGCAATGCGCTGCAGCTGCGCCGCCAGCGCGGCATCGACGCCGCTGCTGACGATCATGGCGCTGCGGCAGTGCAGGTGGCCGGCCACTTGCAGCGCTGCCTCCAGCTCGGCTGGCGGCAGGGCGATGAGCGCCAGGTCGGCGCGCGTTTGCTGCAGGTCTTGCAGCGTGCCGCTGGTGCCTTGCAGGTCGAGAAACACCAGCTGCCCGCTGTAGCGCTGCGCCCGCAGCGCCCGGTGCAGCGCCGCCGCCTGTGGCGTGAGCGTCTCGGGCGCGTCGGCCTGGCCGGCGAAGACGGCAATCGAGCTGGGGGCAAACAGTGGCGTGAGAAAGTGTTTGTCGAGCATGGCGTGGGTCCCTGGTACTATAAAAATAATAGCTGTTAGCGCTTACCTGGTAAGCCTTGGAGCCTGATTTTGCTCTTGCTGCGGGAGCGTGAAGCTGGACATCAGCACGGCCATGGCCTGCGCTTGCTGCTGCAAGGCGCTGGCGGCGGCGGAGGTTTCTTCGACCAAGGCGGCATTTTGCTGCGTCACACCGTCGAGGTGGGCCACAGCCTGGTTGATCTGCGCCAACCCTGTGGCCTGCTCGCGGCTGGCGAGGGCGATTTCATCGACGATGCCGGCCACGCGCTCGATGCCGCCCTGGATGGCCTGCATGGCGCCGCCGGCCTGCGCCGCCTGGGCGTTGCCGGCCTGGGCCTTGGTGACGGCGTCGCCAATGAGGGTTTTGACCTCGCGCGCGGCCTCGGCGCTGCGCTGCGCCAGATTGCGCACCTCGCCGGCCACCACGGCAAAGCCCCGGCCCTGCTCGCCCGCGCGCGCCGCCTCGACGGCGGCGTTGAGCGCCAGGATGTTGGTCTGAAACGCAATGCCGTCGATGACGCCGATGATGTCCACGATGCGCGCCGCCGACTGGTTGATGGCGGCCATGGTGTCCACCATCTGCGTCACCACCGCGCCGCCGCGCAGCGCCTCGCTTTTGGCAGCGGCGGCCAGCTCGTTGGCCTGGGTGGCGCTGTCGGCGTTTTGCTGCACCGTGCCCGAGAGTTGCTCGGTGGCCGACGCGGTTTGCTCCAGCGCGCTCGCCTGCTGCTCGGTGCGCGCCGACAGGTCGAGTGAACCTGCGGCCACCTGCTGCGAGGCGCCGGCAATTTGCGCCGCACCATCTCGGACCTGGCCCACGGTTTGCGCCAGGCTGCGGCGCATGGTCTCCATCTGGCCGAGCAGGGCGGCAATCTCGTCGCTGCCGGGGTGCGCCACCGCGTGGGTGAGGTTGCGCGCAGCCACCTCGGAGCTGGCCTTGTCGGCGCTGGCAAAGCCCCCGCGCAAGCGTGCGAGCAGCGCCAGCGCCAGCAGCGCCGAGGGCGCGATCAGCAGCAGCGCCGCCAAAGCCAGCACCCACAGGGCGCGCTCGTAGTGCGCCTGGGCCTCTTGGTAGGCGGCGTTGGCGCGTTCGACCTGGTACTGGCGCAGCTGCGTGAAGGCGCCCGTCAGGGCCTCGCCCTCTTGGCGCCCGGCGGCCAGGAAGGCGGCCATGGCGGCGGGGCTGTAGTCATTGGCCTCGATCGCTTGCGCGGCTTTTTCCACCTGCGCCCGCCAGGGCGCGCGCGCCGCCATGGCCGCGTCAAACAGTGCCCGCTCGGCCGGTGCGTTCAGGTTGTGCTCGATGCGCTGGTGCGTCTGCAGCGCTTCGGCCTGGTTGGCGCGGATGGCATCCAGGTGCTGCGCCACCGGGTGTTCGTGGATGCTGGCCAGCGCCCCGCCTGGCGCGTGCTGGAAGGCCAGCAGCACTTGCAGCCGCGTCTGCAGCGTGTGGTCGATGGCGACGCTGCTGAGCACGGCGCGCGCCATGGCTTCGTCGTGCAGGGTTTTGATGCTGCTGCGCGCTGCGTGCAAGCCCCACAGCCCGGTGCCGCCAATGGCCAGTACCGAGAGCGCAAAGGTGCACAGAATGAAAACAAAGCGCTGGGTAATGCGCAGGCGCTGCCAGAGGGGGGACATGAAACACAGGCTCCTGGGTGGTAGTGGACTGAGATGCTCAGACAAACGAACAGGCAGGGGCAGGGGCTGTTCCAATCCTTTTTGTTGCAATGCACAATGCAACCGGGTTCAACAATTGTTGCGCACTTGGCGCACGCCGAACTGACAAGCCGATGCCATCTTCGGTCAGAAGGCTGGCAAAGTGGCGGGGCGCGTAGCGGATTGAAGGACTGAGTCTATGGTGACATTTATCAAGACAGTTCTTGATGGATGTCATCACAATGGCGTAAGTTGTTGTTTTTACACCAAGGAGCTGGCGATGGCGGTAGAGAAACCTTTGAGTGCAGAACACCCCCAGGAGCGCTTGCGCGCTCGCGCCCGGGAGCTTGATGCGAGTGTGCAGGCCAAGGCGGCACGTTACAACAATGGCCTCTCGCCCATCGCCCTGGCATTGGCGCAGGTGGACTGGGCTTTGCACCTCTTGGCAGCACCGGGGCGCCAGAGCGTGCTGGCGCAGCGTGCGTTGGAGCTGGCGCTGCAGGCCTGGCGCAATACCGGCGTGGCGCCCGATGAGCAGGTGCCCGAGAAGGATGCGCGCTTTGCCGATCCGGCCTGGCGCCAATGGCCATTCAACGCCCTGAAAGAAAACTTCAAGGCCACCGATGCCTGGTGGCGCGAGGCCGTGCAGCAAGACGGTGGCGTCTCGCAGCACCACCTGCACATGGTGAGTTTTTTTGCTGGCCAGGCGCTCGATGCGCTCTCGCCCTCGAACTGGGCCTGGAGCAACCCCGAGGTGCTGCGCCTGGCGCGCGAAACCCAGGGTAAATCGCTGCAGGAGGGTTTTAAATTTTTCCAGCAGGACTTTCTCGATCAGCTCACGGCCAACCCCGACACGCCCGCCGAGGCGCTGGAGCCGTTGCCCTACGCCGTGGGCCAGGACGTGGCCGTGACGCCGGGCAAGGTGGTGTTTCGCAATGCCCTGATCGAGCTCATTCAGTACAGTCCGAGCACGCCCAAGGTGCAGCCCGAGCCGATTTTGATCGTGCCGTCGTGCATCATGAAGTACTACATCCTGGACTTGTCGTCGCACAACTCCATGGTCAAGTACCTGGTGGACCAGGGGCATACGGTGTTCATCGTTTCCTGGCGCAACCCTGACGCCGAGGACCGCGATCTGGGGATGCAGGACTACCTGCGCCTGGGCGTGATGGAGGCGCTGGCGGCCGTCAAGGCGCGCAGCGGCGCGCCGCGCGTGCATGCCATGGGCTACTGCCTGGGCGGCACTTTCCTGGCCATCGTCGCTGCCGTTCTCGGGCGTCTGCAGCGCAAGAAAGACCAGCCGCGCACGGCGGCCGAGCAGGCCATGATTCCATCCGACATGCCCGAGCTGGCCTCGGTCATGCTGCTGGCGGCGCAGACCGACTTTGCCGAGCCCGGCGAGCTGGGCGTGTTCATCGATGAAGCGCAGCTCGCCGTGCTGCGCCAGAGCATGAACCAGCGCGGCTACCTCTCGGGCAAGCAAATGGGCGGCTCTTTCGTCTTCCTGGCCTCGCGTGGCCTGCTGTGGGGGCGCAATACGCGCCGCTACCTGATGGGCGAGGACGATCCGAACTTCGACCTCATGAGCTGGAATGCCGATACCACGCGCCTGCCTGCGCGTATGCATTCGGAATACCTCGATTCGCTGTTCCTGCGCAACGCCCTGGCCTCGGGCCAGTACCGCGTGGCCGGCGCCACCGTGGCGCTCAAGGACATCCAGGCGCCGATGTTGGTGGTGGGCACGACCAAGGACCATGTCTCGCCCTGGAAGTCGGTGTACAAAATTCATCTGCAGACCGACACCCACGTCACCTTCATCCTGTGCGAAGGCGGGCACAACGCCGGCATCATCAGCGAGCCCGGCCGCCCTCGGCGCAGTTACCAGGTCAACAGTGTGGAGGACAACAGCGGCTGGATCGACCCCGAGGAGTGGAAGGAAAGCGCCCCGGTGGTGCAAGGCTCGTGGTGGGAGGCGATGCACGCCTGGGTCGCCGCGCGCTCGGGCAAGCCGGTGCCGGCCCAACCCATCCCGGTTGAGCATGTGATCTGCGACGCCCCCGGAACCTACGTCATGACACGCTATGCCGACTAACGCCACCACCAACGCCAAGACCGACGCCACCACGGCCGCCTCTGCGCAAGACAGCGCCAGCCGCGCCATCACACAGCGGCGCTTGAACCGCATCCTCAATGGCTTTGAGGCCGTGAGCGCGCGCATTGCCTTTTTGGCGCGCACGCTCGACATCCCGCTGCACAGCGCGGCCGACATCCAGCAGGCGCTCGAATGTGACGCCAACTGCAGCGGCGCCAAGGCCGGCACGCGCGAGGCGCGGATGCGCGTCGAGCTGCGCGCGCTGCTGGTGCTGCGCTACGACGTTGTGGCGCGCATGGCACACAGCGACCGCGTGGGCGCAGCGGCGGCCTGTGACATCTTGCACACCGCCAACGACCGGCTGCTGGCCAAGGGCTACGACGCGCAGGCGCCGGGCATGGACCTGCGCCCGCTGTTCGACGGTATCGACGACTGAATCTTTTTGGAGGGGAATTCCATGAGCAACACCTTGTTCAGCCTGGCCGGCAAAAAGGGCCTGATCCTGGGCATCGCCAACGACAACAGCATCGCCTTTGGCTGCGCGCGCCTGATGCGCGCCCTGGGTGCGCAGGTGGTGGCCACCTGCCTGAATGAAAAAGCGCGCAAGTTCGTTGAGCCGCACACCGCGCCGCTCGATATCGAGCTGCTCGAATGCGACGTGGAGCAGGAGGGCCAGCTGCAGGCCGTGGTCGATCGCGCGGTACAAAAAATGGGCCGGCTCGACTTCGTCATCCACTCCATCGCCTGGGCGCCGCTGGCGGACTTGCACGGCGACGTCATCGACAGCTCGCGCGAAGGCTTTGCGCGCGCCGTCAGCGTCTCGTGCCACAGCTTTGCCGAACTGGGAAAGCTGTGCGCACCGCACATGCAAGGCGGCGGCGCCATGCTGGCCATGACCTATCTGGGCTCGGGCGAGGTCGTGCCGCACTACGGCCTGATGGGGCCGGTGAAGGCGGCGCTGGAATCGACCGTGCGCTACATGTCGCTCGAACTCGGCGGCAAGAGCATCCGCGTGCACGCCGTCTCGCCCGGCCCCATCCTCACGCGTGCGGCCTCGGGCATTGCGCACTTTGACAACCTCATGGCCACGGCCGAGGCCAAGGCGCCGCTGCAGCGCCTGGTCACGCTCGACGAGATCGCGCAGCTGAGCGCCTTCTTGTGCATGGACGCCGCCAGCGGCATGACCGGGCAGACGATCTACGTCGATGCCGGCGTGCACGCCATGGATTGACCCCCTTTTTTCTGTCGTCTTCTTTTTTTGTCCTTCTTTGTGGAGCCTGGAGCCTATGAACAGCAACAGCAGCAATAGCAACGCCAACGACGCCCTGTGGATGGAAAACGTGACCTACGAGGAGTTGAGCGTCGGCCAGAGCGCGCGCCTGGTGCGCACCATCACACTCGAAGACATTCACGCCTTTGCCGCCGTCTCGGGCGACATCAACCCCGCACACTTGAACGCCGAATACGCCGACGCCACCATGTTCCATGGCGTCATTGCGCACGGCATGTTGGGCGCGGCGCTGATCTCGGCCCTGTTTGGCACCCAGTTCCCTGGCCCCGGCACCATTTATTTGGGCCAGGAACTCAAGTTCACCAAGCCCGTGCGCGTGGGCGACACCCTGACCGTGGTCGCCACGGTGGCAGAGAAGAACGACGAGAGAAAGCGCGTGCGCATGGACTGCCAGGTGAGCAACCAACAGGGCGAGGTGGTGCTCAAGGGCGACGCCAACCTGATGCCGCCGACGCAAAAAGTGCGCGTGCCAGTCATCCACGCGCCGCAGCTGCAACTGTTCGACCCCGAGGCGCGTTTCAACGCCCTGCTCGACAAGGTGCAGGGCCTGCCCGTGATGCGCTGCGCCGTGGTGCACCCCTGCGACGCCGGCTCGCTCAGCGGCGCCATGGATGCGGCCAGCCACGGCCTGATCAAGCCCGTGCTGATCGGCCCCGAGGGGCGCATCCGCCGCGTGGCCGACGAGGCCAACATCAACCTCGATGGTGCCGAGATCATCGCTGTCGAACACAGCCACGCCGCCGCCCAAGTGGCGGCAGAAATGGCGGCGCGCCAGGAGGTGGACATCGTCATGAAGGGCAGCTTGCACACCGACGAGCTGCTCAAGGCCGTGCTGGCGCAGCCGGCGCTGCGCACCGGGCGGCGCCTGTCGCACGTGTTCCGCTTCGACGTGCCGCTGTACGCCAAGCCGTTGCTCATCACCGATGCGGCCATCAACATCGCGCCGACGCTGGCCGAGAAGGTCGATATCGTGCAAAACGCCATCGATTTCGCCCGCGTGCTCGGCACGGCGCAGCCCAAGGTCGCGATCTTGTCGGCGGTCGAGACGGTGACCCCCAGCATCCCCTCGACGCTGGACGCCGCCGCCCTGTGCAAGATGGCCGATCGCGGTCAGATCACGGGGGGCCTGCTCGACGGCCCGCTGGCGTTCGACAACGCCATCTCCATGGATGCGGTGCGCATCAAGGGCATTGCTTCGCAGGTCGCGGGCGACGCCGACATCCTGGCCGTGCCCGACCTGGAGAGCGGCAACATGGTGGCCAAGCAGCTCGAATACCTGGCGGGCGCCAGCGGCTCCGGCCTGGTGCTGGGCGCGCGCGTGCCCATTGCCCTGACCAGCCGCGCCGACGGCCCGATGGCGCGCGTGGCCTCGGCCGTGCTCGCCGTGCTGGTGGCGCACGACCTGCGCCAGAAGGCCCAGGCCAACGCCTGGAAGCGCGGCTAAGGCGCAGGAGGGCAGATACACATGGCCATCCTTGCCGTCAACGCGGGCTCGTCCTCGCTCAAGTTCTCGCTGCACCCGCTGCTCGGCGGTCAGGTGCAGCCGCACGTGCTCTCGGGCTGTATCCAGGGCCTGGAGCCTGGCGGCAGCCCCGCCATGGACTGGAAGGTTCAGGGCGAAAAATGCACGCAAACCCTTGCTGTGTCAGCGGGACAAGCTCCTTTTTTGGTAGCACTTGAACGCCTGCAGCAGCTCGTGTTGCAGCAAGGCGGGGCGCAGCGCATCGCCGCCGTGGCGCACCGCGTGGTGCACGGTGGCGGCGAGTTCAACGCCAGCGTGTGCGTCGATGAGGGGGTGCTCGAACGCCTGGCGCGCTTCAACTCCCTGGCGCCGCTGCACCAGCCGCACAACCTCGAAGGCATACGCCGCTTTCGCGCCGCCATGCCGCAGGTGCCGCAGGTGGCCTGCTTCGATACGGCGTTCCACGCCCACATGCCGGAGGTCGATTACGCCTTCGCCCTGCCGCAGGAGCTGCGCGCCCAGGGCGTGCGCCGCTACGGCTTTCACGGCCTGTCGTACCAGTACATCATGTCGGTGCTGCAGGAGCAGACCCTGCGCGGGCGCGGGCGCGTCGTCATGGCGCACCTGGGCAACGGCGCCAGCCTGTGCGCCGCGCGCGACGGCGTCAGCGTGGCCACCACCATGGGCTTTTCTGCCCTCGACGGCCTGATGATGGGCACGCGCAGCGGCGCATTGGACGCCGGTGTGCTGCTGTACCTGATGGAGCAGGGCTGGGACCACGCGCGCATCGAAAAGCTGCTGTACAAGCAATCGGGCCTGCTCGGCGTCTCGGGCATCAGCGCCGACATGCGCCGCCTGCGCACTGAGGCCCAGGCCGGCAGCGCCAGCGCGCAGCGCGCCATCGACCAGTTCACGCACCGCGTGGTGCGCGAAACCGGGGCGCTGACCGCCTGCCTCGATGGCCTGGACCTGCTCGCCTTCAGCGGTGGCATCGGCGAGAACGACGCCGTGCTGCGCCAGCAGGTGTGCGAGCGCCTGGCCTGGACGGGCCTGCGCATCGACGCCGAGCGCAACCGCCAGGCCGACGGCAAGGCCGCCTGGGCGGTGCACGCGCCCGACAGCCGCATCGAAGTCTGGGTCATCCCCACCGACGAGGGCCGTGTGGCCGCGCGCGAGGCGGCGGCGCTGCTGTAACGCTGCGGTAGCGCGGTCATCGTGCTGTGGCAGGGGGCGATTTAAAATCGCCCCCTTTTTTCTTCATTGCAGGCCGCCATGTCCTCTGCCGACGCCTTCCCCCCCGCCACCGTCATCGACGACACCGTGCGCTGGCTCGAACGGGCCGTGATCGGCCTGAATCTGTGCCCCTTTGCCAAGGGGGTGCACACCAAGGGCCAGATCCATTACGCCGTCAGCGTCGCCACCGACGCGCGCGAGCTGCTACAAGATTTGGAGCGCGAGCTCGAAGCCCTGGCCGAGGCGCCCGCTGCCCAGCGCGACACCACGCTGCTGATCGCGCCGCACTGCCTGCAGGATTTTTTGGATTTCAACGACTTCCTCGAACTCGCCGACGAGCTGGTGGAGGTGCTCGACCTGGGCGGCATCCTGCAGGTGGCGTCGTTTCACCCGCAGTTCCAGTTTGAAGGCACGGCGCCGGACGACGTCACCAACGCCACCAACCGCGCGCCGTACCCCACGCTGCACTTGCTGCGCGAGGACAGCATCGACCAGGCCGTGGAGGCATTCCCCGAGGCCGAGATGATCTACGAACGCAACATGGCCACGCTGCAGCAGCTCGGGCCCGAGGGCTGGGCGGCGCTGGACGTGGGGCCGCGCTGCCCCATCACCGGCAAGACCGCAGGTTCGGCATGAAGGCGCGCGGGGCCAAGGCGGCGCCGGCGGGCGCCGCGCCCTCGGTGGCCGAGCAGCTCGGGCTGCAGCCGGGGCAGTCGCTGGCGCTGCTGCAGGAGCTGCACATCCTCACGCGCGAGGGGCGTATCAACCAGGACTCGCGGCGCAAGCTCAAGCAGGTCACGCACCTGGTGCAGTTCATCACGCCGATCCTGCACGAGCTGGCGCAGGACGGACACGCGCCCCTGCTGGCCGACCACGGCGCGGGCAAGTCCTACCTCGGCTTCATCCTCTACGACCTGTTTTTCAAGGCCCTCGGGCGTGGTGAGATCCACGGCATCGAGTGGCGCGCCGAGCTGGTGCAGCGCTCGCAGCAGCTGGCGCAGCAGCTCGGTTTTGCGCGTATGCATTTTTGGAGCATGGCCGTGGCCGATGCGGCGCAGCAGGCCGGGATGCCCGAGCGCTTTGACGTCGTCACCGCGCTGCACGCCTGCGATACGGCCACCGACGACGCCATCGCCTTCGGCCTGCAAAAGCGCGCCCGCGCCATGGTGCTGGTGCCCTGCTGCCAGGCCGAACTGGCCGCCGGCCTGCGCCAGAACAAGGCCCTGCAGCTGGCGCGCACGCCGCTGGCCGAACTGTGGCGCCACCCCCTCCACACGCGCGAACTGGGCAGCCACCTGACGAACGTGCTGCGCTGCCTGTACCTGGAGGCCAGCGGCTACCAGGTGACGGTGACCGAGCTCGTGGGCTGGGAGCACAGCATGAAGAACGAGCTCATCATCGCGCGCTACACCGGGCAGAAAAAGCGCAGCGCGCAAGAGCGCCTGCTCGCCATCCTGGATGAATTTGGCCTGCGCGCCACGCTCGGGCCGCGCTTTGGCGTGTTGCCGGCACCGGCCCAGGGGTAGGGGCTCCACAACCACGGCCCTGGGGGGGGCGGCGGCGTCGGCCACAATCGCGCCATGGCCCGTCTTCCCCGTTTGACCGTTCCCGGTTTCGCGCACCACGTCATTCAGCGCGGCAACAACCGCCAGCCGATTTTTCTGCAGGACGCCGACCGCGTCGTGATGTGGGAGCTGCTGCAGGAGCAGGCGCGCAAATTCCAGGTGGCTGTGCACGCCTATGTGCTCATGGACAACCATTTTCACCTGCTGGCCACGCCGCAAACGCACGATGGCCTGCCGCTGATGATGCAGGCCGTGGGCCGCAGCTACGTGCGCTACTTCAACCGCTGCCATCAGCGCAGCGGCACGCTGTGGGAGGGGCGCTACCGCAGCACCATCGTGCAGACCGAGCGCTACCTGCTCGCCTGCATGGTCTATATCGACCTCAACCCGGTGCGCGCCGGCATGGTGGCGGCGCCGGGCGACTTCCCCTGGTCGGGCTACGCGCACCACATGGGGCGGCGCAGCGACCCGCTGCTCACGCCGCACGCGCTGTACTGGGCGCTGGGCAACACGCCGTTTGCCCGCGAGGCGGCCTACGGCGCCCTGGTGCAGGCCGGCCTGGCCGCCCAGGAGCAGCAAGACATTGCCCGCTCGGCGCACGCGGGCTGGGCGCTGGGGGCGCCGGAGTTCGTGTCTTCGCTGCAACAGCGCACCACGCGCCGCGTGAGCAAAGGCCGGGCCGGGCGCCCGGTGCTGCTGCCAGAATCTGAATAAAAACAGCCTCCAGCGCTTGCTGGATAAGCGCTAATAGCTATCAAATTTGATGTGTCCCCAAATAAAAACCAAAAAAATCAATCGGGAATTAATTGGAATCTGACCCCAATTATTATGCTTGCGCGGCATAGTGTGATGCATTACGCTGTGCCTCCCTGCGATATTTTGAGAAAGCGCGCGATGACCAAGGCTGCCGAGATCCAGCACCTGCAACAGCACGGCCTGTATGCCTCCCATAACGAACATGACGCCTGTGGCCTGGGCTTTGTGGCCCACATCAAGGGCGTCAAGCGCCACGACATCGTCACCGGCGCTTTGAAAATTCTGGAAAACCTCGACCACCGGGGCGCCGTGGGCGCGGACAAGCTCATGGGCGACGGCGCCGGCATCCTGATCCAGATTCCGGACCAGCTCTACCGTGAAGAAATGGCCCAGCAGGGGGTTGAATTGCCGCCGGCGGGTGAGTACGGCGTGGGCATGATCTTTTTGCCCAAGGAGCACGCCAGTCGCCTGGCTTGCGAGCAGGAGATGGAGCGCGCCATCAAGGCCGAAGGCCAGGTGCTGCTGGGTTGGCGCGACGTGCCGGTGAACCGCGACATGCCCATGTCGCCCACCGTGCAGGAGAAGGAACCCATCCTGCGCCAGGTGTTCATTGGCCGGGGTGCGGACGTGATCGTGCAGGATGCGCTCGAGCGCAAGCTGTACTTCATCCGCAAGACGGCCAGCGCCGCCATCCAGGCCCTCAAGCTCAAGCACAGCAAAGAGTATTACGTGCCCAGCATGAGCAGCCGCACCGTGGTCTACAAGGGCCTGCTGCTGGCCGACCAGGTGGGCGTGTACTACAAGGACCTGTCGGATCCACGCTGCGTCTCGGCCATCGGCCTGGTGCACCAGCGCTTCTCGACCAACACCTTCCCCGAGTGGCCGCTGGCCCACCCCTACCGCTACGTGGCGCACAACGGCGAGATCAACACCGTGCGCGGCAACTACAACTGGATGCTGGCGCGCGAGGGTGTGATGGCCTCGCCCGTGCTCGGCGACGACCTGCAAAAGCTCTACCCCATCAGCTTTGCCGGCCAGTCGGATACCGCCACCTTCGACAACTGCCTCGAACTCTTGACCATGGCGGGCTACCCCATCAGCCAGGCGGTGATGATGATGATTCCCGAGCCCTGGGAGCAGCACGAGGGCATGGACGAGCGCCGCCGCGCGTTCTACGAGTACCACGCCGCCATGCTCGAACCCTGGGACGGCCCGGCGTCCATCGTCTTTACCGATGGCCGCCAGATCGGCGCCACGCTGGACCGCAACGGCCTGCGCCCCTCGCGCTATGTGGTCACCGATGACGACCTGGTGATCCTCGCCTCCGAGGCCGGCGTGCTGCCCGTGCCCGACAGCCGCGTGCTGCGCAAGTGGCGCCTGCAGCCGGGCAAGATGCTGCTCATCGACCTGGAGCAGGGCCGGCTGATCGAAGACGATGAATTGAAGGCCAACATCGTCAACACCAAGCCCTACAAGCAGTGGATCGAGAACCTGCGCATCAAGCTCGACAGCGTACAGATTCCGGCCGACTTCCAGGCGCCTGCATCCACGCTGCCGCTCTTGGAGCGCCAGCAGGCGTTTGGCTTTACGCAGGAAGACATCAAGTTCCTGCTCGCCCCCATGGCCGCCAACGGCGAGGAGGGCATTGGCTCCATGGGCAACGACAGCCCGCTGGCCGTGCTCTCGGGGCGCAGCAAGCCGCTCTACAACTACTTCCGCCAGATGTTTGCGCAGGTGACCAACCCGCCGATCGACCCGATCCGCGAGGCCATCGTCATGAGCCTGGTGTCCTTCGTCGGCCCCAAGCCCAACCTGCTGGACATCAACCAGGTGAACCCGCCCATGCGCCTGGAGCTGCACCAGCCTGTGCTCGACTTCGAGGGCATGGCCAAGCTGCGCCAGATCGAGCAGCACACGCACGGGAAGTTCAAGAGCGCCACGATTGACATCACCTACCCGCTGATCTGGGGCAAGCAGGGCGTGGAGGCCAAGCTGGCCTCGCTGTGCGCGCAGGCTGTCGATGAGATCAAGGGCGGCGCCAACATCCTCATCATCAGCGACCGCCATTTGTCGGCCACCCAGGTCGCCATCCCTGCGCTGCTGGCCCTGTCGGCCATCCACCAGCATCTGGTGCGCGAGGGGCTGCGCACCACCACCGGCCTGGTGGTGGAAACCGGCACGGCGCGCGAGGTGCACCACTTTGCCGTGCTCGCCGGCTACGGCGCCGAGGCCGTGCACCCCTACCTGGCGCTCGAAACCCTGGTGGACATGCACCAGGAGCTGCCCGGTGCGCTCAGTGCCGACAAGGCCATCTACAACTACGTCAAGGCGATTGGCAAGGGCCTGTCCAAGATCATGTCCAAGATGGGCGTGTCCACCTACATGAGCTACTGCGGCGCGCAGCTGTTCGAGTGCGTCGGCCTGTCCAGCGACACCGTGGCCAAGTACTTCACCGGCACCGCCAGCCGCGTCGAGGGCATGGGCGTGTTCGAGATTGCGGAAGAAGCCATCCGTACCCACGTCGCTGCCTTTGGCAACGACCCGGTGCTCGCCACCATGCTGGAGACCGGCGGCGAATACGCCTGGCGCGCGCGCGGCGAAGAGCATATGTGGTCGCCCGACGCCATCGCCAAGCTGCAGCATTCCACCCGTTCGGGCAACTGGAACACCTACAAGGAATACGCCCAGCTCATCAACGACCAGACCCAGCGCCAGATGACGCTGCGCGGCCTGTTCGAGTTCCAGTTCGACCCGGCCAAGGCGATTGCCCTCGATGAGGTCGAGCCGGCCAAGGAGATCGTCAAGCGCTTTGCCACCGGCGCCATGTCGCTGGGCTCGATTTCGACCGAGGCCCACGCCACCCTGGCCGTGGCCATGAACCGCATCGGCGGCAAGAGCAACACCGGTGAAGGCGGCGAAGACCCGGCGCGCTACCGCAAGGAACTCAAGGGCATCTCCATCACCAAGGGCGAGAAGCTCTCGACCATCATCGGCGCTGACAAGGTCGAGGCCGACATCGAGCTGCAAGACGGCGACAGCCTGCGCTCCAAGATCAAGCAGGTGGCCTCGGGGCGCTTTGGCGTCACGGCGGAATACCTGTCGTCCTCCGACCAGATCCAGATCAAGATGGCGCAGGGCGCCAAGCCTGGCGAGGGCGGCCAGCTGCCCGGCGGCAAGGTGTCGGACTACATCGGCGCGCTGCGCCACAGCGTGCCGGGCGTGGGCCTCATCAGCCCGCCGCCGCACCACGATATTTACTCCATTGAGGATTTGGCGCAGCTCATCCACGACCTGAAAAACGTGGCGCCGCACGCGGATATTTCCGTCAAGCTGGTGTCCGAGGTGGGCGTGGGCACGATTGCGGCGGGCGTGGCCAAGTGCAAGAGCGACCATGTGGTGATTGCCGGGCACGACGGCGGCACGGGCGCATCGCCCTGGTCGTCCATCAAGCACGCGGGCAGCCCGTGGGAAATCGGCCTGGCCGAAACCCAGCAGACCCTGGTCTTGAACCGCCTGCGTGGCCGCATCCGCGTGCAGGCCGACGGCCAGATGAAGACCGGGCGCGACGTGGTCATCGGCGCGCTGCTGGGTGCGGACGAATTCGGCTTTGCCACCGCGCCGCTGGTGGTCGAGGGCTGCGTCATGATGCGCAAGTGCCACCTCAACACCTGCCCTGTGGGCGTGGCGACGCAGGACCCGCAGCTGCGCGCCAAGTTCTCGGGCAAGCCCGAGCATGTGGTGAACTACTTCTTCTTCGTTGCCGAGGAAGTGCGCCAGATCATGGCCCAGTTGGGCGTGCGCACGTTCGACGAGCTCATTGGCCGCACCGAGCTGCTCGACATGCGCAAGGGCCTGTCGCACTGGAAGGCGCAGGGCCTGGATTTTTCGCGCCTGTTCGCCCAGCCGCAGGTGCCGGCCGACGTGCCGCGCTACCACGTTGAGAACCAGGATCACTGCCTGGAGAAGGCGCTGGACGTCAAGCTCATCGAGCGCTGCCAGCCGGCCATTGAGCGCGGCGAGAGCGTGCGCCTGATGGAAGTGGCCAAGAACGTCAACCGTTCGGTGGGCGCCATGCTTTCGGGCGCGGTCACCAAGGTGCACCCCGAGGGGCTGCCCGACGACACCATCCGCGTCCACTTCGAGGGCACGGGCGGGCAGAGCTTTGGCGCCTTCCTGTGCTCGGGGCTCACGCTCAACCTGATGGGCGAGGCCAACGACTACACCGGCAAGGGCCTGTCGGGCGGGCGCGTCATCGTGCGCCCGAGCCACGAGTTCCGGGGCGACGCTGCGGCCAACACCATCGTCGGCAACACCGTGATGTTCGGCGCCACCAGCGGCCAGGCCTTTTTTGCCGGCGTCGCCGGCGAGCGCTTCGCTGTGCGCCTGTCGGGCGCGACGGCGGTGGTCGAGGGCGTGGGCGACCACGGCTGCGAATACATGACCGGCGGCACCGTGGTCGTGCTGGGCAAGACCGGGCGCAACTTTGCCGCCGGCATGAGCGGCGGCGTGGCCTACATCTACGACGAGGACGGCAAGTTCGACAGCCGCTGCAACCTGGCCATGGTCACGCTCGAACGCATCCTGCCCGCCGACGAGCAGATCGCCAGCGTGGGCCGGGGCCACTGGCACCGGGGGCAGACGGACGAGGAGCAGCTGAAAAAACTGCTCGAAGAGCACAGCCGCTACACCGGCAGCCGCCGCGCGCGCGAGCTGCTCGACAACTGGGCCGCCGCGCGCAGCCGCTTCGTCAAGGTCTTCCCCACCGAGTACAAGCGCGCCCTGGCCGAGATTTATGAGCGAAAAGTGCTGCAAGAGCAAGCCACGCCTGCGCAAGCAGCTCCTAAAACAGAAGCAGTGGCAGCCAAGTAACGCACAGCCCCCTCCCCCGCTGGGGGAGGCGCAAGGCAGCAGCACCCCACGAACACAGACATAAGCGAAGGACCCACGATCATGGGCAAGACCACCGGTTTCATGGAATACGAGCGCATCGAGGAGGGCTACCCAGCCCCGACCGAGCGCCTGAAAAACTACAAGGAGTTCGTCATCGGGCTCACGCCCGCGCAGTCGCAGACCCAGGCCGCGCGCTGCATGGACTGCGGCACGCCGTTTTGCAACCACGGCTGCCCGGTGAACAACATCATCCCGGACTTCAACGACCTCGTGTACCACGGCGACTGGAAGAGCGCCAGCGGCGTGCTGCACAGCACCAACAACTTCCCCGAGTTCACCGGCCGCATCTGCCCCGCACCCTGCGAGGCCGCCTGCACGCTCAACTTCAACGGCGATGCCGTCGGCATCAAGAGCATCGAGCACGCCATCATCGACCGCGCCTGGGCCGAGGGTTGGGTGCAGCCGCAGGTGGCGGCGCACAAGACGGGCAAGAAGGTGGCCATCGTCGGCAGCGGCCCGGCCGGCCTGGCGGCGGCGCAGCAGCTCGTGCGCGTCGGCCACAGCGTGACGGTGTTCGAGAAGAACGACCGCATCGGCGGCCTGCTGCGCTACGGCATCCCCGACTTCAAGCTCGACAAGGGCCATATCGACCAGCGCGCGCGCCAGCTCGAAGCCGAGGGCGTGGTGTTTCGCACCGGCGTCTTCGTCGGCAGCGCGCAGGACGGCCTGGGCCAGGGCAGCAAGGTGACGAACTGGGCCAAGGAAACCATCAGCCCCGCGCAGCTGCAGCAGGAGTTTGACGCCATCGTCCTCACCGGCGGCGCCGAACAGAGCCGCGACCTGCCCGTGCCCGGGCGCGAGCTGGCGGGCGTGCACTTCGCCATGGAGTTTTTGCCGCAGCAAAACAAAGTGAATGCCGGCGACAAGCTCAAGGGCCAGCTGCGTGCCGACGGCAAGCACGTCATCGTCATCGGCGGCGGCGACACCGGCAGCGACTGCGTGGGCACCAGCAACCGCCACGGCGCGGCCAGCGTGACGCAGTTCGAGCTCATGCCCATGCCGCCGCTGGCCGAGGACAAGCCCCTGGTCTGGCCTTACTGGCCGATCAAGCTGCGCACCAGCTCCAGCCACGACGAGGGCTGCCAGCGCGAGTTCGCCATCGCCACCAAGGAATTCATCGGCCAGAAAGGCAAGCTCACGGGCCTGAAAACCGTGCAGGTCGAGTTCAAGGACGGCAAGTTCACCGAGGTGCCCGGCACCGAGAAGGAATACCAGGCCGACCTGGTGCTGCTGGCCATGGGCTTTGTCAGCCCCGTCGCTGCCGTGCTCGACGCCTTTGGCGTGGACAAGGATGCGCGCGGCAACGCCCGCGCCAGCACCGACTTTACGGGCGGCTACGCCACGAACGTGGCCAAGGTGTTTGCCGCCGGCGACATGCGCCGGGGCCAGAGCCTGGTGGTGTGGGCCATCCGCGAAGGGCGCCAGGCGGCGCGTGCGGTCGATGAGTTCCTGATGGGCGCCAGCGATCTGCCACGTTAAGCTATTGTTTTAATAGCTGCTAGCGCTTGCTGCATAAGCACTAGCAGCTGTTTTCATGTTGATTCTGTCTTGATTTCAGTACAGCCCGCCAGGGATGGGACAATGGCGGGTTTTTGTTTGTCACCCTTCCCAGTTCCTTTTTTGCCAAGGATCGCTACGCCATGAAGAAGTTCGCCGCTGTTGCCCTCGTCGCCCTGGGCGCCGTGTTTGCTGGTTGCACCAAGCAAGAGCCCGCCGCCCCTGCCGCCGCCCCGGCGCCCGCGCCGACGGCTGCCGTGACCAAGATTGTCGTCGGCCTGGACGACAACTTCCCGCCCATGGGTTTCCGTGACGAGAAGAACGAGCTCGTCGGCTTCGACATCGACATGGCCAAGGAGGCCGCCAAGCGCCTGGGCCTGCAGGTGGAGTTCAAGCCCATCGACTGGAGCGCGAAAGAGGCCGAGCTCTCGGGCAAGCGCGTCGATGCGCTGTGGAACGGCCTGACCATCACCGAAGAGCGCAAGCAGAACATCGCCTTCACCGCGCCCTACATGGAAAACCACCAGATCATCGTCGTGCCCGCCGGCTCGGCCATCAAGGCCAAGGCCGATTTGGCCGGCAAGGTCGTGGGCGCGCAAGAAGGTTCGAGCGCCGTGGACGCCATCAAGAAGGAAGATGCGGTGTTCAAGTCTTTTAAAGACTTCAAAACCTTTGGCGACAACGTGACGGCGCTGATGGACCTGACCACGGGCCGCCTCGACGCCGTGGTGGTCGATGAAGTCGTGGGCCGCTACTACGTCGCCAAGAAGCCCGACGCCTACGCCGTGCTCGACGACAACTTCGGCACCGAGGAATACGGCGTTGGCGTGCGCAAGGACGATGCCGAGCTGCAAGGCAAGCTCGACAAGGCCCTGGGCGAGATGAAGGCTGACGGCGCCGCCGCCAAAATTGCCGAACAATGGTTCGGTAAAAACATCATCAAGTAAGCTTCGCACCCGCGCCGGCCCACAGGGGGCAGGCGTGGTGTGATACCGCACCGGCAGCGCCCGTCTGGGGCCTGCCGGTGTTTTGCGTTGAGGCCACGGGCTTTATGGATTACGTTTTCTCCCTTCTGGGGCCGCTGGCGCAGGGCGCCGTCGTCACCTTGAAGCTGTTTGTCATCACCTTGGCGCTGGCCGTGCCGCTGGGCCTGGTGCTGGCGCTGGCGCGGCTGTCGCCGCTCAAGGCCCTGTCGGGCGCGGTCAACGGCTACATCTGGCTCATGCGCGGCACGCCGCTCATGCTGCAGATGCTGTTCATCTACTTCGCGCTGCCCTTCGTGCCGGTGATCGGCATTCGCCTGCCAGATTTTCCCGCCGCCGTCGCCGCCTTTGCGCTCAACTACGCGGCCTACTTTGCCGAGATTTTCCGCGCCGGCATCCAGTCGGTCGATCGCGGCCAGTACGAGGCCGCCAAGGTGCTGGGCATGAACTATCCCCAGACCATGCGCCGCATCGTGCTGCCGCAGATGGTGCGCAACATCTTGCCGCCCATGAGCAACGAGACGATTACGCTGGTCAAGGACACGTCCCTCATCTACGTGCTGGCGCTCAACGACCTGCTGCGCGCCGCGCGCGGCATCGTGCAGCGCGACTTCACGACCACGCCCTTCATCGTCGCCGCCGCCTTCTACCTCGTCATGACCCTGGTGCTGACCTGGGGCTTCCAGCGCCTGGAGCAACGCTATGCCCGCTTCGACCAATAACGCCGCCGCCCCCATGATCGACGCCCAGGGCGTGAGAAAGCGCTTTGGCGCCAACGAGGTGCTGCGCGGCGTCTCGCTGCAAGTCGCGCGCGGCGAGGTGGTGGCGGTGATCGGGCCCTCGGGCTCGGGCAAGAGCACGCTGCTGCGCTGCCTCAATCACCTCGAAACCATCGACGCCGGCCAGATCGCCATCGAGGGCGAAACCCTGGTGCGCACCGATGCTGCCGGCCATTGCCGCTACGTGCCCGACGCCGAGCTGCGCCGCATCTGCGCCAAGACCGGCATGGTGTTCCAGCACTTCAATCTGTTCCCGCACCTGACGGTGCTGGAGAACCTGGTCGAGGCGCCCCTGGTGGTGCAGGGTACGCCCCGCGCCGAGGCCGCGGCCCGTGCCGAGGCGCTGCTGGCCAAGGTTGGGCTGTCGCAAAAGCGCGACAACTACCCCGCGCGCCTGTCGGGCGGGCAAAAGCAGCGCGTGGCGATCGCGCGTGCGCTGTGTATGCAACCCGACATCATGCTGTTCGATGAGCCCACCAGCGCGCTCGACCCGGAGCTGACCGGCGAGGTGCTGCGCACCATGCAGGCGCTGGCGCAGGAGCACATGACCATGGTCGTGGTCACGCACGAGATGGGCTTTGCGCGCGAAGTGGCGCACCGCGTGGTCTTCATGGACGGCGGCGAACTGGTGGAGCAAGCGCCGGCACAAGAATTTTTTGCCCAGCCCCGCCACCCGCGCACCCGGGCGTTTTTGCAAAACATGCTCTGATATTTACAAACATGCGTGAATGTATGTTCTGTTACCATCACCCGTTTTCGGGTTTCCACTGACAATCGGCAGCATCTTTTTTCCCTCCCCAGCATGACGGACACACCAGCCTTGGTTGAACTGCGCAACGTCACCTTCGGGTATGGCGAGCGCACCATCTTGCGCGACCTGTCGCTCGCCGTACCGCGCGGCAAGGTCACGGCGCTGATGGGCGCCTCGGGCGGGGGCAAGACCACGGTGCTGCGCCTGATCGGCGGCCAGCAGCGCGCGCAGCAGGGCCAGGTGCTGGTCGGCGGCCAGGACGTGGGCACCATGGGGCGCGAGGCGCTCTACACCATGCGCCAGCGCATGGGTATGTTGTTCCAGTTTGGCGCCTTGTTCACCGACATGAGCGTGTTCGAGAACGTTGCGTTCCCGCTGCGCGAGCACACCGACCTGCCCGAGGAGCTGGTGCGCGACATCGTGCTGATGAAGCTGCAGGCCGTGGGCCTGCGCGGCGCGCGCGACCTCATGCCCAGCCAAATTTCGGGCGGCATGGCGCGGCGCGTGGCGCTGGCGCGGGCCATCGTGCTCGACCCCGAGCTCGTCATGTACGACGAGCCCTTTGCCGGGCTCGATCCGATTTCGCTTGGCACGGCGGCGCAGCTCATCCGTGAGCTGGGCGATGCCATGGGCCTGACCACCATCCTCGTCTCGCACGACCTGGAGGAGACGTTTCGCGTTGCCGACCACGTCGTCATCCTCGGCCCGGGTTGCGTCGCGGCGCAGGGCACGCCCGAGCAGGTGCGCGCCAGCGAGGATCCGCTGGTACAGCAGTTCGTGCACGCGCTGCCCACCGGGCCGGTGCCGTTTCACTACCCTGGCCCGGATGTGGCGCAAGATTTTGGCCCCGCCGGGGCCTCCTACCGGGGAGGGGCGCGATGAAGTGGTACCACCCGGCGCACCTGGGCTTTGCCGTGCGCGCGCAGCTCGCGGCCATAGGCCAGGGCGCGCGCCTGTTTGTTCGGCTCGTACGCCTGTTGCCGGCAGCGCTGCGCCGGGGCGCACTGGTGCGCGAGCAGATTCATTTTTTGGGCAATTATTCGCTCTCCATCATTGCCGTCTCGGGCCTGTTCGTTGGCTTTGTGCTCGGTCTGCAGGGTTACTACACGCTGCAGCGCTACGGCTCGGCGGAGGCGCTGGGCCTGCTGGTGGCCTTGTCGCTGGTGCGCGAGCTCGGGCCCGTGGTTTCGGCGCTGCTGTTTGCGGGCCGCGCGGGCACCTCGTTGACGGCGGAGATCGGCCTCATGAAAGCGGGCGAGCAGCTGGCGGCCATGGAGATGATGGCCGTCGATCCGGTGGCCCGCATTCTGGCGCCGCGCTTTTGGGCCGGAGTCTTCGTCATGCCGCTGCTGGCGGCGGTGTTCAGCGCTGTGGGCATCATCGGCGGCTGGGCCGTGGGGGTGCTCATGATCGGCGTTGACGGTGGGGCTTTTTGGGGCCAGATGCAAAGCGGCGTCGATGTCTGGCAGGATTTGGGCAACGGCGTCGTCAAGAGCTTTGTCTTTGGCCTGACGGTGACTTTTGTGGCGCTATTGCAGGGCTACTGCGCCAAGCCCACGCCCGAGGGCGTCTCGCGCGCCACCACGCGCACCGTGGTCATGGCCTCGCTCGCCGTGCTGGCGCTGGACTTTGTCCTCACGGCGCTGATGTTCAGTATTTGAAAGACCGCACTTCATGCAGCAATCAAAAAACGATGTTTGGGTGGGCCTGTTCGTCATGATCGGCGCGGCAGCGCTGCTGTTCCTGGCGCTGCAGTCAGCCAATTTGCTCAACCTTAATTTTCAGTCGGGCTACCGCGTCACGGCGCTGTTCGACAACATCGGCGGCCTCAAGCCCAAGGCGGCGGTGCGCAGCGCCGGCGTGGTCGTCGGCCGCGTCGAGAGCATCGCCTTTGACGACAGCATGTTCCAGGCACAGGTCACGCTGTCGCTGCAGGAGCGTTACCAGTTTCCCAAAGACAGCTCTTTGAAAATCCTCACCAGCGGCCTGCTGGGTGACCAATACATCGGCATCAGCCCGGGGGCGGACGAGAAAAACCTCGCCAACGGTGACAAGGTGACATCGACCCAATCGGCCGTGGTGCTGGAGAACCTGATTGGCCAATTCCTCTACGGCAAGGCCGAGGAGGGTGGTAGCAAAAAATGAACCCCACTGACTCTTTTTTACGCCACTGCGGCGCCGCCAGCGTACTCGGTGCCGCCTTGCTTGCCGGCCCGGCCCTGGCGCAAGAGGGCGCTGCTGCGCCCATGAATGCGCCCATGGAGGCGCCCGATGATGTGCCCGTGTTCGTCGCCAACGATCCGTTCGAAGGCTTCAACCGCGCCATGTTCCGCTTCAACGAAGACCTGGACTCCGCCGTCTTCAAACCCGTGGCCATCGCCTACAAAGACGTGGTGCCGCGCCCGGCGCGCCTGGGCGTGACGAATGCGTTCGCCAACATCGGCGATGCCTGGTCCTTCGTCAACAACCTGCTGCAGCTCAATGTGGAAGGCGCTTTCAACAGCGCGGTGCGCTTTAGCGTCAACACCGTGCTCGGCTTCGGCGGCCTGCTCGACATTGCCACCGAGGCTGGCGTGCACAAACACAAACAGGATTTTGGCCTGACCATGGCGCGCTGGGGTGTGCCCGCCGGCCCCTATCTGATGGTGCCGGCGCTCGGCCCGTACACCGTGCGCGATGGTGCTGGCTTCATCGTCGATTGGCAGGGCGACCGCGTGACGCGCAAGGTGGACGACGTCGCCGTGCGCAACTCGCTGTACGTGTTGCGCGCCGTCGATAAGCGCGCCAATCTGCTGGGCGTGAGCTCGGTGCTCGAATTCGCCGCCCTCGATAAGTACACCTTCACCCGCGACGCCTACCTGCAGATGCGTGCCCAGCAGGCCGGTCAGGTGCGCCCCCGCAAAAAACAGGCCGACGACGACAGCAACGCTGGCCGCCTGCCCCCCGAAGAGGATTAATTCATGCTCCACCGCCGCCAATTGCACCGCCTGGCTTTGTCCCTGGCCGCTGCCCCCGCCCTGGCTGCCTGGCCTGCCTGGGCCGCCGATGAGGCCCCCGATGCCATGATTGCGCGCCTGTCCGACGAGGCCTTGCAAACCCTGCGCACCGACAAGGCATTCAAGGACGGCGACATCGGCAAAATCGTCGCCCTGGTGGACCGCATCGTCATGCCGCACGTCAACTTCCGGCGCATGACGGCCGCTGCCGTCGGCCCCGGCTGGCGCAAGGCCACGCCGGCGCAGCAAGAGCGTCTGCAGCAAGAATTCAAAACCCTGCTGGTGCGCACCTACGCCGGCGCGCTGGCGCAGGTGAAGAACGAAACCATCAGCGTCAAGCCGCTGCGCGCCAAGGCCGGCGATACCGACGTGCTGGTGCGCACCGAGGTCAGTGGCCGGGGCGAGCCGATCCAGCTCGACTACCGCCTGGAGCAAACCCCGGGCGAGGGCACGGGCTGGAAAATCTACAACCTCAACGTCATGGGCGTGTGGCTGGTTGAGACCTACCGCAACCAGTTTGCGCAGGAGATCAACGCCAAGGGCGTCGATGGCCTGATTGCCACCCTGGCGACGCGCAACGCCGAGAGCGCGAAGAACTAAACCCCATGTTGGTGCTGCCGCCCGAACTCACGCATCGCCAGGCCAGCGCCTGCCTGCGCCTGCTGCTGCAGGGCCTGCAGGCGCTCACCGGGGCGCAGGTGGTGGTCGATGCCAGTGCCTTGCAGCGCTTCGATTCTGCGGCCCTGGCCGTGCTGCTCGCTTGCCGCCGCCGCGCCCTGGCGCGGGGCCAGGCTTTTGCCGTCAAGGGCTTGCCGGCGGGGCTGGCGAGCATGGCGCAGCGCTACGGTATTGAGGATTTGCTATCGGAGAGTGCCACGGCATAGCCGTTTTGTGCATACTGGGGTTTTGTGTGCTGCTGTCTGTGCGCCGACTATGCCCCAGTCCTCCTCGCCCGATGCTTACCGCCTGCTGCTCGATGAAGTGGGCGCCTTCGTTTACACCACCGACCTGCAGGGGCGCTACACCTACGCCAACCAGCTGGTGCTGGACTTGCTTGGTGGCTACCCGCTGGAGGCGGTGCTCGGGCGTGAATTTGGCGATTTTGTCGAGCTGCCCGACGCCATCGGCCAGGCCCTGCGCGCCACGGATTTGCGCGTGCTGCACGATGGCGAGACCCTGGCGCGCGAGGAAAGCAACCTCATCCGCGCCACCGGCGAGCTGCGCACCTACTGGTCGATCAAGAAGCCGCTGCGCGACGCGGCGGGGCGCATCACTGGAATGCTCGGCATCTCGCACGACATCACCGAGAAAAAGCGTCTCGAAGACGCGCTGCGCGAGCAAAAAGAGTTGCTCGACACCATCCTCGACAACACCGACGCCCTGGTTTACGTCAAGGACAGCCAGCGGTGCTTTCGCTACGCCAACCAGCCGCTGGCGCAGATGCTCGGGCGTCCCGTCGAGCACATCGTGGGTCAGCGCGATACCGAGCTGCTGCCGCAGGCGCTGGCCGACAAATTCTGGGCGCAAGACCGGGCCATCATCGCCAGCGGGCAGCGCCAGACGAGCGAAGAATCGCTGTGCGACGCGCAGGGGCGGCTGCGCCACTACTGGAGCGTGATCGTGCCCTGGCAGATGCCCGACGGTTTGCCCGCCGTCATCGGCCTGAGCACCGACATCACCGAGCTGCACGAACTCAAGGAGCAGCTGCAGCAGCAAGCGAGCAGCGACAGCCTCACGGGCCTGGCCAACCGGCGCAGCTTCTGGGCGCAGGCCGAGCGCGAGCTCGAACGCAGCCGCCGCCATGGCCAGCCGCTGGCGCTCATGACCATGGACATCGACCACTTCAAAGAGGTCAACGACGCCTACGGCCACCCCATGGGCGACCACGTGCTGCGCGCCTTTGCCGCCTGCTGCCAGAGCGTGCTGCGCAGCACCGACCTGTGCGCGCGCACGGGGGGCGAGGAATTTTGCATTTTGCTGCCCGAGACCGACCTGGCCGGCGCTGGCGCCATTGCCGAACGCCTGCGGGTGCTGGTGGCGAGTTTGCCGCTGGACGCGCTGGCCCCCAATCTGCGCATCAGCGCCAGCTTTGGCGTGACCTTGCTGGCGGCAGGCGATGGCGGTTTCGACGGCATGTTTTTGCGTGCCGACCGCGCCCTGTACGCTGCCAAACGGCGCGGGCGCGACTGCGTCGTGCTGTCCTCCGCCGATACCGACTGACCCCGGCCCGGCAGGGGTGGGAACCTGCCCGTAAAATGGCCGGTTCCCTATGCCTGCGATCTCCTTTCAATCCGTCTGCAAAACCTACGCCACGCCTCGGGGTGCTTTTACTGCGCTGCACGGGGTGAGTCTGGACATCGAGGAGGGCGAGTTTTTCGGCCTGCTCGGACCCAACGGCGCCGGCAAAACCACCTTGATCAGCATCCTCGCCGGCCTGGCGCGCGCCAGCAGCGGGCGCGTGGCCGTGCTCGGGCACGACGTGCAGGCCGACTTTGCCGCCGCGCGCCAGCGCCTGGGCATCGTGCCGCAGGAAATCGTTTTTGACCCCTTTTTCAACGTGCGCGAGACGCTGCGCCTGCAGTCGGGCTACTTCGGCGTCAAAAACAACGACGTCTGGATCGACGAATTGCTTGAAAGCCTGGGCCTGGCCGACAAGGCGGGCGCCAATATGCGCCAGCTCTCGGGCGGCATGAAGCGGCGCGTGCTCGTGGCGCAGGCGCTGGTGCACAAGCCGCCCATCATCGTGCTCGATGAGCCCACCGCTGGCGTCGATGTGGAGCTGCGCCAGACGCTGTGGCAGTTCGTCGCCCAGCTCAACAAGCAGGGCCACACGGTGCTGCTCACCACCCATTACCTGGAGGAGGCCGAGGCCCTGTGCGGGCGCATTGCCATGCTCAAAAATGGCCGTGTGGTGGCGCTCGACAGCACGACGGCGCTGCTCAAAAGCGCCAACGCCAACGTGCTGCAGTTCAAGACCGACGCGCCGCTGCCGCCAGCGCTGGCGGCGCTGGCGCGGGTGACGGGGCGCATTGTGCAACTGCCCACGCACGACGCGGCCGAGATTGAAGCCCACCTGGCGGCGCTGCGCCAGGCCGGCATTGCGCCCGAGGATGTGGAAATTCGCCGCGCCGACCTCGAAGACGTGTTCTTGCAGGTGATGAACGCCGCGCCGCAGGAGGCCGCATGACCGGCTGGCAAACCCTGTTCTACAAAGAGGTGCTGCGCTTTTGGAAGGTCGCCTTCCAGACCGTGGCTGCGCCGGTGCTCACCGCCGTGCTCTACCTGCTGATCTTCAGCCACGTGCTCGAAGGCAGCGCCAAGGTGTACGGCAGCATCAGCTACACCGCCTTCCTGGTGCCCGGCCTGGTGATGATGAGCGTGCTGCAGAACGCCTTTGCCAACAGCTCGTCGAGCCTGATTCAGAGCAAGATCATGGGCAACCTGGTGTTCGTGCTGCTCACACCGCTGTCGCACTGGGCCTGGTTTGCGGCCTACGTCGGCTCGTCGGTGCTGCGCGGGCTGCTCGTGGGCCTGGGGGTGTTTGCCGTCACCCTGGCGTTTGCGCGGCCCGAATTTGCCGCGCCGCTGTGGATCATTACCTTTGCCCTGCTGGGCGCGGCGCTTTTGGCGACGCTGGGCGTCATCGCCGGCCTGTGGGCCGACAAGTTCGACCAGATGGCGTCGTTCCAGAACTTCATCGTCATGCCCATGACGTTTCTCTCGGGCGTGTTTTACTCCATTCACTCCCTGCCGCCGTTTTGGCAGCAGGCCAGCCGTTTCAACCCGTTTTTCTACATGATCGACGGCTTTCGCTACGGCTTTTTTGGCCGCAGCGACGTCTCGCCCTGGATCAGCCTGGCCATCGTCGCCAGCGCCTGGGCTGCGGTGAGCTGGCTGGCCCTGCGCCTGCTGCGCACCGGCTACAAAATCCGCCATTGACCCTTTCTCCTGGACTTGCCATGACCGCCGACGACATCAAAGCCACCATCAGCGCCCACCTGCCCTGCGACTACATCACCCTGGAGGGCGATGGCCGCCACTGGTACGCCGTCATCGTCTCGCCCGAATTCGAGGGCAAGCGCGCCATCCAGCGCCACCAGCGCGTGTACGCCACCCTGGGCGACAAGATGGCGCGCGACGAGGTGCACGCCCTGTCCATGAAGACTTTCACGCCGGCCGAATGGGCGGCAGCGCAGCAGGGCTGATGGATTCTGCTTACTACTGATTTGATAGCTGCTAGCGCTTGCCTGGTAAGCGCTAGAGCCCTATTTGGCTCCAAACCGTCATGGACAAACTCCTGATTCGCGGTGGCCGCCCCTTGCAGGGCGAGGTCACCATCTCCGGCGCCAAGAACGCCGCCCTGCCCGAGATGTGCGCGGCGCTGCTCACCGCCGAGCCCGTGCATCTGATCAACGTGCCGCGCCTGCACGACGTGCGCACCATGCGCCGCCTGCTGGAAAACATGGGCGTGGCCACCGAGACGCACGGCGAGCGCGGCGGCATGAGCTTTGTCGCGCCCGATACCTTGAAGCCCGAGGCCCCCTACGAGCTCGTCAAAACCATGCGCGCCGCCGTGCTGGCGCTGGGGCCGCTGTTGGCACGCTTTGGCCATGCGCGGGTGTCGCTGCCCGGCGGCTGCGCGATTGGCGCGCGCCCGGTGGACCAGCACATCAAGGGCCTGCAGGCCATGGGCGCGCACATCGTCGTCGAGCAAGGCTATATGGTGGCCAGCCTGCCGCCGGGGCGCACGCGCTTGCAGGGCGCGCGCATCACCACCGACATGGTGACCGTCACCGGCACAGAAAACTTCCTCATGGCCGCCACCCTGGCCGAGGGCGAAACCGTGCTGGAAAACGCTGCCCAGGAGCCTGAAATTACCGACCTGGCCGAGATGCTGATCGCCATGGGCGCGCAGATCGAGGGCCACGGCACGAGCCGCATCCGCATCCAGGGCGTGGACAAGCTGCACGGCTGCACGCACCAGGTGGTGGCCGACCGCATCGAGGCCGGCACCTTCTTGTGCGCCATCGCCGCCGCCGGCGGGCAGGCCACGCTGCACCACGCCCGCGCCGACCACCTGGACGCCGTCATCGACAAGCTGGTAGAAGCCGGTGTGCAGATCGACGCCCAGGCTGAGGCCATTGGCGTGCGCAGCCCCGGCCGCGCGCAGCTCAAGGCGCAGAGCTTTCGCACCACCGAATACCCGGGCTTTCCGACCGACATGCAGGCGCAGTTCATGGCGCTCAACTGCGTGGCCCAGGGCACGGCGGTGGTGGCCGAAACCATTTTTGAAAACCGCTTCATGCACGTGAGCGAACTCGCGCGCCTGGGCGCACACATCGCCATCGACGGCCGCGTGGCCACGGTGACGGGGGGGGCGCAGCTCTCGGGCGCGACGGTGATGGCCACCGACCTGCGGGCATCGGCCAGCCTGGTGATCGCCGCCCTGGTGGCCGCAGGCGAAACCGTGGTCGATCGCATCTACCACCTCGACCGGGGCTACGACGCCATGGAGGCCAAGCTGCGCGGCCTGGGCGCGGACATTGAAAGGATCAGCACATGATTACCCTGGCTCTGTCCAAAGGCCGGATTTTTGAAGAAACCCTGCCGCTGCTGGCCGCCGCCGGCATCACGGTGCTCGAAGACCCGGAGAAATCGCGCAAGCTCATTTTGCCCACCAACCACGACAACGTGCGCGTGGTGCTGGTGCGCGCCTCCGACGTGCCCACCTACGTGCAGTACGGCGGCGCCGACCTGGGCGTGGCCGGCAAGGATTCCCTCATCGAGCACGGCGGCCAGGGGCTGTTCCAGCCGCTGGATTTGCAAATTGCCAAATGCCGCGTGAGCGTGGCCGTGCGCGCCGGCTTTGACTACCAGGGCGCCGTGCGCCAGGGCGCACGCCTGCGCGTGGCCACCAAGTACACCCACATCGCGCGCGAATTCTTCGCCAGCAAGGGCGTACACGTGGACATGGTCAAGCTCTACGGCAGCATGGAGCTGGCGCCGCTGACCGGCATGGCCGACGCCATCGTCGATCTGGTATCGACCGGCAACACCTTGAAGGCCAACCACCTGGTCGAGGTCGAGCGCATCATGGACATCAGTAGCCACCTGGTCGTGAACCAGGCGGCGCTGAAATTGAAGCAGGCGCGGCTCAAGCCCATCATCGAAGCCTTTGCCGGGGCGATGGGCTGATGCCTCCCAGTGCTGCGCCGCCCGCTGCCGTGGCCGACTTTGCCGCCATTGCGCAGCTCATCGCGCAGTCCCGCCAGCAGGCGGTGCAGGCGGTCAATACCGCGCTGATCGGGCTGTACTGGCACATCGGTGAACGCATCAGCGGCAAGATCGCCGCCGCCGAGTGGGGCGATGGCGTGGTCGAGCAACTGGCCCGCTATCTGGCGCAAGCACAGCCGGGGTTGCGCGGTTTTACGCGCGCCAACCTGTTTCGGATGCGGCAGTTTTACGAGGCGTATGCGGGCAATGAATTTGTCGCACCACTGGTGCGACAAATCCCCTGGACGCACCACCTCATCATTCTGGGCCAGGCCAAGCGCCCTGAGGAGCGTGAGTTCTACCTGCGCCTGACGGCCCAGGAAAAATGGAGCAAGCGGGAACTGGAGCGCCAGTTCAAAACCGCCCTGTTCGAGCGCACCGTGCTGCACCCGGCAAAAGTCTCACCCTTGGTGGCACAAATCCACGCCGACGCCGCCAGCGTGTTCAAAGACAGCTATGTGGTCGAGTTTCTCGGCCTGCCCCAAGGCCATGCCGAAGCCGATTTGCACCGGGGGCTGCTGGCGCGGCTCAAGGACTTCCTGATTGAGCTGGGGCGCGATTTTTGTTTCGTCGGCAGCGAATACCCCCTGCAAGTCGGCGGACGCGACTTTGCGCTCGATTTGCTGTTTTTTCACCGGGGGCTCAACAGCCTGGTGGTGATCGAGCTGAAAGTGGGGCGCTTCGAGCCCGAATACCTGGGCAAGCTCAACTTCTACCTCGAAGCCCTGGACCGCGACGTGAAGAAGCCGCACGAGCGCCCGGCCATCGGCGTGCTGCTGTGTGCCAGCAAGGACGACGAAGTGGTGGAATACGCCCTGAGCCGCAGCTCCTCGCCCGCGCTGATTGCCGAATACCAAACCCAGCTGCCCGACAAAGCCCTGCTGCGGGCCAAGCTGCATGAGTTTTACCTCCAAAACACCCACCATTTGACGGCTGAAGAACTATGAATTTCGTAGCTGCTCCCGCGCTCCTGTCAACGGCTAGCGCCACTTTTGAGCAAGATTTTGCCGCCCGCCTGCACTGGTCGGCCGAGCAGGACGCCGCCATTGAGGAGCGCGTGGCCGCCATCCTGGCCGATGTGCGCCAGCGCGGCGACGCGGCGGTGCTGGAGTACACCGCGCGCTTCGATGGCCTGCAGGCCGCCAGCATGGCCGCGCTGGAGCTGACGCAGGCGGAATTGAAAGCCGCGTTCGACACCCTGCCCGCCGCGCAGCGCGACGCCTTGAGCGCCGCTGCCGCGCGCGTGCGCCAGTACCACGAGGCGCAGAAAAAAGCCTGCGGCGAGAGCTGGAGCTACCGCGACGCCGATGGCACGCTTTTGGGGCAAAAGGTCACGCCGCTCGACCGCGTGGGTATCTACGTGCCTGGCGGCAAGGCCGCCTACCCCAGCAGTGTGCTGATGAACGCCATTCCGGCGCATGTGGCGGGCGTGCCCGAAATCATCATGGTCGTGCCCACGCCGCGTGGCGAGAAAAACCCGCTGGTGCTCGCTGCTGCCTACGTGGCGGGCGTGACGCGCGCCTTCACCATCGGCGGCGCGCAGGCCGTGGCGGCGCTGGCCTACGGTACGGCCACCGTGCCGAAGGTGGACAAGATCACCGGCCCCGGCAACGCCTATGTGGCCAGCGCCAAGAAGCGCGTGTTCGGCCAGGTGGGCATCGACATGATTGCCGGGCCGTCGGAAATTTTGGTGCTGGCCGACGGCAGCACGCCCGCCGACTGGGTGGCCATGGATTTGTTCAGCCAGGCCGAGCACGACGAGCTGGCGCAAAGCATTTTGCTGTGCCCGGACGCCGACTACATCGCCGCCGTGCAAGCCGCGATCGAGCGCCTGCTGCCCGAGATGCCGCGCGCCGAGATCATCGCCAAGAGCCTGACCGGGCGCGGTGCGCTGATCCACACGCGCAGCATGGAAGAGGCCTGCGCCATTTCCAACCGCATCGCCCCCGAGCACCTGGAGGTGAGCAGCCGCGAGCCGCACCGCTGGGAGCCGTTGCTCAAGCACGCCGGCGCCATCTTCCTGGGCGCCTACACCAGCGAGAGCCTGGGCGACTACTGCGCCGGGCCCAACCATGTGCTGCCGACCAGCGGCACGGCGCGCTTCTCGTCCCCCCTGGGCGTGTACGACTTCCAAAAGCGCAGCAGCTTGATTGAAGTGAGCGAAGCGGGCGCGCAAACCCTGGGCCGCATCGCCAGCGTGCTGGCGCACGGCGAGGGCCTGCAGGGGCACGCGCGGGCGGCGGAAATGCGGCTCAAAGCCTGACTTCCTGATCTGTACCCCTTGGCCCGCGCAGGAGGATGACGATGCCACCATCTCCCCCGCCCCGGCCTTTGGCGCCAGTGGATGCTGCCCCCTGGAACGCGCCGCTGGCGGAGCTTTCTCCGGCCTACTTTGGCCTGGTCATGGCCACCGGCATCATTGCCCTGGGCGCGCACATGATGGGGCGTGCGCTGCTGGCGCAGGCGCTGCTGTGGCTCAACCTGCTGCAGTACGCCGGGCTGTGTCTGCTGTATGGCCTGCGTGCCTGGTGTTACCCGCAGCAGTTCGGGCGCGACTTGATCGACCACCTGCGCGGGCCGGGGTTTTTTACCACCGTGGCGGCCTCCGGCATTTTGGCCAGCCAGGCCATGGTGCAGCTCGAATGCCTGCCGCTGGGCGTGGCACTGTGGGCGCTGGCGGTGCTGCTGTGGCTGCTGCTGACCTACACCATCTTTGCCGCTTTTACCGTCAAGCAGGACAAGCCGCCGCTGGACAAGGGCATCAGCGGTGCCTGGCTGCTGGCGGTGGTGGCCACACAGTCGCTGGCCGTCAGCAGCTGCCTGTTGGCCGCGCGCATTGGCCAGCCGCTGCGGCTCGAACTGAATTTGCTGGCGCTGTCGATGTGGCTGTGGGGCGGAATGCTCTACATCTGGATGATGTCGCTCATCTTCTACCGCTACACCTTTTTCCGTTTCGCGCCCAGCGACCTGTCGCCGCCGTACTGGATCAATATGGGCGCCATGGCGATCTCCACGCTGGCGGGCGCGCTCTTGATTCAAAACGCGCCGCACGCGCCGTTTCTGGCGCAGCTGCTGCCGTTTGTGAAGGGCTTTACGCTGCTGTACTGGGCCACGGGCACCTGGTGGATTCCGATGCTGCTGGTGTTGGGCATTTGGCGCCATGTGTACCGGCGCTTTCCGCTGCATTACGACCCGCTGTACTGGGGCGCAGTGTTCCCGCTGGGCATGTACGCCGCCAGTACCTGGCAGATGGACAAGGCGATGGAATTTGGCTTTTTGCGCAGCCTGCCGCAGGTGTTTTGGTGGGTGGCGCTGGCCGCCTGGGCGCTGGCGTTTGTAGGGATGCTGCGCCGGCTGGTGCGCAGCGTTTTGCGCTGGCCGGTAAAATAGCCCCTTCCTGTCTTTGGCGCTACCACGGCCTGTGGTCTGCCGCCTTGTTGTCAAACTCCCGCCCGCTGCTCTCCCTTGAGAGCACAGAACGCGCTCTTTCGGAGTGCGCCTTCTGCCCCTGGCGCGCGCTGCCTGACGGCCCCCTTGTGGCCTGGTCGCAGCAGCCAGCCTTGATGCCCTGCATCCCTTGATGCGCTTTGGGCGCCTGCTTTTTCATGTTGCAGCAGCCCTGGTGGGCTGGTGGGTGGGTTCTTTTTATGGAGGGGCCTATGGTCTACCGTATCTCCATCGCCCTCGTCATTGCCCTGGTGGGCTTGGCGGGACTGGCGCCGCAGGCGTTTGGCGCCGCCATGCAGGCGCTGCTCGCGCCCGTGGTGCGCAGCACCGGCTGGCTGTACCTGCTGGTGGTGTTCATGGTGCTGGCGTTTTTGCTCTACCTGGCGTTTGGCCGCCTGGGGCGGCTGCGCATTGGCGGCGAGGATGCCGAGCCCGCGTTCTCGCACCGCAGCTGGCTGGCCATGCTCTTTGCCACCGGCATGGGCATCGGCCTGGTGTTCTGGGGCGCAGCCGAGCCGATCTCGCACTACGCCAAGCCGCCCGAGGGGCTGACGGCGGCCACGCCCGAGGCCGCGCGCGCGGCCATGCGCTACGCTTTTTTCCACTGGGGCCTGCACCCCTGGGCGATTTACGCCCTGATGGGCCTGGCCATGGCCTGGTTCCAGTACAACCGGGGTGGGCGCGGGCTGGTCAGCGACATGCTCGAACCCGTCATCGGCGCGCGCCACCGGGGGCCTTGGGGGCATGGGGTGAACATTGCCGCCGTCGTCGCCACCGCCATTGGCGTGGCCACGACGCTGGGCTTTGGCACCATCCAGATCGCCGCCGGGCTCGAACGCGTGCTCGGCCTGCGCGCGGGCGTGCCGCTGCAGCTGGCCATCATCGGCGTCGCCTTTTGCCTGTACATGGCGTCGAGCGTCAGCGGGGTCGAGCGCGGCGTGAAGTGGCTCTCCAACGCCAACCTGGTGCTGGCGGCGCTGCTGATGTGCGCCGTGCTGCTGCTCGGGCCCACGGCCTTCATCCTCGACACCTTCACCACCACCTTGGGCAGCTACATCAACCAGCTGGTGACCATGAGCCTGCGCCTGTCGCCGTTCTCCAACGGCACCTGGGCATTTGACTGGACGGTGTTTTACTGGGCCTGGTGGATTTCCTGGTCGCCCTTCGTGGGCGCCTTCATCGCCCGCGTTTCGCGCGGGCGCACGGTGCGCGAGTTCGTCGTTGGCGTGGTGCTCGCGCCCAGCCTGCTGGGCTTTGCGTGGTTTGCGGTGTTTGGCGGCGCAGCGCTGCAGGCGCAGATTTTTGGCCAGGTCGATCTGCTCGCCGCCCTGGCGCAGGGGTACGAGACGGTGCTCTTCGTGCTGCTCGGCCAGCTGCCCCTGGGCTGGCTGCTGGCGCTGGTGGCGCTCTTGCTGCTGGTGGTGTTCTTCGTCACTTCGGCCGATTCGGCGGTGCTGGTGCTCGCCAGCATGTCCACCGACCACGCTGGCGACCCGCCCCTGGCGCGGCGCGTGGTCTGGGGGCTGGCGGTGGCGCTGATCGCGGCCGTGCTGCTGCTCGCCGGCGGCCTGCAGGCGCTGCAGGGCCTGATCACCCTGGCGGCGCTGCCGTTTGCGCTGCTGCTGGTGCTGGTCATGGTCAGCCTGTACCGCGTGCTCGACGCTGAGGATGCGCGCCTGCAGCGCCAGGCACGGCGCGCGCGCCAGCGGGTCGAAGCCTGGATCGCGCGCGAAATGGCGCAGGAGGCGCGGACACCGCAGTGAAATCATGTGCTGCGAATTAACCCGAAATTCATGCAACACGAAATTCGTGCAACACGAAATTCGTGTACTATCGTTCCCATGAAAAACCTCACCATCACCGTCGAAGACGACGTGCTCGACTGGGCTCGCATCGAGGCGGCGCGCCGGGGCACCAGCGTCTCGCGCATGGTGGGGGACTTTATGGCCGAGATGCGCCAGCGCGAAGACGCCTACGAGCGCGCCTACCTCGCCTGGCGTACCGATGAGCGCCGCTGGGCCGCAGAAAACACTATTGATTTGATAGCTGCTCGCGCTTGTCCAGCAAGGGTTACAGGCCAAAATGATGCGCAAAAACAAGCCCCGGGGGCCGCATGACCCCGGTGTTCGTCGATACCTCGGTGCTGCTGGCGGCGGAGAACACGGCGGCTGGTGCGGCCCACCAGGCGGCCCTGGACTGGCTCGATAGCCTGTGGCGCCAGCGCAGCGGGCGCACCAGTTGCCAGGCGTTGGTGGAGTTTTACGAGCGCAGCACCAGCGCCTGCCCGCCGCTGCCGCAGGGCGATGCGCGCGCCGCCATTCGCCGCTACCAGAGCTGGAACCCCTGGAAGACGGATGCCGCCACGTTGGAGACGGCCTGGGCCATCGAGGCGCGCCACCAGCTGCCCTGGGGCGACTGCCTGGCCCTGGCCTGCGCCCAGCACAGCGGCTGCGAGCTGCTGCTCAACACCCAATTGCCGCATGGCGCGCAGTACGCCGGGGTGCAGATCGTGCACCCGGCGCTGCAGGCGCCGCCGGTTTCTTTGTGAGGTTTGCCATGCCTGATCTGACCGCCGCCGCCCTGGCCCGTATTCGCGCCGATGTGCGCGCCCTGCACGCCTACCACGTGCAAGGCGCCGAGGGCCTCTTGAAGATGGACGCCATGGAAAACCCGTTTTCCCTGCCGCCCGCGCTGCAGGCCGTCCTGGGCCAGCGTCTGGGGCAGCTGGCGCTCAACCGCTACCCCGGCACGCGCACGCAGGAGCTGTGCGCCGCGCTGGCACAGCACGCCGACATGCCGGCGGGCTGCCGTTTGATTTTGGGCAACGGCTCGGATGAGCTCATCAGCCTCGTCGCCCTGGCCTGCGCCCAGAGCGGCGCCAAGGTGCTGGCGCCGGTGCCGGGCTTCGTCATGTACGCCATGAGCGCGCAGCTGCAGGGCCTGGGCTTTGTTGGCGTGCCGCTGCAGGCCGATGACTTTGCGCTGGACGAAGCCGCCATGCTCGCCGCCATTGCTGCCGAGCGCCCGGCGATTACCTTTTTGGCCTACCCGAACAACCCCACGGCCACGCTGTGGGACGAGGGCGCCATGCAGCGCATCATCGACGCCGCCGGCGCCGTGGGCGGTATCGTCGTCGTCGATGAGGCCTACCAGCCCTTTGCCAGCCGCAGCTGGATCACGCAGATGCGTGCCGAGCCCGCGCGCAACGGCCATGTGCTGCTCATGCGCACGCTCTCCAAGTTCGGTCTGGCGGGCGTGCGCCTGGGCTACCTCATTGGCGCGCAGGCGCTGGTCGATGAGGTGGACAAGGTGCGCCCGCCGTACAACGTCAGCGTGCTCAACTGCGAGGCGGCGCTGTTTGCGCTCGAACACGCCGAAGTCTTTGCCGCCCAGGCGCAGCAGCTGCGCGCCGCGCGCACCGCGCTGCTGGCGCAGCTGCGCGCCCTGCCCGGCATCGAGCGCGTGTGGGACAGCGAGGCCAACATGGTGCTGATCCGCGTGCCCGATGCAGCCCGCACCTTTGACGGCATGAAAACCCGCAAGGTTCTCGTCAAGAACGTTTCTACAATGCACCCACTGCTGGCCCAGTGCCTGCGCCTGACGGTGGGCAGCCCCTCTGACAACGCCCAAATGCTCGCCGCGCTCCAGGCTTCCCTATGACTTCTTCTGCACTCGTCCCCGCCACCGCCACCGACCGCATTGCCGAGGTTGCCCGCACCACCGCCGAGACGCGCATCCAGGTGCGCATCAACCTCGACGGCAGCGGCGCCGCGCACCTGAACACCGGCATCGGCTTCTTCGACCACATGCTCGAACAGATTGCGCGCCACGGCCTCATCGACCTGGAAGTGCGCTGCGACGGCGACTTGCACATCGACGGCCACCACACGGTGGAAGACGTGGGCATCACCCTCGGCCAGGCTTTTGCCCGCGCCGTGGGCGACAAGAAGGGCCTGCGCCGCTACGGCCACGCCTACGTGCCGCTCGACGAGGCGCTCTCGCGCGTGGTGGTTGATTTTTCCGGCCGCCCGGGGCTGCACATGGAAGTGCAATTCAGCGCCGCCATGATCGGCCAACTCGATACGCAGCTGGTGTTCGAGTTCTTCCAGGGCTTCGTCAACCACGCGGGCGTCTCGCTGCACATCGACAACCTCAAGGGCGTGAACGCGCACCACCAGTGCGAGACGATTTTCAAAGCCTTTGCCCGCGCCCTGCGCGCGGCGCTCGAAGTCGATCCGCGCGCCCCGGGGGTCATTCCCTCGACCAAGGGTTCTTTGTAATAAAAACAGCCTCTAGCCCTTGATGGATAAGCGCGAGCAGCTATGAATTTTGAAGCAAAAACCGTCGTCGTAGTGGACTATGGCATGGGCAATCTGCGCTCCGTCTCGCAGGCCGTGCAGGCGGCGGCGCAGGGCAGCGGCTGGCAGGTGCTCGTCACCGCCGAGCCCGAGCAGGTGCGCGCCGCCCAGCGCGTGGTGCTGCCCGGCCAGGGCGCCATGCCCGACTGCATGGCCGAGCTGCGCCAATCGGGCCTGCGCGATTCGGTGCTCGAAGCAGCGGCGAGCAAGCCGCTGTTTGGCGTCTGCGTTGGCATGCAGATGCTGCTTGAGCACAGCGCCGAGGGCGACACCCCCGGCCTGGGCCTGATCGCAGGCGCGGTGCGCAAGTTCGAGCTTGCCGGGCGCCTGCAGGCCGACGGCAGCCGCTTCAAGGTGCCGCAAATGGGCTGGAACCAGGTGCGCCAGCGCCAGGCCCACCCGCTGTGGGCGGGCGTGCCCGATGGCAGCTATTTCTACTTCGTGCACAGCTTCTATGCCCAGCCGGCCAACCCTGCGCACTGCGCCGGCGAGGCCGATTACGGCGGCCCCTTTGCCGCCGCGATTGCGCGGGACAACCTGTTTGCCACCCAGTTCCACCCGGAAAAAAGCGCCGCCCACGGCCTGGCGCTGTTTCGCAACTTCCTGCACTGGAAGCCCTGATTTTTTCACTCCAACCTGTTGTAGACCATGCTGCTCATTCCCGCCATTGACCTCAAGGACGGCCACTGCGTGCGCCTCAAGCAAGGCGATATGGACCAATCGACCACCTTCGGCGAAGACCCGGCCGCCATGGCGCGCAAATGGGTCGATGCCGGTGCGCGCCGCCTGCACCTGGTGGACCTGAACGGTGCCTTTGCCGGCCAGCCCAAGAACCACGGCGCCATCCAGTCCATCCTCAAGGAGGTCGGGGCCGACATTCCGGTGCAGCTCGGCGGCGGCATCCGCGACCTCGACACCATCGAAAAATACCTCGATGGCGGCCTGCGCTACGTCATCATTGGCACGGCGGCGGTGAAGAATCCGGGCTTTTTGAAAGACGCTTGCAGCGCCTTTGGCGGCCACATCATCGTCGGCCTCGACGCCAAGGACGGCAAGGTCGCGACCGACGGCTGGAGCAAGCTCACCGGCCACGAGGTCGTCGATCTGGCGAAAAAGTTCGAGGACTGGGGCGTCGAATCCATCATCTACACCGACATTGGCCGCGACGGGATGCTCTCGGGCATCAACATCGAAGCCACCGTGCGCCTGGCGCAGGCGCTCACCATCCCCGTCATCGCCTCGGGCGGCCTGGCGGGCATGGCCGACATCGAGCAGCTGTGCGCCGTCGAACGCGAAGGCGTGCAGGGCGTGATCTGCGGCCGCGCCATCTACAGCGGCGACCTCGATTTTGCCGTCGCCCAGGCGCGTGCCGACGCCCTGGCCCATGCCTGACACCCACGGCGCGCGCACGCATTGGCGCGGCCTGCCCTGCCTGGCATTGCAGGCCGCCAATGGCGACAGCGCCCTGCTGGCGCTGCACGGCGCGCAGCTGCTGTCCTGGGTCAGCGCCGGGCAGGAGCGCCTGTACCTCAGCCCCCAGGCCCTGGCCGATGGCCGCAGCGCCATCCGGGGCGGCGTGCCGTTGTGCTTTCCCCAGTTCAACCAGCGCGGGCCCTTGCCCAAGCATGGCTTTGCGCGCAATCTGCCTTGGCGGGTGCAGGCGCAGCAGGCCGACGGCGCCACCCTGGTGCTGCACGACGATGAGGCCACGCGCCGCCTGTGGCCGCAGGGTTTTGCGGCCCAGCTGCAGGTGCAGCTGACGCCGGCGGCGCTGCAGCTAACGCTGGGCGTGCACAACTGCAGTGCCAGCGCCTGGGACTTTACGGCGGCGCTGCACAGCTACCTGCGCGTGGCCGACATTGGCCGCACCCGCCTGCACGGCCTCGACGGCTGCGCGCGCTGGGACGCGGTGGCCGACCGGCACGGGCGGCAGCAGGGCGCCATCGGTTTTGACGGCGAGTACGACAGCGTGCTGCAGGCGTCTGCGGCCAGCTTGCAGCTCGACGGTGGCGACGGCCTGGCCGTGCACATCACACACAGCGCCAGCTGGGGCCAGGTGGTGGTGTGGAACCCGGGCGCGGCGCTGTGCGCGCAGCTGCCCGATATGCCCGCCGATGGCTACCGGCAGATGCTGTGCGTGGAGGCGGCGCAGATCGACCAGCGCGTCACCCTTGCCCCTGGGGCGCGCTGGAGCGGCTGGCAGCGCCTGCAGCTCAGCAACCCGGCAGCGCCCGGCCCTGGTTGAGCGCATCCACCGTCGCCACCAGGCTGTCCCAATAGGTTGGCAGCCCAGCCCAAGGGTTGCCAGTTTGGGTGGGATAGTCGAAATGCCGGTGCGTGACGTAGACCGCGCCCATGCGGTGCGCGCTGCTGGCAGCGGTGCGCACGGCGCTTTGCATGTCGGCGCAGCCGGCGGCGTCGTGCACCAGCATGGCCTGCTTGCGGTTGCTGTACTGGTAGAGCCAGGGCTGGGCCTGGAACGCGGCGTAGGCGCTGGCCTGGCCTTCAAAAGTGACCAGCGTATCGGCCACGCCGGCGTAGCCCGAGATCGGAGTGGTGCCGGGGTTGCCCACCACCTGCAGCTGGGCGTCGATGGCCTTGATGTCCTGGTACAGCCCCTGGTAGTAGGCCAGCTGGGCGCTGGTGGCGCTCATTTCATCGAGGAAAAAACCGCTGAAACGGGCCCGGCCATAGAACGTGAAATAGCGCTCGATGTGCTGGCGCACCTCGGCCGCCGAGCGCTTGCCGTAGCCCGTGGGCACGTAGCCCAGCACCTTGCCACCGGCCTGGGTGAACGCGGCCAGGGCCTGCTCGATAGGCGCCTCCGCCTTGTTGCCGCTGCCGTTGCTGGGGTTGACGATGGCGGTGATCGTCACCTGCGGCGCAGCCTGTGCGCTGCGCGTGAGCTGCTCCCAGGGCGAGCCCGGCAGGGGGTAGAAATACGCCGGTACCAGCACCTGCAGCGGCTCCATCTTGGGAGCCGGTGGTGTGGGGGGCAGGTCTGGCTTGGTGTTGTCGCTGCCGCCCCCACCGCCGCAGCCAGCGAGGCTGCAGGACAGGGCCAGGGCGTAGAGAAATCTGCGTTGCAACATGGGCGCTCCAGGACAAGGTGGGCGCCATTGTGCCTGCCCCGGCGGGGCGGCTATTGCGGTGGTGATTGCAGTGGCAATTGCGGTAGCTATTGCAGCATGAAGGTGCGGTATTCGAGTCGCCCCAGGCTGCGCGAGAGCAGCAGCAACCCCGTAGCCAGGGTGAGCAAGGTGGCCAGGGCAAAGCCGTAGCCGTAGAGGGCGGCGCCGTGCAGCAGGGTGTAGCCCGTGAGCAGCACGTTGAGCAGCACGAATTGCACGCACAGCAGCAGCACGATGCGCCGCTGGTCGAGGTAGAAAAACACGTTGAGCACCGCCATCAGCCCCACCTGCAGGCCCGCGCCCACCACCTGCACGTACAGCAGCGGCAGGTACAGGCGCGAGATGCCCAGGGCGTCGAGCACCCAGGGCCCGGCGACGAAGGTGGTGAGCACTGCCAGTGTCTGGATCTTGGCGATCTCGCCCAGGCCCTGCTGGATGGCGTACACCATCTCGTCGCGCATGGTCTCGATGTATTCGAGCGAGCCGCCGCCGCGCACGGCGTCGTAGAACTTGTCGTAATACTCGACGAAGTCGGTCTCGATGCGCACCAGGAACACCGCCATGCCGGGAATGATGGACAGGTAGGACAGGAACACCGGCAGGTCGTAGATGAGCGAGGCGCGCAGCGCGCCGATGATGGGCTGCGAGGTGGGCGGGAAGAACCAGAACATGAACTTGTCGGCCCAAATGCCCAGGTTGTAGAGAAAGCCAATCGCTACCAGCGACAGGTAGAGCTTGTCCGGCTGTAAAAAATCGAATGCCACCAGCTGGCGCGTCGGGCTGAACTCCTTGACCACCAGCAGCCACATGCCCGCCAGCAGCACGTAGTGGCCGAGGACGAAGCCGCCGAGCAACCCTTCAAGCCCCCAGGGCCGCAGCAGCAAGGCGCTGGCGACGATGAGTGTGTACGACAGGCCAAACAGCGCCACGATGGCCTTGTAGCGCTTCATGCCCGAGAGCAGCACCGTCAGCACCCAGACGCCGCACAGGAGCGTAAAGCCGGCGAGCATCAGCAGGCGGTAGAGCAGCCCCTGCTCTGGCAGGAGCACGAACAGCGCCACGCTGGCCAGGGCGCTGGCGCCCAGCAGCACCAGCACCAGCAGGCCGTGCAGGTTGGGCATGACCAGGTGCTTGTGTTTCTCGAACAGGCGGTCGGAGATGAAGCGTGTGAACGCCAGTTGCACCAGCCCGGTGTAGATCAGGCTGCAGGCCACGAGGTAGGTGACCGAGGTCTGGAACTGCGTCACCAGATGCGCCGGCACGACCACGCTGGCGCTGAAGATACCGATGAGCAAGATGCCGACGATGGACAGCACCCAGGGCCCCGAGCCAATGACGCCGGCGTAGGCGTAGGCCTGCATCAGGCTCAGCAGGGTGTTTTTGCGCAGCATGTGGCGCAGCTCAAAACCTATGCCGGCCATGGCAGTCCTTTCGGCGCGCGCGCCAGCGCGTCTTCGTACACGCGGCGGTAGCGGGCAAACATCAAACGGTCGGTGTAGTAGCGTTCGACGCGGGCGATGGCCGCCGCGCTCGCCGCCTGCCAGGTGGCCGGGTCGGCCAGCAGCTGCAGGGCGGCGTCGGCCAGCTGCTGCGGTGCGGCGATCGGCACCACGGCGCCGCTGGCGCCCAGGGCCTGGTCTTCGGCGTCGAGCCCCTCGACCAGCTGGCGGCAGGAGCCGACGTCGGTGCTGACGGCGGGCACGCCGGCGGCGTAGCCTTCGAGCAGCACCAGCGGCAGCGCCTCGCTGATCGAGGACAGCACGATGAGGCCAATCTGCGGCATCAGCTCCTCGACTTTGCGAAAACCCAAAAAATGCACATGCGCTTCAAGTCCCAGGCTGCGCACCAGGTTGTGGCATTCCTGGGCGTAGGCCGGGTCTTCATCCTCGGGGCCGGCGATCCAGCCCTGGGCGTCCGGGCGCTGGTTGACGACGCGGCGCATGGCGCGGATGAAGGTCTTGATGTCCTTGATCGGCACCACCCGCCCGATCAGGCACAGCACCGGCGGCACTTCGGTCGGGCGCTGGGCGCGCAAGGGGGCGAAGCGTTCGAGCGAGATGCCGTTGGGGATGTTGCTCGTGCGCTCGGCGGCGGCGCCATCTTGCACCTGGCGCAGGCGGTTGGTTTCGTACAGCGCCAGGATGGGGTCGGCGTGGGCGTAGCAGTAGCGCCCGAGCCACTCAAAGAACTGGATCCACATCTGGCGAAAGTACGACAGCTCGCTCGGGTCGCGCTGGAAGATGTTGCGGTTGTCTCGGATCCACTCGCTCTTGAAGAGGTCGATCTTGCGCTCTTTGGTGTAAATGCCGTGCTCCGACAAGATCAGCGGCACGCCGCGCGACTGCGCCAGCAGACCGCCGAGAAAGCCGGCGTAGCCGGTGCTGGCGCAGTGCACGGCGCGCACCGGCAACAGATCGTGCGCCACGCGTGCGAGCAGCCACAGCGGCTGGAACATGATGCGTACGGTCCAGAAAAAATCGACGAACGACGGGTCGGCGCAGTGCTCGCGGTAGACCTGGCACAGGATGTCCCAGGCGCGCCGGCTGTAGAGAAAATCGCTCAACTGCAGGCTGCCGCCGGGCATGAGTTCGAGTACCACCTCCTGGAACAGCGCCAGCGCCCGTGGGCTTTGTGCGCCTTCGCCCAGGGCCTGCAGCAGGCGCTCGACCAGGGCGGCGGCCTCGGCATGGCCGGCGCGTGCCGCTGGTTGCTCGTGCAGGCCGTGCGGTGGCTCGTACAGGAAATGCTCCTCGAAGTGCACCACGTTCGGCGGCAGCGCGTACTTGAAGGTGCCGTAGTCGCTGCGCCGGCTGCCCAGAAAGACGATGGCAAAACGGTACTCGGGGTAGGCGCGGATGATCTGGTTGAGCCAGCTGGAGACGCCGCCGCTGACGTAGGGGAACGTGCCTTCGAGCAGCAGGGCGATGTCGGCACTTGCCGCCTGCGGATGGGCCTGGGTCATGGCTGCTTCCAGTAGTCGATCACGGGGCGCAGGCGCGGCAGCGCGTTCCACTGCCCCAGCTCTTGCAGCAGGGCGCGGGTTTGGTCAAAGTTGCGTTCCGTGAAGCTCAGTTCCGCCTGGTACGGCAGCACGCGCGTGGCCGGCAGCCCCAGCGCCAGCGCCTGCTGGTACGAGGCCCGTGCCTGCGCCTGCTGGCCCAGGGCGTGCTGCAGCCGGCCCTGGCGCAGCAGCAGCGGCGCGTTGCCGGGCTGCTGCTGCAGCACCTGCTGGCAATAGCGCAGCGACTCGGCCATGGCGTGTTGGCGCAGGTCGCCCTGCACCAGCTCCTGGTAGATCAGCTCCCAGTACAGGTCCGACAGGCGCTGCGCGCCCGCCTGCACCTGCTCCTGCTGCTCCAGCGACTGGGCTGATTGCAGCGCGTCCAGCTCCTGGTCGATGCTGCGGTTGATGCGCTTTTCCAGGTTGTCGAGCATCCCGTAGGCGAGTAGGCGCAGGTCTTCGCTCGGGTCGCTGAGCACCTCGCGCAGCAGCGGCGAGGCGGTACGCCCCGGCACATGCTGCAGGCTGGCCATGGCGCGCAGGCGCGTGTGCAGCGGCGCCTGGTGGTTGCTCAAAAAGGAGCGCAGGCCGATCTGACGCATGGCGCTGTGGCGTTTTTGGTGCTGGTCGAATTCGGGGGTCTGCAGTGTCTCGAAGGCCGCCAGGCCGAGCTGCCCCCGGTACAGGCGCAGCACGACGAAGGCGGCAATCACCCCGAGGAAACCGGCAATGGGCACGGCGTAGCTGCAGGCCACCATCAATGCCAATGCCGCCCAGCGCGGGCGCGTCAGGCGTGGCGGCAGCAGGGGCAAGAGCGACAGCGACAGCAGCACGCTGGCGGCGCCGTGCAGCAGCAGGTAGCTCAGCAGCGCGGTATCGGAATGCTCCTGCTGCAGCAGGCCCGCACTCCAGGCGCCTATTTCCAGGCCGATGGCGGAAATTCCGAGCTTGAGGTTAAGCATGGGCCAGGGCCTGTAGCTGGGCCACGGTGGCCCGGGGGGCTTGGCCTTGCAGCGTCAGCACCTGCACAAAGATGCCGGCGGCATCGAGCGTGCCGCCGCTCTTGTGGTGCATCCAGCTCTCCAGGCGGGCGATGTAGCCTTCGGCGCTGCTGGCCTCGCCCAGCGGCATGAGCACTGCCAGCAGGGCCTGCTGGTTTTTTTGTAGTAACCAGGTTTCATCGAGTTCACGCTTGAGACGCAGGATTTGCTGCGGTAGCTCCTGCGCCAGCGCCCGAGCCTGGAACTGGAGCGCAACGATGATGCTCGGCACGCCGGTGCTGGCGTGAATATGCGCCAGGCGCTGCAGCTCAAAGGCGAACAGCGGCGGGCATTCTGGGTGGGCCTGCACGATGGGCTGGGCCAGGGCCTGCATCGACAGACCGTCGGTGTAGTAGCCCAGCAGCAGGTTCAGGGTCTGCAGGTTTTCTTCCTGCAGGGCAAAAAAAGGCATGTCCTCGACCAGCAGCAGGCCGTAGGGCTCGCCCCCGAGGTCGAGCAGGGGGGCTGCCACCAAGTAACGCGAATGCTGCTGCGTGCTCAAGGTCTGGCTGATGTGGCACATGCGCCGCATTTGCAGTGCCTGCTGCACCATCGGATCGTGTGTCTGCAGGGGGGTGCAGCTGCCCAGCTGGGCCAGGGGCTGTGTCTGCAGTGCGTCTTGGGTGATGGGGTACAGGGCCACGGCTTCGAGCTGGCAGAACTGTGCCAGCAGGCGCAGCAAAGTGCCGGGGGCCTGCGCCAGGGCGGCGGGCTCGCGGCCAATGTCGCGCAGTGCCGCCAGTGCGTCGCGCATCGACATGGGGCGGCCAATGAGTTCTTGCTCCAGTTTGTCGTGCGACAGGCGCAGCAGGTAATGCTGGCGCACCAGCTGTTCCAGGCGCTGCTCCAGGTACTGCTGTAGCGTCTCGGCGCGGCGCGCGCGGGCTTGCCACAGGCTGGAGAACTCGCCCACCAGCATGGTCAGGATGAGGCCGCCGAGGAAATACATCTGTGGAAAAACATCCCAATGTCCGAGTTCCAGTAGCAACCAGCCACCGAGCAGCACGCTGGCGCTGGCCAGGCCAGCCATGGGGCCGTAGCGCAGCGCCGCTACCACCGGCGCCAGCCAAGGCCAGGGGAAGGCGCCCTGGGTTTGCAGCGGGTCATTGGGGGCCCACCAGAACCCCAGGGCCAGGGCCAGCAAGGGCAGCGCCAGGGCCTCGCCCAGCACGGCCAGGGGATGCGAGGGACGTTCGACCAGCCGACCCAGCAGTTGTGCGGGCAGGTGCAAGGGGGACGATTGCGGCGCGGCCATGGCGGGGTGCGGCGCTTCAGTGGGCGTCGGCCAGGCCGGAATGCAGCAGCTTGCGCATGAGCTTGTGCGCGACGGCGGTCAGGGCCTCACGGCTCCAGCCGCTTTGGCCGCCGGTGCCGCTCCAGAGAATGTTGCCGTTGGCGACGTCGATGATCTGCAGCGTCAGGCCGACGGCGGGCTCGCCATCGACGCCGACCTTGTAGCGCCACTCCTGCACCGAGCCGGTGAGGGCGTAGCGCACCTGCTGCGCGCGCGCCCAGGCCAGGGCCTCTTCCTGGCGCTGGCTGTCGTCGCTGTTGAACAGTGCTTCTTGCTGCGTGCTGCGTGGGGCGTTGCGCACGGCGCCGACCTGCTGGCCGATGAGCAGCGCCTGCGCCACGGCTTCGGCGCGCTGGCCGGCCAGGGGGGTGTCGGTCTGGTTGGCAAAGGGCAGCACGACCCAGCTGGCGCCGCGTTCGAGCGGCACGGACTGGCCGCGTTCGACGGTGGAGCAGGCGGCCAGCAGGGCCAGGGCGCCGGCGGCGGCGAGCAACGGCAGGCGGCGCAGAAGGGGGAGGTATCGCATGGTGGTTCCCGTTGTTAGAAATGAAGGCGGTAAGTCAGCAGCAGGCTGCGCGTCAGGCCCAGGGACTGCACGCCCGAGCGTGTCAGGCCAAAGCCCAGGGCCAGGTGGTCGGCGCCGAGCACGCTGCCGGCCATGCCCAGGCGCAGGCTGTAGCCCGGCCCCAGGCTGCTGTGCCAGGTGCGGCTGAGGCTGGCGTAGGGCTGCAGGGCGCGGGTGTATTCCTGCTCGTAGCGCAGGTTGGTGGAAATTTGCACGCCGTAAAAGCGGAAATTGTCCGGCAGGAAATAGTCCAGCCCGGGTGTTCCCACCTCGGGCGCCAGAAAGCGCTGCGCATAGGCCAGGCCCTGTTCGCCCAGGTCGGCCGGGTCGCGTCGGGTGTAGCTGTGCGCGGACCAGAAGGCGCCCCATTCCAGGCCGGGGGTGTCCTGGCGGTAGCTGTGGCTGTATTCGATGCCGCTGTGGCGCCCGCGCCCGACTTCAGCGCCGGTTTGCAGCTGGTAGCGTTCGCGCCAGTGCGACAGCAGCAGCCGGTCCTGGCGCGTGGCCTGGTAGGCCAGGTTCAGCGCCCAGCGGTCTTTCATGCCGGCCACGCGCAGCGCCAGACTGTCTTCGCTTTCGAGCTGGCGGCCGATTTCGGCGCTCAGGCGCAGGCGGTTGTCCAGGCGCTGCTCGTGGCGCAGCAGCAGCGGTGCGGTGTGGGTGTAGCCGGCGCGGTGCGCGGCGCGCAGCTGGGTTTCGCCGTCGTTGTGGCGCCAGCGCAGCAGCACCGATTCGATGCCTTCGATGGGAATGTTGCGCAGCAGCTCGGGCGATACCTGGCTGCGGCGCACGCTTTTGAGTTCCACGTCCAGCGTCAGGCGCGGGTGGATGGCCACGTGCAGCAGGCTGCCCGCCTGCAGCTCGTCCATGCCGCCGAGCTGCTCGTACTGCACGCGCGCGCCGGCGTGGTCGCTGAAGGCGAGCAGGTTTTCGGCCAGCTGCAGGTGCAGGGGGTTGTCGTCGGTTTGTGCCTGCTGGGTCTCGAAGGCAGCGCTTTGTGCCTGGCGCGTGGCGTCGATGGCGGCGGCGGCGTTGACGCGGTCGTAGCGCGGCAGGCGCTCGTCAAAGGCTTGCAGCAGCTCGCCGGTGCTGGCGCGGTCGTCCTCGGCCAGGGCGATGGTGATTTCGGCCCACAGTGGCCGGTTGGCGGCCAGGCCCTGGCTGCGTGCGTATTGCTGCCATAAAAAACCGCGCTCGGCGTTGTATTGGCCGCTGTCTTGGAGCCAGCCGATGGCGGCCTCTGCTGCCGCGTTGGAGTAGCCGCTGCCGTCTTGCGCCGCGCGATCAAGGCGCAGCAGCTCGCGCAGCACGGCCAGGCCTGGATCGCCGGGGTTTTGGCTCAGCACCAAGCGGGCGCGGGCCACGCGCCGCGTGGCATCGAGCCCGGCTTGGCTGAGCCACTGCGCACGGGCCTGGGCGCGGCCCAGGTGCTGGCCTTGGCGCGTTTGCTGCCACTCTTTGCTCAGCAGGTGCCGGCGCAGGCGCCAGGCGCGCTCGGCCTGCTGGTTCTGGTCGAGGGCGTCGGCGTAGTTCATGAGCCAGAGGAAGTCGTCCTCGTGCTCGGCCAGGTGCGGTGTGAGGTAGCGCGTGAGCGCCACCTGCGGCTGCGACAGCGCCTGGTAGGCCGAGGCCAGGCTCTCGTGCATGTCGCTGCTGGCGCTCCAGCGGGCCTCGTGCTGCACCAGCAGCTGGCGCAGGGCAGGGGCGTCGTTGCCGTCTATCAGCAGCCACAGCAGCGCCTGGCGCATTTCGTTGGCCTCGGGGGCGGCGCGCAGTGCCGCTTCGTAGAACGGGCGTGCGCGCTGTGCTTGGCCCAGGTGCTGGTAGTACAGCCCTTGCAGGCGCAGTAGCTGAGGTTCGCTGCGCAGCAATTTTTGCGCCGCCGGCTGGGCTTGCAACTGCGCCAGGGTGCGGCCCATGGTGGCCCATTGCTCGGTGTTGCTCCACAGCGTCAGCGCCTGTGTCAGGTGGCGCAGCTGGTGGTGCTGCTGCCAGGCGAGCCAGGCCATTTGTGCGGCTTCTTGGGGCTGCGGCGTCAGCAGCAAGCGGATGAGGGCGTCGTAGTCGGCGATGCTGGCCTCGGGCGTGTTCACCAGCCTGCGGTAGGCGGCCAGGGCGAGGGCGTGGTGGTCGCGGCTTTCGGCCAGGCCGCCGGTCATGCGCCAGAGTTCGGTGGCCTGATCGAGGTTTTCTGTGGGCAGGTCTTGCACGGCTTCGAGCCAGGCCAGGCCCTGCGCGGCCTGCCCTTGGGTCAGGGCCAGCACAGCCGCTTGCATGGCGCGGGCCACGCTGCGCTCGGCGGGCTGGGCCAGGAGCTGGCGCCAGGCGTCGAGGGCGATGTCGGGCTCGCCCGCGCGCTCGGCCAATTGCGCCAGCCATTGCAGCGCCTGGGGCGCGCGGGCGTGTTGGCGCAGGTAGTCAAGCGCTGGCCGGGGTTCGCCCAGGCGCTCCTGGGTGTCGATGTACTGGCGCAGCAGGGGCAGGTCGCTGGGACGGTGGGCGAGTTCACGGCGCAGCGCTTGCGCCAGGGCGGCGTCGTCAAACTGGCCTGGGGCCAGGCGCAGTACGGCCTGCCAGGCGTCTTCTTGCCCCCCGTGGCGGGCCACCAGCAACCAGTTTTCCAGGGCCAGTGCGGGGCGTGCCGTCCATTCGCTGACCTGGGCCAGGCGCAGGCGCCAGGCCATGTCATCGGGCTTTTGGTGCACGGCGGCGTTGGCCACGGCCCAGGCGTCGGCCAGGTCGCGGTTTTCAAGAAAGACTTCGTAGCCCAGGAGGTAGGTTTTTTCGTCAAACGGCAAGCCTGGGGTGGCGTTGGGAGGGGGGCTTGGGGCGGGTTTGTCGGCCACCTGCAGACCGGGCGTGCGCAGCCAGTGGGCACCGTCGTCGAAGCGGGCGCTGGTGATGGTTGGGGTGGCGGTTGGGGCGGGGTTGTGCTGCCAGCGGACGGTTTGCAGGCGCCAGCCGCTGCTGGGGTTGTCGGCGCTGGCCTGGGCCAGGGTGGCGGCGGGGGCTTGCCACTGCTGCTGGAGTGCCAGGCGCAGCAGGCGGCGTACATAGTGCTCGGCAATGTCGGGGCGTCCGGCGGCGCGCGCCAAGTTGGTGAGCATGTACAGCATGGCCGGGTCGTCGGCCCAGGGGCCGATCTCGCGTTCGGCCAGCGTCAGCGCGGCCTGCGGCTGGTTGCCCGATTGCAGCGCTTGCACGGCGGCCAGGTAGTACTGCTGGGCGGCTTGGGGGTCTGGGCTGCTGTGGCGCGCGGCCAGGTAGAGCTGGGCGCAACCGGCGTAGTCGCCCCGGCCCAGGGCTTCTTTGGCGGCCTGGGCGTAGTACAGCGCGGCCTGTGCCGGGTCGCTGGGGGCGAGCTGGCGGCTCAGGGCCAGGGCCAGCGCGTGTTCATCGAGGGCGCTGGCCTGGGTGGCCAGCTGCAGCAGGCGTGTGCGTGGCCAGGGGTGCTGCGCCAGTGGGTGGATTTGGCGGCGCAGGGCTTGGTATTGGGCGCGGCGCTGGTCGGGGCTGTGGTTGCTGTGGTGTTGGTATTCGGACCAGCTCAGCTCCCATAGTGCCCATTGGGCATCGGCCTGTACGGCAGGATCGTCGGCGCTGAGCGCGGGTTGCAAGGTGTTGCGGGCGCTGCTGGTTTCGCCGTGGGCAATCTGGCGCTGCGCCAGCAGCAGGCGCAGGCGCGGGTTGTCGGGGTCGCTGCGCAGCAAATTGGTGAGGTAGTTGGTCGAGAGCTCGCTCTCGCCTCCGTCGGCCAGGCGCCGTTCCAGGTTTTGGCGCGGGTACAGCAGCCACAGCGCGCCGCCGACCAGGGCCAGCAGCAGCAGCACCAGCCAGGCGGGCGCGAGCGTGGGGCGCTCAACGTGCGGGGCAGAGGATCTCGAGCGCAGCGGCAGCATCGGGCAGGCGGTAGCGTTGAACGCCGGTCGGGGTCGAGCCGGGCAGGGGGGAGAGGGCACGCTGGGCGTGGCGGACCTGGCAGCCTTGTGTCTGCGCCAGGCTGAATTCGAGTGGCACGTGGCCTTGCAGGCGCAGCTCGGTGCGCTGGCCGTCGGCGCTGGGCTGCCAGCCGAGCAGGCGGGCGTTGGCGTCGTACAGATAGGGCTGGGCGTGTTCAGGGGCCGTGCTGCGGGTGCGCAAGGTGGCGTGGGCGCTGCTCAGGTGCAGGTAGGCGCCTTCGGCGCCGGGGCGCCAGCCGGCGACGCCTTGGCTGGCTGCCGGGTCGGGCTGGCCCAGGGCGGGGGGCAGGCGCAGGGTGCGCAGCTGGCCCTGGCCGCGCAGGCGCCAGGCGTCGCCGTCGCGGGCGAGGGCAAAGTCGTAAAAATCTTGCACCTTGCGTGCGAATTCGCTCGCGTGCACTGGGTGCAGGGGCTGCGCCAGGGCCCAGTCGTACACCTTGTGCAGCGCCTTGAGCGCCGCCGGCTTGGAGGCCGAGTAGGTGTGGTAGTAAATGCCTACGGGCTTGATGCGCCGGGGGCTGTCGGTCATTTGGAAGGTTTCAATGGCACGCTCGAAGCCGTAGAACGGCCCGGTCCAGAGGTGGGTGTAGATGTTTTCGTTGGTGATGGGTGCGTACACCTGCAAATAGCCGTCTTTGCGGATGCCGAGGGCGCCGATGGCGGTGAGCGAGGGGTTGTTGCGGCTGATGGAGGTATCGCCGCCATTGAGGTTGAGCAGGCCCGCGCGCGCGGTGATGGCCAGGGCCTCGGCGCTCGGTGCCGTGTCGCCCGACCACTGCAGCAGCACGACGCGCTTGCCCGGGGGCGCCAGGCGGGTATTGATGTACTGGCTGGAGCCGACGATCTCGCGCTCCAGATTCATCTGGTAGCCGGGGATGTGCAGATTCCGTGCCGCTTCCCCATCTTTTTGGAACAGGCCGTGCTGTACGGAGTGGTCCCATAAAAACGGGTGTGAGTAAGTGTGGCTGCCGATTTCCATGTGGGGCAGCTTGAACATGGCGCGGGCAATGGCTTCGAGCCGGGGGCTGAGCTGGGGCGAGAGGCCGTCGGGGGCGGTCTCGGCCTCGACGATGGACATGGTTTGTGGGATACGGTATTTCTCGAACACCTGCTGCTGCAGCACCTGTGCTGCCGGTGGGCTGCCGGGGAATTCTGCCAGGGAGTTGAAGCCGTCGCCATCGACGTGCACCAGCAGCAGGCGACGGCCGTTTTCGGTGGTGGTGTCGGGCACGGGCAGGGGCGGCAGGCGCAGCGCCTGCTGCACGAAGGCGAACGGATCGACGATCCAGCGCGCAGCCTCGGTGCCGGGGATTTCAGTGAGCACGTCGGGGTCGAGCACAAAGCCGCCCCAGGGCGTGATGGCGCCGCCCGTGGCGCGCTGGCCGCGTGCGTCGTCGAAGGTGATGAGGGGCGTGGACTGCTGCGCCATGGCGGGCGTCAGGCGCGGCAGGTCGGTTTGCTGGCTCGGCAGCGGCGGTGGCGCTTCCAGTCCCATCATGGGGTGCAGGTTGCTTTGGCGCAGCGGCGGCTGCAGCGGGTTGTCGCTGCGCAGCAGGCCCAGGCGGCGCGAGAGCTGGGCGCCGGGCTCCATGCCAAAGTCGCCCACGATGGCCAGCGGCAGGCCGTCGTCGATGCGCTCTGCCAGCCAGGTGTCCACTTCCCGGCGCCGGGCTTGCGGCATGAAGCCGGAGAACCAGGTGACGATGCCGGCGTAGCGGTCGGGCCAGACCTGCTGCGGCAGGCCCTGGCGCACGTCGGCGTAGTCGGTGACGTAGCCCAGGTGGTTGAGCGGCATTTGCAGGTAGCGGTGGGCGTTGGCGTAGTTCAGCGCCGGCGCCTCGTCGCCGTTGTAGAGCACGAGCACGCGCCGCGCGACAGGGTCGATGGCGCCGACGCCGATGCTGCCCAAGTCGGCGTCGCTGACCCAGGGGATGAAGCCATCGGCAGCGATGCGCGCGGCCGTCTGGCGTGCCAGGGCGCGGTTGTGCGGTGCCACGTAGTCGATGGCCAGTGCTGGCAGGCCAAATTCTTGTTGCGCCCGCCGCAGCTGCGCTTGCAGCCATTGGCGGTCGGCTTCGGGCACGGCTTCGTAGCGCTGGGCGGCGGCGTTCCAGCGTTGGTAGAGCGACTCGGCGGCCACCATCTCCACTTTGCCCGGCAGCTGCGCCAGCAGGTCAAACCCCCGGTTGAAGATCAGGCGGATGCCGGGAAAGCGCTGGTGCAGCGTCTCGATGACGCGCACCAGGCCCTGCTGCTGCTGCGTTTCGTCGAACTTTTTTGCCAGGCGGTAGGAGTCGAGCGTGTCGAGAAAAAAGCCCCGGTAGCCCTGCTGCCACAGCGGCGCGACGACACGCTCGGCAAAAAACGCGGGCCAGTCGGGCTGGCTTTGGTCGATGACGTCGGACTTCCAGTCCTGGTTGCGCGCCAGCTTCCAGGCGGCGGGAATGTCGGGGTAATGGCCGCGCGTGGGGTGCACCTCGGTGACCGAGACGTAGGCGTAGGCTTGGGTGGGCGCCAGGGCCTGGCGGTCGAGCGTGCGGCTGGCGGGCTGGTCCGGGTCCACCACCAGGATGTCGAAGGTGCGAAATTCGCTCAGCTCCCGGCCCTGGCCGTAGTACAGCGCCACGGCTGGGGTGGCGGCAGTGGCCCCCGCCCCGTGCGATAGCAGCACGAGAACGAGCCAGAAAAATGTGCGCAAAAGGTGAGACATCGTCGGGTATCTTATGTGCTTCGGATTGTATTTAATTGTTGATCGGCATGTGTGCGCCGATTGAATTTGTTAATTGTTTGTAAGGGGTTTTGCGTGATTCTTGTCACAGGTGGCGCGGGCTATATCGGCTCGCACGTGTGCGTGGCGCTGGCGGCAGCGGGCGAACGTTTTGTGGTGCTCGATAACTTCAGTAACAGCCGGCCCTCGGTGCTCGAGCGCGTGCAGCAGATCACGGGCCAGGCGGTGCAATGTGTGCAGGGCGACGTGCGCGATGCGGCGCTGCTGCAGGAGTTGTTTGCCAGCCACGCCATCGAGGCGGTGATGCACTTTGCCGCTTTCAAGGCCGTGGGCGAGTCGGTGGCGCAGCCGCTGCGCTACTACGACAACAACGTTGCCGGCACGGTGGCGCTGTTGCAGGCCATGGACGCGGCGGGTGTGCGCAGCATGGTGTTCTCCTCCTCGGCCACGGTGTACGGCGATCCGGCGAGCCTGCCGATCCGCGAGGATTTCCCCTGCTCGGCCACCAACCCCTACGGCTGGAGCAAGCTGATGATGGAGCAGGTGCTGGCTGATCTTGACGCCAGCGCCCCCGGCCAGTGGCGCCTGGCACGGCTGCGCTACTTCAACCCCGTGGGCGCGCACGAGAGCGGCTTGATCGGTGAAGACCCGCAGGGCATTCCGAACAACCTCATGCCCTACGTGGCGCAGGTGGCCGAGGGCCGGCGCGAGGCGCTGGGCGTGTTTGGCAGCGATTACCCCACGCCCGACGGCACGGGGCTGCGCGACTACATCCACGTCTGCGACCTGGCCGAGGGCCATGTGGCGGCGCTGCGCTACCTGCGCGCGCACCCGGGGCTGCTGACGGTGAATTTGGGCACGGGGGTGCCGGTGTCGGTGCTGGAGATGGTGCGCGCCTTCGAGGCCGCCAGTGGGCGCGCCGTGCCCTATCGCATCTTGCCGCGCCGCGCCGGCGACGTCGCTGCCTGCTGGGCCGATCCGGCCCTGGCGCAGCAGCTGCTGGGCTGGCGTGCGCAGCGCGACGTGGCCGCCATGTGCCAGGACGCCTGGCGCTGGCAGGACGGCGTGGCGCGCCAGTTGGCACAGGCGTAGGGGTGGCCGTGGTATCTTGCGCGCCCCAGTCGTAGAACATTTGCCATGCTTGCCAAACGCATCATCCCCTGCCTGGACGTGACCGGTGGCCGCGTCGTCAAGGGCGTCAACTTCGTCGAACTGCGCGACGCCGGCGATCCGGTCGAGATCGCCGCGCGCTACAACGAGCAGGGCGCGGACGAACTCACCTTCCTCGACATCACCGCCACCAGCGACGGGCGCGACCTGATCCTGCCCATCATCGAGGCCGTGGCCAGCCAGGTCTTCATCCCGCTGACGGTGGGCGGCGGCGTGCGCACGGTGGCCGACGTGCGCCGGCTCTTGAACGCGGGCGCAGACAAAACCAGCTTCAATTCGGCGGCGATTGCCACGCCCGAGGTCATCAACCAGGCGAGCGACAAGTACGGCGCGCAGTGCATCGTCGTCGCCATCGACGCCAAGCGCCGCCAGGGCGAAGATTTGGCGCAGCGCGGCGAGGGCTGGGACGTGTACAGCCACGGCGGGCGCAAGAACACGGGGCTGGACGCCGTGCGCTGGGCCGAGGACATGGCGCGCCGGGGCGCGGGCGAGATCTTGCTCACCAGCATGGACCGCGACGGCACCAAGAGCGGCTTCGACCTGGCGCTCACGCGCGCTGTGAGCGACGCCGTCGGCGTGCCCGTGATCGCCTCGGGCGGTGTCGGCACCCTCGACCACCTGGCCGATGGCGTCACGCTCGGCGGGGCCGATGCCGTGCTCGCCGCCAGCATCTTTCACTACGGTGAATTCACCGTGCGCCAGGCCAAGGAGCACATGCGCGCACGCGGCATTCCGGTGCGGCTTTGATTGCTATAAAAACAAGAGCTGCTAGCGCTTGATTTGCTTGGGTTTTAATCGTATATGTAGCTGAATATGGCGCCAATCAAGCGCGAGCAGCTATCAAAAAAGGAGTCGGCCATGGATTGGCTGGAGCAGGTGCGCTGGGACGACAAGGGCCTGGTGCCGGTGATTGCGCAGGAAAAAGGCACGGGCGACGTGCTCATGTTCGCCTGGATGAACCGCGAGGCGCTGCAGAAAACGGCCGCGCTCGGGCGCGCGGTGTACTTCAGCCGCTCGCGCGGCAAGCTGTGGTTCAAGGGCGAGGAATCGGGCCATGTGCAGACCGTGCACTCCATCCGCCTCGATTGCGACCAGGACGTGATCTTGCTGAGCGTGACGCAAACCGGGCACGCACCCGGCATCGCCTGCCACACCGGGCGCCACAGCTGCTTTTACAGCGAGCTCCAAGGCGGCGCCTGGCAGGCGGTCGAACCCGTCTTGAAAGACCCGCAAACCATCTACAAATAAACCCCATGACCTCCACCAGCCAAGACTCCCTGGCCCGCCTGGCCGCCGTGATTGAAAGCCGCAAGCCCGCGCAGGGCGGCAACCCCGACAGCAGCTACGTTGCGCGTCTGCTGCACAAGGGGCCGGACGCCTTCCTGAAAAAAATCGGCGAGGAAGCCACCGAGGTGGTGATGGCCGCCAAGGACGTGGACCATGGCGCCAGCGCCGACAAGCTGGTGTACGAGGTGGCCGACCTGTGGTTTCACAGCATGATCGCGCTCGCCCACTACGGCCTGGCGCCGGCGGACGTGATCGCCGAGCTCGAACGCCGCGAGGGCACCAGCGGCATCGAGGAAAAAGCCCTGCGCAAAGCCCAGGCGCGCGCGCAGGAGGAAGGGGCGCCGCAATGAGGCCCGAGGACAACCCCGACATCATCGACGTGCAGGACGAACGCGCCGAGGGCCTCAAAGCCTGGGGCTGGGTGAGCTATGTGCTGCACCTGATCGTCGCCGTTGCCGCCGTCATTCCCGGCGCGCAGCCCAGCGCCGCGCTGCTGCTCATTGCCCTGGTGCTCGACCTGGTGAAAAAAGGCGAGGCCCAGGGCAGCTGGCAGGCCAGCCATTTTTCCTGGCGCATCGACTCGGTGCTGTGGGCCGGCGTGCTCTACCTGGTGACGGCGCCGCTGTGGCTGTTCTTTTTGCTGCCGGGCTGGATTGCCTGGAGCCTGATCTCGCTGTGGTTCCTGTACCGCATCGTGCGCGGCATGGTGGCGATGAACCGCAGCCAGGCCGTCACTTCCTGATTTTTGTTCCTGATTTTTGGAGCGCTTTCATCCATGCACGATCCGAACTGCATTTTTTGCAAAATCGCCGCCGGCCAGATTCCGTCGAAAAAAGTTTACGAGGATGAAGACCTCTACGCCTTCCACGACATCGCCCCCTGGGCGCCGGTGCACTTTCTCATCATCCCCAAGCAGCACATCGCCTCCATGGCGCAGGTGGGGGCGCAGCACGAGGCGCTGCTCGGGCGCATCATGGCGCTGGCGCCGCGTCTGGCGCTCGAGCAGGGCTGCAACCCGTACCCCGAGGGCGGCTTTCGCATCGTCGTCAACACCGGCGCCGAAGGCGGGCAGGAGGTGCAGCACCTGCACGTGCACGTCATGGGCGGGCCGCGCCCATGGCTCAAGGGTTGACGCCGATCAAGCCTGACCCTGCGCCGCGCCGGGGCGCCTGCGGGTGAACCCGGGCCTGCCGACTACAATTGATGCATTCCTTAGGAGATTTTTCATGGGCTCGTTTTCCATTTGGCACTGGCTGGTGGTGCTGCTGATCGTGGTGTTGGTGTTTGGCACCAAGAAGCTCAAGAACATCGGCTCCGACCTGGGCGGTGCCGTCAAGGGCTTCAAAGACGGCATGAAGGACGGCAGCGCCCCCGATGCCGCCACCACCCCGGCCGCACCCGCGCAGCAGGTGGCCAACCAGCAGGCCGCTGACGCCAACACCATCGACGTGCAGGCCAAGCAAAAGCACTGAAAACACGGAAGGCACTGAACGGCGATGATCGACATTGGCCTGTCCAAAATGGCGCTGGTTGGCGCTGTGGCGCTGATCGTCATCGGCCCGGAAAAGCTGCCGCGCGTGGCGCGCACCATTGGCACCTTGCTCGGCAAGGCGCAGCGCTACGTGGCCGACGTCAAGGCCGAGGTCAGCCGCACCATGGAGATGGACGAGCTGCGCAAGATGAAAGAGCAGGTCGAGGGTGCGGCGCGCGACGTCGAGCAGTCCATACAGACCGAAGCCCGGGCCTTTGAAAAAGACTGGAGCGAGGTCAGCGCCTCGTTGCACGATGCCTATGAGAGTGCGCCCGACAGTGCCCCGATCGTTCCGGTGTACCAAAACCCGGGCAAGAACTGGCGCCTCAAGCGCGGCACCACCCCGCGCTGGTACAAGGCCCGTGCCGGCGTGCGCACCCATGTGCAGTCCGGCGCAGCGCGCGTGGCGCGCTTTCGGCCGAAAAAATCCCGTTGAATCTGCGCCCGCCTGCGGCGCGCGGGGGGCTTGTTGACCGCCCCTTCTCCTAGCCATGTCCCAGACCCCACCCCCGAACGACGAACTCGCCGGCACCGAGCAGCCCTTTGTACAGCACCTGATGGAGCTGCGCGACCGCCTGCTGTACTGCGTTTATGGCATTGCCCTGGCGGTGGCGGTGCTGGCCATCTGGCCCGGGCCCAATGGCCTGATCGACTTCATCGCCCACCCCATCCGCGCGCACATGCCGCCGGACGCCAAGCTCATCGCCGTTGGTGTGTTTACGCCGTTTTTCGTTCCGCTCAAGGTGCTGCTGCTGGTGGCGGTGCTGGCCGTGCTGCCGTGGCTGATCTACCAGATGTGGGCCTTTATCGCTCCGGGTCTGTACAGCCACGAGAAGAAGTTTGCCCTGCCGCTGATCTTTTTTGGCAGTCTGCTGGCGTACGTCGGCATCGCCTTCGTGCAGTTTTTTGTGCTCGACAAGATGTTCGCCTTCATCCAGGGTTTCACCCCGGCGAGCGTGGCCGCCACGCCCGATATTGCCTCTTACGTCGAATCGATTTTGTCGCTCTACCTGGCCTTTGGCCTGGCGTTCCAGGTGCCCATCGTCGTCATGCTGCTGGTGCGCTTTGGGCTGGTGGAGGTGGCCAAGCTCAAGGCCTTTCGGGGTTATTTCATCGTCGTTGCCTTCATCGTTGCCGCTGTCGTTACGCCGCCGGACGTGATCTCGCAGCTGGCGCTGGCCGTGCCCATGTGTCTGCTGTACGAGGTCGGCATTCTGGCCGCCGGCTGGTTCGTACGCGTCTCCAAGGCGCCGGACGAGGACGGCGGCGCGGACGCCGCCTGAGCCTGACCCGGCTTTAGCGCCGCTGCACGCGCTGCTGCGGGCGCAGGCCGGGGGTGATGGGCAGCTGCAGCGCCTCGCTGCCGCGCTGCAGGCGCAGCTCGGCGCTCACGCCCGGCTGCAGCGCCGCCACCTGGGTCAGCAGCTCCGAGACGTTGTGCACCGGGTGCCCCGCCACCTCCACGATCACGTCGCCCGGGCGCAGCCCGGCCTGGGCTGCTGGCCCGGCCTGCAGCACGCCGGTGATGATGACGCCCTGCGCCGCCTTGACGCCGAAGGTTTCGGCCAGCTCGGGCGAGAGCTCGTTCGGTTCGACGCCGATCCAGCCCCGGCGCACCTGGCCGTCGCGCACGATGCCGTCGAGCACCTGGCGCGCAGTCGAGACCGGAATGGCAAAGCCAATGCCCATGCTGCCGCCCGAGCGCGAGTAAATCGCGGTGTTGATGCCCTGCAGGTTGCCGAGCACGTCCACCAGCGCGCCGCCGGAGTTGCCGGGGTTGATGGCGGCATCGGTCTGGATGAAATTCTCGAACGTGTTGATGCCCAGCTGGCTGCGCCCCAGGGCCGAGACGATGCCGCTGGTCACGGTCTGGCCGACGCCAAAGGGGTTGCCAATCGCCAGCACCTGGTCGCCGACGGCGAGCTGGTCGGAGTTGCCCAGCACGATCACGGGCAGCTTGTCGAGTGTGATTTTGAGGATGGCCAGATCCGTCTCGGGGTCGGTGCCGATGATGCGCGCCTCGGCGCGGCGGCTGTCGGTGAGGGTGACTTCGATCTCGTCGGCGCCCTCGACCACGTGGTTGTTGGTCAGGATGTAGCCGTCGGGGCTGACGATGACGCCGCTGCCCAGCCCGGTCTGCGCCTGCGCCGCCTGGTCGCCAAAGAAGAACTGGAACCAGGGATCGTTGCTGCGCGGGTGGCGCACCGCCTTGCTGGTGGTGATGCTGACCACCGCCGGCGCCGCTTTGCGCGCCGCCGTGCTGAAGCTGCCCGGGGCACTGCTGCCAGCGGGCGTGGGCGCCGCTTCGAGCAGCGTCACGCCGGCGCTGGAGATATGGGCGCTGCGGCGCAGCCAGTCGGGCTGCAAGGTGGCGACGACGAAGTAGGCCGCAACCAGCACGGTCACGGTCTGTGAGAACAGCAGCCAAAAGCGCTTCATGAAAATTGTGCTTTGCAGGGGTGGGAAAGCGCCCATTGTCGGTGATGGCTGGCCGACAATGCCGCGCATGAGTATCTCCCGTACCGAACTGCTGCGCCGCCTCGATGGGCTGCTGCAGCCCGAGCGCTTCAAGGACTACGGCCCCAACGGCCTGCAGGTCGAAGGCCGCGCGCAGGTGGCGCGCATCGTCAGCGGCGTGACCGCCAGCCGCGCCCTGATCGAGGCCGCCATCGCCGCCGGTGCCGACACCTTGCTGGTGCACCACGGCCTGTTCTGGCGCGGCCAGGACGGGCGCGTGGTCGGCTGGATGAAGGAGCGCCTGCGCCTGCTGCTGGCACACGACATCAACCTCATCGCCTACCACCTGCCGTTGGACGCCCACCCCGAGCTGGGCAACAACGCCCAGCTCGGGTGCGTGCTGGGCTGGCAGGCCGAGCAGCGCTTTGGCGAGCAGGAACTGGGCTTTCTCGCCCCCGCCGCCTTTGCCGATGGCGCCGCCCTGGTCGCCCACGTGCAGCAGCGTCTGGGGCGCAGCGTGACGCTGGTGCCGGGCGATGGCCGGGCGCTGCGCCGCGTCGCCTGGTGCTCGGGCGGGGCGCAGGGTTTTTTTGAGGCTGCCATCGCCGCCGGCGCCGACGCATTCCTTACTGGCGAAATCTCCGAGCCGCAGGCGCATCTGGCGCGAGAGACGGGCGTCGCCTTCCTCGCTGCCGGCCACCACGCCACCGAGCGCTATGGCGCGCCCGCCCTGGCGGCGCAGCTGGCCGCCGAGCTGGGCCTGGAGCACCAGTTCATCGACATCGACAACCCTGCGTAATGCTATTATTTTGATAGCTATTGGCGCTTGTAAATAAAGCGCTGGAGCCTGTTTTTATGCCAAATTCTGCCCCCCCTCTGCCGCTGCTCATCACCCAGGGCGACAGCGCCGGCATCGGCCCGGAAACCATCGTGCAGGCGTTTCGGGATGCGCCCGAGCTGCTGCGCGGCTGCTGCGTGGTCGGCGAGCTGGCAACCCTGCGCCGCGCCAGCGCCTGCCTGCAGGCGGCGGGCCAATTGCCGCTGCCCGTGGCGGTGCTGCAGACGCCGGCGCAGGCCTGGCAGGCGCCGCCGCGCTGCGTGCCGCTGCTGCCGCTACCGGGCCTGCCCGGGCCGCAGCCCTGGGGTCAGGTGAGTGCCGAGGCCGGGCGCGCCGCCGCCGACTGCGTGCAGTGGGCGGCGCGGGCCGTGCTGCGCGGCGAAGCCGCCGCGCTGGTGACGGCGCCGCTGCACAAAGAGGCGCTGCACGCCGCCGGCGTGCACTACCCAGGCCACACCGAGCTGCTGCAGGCCGAGGCTGCGCACCACGCCGGCGTGGTGCTGGCGCACATGCCGGTGCGCATGATGCTGGCGAGCGACGAGCTGCGCACGGTGCTGCTGAGCATCCACGTTGCGCTCAGTGCGGCATTGCAAGCTGTGACTTTCGACAATGTGCTGCAGACGCTGCACATCACGCACCAGGCGCTCACGCGCAGCCTGGGGCGCGCGCCGCGCATTGCGGTCGCCGGGCTCAATCCACACGCTGGTGAGGGTGGGCTTTTTGGGCGCGAGGAGATTGATGTCATCGCCCCCGCCGTGGCGCAGGCGCGCAGCGCCGGCCTGGACGTGCACGGCCCGTTGGCGCCTGATACCGTGTTCATGCGCGCGCGCAGCCAGCCGGGGCGCCCGGGGGAGTTTGATGTGGTGTTGGCGATGTACCACGACCAGGGCCTGATCCCGGTCAAGTACCTGGGGGTGGACAAGGGCGTGAACGTGACCCTGGGCCTGCCGCTGGTGCGCACCAGCCCGGACCACGGCACGGCGTTTGACATTGCCGGCCAGGGCCGCGCCGACGCCGCCAGCCTGATCGCCGCTGTGCGCATGGCGCGCCAGCTGGCGGGGGTGGCGTGATTTAGCGCTTGAGGCTGTCGCGGATCTCGCGCAGCAGCACGATGTCCTCGGGCGTGGCGGGTTCGGGGGCCGCCGGGGCTTCGCGCTTCAGGCGGTTGATCTGCTTGATCATGATGAAGATGATGAAGGCCAGGATCAGGAAGTTGACCGCCACGGTGATGAAGTTGCCGTAGGCAAACACCGGTACGCCGGCTTTTTTCAGCTCTGCCAGGGTGCGCGCCGTGCCCTCGGGGATGGTGCCCAGGACGAGGAACAGATTGGAAAAATCGAGCTTGCCAAACACCAGGCCGACTACCGGCATGATGAGGTCAGCGACCACCGAATCGACGATCTTGCCAAAGGCGCCGCCAATGATCACACCCACGGCCAGATCGATGACGTTGCCCTTGACGGCGAACTCACGAAATTCTTTCAACATGCTCATCTGTAGCTCCCGGGTGTTGTTGCGGCGCCAAAAAAAGTTGGCTGGTTGATTTTTGCTTGATGTAGGGCAGCGCCCTGACATCGGACAGCCCCCTATTGACCATTATCACTCCGCTACAATTTGCGGTTGACCCTAATAGCGTTGCATACCGAGGATCCCCCCCATGAGTGAAACTCCGATCGACTCCGGCAAGCGGACGTGGCTGATTGCGTCCGGCTGCGCCGGCGCGGTGGGCGGCGTGGCTGCTGCCGTCCCCTTTGTGAGCACCTTCCAGCCGTCCGAGAAGGCCAAGGCCGCCGGCGCGGCGGTGGAAGTGGACATCTCCAGCCTCAAGCCGGGCGAGAAAATCACCGCCGAATGGCGCGGCAAGCCCGTCTGGATCATCAAGCGCACGCCCGAGCAGCTCGCCGAGCTGCCCAAGCTCGATGCCCAGCTGGCCGATCCCCAGTCCCAGCGCCACCCCGACGAGTTCACGCCGCCGTATGCGCGCAATGAGCACCGCTCGATCAAACCCGATATTCTGGTGGTGGTTGGCATCTGTACCCACCTGGGCTGCTCGCCGATCGATAAATTTGTGACGGGCCCGCAGCCCTCGCTGCCCAGCGACTGGCAGGGCGGTTTCCTGTGCCCTTGCCACGGCTCCACCTTTGACCTGGCAGGCCGCGTGTTCAAGAACAAACCGGCGCCCGACAACCTCGAAGTGCCACCCCACATGTACCTGTCGGAGACCAAACTCCTGATCGGTGAAGACAAAAAAGCCTGAGGGAGGCACTGACAAATGGCTGCTTACCGCGAATTCAAGGAAGTCTCGCCCAACGCCTCGGCTGGCGCGAAGACCATGAACTGGCTGGAAAACCGTTTCCCGACGGCTTTTGACGCCTACAAGGTTCACATGTCGGAGTACTACGCTCCGAAGAACTTCAACTTCTGGTACATCTTCGGCTCGCTGGCGCTCTTGGTGCTGGTGATCCAGATCGTCACCGGCATCTTCCTCGTGATGAACTACAAGCCCGACGCCGCCAAGGCGTTCGAGTCGGTCGAGTTCATCATGCGCGATGTGCCCTGGGGCTGGCTGATCCGCTACATGCACTCCACCGGTGCCTCGGCGTTCTTCATCGTTGTCTACCTGCACATGTTCCGTGGCCTGCTCTACGGTTCGTACCGCAAGCCGCGCGAACTGGTCTGGATCTTCGGCTGCGCCATCTTCCTGGCGCTGATGGCCGAAGCCTTCATGGGCTACCTGCTGCCCTGGGGCCAGATGTCGTACTGGGGCGCCCAGGTGATCGTGAACCTGTTCTCGGCCATCCCCTTCGTCGGTCCCGACCTGGCGCTGCTGATCCGTGGCGACTACGTCGTCGGTGACGCCACGCTCAACCGCTTCTTCAGCTTCCACGTCATCGCCGTGCCGCTGGTGCTGCTGGGCCTGGTGGTGGCGCACTTGCTGGCGCTGCACGACGTCGGCTCGAACAACCCCGACGGCATCGAAATCAAGGGCCCCGGCAAGCCGGTGGACGCCAAGGGCCACCCCCTGGACGGCATCCCGTTCCACCCCTACTACACGGTGCACGACATCTTCGGCGTGAGCATCTTCCTGTTCATCTTCTCGGCCATCATCTTCTTTGCGCCCGAGTTCGGCGGCTACTTCCTGGAGTACAACAACTTCATCCCGGCCGACCCGCTGAAGACGCCCAACCACATCGCTCCGGTGTGGTACTTCACGCCCTTCTACTCGATGCTGCGTGCCATCACCAGCGAAATGATGTACGCCCTGATCGCCTGCGTCGGTCTGGGTGGCCTGTTCGGCCTGCTCAAGGCGCCGGGCGTGTTCAAGGCGCTGAGTGCTGTGGCTGCTGCTGTGGTCATCGCCCTGATGTTCGCTATCGATGCCAAGTTCTGGGGTGTGGTCGTCATGGGTGGCGCTGTCATCATCCTGTTCTTCCTGCCTTGGCTCGACTGCAGCCCGGCGCGCTCGATCCGCTACCGCCCGAGCTGGCACAAGCTGATGTACGCGATCTTCGTGGTGTGGTTCGTGATCCTGGCCTATCTGGGCACGCAAGCACCGTCGCCCGTGGGTGAACGCGTCTCGCAAGTGGGTACCCTGTTCTACTTTGGTTTCTTCCTGCTGATGCCCTGGTGGAGCCGCCTGGGCACGCCCAAGCCCGTGCCTGAGCGCGTGAACTTCAAGCCCCACTGAGCCGGAGACCACCACAATGAAAAAACTGCTTCTCTCTCTGATTGCGGCCCTGGGTATCGTCGGCGGTGCACAGGCGTCTGACGCCGGCGGCATCGCCTGGGACAAGGCCCCGGTCAACACCAAGGATCAGGCTTCGCTGCAAAACGGCGCCAAGATTTTTGTCAACTACTGCCTCAACTGCCACTCGGCCGCCTTTATGCGCTACAACCGCCTGAAGGACATCGGCTTGACTGAGCAGGAAATCAAGGACAACCTGCTGTTCACCACCGACAAAATCGGTGAAACCATGAAGGCAACGATTGATCCCAAGCAGGCCGCCGAATGGTTTGGTGCCAACCCGCCGGATCTGACCGTGATCGCCCGTTCGCGCGCTGGTAGCCAGGGCTCCGGGGCTGACTATCTGTACACCTTCTTGCGTACCTTCTACCGCGACGACACCAAGGCCACCGGCTGGAACAACCTGGCCTTCCCCAGCGTGGGTATGCCGCACCCGCTGTGGCAGATGCAGGGCGAGCGCCGCGCCTTGTTTGACGAGGTGGAAAAAAACGGTGAAAAAACCCATGTCTTTAAAGGCTGGGAGCAGCTCACCAAGGGCAGCATGAGTGAACAGGAGTACGACAAAGCTGTTGGCGACCTGGTCAACTACCTGCAGTGGATGGGCGAGCCCGCCCAGGACCAGCGCAAGAGCCTGGGCCTGTGGGTGTTGCTGTACCTGGCGATCTTTACGGTCATTGCCTGGCGTTTGAACGCGGCATACTGGAAAGACGTCAAATAAGACCTGACGCGCGCCCGCCCGGTTTTCGGGTGGGCGTTGCCTTTGCGGAGTGGGCGCTTTTGGCGTCCCACTCTTTTTGATTTTTAGGAGTCTCTCGCCATGATGGTGCTTTACTCGGGAACGACCTGCCCCTTTTCCCACCGCTGCCGCTTCGTGCTGTTTGAAAAAGGCATGGATTTCGAGATCCGCGACGTCGATCTGTACAACAAGCCCGAAGACATCAGCGTGATGAACCCCTACGGCCAGGTGCCTATCCTGGTCGAGCGCGATCTGATCCTGTACGAGTCGAACATCATCAACGAGTACATCGACGAGCGCTTCCCACACCCGCAGCTCATGCCCGGCGACCCGGTCGATCGTGCGCGCGTGCGCCTGTTCCTGCTCAACTTTGAAAAAGAGCTGTTCACCCACGTGAACGCGCTCGAATCGCGTGCCACCAAGGGCAACGACAAGGCGCTGGAAAAGGCCCGCAGCCACATCCGCGATCGCCTGACGCAGCTCGCGCCCGTGTTCCTCAAGAACAAGTACATGCTCGGCGAGAACTTCTCCATGCTCGACGTGGCGATTGCACCGCTGCTGTGGCGCCTCGATTACTACGGCATCGAGCTGTCGAAGAACGCCGCACCGCTGCTCAAGTACGCCGAGCGCATTTTCTCGCGCCCGGCCTACATCGAGGCGCTGACACCGTCTGAAAAGGTCATGCGCAAGTAAGCGTGCTGCAGTGAGTGTTGCCATGAACGAGCAAGACAGCCCTTCGACCCGCCCCTACCTGATCCGTGCCATGTACGAGTGGTGCAACGACAACGGTTTCACACCTTACGTCGTGGTGCGGGTCGATACCTCGGTGCAGGTGCCGCGCGAATACGTCAAGGATGGCGAAATCGTGCTCAATGTCAGCATGGACGCCACCAGCGCCCTGCACCTGGGCAATGACTACATTGAGTTCAAGGCCCGCTTCGGCGGCCAGCCGCGTGAAATCATCGTCCCGATCAGCCATGTGACAGCGATTTACGCGCGTGAAAACGGCCAGGGCATGGCTTTTCCGCCGCCGACACCGCAGGAGCTGGTCGCCACGCCCAGCGCGCCCTTGGCCATCGCTGGCGAGCGCGACGAGCGCGTGGTGCCGCTGCACCGCGCCGAGACTTCTCCCGAGGGTGACGACGAGCCCCCGACGCCGCCAGCAACGGGCACGCGCCCTGCGCTCAAGCGTGTGAAATAAGCAACGGATTCGGTATAGAATCCGCGCTTTCGCCGGTTTAGCTCAGTTGGTAGAGCACCCGCCTTGTAAGCGGTAGGTCGTCAGTTCGAATCCGACAACCGGCACCATATCAAGGCCGCACAGTTCCCTGAACGTGCGGCTTTTTCTTTGCCCGTCTCATTCGCAGCCGGGCTGCGTCGCCGCCACGATGCCCCAGTCCACCGTCAACTGTGGGCCGTGGGGGCGGGACGTCCAGGGCACGCTGATCTGTCCGTGGGCCTGGGCGCGTGCCATCAGGGCCTGGGTGGCGGCGCTCGCTGGTGGAGTGCCCGGGCTGCGGTCGATGAGCACCAGCAGGTCGCAGCGTGCCAGGGCGTTGGTGTCGATCCAGGGGGCGTGCGCCGGTTCGGCGTTGATGAACACCTGGGGCTGGCTTGGCAGGTGGATGGAGACGTTGCCGGCGAGCCAGGTTTCGCCGGCGAGCACGCGCAGCGGCGTGTGTGCCTGGGCGCGCCAGAGGGTGCCTAGCTGCGCCGCCAGCGCTGGCGCCGGAAAGTTGGAGCGGGCGTTGCGCCCGAGCACGTCCACCAGCAGCCCGCGCCCGAGCGCCAGGCCGCCAGCGAGCAGCAGCTGCGCGCCCAGGCCCAGCAGCACGGTGCGGCGCAGCAGCACCGCTGGCGCTACAGCGGGCAGCCAGCGCAGCAGCAACAGGCCAAAGAGGGCGTAGAACGTCGTCGCCCAGGAGGCGGCCAGGTGCATTCCGCCCAGGCCCAGCAGCAGCGTGATGGCCAGCGGCCCCAGGCCCAGCAGCAGCACGAAGCGGCCTTCTTGCTGCACGCCAGCGGGTGTGCTGTGCGCCACCCTGGGTGCGTGGCGCAGCTGCCAGCGCAGCAGTGCCAGGGTCAGCAGCGCGGGCAGCACGCGGCCGATCTGGGCGCTGCAGAAGTTCCAGAAATCCGTCCAGTGGCTGGCGTTGCCGGCATTGCCGTTTTCCACCGAATCCTGGGCGTAGCGCAGGCTGGCAAAGTCAGACTGCACCAGCCACGCCAGGTGGGGCGCGAGCAGGGCCAGGGCGACGGCGGCGGCGAGCAGCACCGGCGCCCAGGCGCGCAGGCGGTGCATCCGCGCGTCTTGCGCCAGCCACAGGGCGATGGCGGCAAACCAGACCAGGGCGCTGTATTTGGACAGCAGCGTGAGCGCAGCGGCGGCGCCGACGCCGGCCCACAGCAGCCAGCGCTGGTGGCCGCTGGCGCGCACGGCGCTCAGGCTGGCCCACAGCAGCAGGCCCACGGGCAGCAACTGCAGGGTGTTGTGGTTGGCCATGATGCCGCGCAGGCCGTGGTAGGCGACGAGGGCGGTGAGCACCAGGGCGACGAAGGCGCGCAGCGGCGTGGTGACGATGAGGGCGATGCGCCACAGGCACCACAACATGCCGGCGACGCTGAGCTGGGCGGCAAAGAACGTCACCCAGACCTTGCGCCCGAGCAGCTCGGTCCAGAAGTACATCCACCAGGTGGGTGCGGGCGGGTGCTTGTAGTAGCCCCATTGCAGCGATTGCGTCCACACCAGCTGCTCGATGTTGTCCCAGGGCGGGGCGCGGTGGCTCAGGGCCGGCAGCAGCGTCCACAGCAGCAGGTGCAGGGCGATGAAGGCGGCGGCCAGGCGGCCCATGTCGCGGCGGCTGTCGGGGTCGATGTGCCAGCCAAACAGGTTGAGCGTCGGGGCGGTGGGCGGCATGGTGCGGGCTGCGGGCAAAAGGGCGTCAGTGTAATGAGCGTGCGAACACCTTAGGCCGACAGCGGCGGGTGGCGCATGGCGTCGCATTGTCCGTGCAGCAGGCGGGTTTGCTCGCGCCAGTAGTCGGCGCTGCCAAACCAGGGGAAATGCTGCGGGAAGGTGGGGTCGCCCCAGCGCCGCGCCAGCCAGGCGCTGTAGTGGATCAGGCGCAGGGTGCGCAGCGGCTCGATCAGCGCCAGTTCGCGCCGGTCGAAGGGGCGCAGCTGCTCGTAGCCGTCGAGCAGGGCGGCGAGTTGGCGCGTTTGCTGCGCGCGCTCGCCCGACAGCAGCATCCACAGGTCTTGCACCGCCGGGCCCTGGCAGGCGTCGTCCAGATCGACGAAGTGCGGCCCGCCCCCGGGCTCTTGTACCGGCGTCCACAGGATGTTGCCGCCGTGGCAGTCGCCGTGCAGCCGCAGCGCGGTCGCATCTTGTAGGTGAAATTCGGTGCTAACGCCCATATGGTAAGCGCTAGTAGCTATTATTTTTATAGCTTCGTCACAAGCCTGCTGCCACGCGCTGCGCACCTCGGGCGGCACGCAATCGTGCGCCAGCAGCCAGTCGCGCGCCTCCTGGCCCCAGCGCTGCCACGACAGCTGCGGGCGTGCGGCGAAGGGCTGGCGGCTGCCGACCTCGTGCAGCCGGGCGAGGAAGCGGCCCACCCATTCGAGCACCTCGGGGTCGTCGAGCTCGGGCGCGCGCCCGCCGCGCCAGGGGCTGACGGCAAAGGCAAAGCCGGCGTGCTGGTGCAGGCTGCGCCCGGCCAGCACCAGGGGGGCGACCACCGGCACCTCGGCAGCGGCGAGTTGCTGGGCGAAGTCCTGTTCCTCGGCAATCTGCGCCGCGCTCCAGCGCCCGGGGCGGTAGAACTTGGCGACCACCTTGCTGCCGTCTTCGAGCACCACCTGGTAGACGCGGTTCTCGTACGAGGACAGGGCCAGCAGGCGGCCATCGCCGTACAGGCCGACGCTGGCGAGGGCGTCGAGCACGGTGTCCGGGGTCAGGGCGGCGTAGGGGTGGGGGGCGGTGTCGGCAGGGGTATCGGTGCGGTGCGGCATGGGGCCATTGTCATCCCGTGTGCGCAGACGGGTGGATTGGGCATAAAAATAGCTGCTAACGCTTTCTGGTAAAGCGCGAGCAGCTATTAATTTAATAGCAATCTAGGCTCAGTAGGCGTACACGCCACGCCCGCTCTTGCGGCCCAGGCGGCCAGCGGCGACGTATTCCTTGAGCAGCGGGCAGGCGCGGTACTTGCTGTCGCCAAATTCCTTGAGGTACACCTCCATCACCGCCAGGCACACGTCCAGGCCCACCATGTCGGCCAGGGCCAGCGGGCCGATGGGGTGGTTGCAGCCGAGTTTCATGCCGGCGTCGATGTCCTCGGGCGTGGCCAGGCCCTCGGCCAGCACGAAGAAGGCTTCGTTGATCATCGGCACCAGGATGCGGTTGACGACGAAGCCGGGGGCGTTCTTGACGGTGATCGGCGTCTTGCCCAGGCGCTCGGCGAGTTGCTTGACGCGCTCGTGCGTCTCGTCCGAGGTTTGCAGGCCGCGAATGATCTCCACCAGCGCCATCATCGGTACCGGGTTGAAGAAGTGCATACCGATGAAGCGCTCGGCGCGGCTGGTGGATGCGGCGAGCTGGGTGATGGAGATCGACGAGGTGTTGGAGGCGATGATGACCTGCGGCGGCACCAGCGCATCGACCTGCTGCAGGATCTTGAGCTTGAGGGCGTGGTTCTCGGTCGCGGCCTCGATCACCAGGTCGGCCTTTTGCAGGTCTTCATAGCGGGTCGAACCCTGGATGTGCGCCAGCGCCGCGTCTTTGTCGGCAGCGCTGATTTTTTCTTTCTTGATCAGGCGATCGAGGCTGGCGGCGACGGTGGCGATGCCTTTTTGCACTGCAGCATCGGACACATCGACCATCACGACGTTAATGCCCACTACCGCGCAAGCCTGCGCAATGCCGTTGCCCATGGTGCCGGCGCCGATGATGCCTACGGTCTGAATCGTCATATAGAGAAACCTCCTCAAAGTGAAATGAACCCCGAACATGGTATCGGCAATCACCCCGGGCCTCGGTTATCGTGAATCAATCACTCAGGCATTTTTTGCGCGTCGGGTGATCGCGGAGGAGACAGAAAAACCATGTTTGATTTCATTGTGATCGGTGGTGGCTCGGCCGGCGCCGTGCTTGCCGGACGTTTGTCGGAGGATCCGAACACCACGGTGTGCCTGCTCGAAGCCGGGCCGGCAGATAAAAACGTGCTCATCCACTGCCCCGCTGGCTTGGCGGTGGTGGCCAAATTTGAGCTCTTTGGCTGGGGGTTTGAGACCACGCCGCAGCCGGGCCTGAACGGGCGCTGCGGCTACCAGCCGCGTGGCAAGGTGCTGGGCGGCTCCAGCTCGGTCAACGCCATGGTCTATATCCGGGGCCAGCACGCCGATTACGACCACTGGGCCGCGCAGGGCAACCCCGGCTGGGGCTGGAGCGACGTGCTGCCGTACTTTGTGCGCGCCGAACACAACGAGCGCGGCGCCGATGCCTGGCACGGCCAGGGCGGGCCGTTCAACGTCATGGACTTGCGCTCGCCCAACCGCTTCAGCCAGGCGTTTGTCGATGCCGGGGTGCAGGCCGGCTACGTGCACAACCGCGACTTCAACGGCGCCACGCAAGAGGGCGTGGGCATGTACCAGGTGACGCATAAAAACGGCGAGCGCCACAGCGCCGCCAAGGGCTACCTCACGCCGCATCTGGGGCGGCCCAATCTGCAGGTGCTGACGGGCGCGCACGCCACGCGCATCTTGTTCGAGGGCCAGCGCGCCGTCGGCGTCGAATACCACCAGGGCGGGCAGCGCAAGCAGGTGCGGGCGCGGCGCGAGGTGCTGCTGTCGGCCGGCGCGCTGCTCTCGCCGCAGCTGCTCATGCTCTCGGGCGTGGGCCCGGCCCAGGAGCTGCAGCGCCACGGCATTGCCGTGCAGCAGCACCTGCCCGGCGTCGGCCAGCACCTGCACGACCACCCCGACGTGGTGCAGGTGGTGAATGCGCCGCAGCTGACCGATTTGTTTGGCCTCTCCGTGCGTGGCGGGCTCAATGTGCTGCGCGGCGTGATGCAGTGGCGGCGCGAGCGCAGCGGCCCCTTGACCACCAACTTTGCCGAGGCCGGGGGCTTTCTCAAAAGTGCAGCGGACGAGGCGCAGCCGGACTTGCAGCTGCACTTCGTCATTGGCAAGCTCGTCGATCATGGCCGCAAGACCGTGTTTGGCCACGGCTACTCCAGCCACGTCTGCCTGCTGCAACCCAAGAGCCGGGGCAGCGTGCGCCTGGCCAGCAGCGACCCGCTGGCGCTGCCGCTGGTCGATCCGAATTTTCTGGGCCACCCCGACGACCTGGCGCGCATGGTGCGCGGCTTTCAGATCTCGCGGCGCATCCTGCAGCAGCCGGCGCTGGCGCAGTACGGTGGGCGCGAGCTGCAGCGTCTGGCCGCCGCGCAGACCGAGGCGCAGATCGAGCAATACATCCGCCAGTTTGCCGACACCATCTACCACCCCGTGGGCAGCTGCCGCATGGGCCCGGGGCCGATGGACGTGGTGGACGCCCAACTGCGCGTGCACGGCCTGCAGGGCTTGCGCGTGGTCGATGCGTCCATCATGCCGCGCATCGTCAGCGGCAACACCAACGCGCCCACGGTGATGATTGCCGAGAAGGCGGTGGACATGATTCGCCAGGCGGCTTAGGCGTGGCGAACCTATGGGGGGGTGGGCTCCGTGCCGCAGGTGGGGGCCAGCTCAGGCAGCCGCTCGGGGCGTAGCAGCGCCACCAGGCCGCAGGCGAGTGCTCCCTGCCAGTGCAGGTAGTCGTGGCCGGTAGCGTGCTCGCGCTGAATCACGGCGTAACCCTTGGCGCGCAGCACGTCGCTCAGGTGACGGTTGCTCTCCAAAATGCCGTCTTGCCCGCCACGCGCGCTCTCGTAGCGTCCAGCGTCGAGATAAAAACGCACGGCGCCAGCAGCGGGTGCCTTGGCCCAGGCGCGCATCGTCCAGCCAGGTATTTCGCCGGGCGGCGCCCACCAAAAAGAACCCGAGAGGCTGAGCACCCGGCCAAAACGCTGCGGTAGCACCAGGGCGGCATAGGCGGCGGCCAGGCCACCGTAGCTGGAGCCGGCAATCACCGTCGTCTCGGGTGGCTGTGTCAGACCTTGGGCCTGTACCCAGGGCATCAACTCTTCGTCCAGAAAGCGTGCGAAGGCAGGGTTGGGCGGTAGCTCGGTGGTGCGAGCCTCGGGGCTGGGGTTGGCGAGCAGCAGTACGGCGGTGGGGGGAATCAGCCCGTCGGCGATCAGGTTGTCGATGATCGTCGGTGTGGGCACGTCCACGCGATAGGCATGGGCGTCAAACAGTACCAGCAGCGCTTGGGGCACGCTGTTCGCCGGGCGGTACAGCCACAGCGGACGCTGGTTGCCTAGGATGGCACTGTCGATGCGGTGCTGTTCCAGGTGGCCTGCAGCCACGCTGGGGCGCGGCGCGACCCACGGCTGGGGTGGCGCCTGGGGTAGCTCCAGCACGGAAAAGCCCTGGAAGGCATCGAGCGCCGTTTCGGCGAGGGCTGGGAAAGTGTGTCGGTTGAGTTGGTCGCGCTGCGCCGTGGCAAGGATCATGCGGCGGCGATCTTGTGCCGAGCCCTGCACCTGCGGCACGTCGGGGGCGAGGCGGTAGGAAAGGCGCGCCGACAGTGGCATGGCAAAGCTGGCCCACCACACATCGCTCGCCCCCAGCTGCTGCAGCGGGTCGTGGTTGCCCGAGGGACTGCCAAACAGGCGCACGCTTCGTGTCTGTGCGTTACCACGCCACAAAAAGGTGACCAGGGCTTGCCCGTCCGGCAAGGGTTCGACCAAGGGTGTGCCTTCGCGTGCGCGCTCGGCCCAGAAGGCCTCGGTGACGCCGCCTTCGGCCAGGGTCCGCACAAGAGCGCGCAGACGGGGGCTCCCTGGTGCGGTGCTGGCGTGCTCCTCGGGGGCCAGTGGTAGTGCCCGGCGCAGGCGCAGCCGGTAGGGGCCACCCTGTGCTCCTTCGCGTACCTGCAATTGCTGGCCCGGCTGTACTTGCCAGGTAAAGCCTTGGGGGCTGCTGCCTTCGGCCACCAGGCGGCGTAGGTGCTGGCCTTGGGCGTCGAGCAGATCGAGGGCGGCACCAGGAGCATCGAAATCGCCTTGCAGCACCTGGTCAGGGGGCACGGCCAGCGGCCAGCGTTGACTTTGGCCGCTGGCCAGTTGGCCTTGCAGTGTTGCGCCTATGACCAGTGGTGGCTCGGCGGCGTGGAGGTTGAGGCTGGCCAGAGCGGCGAGCACCAGAGCCGTGCGCATCAGAACGCGAAGGTGGCCGCCAGGCGCACGGTGCGCGGTGCCGAGGGCATGGCGTAGCCGTCGGCGAACAGGCCTGTCCAGTCGTTGCGTCCGGTGAGGTTCTCGACGTAGCCATGGAGCGTCACGGGGGTTGCTCCCAGGCGCGTCTTGTACTTGGCGGTCAGGTCGAAACGGTGCCAGCTTGGCAGCTGGAGTTTGTTGGCCGAATCCGCCCACTGGCTGCTGGTGTAAATCAAGCGTCCGCCCAGGCTCAGGCCCTGCACTGGGGTGGCCCAGTCCAGGCCTAGGTTAGCCGTCCAACTAGGTACGCCATAGCTGTCTTTGCCGGTATTGCGTTGCTTGGCCTGCAGGTAGGAAAGGCCACCGAGCCCGTCGAGTGACGGCATGATTTTTCCAAAGACCGTCCACTCGACGCCGCGCAGGCGCTGCTTGCCGCCTTCGTACATTGATTTTCCGTCGGCTGCCGTGATCAGCGTTGGCCGGTCGATCTGGAACAGGCTGGCGGTGTGCGTGAGTGCGCCCTGGCGGTGCTTGAGGCCCAGTTCCACCTGCTGCGTGCGGTAAGGGGCGAAGGACTGACCTTCATTGGTGTAGCCAGCATTTTTTGGCACGATCTGGCCGGGTGAGAGCCCCTCCATGTAGTTCGCAAACAGTGCGGTGTCCTCGCCCCAGGGCTTGGCTACCAGGCCGACCGATGGCGAGATGCGCGATTCGTCGTAGCCGTTGATTTGCTTGACTTTCTGTAGGCGTGCGCCGAGCGTCAGCAGCACGCGGCCATCCACCAGCCCCAGGGTGTCGATCACGGCCAGCGAGCGCAGGTCGTTGTCGGTTGTGATCGGGGCTGGCGTGGGTGCAGTCGGGAAGGGCGGCGTCACGGGTTGGTAAACGTTTTGGTTCCAGCCCTCGGCGGCGCGGCTGCTGCTGCCTTCCTGGTGATTGAGCACCGAGGCCGTGATGCTGAGCTGGTGGCGCACGCTGCCCGTGCTGAACTGGCCGCGCAGGCCCAGCTCGGCGACGCGGTCGCGGGTAATGGTGTCCACGTTGTAGACATAGCCCTTGGCTGCGCCGTTGGCCTGGGTGACGATCATGCGTGTGCCAAACATCAGGCCTTGGCCCCGGCTGTTGGCGGCACCCGCAGCGAGGTAGGCCGTCCAGTCCGGAGTCAGGCGCAGCTCGCTGCGCAGCATCAGGCCATCGTCTGCGTAGGTGCCGTAGGTACCCCGGAAGGCGTTGACGTCGGCATTCGGCACGGCGATGAGCTGGCCCAGTGCCACCACGTTGCCCCGGCGTGTGGCCAGGCCGTACATGGCTTGACTGCCGTTCTTGATTTTTTCCTGGCTGCTGTAGGCATCGAGTGCCAGATTCCAGTCGTCGCCCTGGTAGTCGATGGCCAGTGCGCCCAGGCGCCGGCCCTTGCCCTGGCTGGCGACGCCAGTGTCACCATCGCCATAAGCGCCGTTGAAGCGCAGGCCCAGGCGGCCCTCGGGGCCGAAGCGCCGACCGACGTCGGCATGGGCCTGGACGTAGGTATTGGATGAGTACGAGGTGGTGAGCTCGGTGATCGGTTGGGCTCCGGCGCGCTTTGGGGTGAGGTTGATGGCGCCGCCCAGGTTGTTGTCTGGTGCCATGCCGCCGAGCAAGGTGCTGGGGCCGCGCAGTACTTCCACACGTTCGATCATTTCGGTGGGGATGTGGCCCTTGGGTGCCATGCCGTAGAGGCCGCCATAGGCCACACTCGGGCCGTTCACATCCAGACCTCGGATGCGGAAATGCTCCAGCATGTGGCCGCTGTTGGTGGTGTAGCGTACCGATGGGTCGTTTTGCAGTACGTCGCCCAGGGTGCGGGCTTGTTGTTCCTGGATGGTCTGCTGGGTGTAGGCGCTGGCGCTCACGGGGGCATCCATCAGGTCGGTGTTGCCCAACACCCCCAGGCGCAGGCCTTGAGCTGCCTTGCCGCCTGGGGCCGGGGCCGGCAGGGCCTCCGGGTCGCGTCCGCCGGTGACGGCGACTTCGGGCAGGGTGGCTGTGGCAGCAGGGGTGGGTGTGCCCGTCTGTGCGATGGCCGCAGTGGTCAGGCAGGCGAGGACGGCGGCGCAGGCCAGGGCGTGCGGGGGATACGCGAAGGGTTTCATGTGTGTCAGTTCAGAGCAGGGGTGGCAAAGTCAGTCTGGCTGGTGGGCGTGCTGCGGTGGCGGCCCGTCTGGCGGTGGGTGATCCAGGCCGTGGCAGCGAGCAAGGCTGCTCCGGCGACGGACAGGCCATCGACCCAGGCCAGTCCGTTGGTATAGGGTTTGTCCAGTACCTGGGCCCAGGGGGCCAGGCTGGCCACCAAGGGGATGATGGCGCTGGTCAGCGGAATGAGCGCCGTGGCCAGGGCGGCAAAGGCCAGTAGGCCCACGGTGGCTTGCTGCGCCCCGCGTACCAAAGCCCAGGCCAGGCAGGCGGTGAAGGTGGCGTAGTAGGTGCTGTGCAGCACCGTGTCTGGCGCCAAGGGTGTGGCCCCCAGCCAGCGCGCAGCCACCAGGGCCAGCGAGATGCCTGCTACGCAACCCAGGCTGGCCCCCAGGTTGATGGCGGCGATGGCCCGCACATGGCGCGGCTGCTCCATCACACCAGGCCGCTGGCGCAGGCGCTTGCTGCGGCTCTCGATCCACAGTACGTTGCCGGTATAGAACAGCATCGCCCCCATCACACCCAGCACGGCGTAAAGCAGGCGCACGGGCATACCGCCGTAGCTGCCAAAGTGCAGGGCAAAAAAGCTGACCACTGCGCGCGCCATGGCCGAGCCCTGTCCGGGTGCCGCATTGTTTTGCACCAAGGCACCGGTGGCGGGGTCGAGCACGGCAAAGCCTTCGCGGGGGCGACGTTTGAAGTGTGCGTCATCCGTTCCAGCCATGAAGGCGCTGGCCTTGGGCGTACCCAGGCCCCGGTATTCGATGGCGCTGGCGCTAAAGCCGGGTACGGCGTGGGCGGCATCCCGCACGAGTTGGGTGGGGTTGCGCCAGGCGGTGCGATCGAGCGTGACGGGCGGGCGCTGTGGCTGGGTGCGCGCCGTGACGGAGCGCAGACCCTGGGGGTAGATCAGCGTGCCCTGGGCGGCGTAAATCCAGTCGTGCAGGCAAAACACGGCGGCGGACAGCGCCATCACCACATGAAACGGCAGGCTGGCCACGCCCAGCAGGTTGTGCAGGTCCAGCCACATGCGTTTGGCGTTGCGCCCGATGCGCAGTACGAACAAATCCTTGACCAGCGAAGGCAGTAGTACGACCACGCCGGAGATCAGTGCCAGTGCGTACAAGAGGGCGATGAGGCCGATCACGGGCTCCGCGCTGTCCAGTGCTAGCGGCAGCCCACCCTTGCGGTGCAGGTAATCGACAAAACGCCCCGCCTCACCAGCTGGTGCGGCCACGGGGCGCAGTTGGCCCTGGGCGTCAAGCTCCACCTGTTGGGGCGTAGTGCCCCGTGGGCCCCAGCGCATGAGGGGGGCGGTGTTGGATTCCGAAGGCAGCACCAGTGTGGCATTTTCTATGCTGGGGTGTGCGGCAAAGAAAGCAGCGACCAGGGCATCGCCATCCTGGCTGGCGTTGTTGCGGGCAGGCTCGGCACGGCTCCAGTGCGTGATTTCGGGAACGAACATGGACAGTGCCCCGGCGTAAAAGGCAATGAACAGCAGCGTGCCGGCCAGAATGCCCGTCCAGGTGTGAACCGACAGGTAGTTGCGCAGCGTTGCGGCTTTCATGCCTGCACCGCCCGCAGCAGGCCCCAGACCAGGGCGTTGCCCGTGAGCAGAGCGGCCCAGAGGACGCGCTTGCTGGGTGCTAAAAAGGCCAGGCTGACCACTGTGGCCCATAGCGGCGGTACGGCCCACATGGTGACTTGGTAGGTGGAAATGTCGTTGAGCGAATCAGCAGCCCAGGGCGCGTGATAAACCAACGCACCACTGAGCCAGATGGCCAGCGGCATTGCCAACAAGGCCGCCACCAAGCCGTGGTGCAGCAAGTCCAGTGGTGGACTCTGGCGGACAGTTTTGTGCGTTTTAGTGGCGGCCATGGCGGGCCTCCTGGCGGCGTTGCCAGCCCAGCAGGGCTGCCATGCAGGGCAGGGTGGTCATCAGCACCACGGTGACGATGGCCCAGGCCTCAATATCGCCCACCTGCTTTTGCAGCAGCAGGGTCGCTCCCAGGGTAAACAACAAAAACAAAAACCAACCCCTGGCACCAGTGATGCGGGTGGCGGCGCGCTCAGTGGCGCACAAGGCGGCCCCACTGGCCAGCAACAAGGCCAAGAGGGTGACAAAAGGCACAGTCATGGTGCAAGTGCACCGACAACAGCCCGGTGCGCGGAAAATTAATGAATGGTAATGATAATTGTTCCTATTGGCGATTGTGCGGAGTTGTGGAAAAAATACGGCTGCAGAAAATCGACGTGCTACGGCCTGTGGCGCGCCAGCAGCATGGCATCGCCATAGCTGAAGAAGCGATAGCGCTGCGCCACCGCATGGCGGTACAGCGCCATGGCGTGCTCGTAGCCGGTGAAGGCGCTGACCAGCATCAGCAGCGTGCTCTTGGGCAGGTGGAAGTTGGTCAGCAGCATGTCCACCACCTGGAACTGGTAGCCGGGGGTGATGAAGATGCTGGTGTCGCCGCTGGGCTGGCCGCTTTGGGCCCATGATTCGAGCGTGCGCACCGTCGTCGTGCCGACGGCAACGATGCGCCCGCCGCGCTGGCGGCAGCGTTCGAGCGCGGCCAGGGTGGCGGGCGGCACCTCGTACCATTCGCTGTGCATCCGGTGCTCGGCCAGGTTCTCGGTTTTGACGGGTTGGAACGTGCCCGCGCCCACGTGCAGCGTGACGCTGGCGCGCTCCACGCCCCGCTCTTGCAGCGCGGCGAGCACGCCGGCGTCAAAGTGCAGCGCGGCGGTGGGCGCGGCGACGGCGCCGGGCTGGCGGGCGAACACGGTCTGGTAGCGCTCGGCATCCTCGGCGGCGTCGGGGTCGTGGGCGGCGTTTTGCTGGCGTGCGATGTAGGGCGGCAGCGGCAGGTGGCCGTGCTGCTGCATCAGCTCCCAGGGTGTCTCGCCTTGCGGGCCTTGCAGCGCGAGGCGAAACAGCGGGCCGTCCGCCTCGGGCCAGCGCCCGAGCAAGGTGGCATCAAAGCCGCCGCTGTGCGCGCCGCCGGCCATGTGCAAGGTGGCGCCGCTCTGGGGCTTTTTGCTCACCTTCATGTGCGCCACGACTTCGTTGCCGCCGAGCACGCGCTCGATCAGCAGCTCCAGGCGGCCGCCGCTGGCCTTCTCGCCAAACAGGCGCGCCTTGAGCACCTGGGTGTCGTTGAACACCAGCAGATCGCCCGGCTGCAGCAGGCCGGGGAATTCACGAAAAATGCGGTCGGTGGGGGCCCTGGCGCGGCCGTCGAGCAGGCGTGCGCTGCTGCGTTCGGGGGCCGGGTGCTGGGCGATGAGCAGCTCGGGCAGTTCGAAGTCGAAATCGCTCAGGGTGAAGGTGCGGACAGAAGCGGTCATGGTGCTTGAGGGTCGGACAGACCCGTGCCAAGAGGGCAAAAAAACAGGGCGCGATTGTCGCCTGCGCGGCGCTGTCTCTTGCGGACTTTTTGCGGACTACGCGCCCGCGCTGCTCCATAGGTCGTTCAGGTCCGGAAAATTCCACTGCGCCGGGTCTTCGCGGGCGACGATTTTTTCCGTGCAACCCGGGCGCGAGAGGTCGAGCAGCTCGGGCGGAATGCGCAGCTGCGATTTGGTCGAATAAAACACCCGTACGCGCGGCGCCAACAGGGCGTCGGGCGATTGCTCGGTGACCACGGCCAGGCGGCCCGAGCCCAGGCGCACGAGCGAGCCCACGGGGTAGATGCCCATGGTTTTGACGAAGGCCTGGAACAGGCGCGCGTCGAAATGGTCCTTGCTCCACTCGGCCATGCGGCGCAGCGATTCCGACGGGTCCCAGCCGTTTTTGTAGGGGCGGTTGGAAGTGATGGCGTCGTACACGTCGCAAATCGCCGTCATGCGCGCCAGCACGCTGATCTGCTCGCCCTGCAGGCGGTCGGGGTAGCCGGTGCCGTCCATTTTTTCGTGGTGGTGCAGGCAGGCGTCGAGCGCCTGCGGGTGCAGGCCCGAGTCTTTGAGCATGGCGTGGCTGTGCACCGGGTGCGCGCGCATGATGGCAAATTCCTCGTCCGTGAGCTTGCCCGGTTTGTTGAGCACCTCCATCGGCATCTTGGCCTTGCCCAGGTCGTGCATCAGGCCGGCGGTGCCGGCGATGTGCACGGCCTCCTCGTTCATGCCCAGGTTGCGCGCCAGCGAGATCATGAGCGCGGCCACGGCCACCGAGTGCATATAGGTGTAGTCGTCGGCGGTTTTGAGCCGCGCCAGGCTGACCAGGGCGCCGGGGTTGCGGGCGATGGAGTCGCTCATGTCCTCGATCAGCTCTTGCGCTTGTGCTGGATCGACGGCGCGGCCCATGCGCGCCTCGTGGAACATCGATACCACCGCTTTTTTACTGGCAGCGCAAATCTGCGCGGCGCGGCGCAGCTCCTGCACCATGGGGCTGGGCTGGCGCCGGATGTTGGGGGCGGGATGGGCGCTGGCGCTGTGGGCGGCGGCCTGCTGCAAATCGGCCTCGGCCTGGGCGTCGGCCTCGGCGCGCGAGACGCTGTGCGTGCCGGCGGCAACGTCCAGCCCTTTGCTGACGTCGATCCAGACCTCGTGGATCTCTGAAGCGTGGATCAACTCCAGATCGTGGGCATCTTCGAGCAGGAAGCGGGTGCGCCAGAACGGGTGCTCCATCCAGGAGCCGCAGAACTCGTGCAGGTACATGCCCAAGGTCAAATGTTGAACGTGAATGCGCTTGAGCATGGAAAAAACCAAAAAAACCAAAAAACCAAAAAACCAAAAAACCAAATGTGATGGTAGCCCAGGGTTCGATTCAGCACAGTATGGGGCCGTGGTAGCCTTTTGTCGTGCCCGCCCGTTCGTCCCCTGCCCCCACCGCCGCGCCTGCAAAACCCGCCACCCCCGCCCTCAGCCCTGCCCAGCAGGCGCTGCGCAAACTCGGGCTGGTGCGCGACATTGACCTGGCGCTGCACCTGCCGCTGCGCTACGAGGATGAAACGCGCATCACCTTGCTCAAAAACGCCCGCGAGGGCGAGGTGGCGCAGATCGAGGCCGAGGTCGTCAGCAGCGAAGTGCAGCAGCGCCCGCGCCGCCTGCTCAAGGTGGTGGTGGACGATGGCAGCGGGCGCTGCGAGCTGACGTTTTTCAGCTTCTACCCCTCGCACCTCAAAACCCTGGCCGTGGGCGCGCGCCTGCGCCTGCGCGGCGAGATTCGGGGCGGCTTCTGGGGCCGGCAGATGCTGCACCCGGCGTTTCGCCAGGCGGGCGGCGAGCTGCCCCAGGCGCTCACGCCGGTGTACCCCACGGTGGCGCAGCTGCCCCAAGCCTATCTGCGCCGCGCCATCGCCAGCGCCCTGCAGCGCGTCGCCCTGCCCGAGACGATTCCGGCGCCGCTGCTCCCGCCCCTGGCTGTTTTTGATAGGCAAACTGGCCTGCAAGGCCCGTGGATGCTGCGTGACGCGCTACATTTTTTGCACCATCCGCAACCCGACGTGGCGCTCGCCACGCTCGAAGACCACAGCCACCCGGCCTGGCAGCGCCTCAAGGCCGAGGAGCTGCTGGCGCAGCAGCTGTCGCAGCACGCGGCGCGCCAGCAGCGCGCACGCCTGCGCGCGCCGGTGCTCACGCCTGGCGCGCAAGACCTGCCCGGCCAGCTGCAGGCGGCGCTGCCCTTTGCCCTGACCGGGGCGCAGCAGCGCGTGGTGGCCGAGATCAACGCCGACCTGGCCCTGGCGCGCCCCATGCACCGCTTGCTGCAGGGCGATGTCGGCGCCGGCAAAACCGTGGTGGCCGCGCTGGCGGCGCTGCGCGCCATCGAGGCCGGCTGGCAATGCGCCCTCATGGCGCCGACGGAAATTCTGGCCGAGCAGCACTTTGGCAAGCTCGTCGATTGGCTCACGCCGCTGCTGGCGCCGCTGGGTTTGCAGGTCGCCTGGCTGGCCGGGGCGCAAAAGAAAAAAGAGCGCGCCGCCATGCTGGCGCTGGTCGAGAGCGGGGCCGCCGCGCTGGTCGTGGGCACGCACGCCGTCATCCAGGAGCAGGTGCAGTTCGCCCGCCTGGGCCTGGCGGTCATCGACGAGCAGCACCGCTTTGGCGTTGCCCAGCGCCTGGCGCTGCGGCAAAAACTCAGCCACCAGGGCATGGAGCCGCACCTGCTGATGATGAGCGCCACGCCCATCCCGCGCACCCTGGCCATGACGTACTACGCCGATTTGGACGTCTCCACCATCGACGAGCTGCCGCCCGGGCGCACGCCCATCGTCACGCGGGTGATTGCCGACAGCCGCAAGGACGAGGTCATCGCCCGCCTGGCGCCGCAGCTCGCCGCCGGGCGCCAGGTGTACTGGGTGTGCCCGCTGATCGAGGAGAGCGAGGCGCTCGACCTCTCCAACGCCACCGCCACCCACGCCGAGCTCGCTGCTGCCTTGCCGGGCGTGCAGGTGGGGCTGCTGCACTCGCGCATGGCGGCGGCAGAGAAAAAAGCCGTCATGCAAGCCTTCAAAGACGGCGCCCTGGGCCTGCTGGTGGCGACGACGGTGATCGAAGTGGGCGTGGACGTGCCCAACGCCTCGCTCATGGTCATCGAGCACGCCGAGCGCTTTGGCCTGAGCCAGCTGCACCAGCTGCGCGGGCGCGTCGGGCGCGGCGCGGCGGCCTCGGCCTGCGTGCTGCTCTACAGCGTGGGCGACAGCGGCCGCCTGGGCGAGAGCGCACGCGAGCGCCTGCAGGCCATGGCCGAGACGACCGACGGCTTTGAAATCGCCCGCCGCGATCTGGAGATCCGTGGCCCGGGCGAGTTCCTGGGGGCGCGCCAGTCGGGTGATGCGCTGCTGCGCTTTGCCGACCTGGCCACCGACACCGTGCTCCTGGCCTGGGCGCGCGAGACGGCGCCCGTCATGCTGGCGCAGCACCCGCAACTCGCGCGCGAGCACATTGCGCGCTGGCTGGGCGGGCGCGCCGACTTCCTCAAGGCGTAGCGCCAAGGCGCGGGGTCAAAAAACAGTGTCAACGCCCAGCGTCAGGGCGCCGTCGGCAGCACGCCGGCGCAGCCCTGCTGCCCGTCGCTGCGCGCCTGCCACAGCCCCGGCGCTATGCGCCACAGCAGCAGGGCAAACGCCGCGCACCAGCCCAGGCTGGCCACGGCGAGCCAGAGCGTGGGCGCTGCGCCCAGGGCCGCCGCCACACGCGCCGCCGTGGCCAGCAGCAGCAGCGCGCCGCCCAGCCCCAGCCAGGGGCCGGGGTCGGGCCTGCGGCCCACGTGGGCGCGCCCGGCAATGCCGATGACGATGAAAATCCCCAGCCCCACGCTGCCCATGGTCAGCAGGTGGCGGCCCGCCGCCAAGGCGCCGTCGAGCAGGCCGAGCGCGCCCAGGCCCAGGCCGGCGTAGCCCAGGGCCATGCACAAATACATGCTGTAGAGCAGCAGCGTAAAACGCCGCCGCCACAGCGGTGCGCCCACATGCCAGTCGGTGAGCAGGTGCAGCACGGCGGCGCTGGCGGCCAGTGCCAGCCAGCCGGCCAGGTGGCTGGCGGGGGCGAAAAATTCGGCCACGGTCGCCAAGCCGATGCACAGCGCCGCCAGGTGGCGCCGGGGTGGGCGGGCGATGTAGGGCGGCGCGCCCGGGCGCAGCTGCTCGATGGCGCGGTTGAGGATTTGCATCGAAATCCGGCTCGCCGCCACCACCGTCAGCAGCATCAAGAGGCCCAGGCTGGCGTGCAGCCAGCGCAGGCTGGGGGCGCCACGCAGCGCGTCGGCATAAAACCCGGCGCTGCTGCCCGCCAGCGCCAGCAGCAGCCAGCCAAACGCCTGGTGCGCGCGCCCGGCGGGGCTGCGCAGCGCCGGCCACAGCTGCGCCAGCAGCCCCAGCGGCAGGCCCACCTGGGCGCAGGCCGCCAGCCACAGGGCGGGCGCCCCCCACCAACCCGAGAGCACAAGCCCCAGGCGCGCGCCCAGCCACAGCAGCACCAGCGCCTGCAGCGCCTGGGGGCGGGCGCCAGCGGTGGCGGTGAACTCGGGCAGGGCGGTGAGCACAAAGCCGGCCACGGCGGCCATGGCAAAGCCCAGGATCAGCTCGTGCGCGTGCCACACCAGGGCGCCGCCAGCAATGGGCGGCAGCGGCCAGTGGGCCGCCAGCGCCAGGCTCCACCAGGCCAGCAGCAGCGGCGCCGCGAGCATGGCCAGCAAAAAGAAGGGGCGCATCCCGCAGCTCCACAGGGGGTGGCGGTGGTGCAGGAAAGAGGGGCTGGGTGGCATTGCAAAAATGATAGCTGCTCGCGCTTGATGGATAAGGGCTAGAGGCTGTTTTGATTGATATTTATGGGTTGCCAGCGCCCCAGTGCTGCGGCGATGGCGCCGGGGCCGGGCAGGTCAAATGCGGCGCGCACGGCCGGGTGCTGCTGCAGCTCGGCGGCGCAGCGGTGCACCAGGCTGTCGTCGCGCTCCAGGGCTGTGCCGGGGGGCTGGTAATGCGCCACGATGCGCCCGGGGGTGGGCGCGAGCACCAGCACGTCGTCGGCCAGGCGCACGGCTTCCATCAGGTCGTGGGTGATGAGCAGCGCCGCCAGGCCGGCCTGCGCCTGGCGTTCGAGCAGCAGCTGGTGCAGCTGGTAGCGCAGGCCGATGTCCAGGGCGGCAAAGGGCTCGTCGAGCAGCAGCAGCGCCGGGTTGAGCACCAGCGCCCGCGCCAGGGCGCAGCGGCTTTGCATCCCGCCCGAGAGCTCGGCCGGGTACTGCGCCAGCGCCGCCTCGGGCAGGCCCAGGGCCAGCGCCATGGTGCGCGCCTGGGCCTGGCGCGGCGCGCGTGCCAGGCCGCGCGCTTTCAGGCCCAGGGCGATGTTGTCCAGCGCCGTCAGCCAGGGCAGCAGGCGCGGCTGCTGGAACATGACGGCCGCCGGCTGCAGCCCGGGGTGGATCTGCCCCTGCTGCACGTCCAGCAGCCCGGCGCACAGGTGCAGCAGCGTGGTCTTGCCGCAGCCCGAGGGGCCGACCAGGGCCAGGGTGCGGCCGGCGTGCAGCGTGAGGTCGATGCCGTCGAGCACCAGCGTCGGGCCGTAGCGGTGGCTCAGGGCCTGTACTTGCAGCGCTGCCGTCATGTGCCAGCCTCGCGCCAGCGCTCCAGGCCGCGCTTGATGGGTTCGAGCAGGCCGTATTCGAGCAGCAGCAAGCTGGCGACGACGGCGCAAATCCAGGCCAGGGAGGCGCTCATGTCCAGTTGCGAGCGGCTCACCGCCAGGGCGGCGCCCACGCCGTCGCTGCTGGCCAGCAGCTCGGCCATGACGGCCACCTTCCACGACGAGCCCAGGGCTGTGATGCTCGCCGGAAACAGGTAGGCGGCGACATGCGGCAGGTACAGGTCCCACAGGCGCATCCGCCAGGGCAGGCGGTAGGCGCGCGCCATGTCCTTGAGGTGCAGGTCCAGCGTGCGCGTGCCCTGTAGCGCGCCGGCAAAAACCACCGGCAGGCAGGCGACGAAGACGGTGAAGATGGGCGTGCCGTCGCCCAGGCCAAACCACAGCATGGCCAGCACCAGCCAGGCAATGGGCGGCATACCCAGCAGCAGCGTGACCCAGGGGCGGGCCATCATGGCCGCCGTCATCGACAGCCCGGCGAGCAGGCCCAGGCTGCTGCCCAGGCCCAGGGCCAGCAGCAGCCCGAGCAGGGCGCGCCGCGCCGTAATGGCCAGCTGCGGCCAGGCTGCGCCCGACTGCAGCAGCTGCGCCAAGGTGGTGAAGGTGCTCAGCGGGTCGGGCAGGATCAGCGGCCCGTACCAGGCCGCGCCCAGCTCCCACAGGGCAATGAAAAGCAGCAAGCTGGCGATGGCGCCCCAGCCGCTCCAGAGGTAGGCGGGCAGGCGGCGCAGCCCATACCACAGCAGATGCATGGCAGCGCGCTCCGTCAGGCGCCGTAAAAGCCGGCCTCGGGCAGCTTGCCGCCGATCAGGCCGGGGCTGCGCGCTTGCAGCCGGGCGAAGAAGAACTCCAGCTCGCTGCGCGCCTGCGCCGCCGGCACGGCCTGCAGCTGGCTGCGCGGCAGTGCGTCCATCACGGCCTCGGGCGTGAGCAGGTCGATATGGCGTGCCAGCATCGTGCCGCATTCCTGGGGGTGCGCCAGACACCAGGCGGCCGATTGGGCGTAGGCCTGCTGCACGGCGGCGAGCACCTCGGGCTGGCTGCGCAGCGCGCCGATGGCGGCAATGCCCGCTTGCGGAATGCGCGCCGGGCGGTGCAGCAGGCGCCCCCATTCCTGCTGCAGATCAAGGCTGCGGTGCAGCTCGGGTGCGACCAGGCCAATGGGGAAGGACTGGGTTTTGCGCAGCGCCAGCGACACCCCGGGCTCGGTCAGCAGCGCGTGGCGCACGCGGCGCGTGATGAGCAGCTGCATGGCCTCCATGGGCGTGGGCACGTAGCGCAGCTGCAGGTCGCGCGCCGGGTTCAGGCCCTGTTCGGTGGCCAGCAGTTGCAGCAGCAGGTCGGGCATGTCGCCGCGAAAGGGCACGGCAATTTCTTCGCTCCGGTAGTCGGCCAGGGTGGTGCGCTGCGCATCGCGCGAGACGATCCACAGCGCGCCCCAGGTGGAGATGTTGAGCAGGCGCAGGCCCACGCCCCGGTTGTAGAGGTTGGCGGCCACGTTGCTGGGCATGGCCAGCACATCGGCCTTCTGGCCAATGGCCATGGCACGCAGCTGGTCGGGGTCGCGCCAGGGCTGGAAGATGGTCTGCTGCGCCACGGCGGCCAGGGCGCCGCTTTCGGCCATGTGGATCAGCGGCGCCGAGACGATGGCCGGCGGCCCCGCCAGGGTCAGGCGCGGCAGGGGTGCGGCGTGCACGTGGGTGGGCGCTGGCGCCAGCAGGCTGGCCAGGCCCAGGGCGCCAGCGCCTTGCAGCAACTGGCGGCGGGTGGCGGTGGTGGTCGAGAGTGGGGGCGCGAAGGTGGGGCTGGCTGGCTGCATGGCTTGCCTTGGGGTGGTCAGAATTGGTAGCTCAGGCCCGCTGCCAGGCTGCGCCCGAGGCCGGGCAGGTAGCCCGGCATGGCGGCGCTGGCCTGGTTGCGGATGGCGTAGCTGCTGGCGTAGCGCCGGTCGGTGACGTTGTCGGCCAGCAGGTAGGCGTTCCAGGGGCCATTTTTCCACTCCAGCTTCAGGCCCAGCAGGGCGTAGCCGTCTTGCGTGCTGCCGGGGGTGTTGGCGTGGTCGATGGGGGTGGCGCCCGGTTGCCAGCGCACGTTGGGGCCCATGCGCCAGGTGCCGCTGGCGCTGGCGTGGCGCCACAGCAGTTCGGCGTTGAGCAGGTGGCGCGGCACGCCGGCGATGCGGTTGCCGGCGTAGCGCCCGTCTTTGAAGCGAAAGTCGCTGTACGTCCAGGAGCTGCGCCAGTCCCAGGCGCCGCTGCGGCCCGAGAACCCGGCCTCTATGCCCTGGTGGCGCGTGCCGCCAGCGTAGTTGTAGGTGCCGATCTTGATGCCGTTGGCGTCGGCGGTGCTCATGAGCTCGTCCTGCACCTCGCTGCGGTAGTAGGTGATTTGCCACTGCGGCGCGTTCGCGCCCTCGCCCCAACGGCCCTGGCCGCCGATTTCAAAGGTGCTGGCGCTCTGCAGCTGCAGTGCCACCAGCGCTGCCTGGGCCGAGGCCGGGTTGGGCGGCAGCACGCTGGCGCTGACGATCTCCCAGAACGTGGGCGCCTCCTGGCTGCGGCTTAAGCTGGCCCACCAGCGCTGGCGGGGCTGGGGCGTCCAGCTCACGCCCACCTTGGGGGTGGCAAAACGCCAGCTTTGGTCGAGCGCCTGGCCGGTGCGCTGCTCGCGCGCATCGCGCGTCTGGCGGCTGGCGCCGAGCTGGGCGTGTGCCGTCCAGGCGGGCGCCCATTGCCAGTCCAGGCCCAGCTGCGCTTGCAGGTTCTGCGCCTGCAGGTCGTAGCTGCCAAAGCGCTGCAGGGCGCTGCCGTTGGCGGGATTGTTGGCGTCGAGCGTGCGCTCCATGCGGCTGCGCGACCAGGCCAGGGCGCCGCGCCAGTGCAGCGCGCTGCCCACCTGGCCGCTGGCCTGCCATTGCAGGCCGCTGGTGTGGCTTTGGGTGCCAAAGTGGGTGGTTTGGTCGTTGAAAAAATCGTCGGTGCTCTGCCAGTACCAGCCCAGCTCCTGGCGCAGTGCGGCGTCGCCCCAGAGGGTGCGGTTGGCCAGGCGCAGCTGGCGTGCGGCGCGGCGCGGGTCGCGCCGGTAGACGTTGAGCAGCTGGTCTTGCAGCGTGTTGCCGTCACCGAGCACGCCCTGCGGGTTGCTGTGTACGCGCTCCTTGGGCACGACGGTGGGAATATCAAACTGCAAATCCGTCCAACTGAGGTAGCTGCGGTTTTCCAGCGTGCCGCTTTTCCAGCCCAGGTTGGCCTGCAGCGCGTCGCGGCGCGAGGCGCTGTGGTGGCGCCAGCCGTCGTAGCGGTCGGCGCTGGCGCTGATGCGTCCGTCCCACCCCTGGCCCGCCTGGCCCAGCGCCGCCTGCAGTGCGCGCCGGCCAAAACTGCCGTATTCGCTGCGCACGCGGGCGCGCTCGTCGGCGCCAGTGAGCGATTGGAAATCAAGCTCGCCGCCGAGCGTGGTGGCGCCCGGGGTCAGGGTGTTGGCGCCCCGGCGCACGCTCACCAGGGCGGCGTTGCGCGGTTCGAGCAGGCCGATGATGAAGGAGCCGTCGGCCTCGTTGAGCGGCAGGCCGTCTTGCAGCAGCAGCACGCCCCGGTTGAGCGGGTTGCTTTGAATGCCCGAGCCCCGGATGTTCAGGCGCGGCTGGTCCGTGGCGCCAAAAAAATCCTGGATGACGATGCCCGGCTGGTAGTCGAGCGCGTCGCGCAGCGTGGCCAGGCGCGCCTCCTGCTGCGGCGTGACGAGGTTGGTGCCGCCGGGCACCCGCTCCAGGCGGGCGCGCTCGGCCTGCAGCGACGGCGCCAGGGGCGCGCCGCTGCCTTCTTCAGCGCTGATGGTGACGGCGGGCAGGCTCGCCAAGGTGGACTGGGCCAGCACCGGCAACGGTGACAGCGCCGCAGCGCAGGCACAGGCCAGGGGGGTGCGAAGCAGGGGCAGCAGGCGATCCATAAAAATAAATGAGAGTGATTTCTATTTATTAAATGATGCCATGCAAAACAGGAGCTTGAAATGACTTTTATCAACCTCCCTGTCGCCAAGGTGGGTGGGGGCGGGCGCTCTTCCTACAATCGGGCGCTTGTACCCATGACAGGAGGATGTATGCAGTTGCAATCGCGTCGTTGGCGCCAGGCCCTGGGGCTGGCCGTGGCATTGGTGGCTTCTACGGCCTGGGCGCAGAGCGCGCCGGTGGCGGTCGAGGGCGCCTGGGCCCGCGCCAGCGTGGCCGGGCAAAAGGCCACGGGCGCCTTCATGCGTTTGACGGCGCAAGAAAACACCCAGCTGGTGCGCGTGCAGTCGCCCGCCGCTGCGGTGGCCGAGGTGCACGAGATGAAGATGGAAAAAGACGTGATGAAGATGCGCGCCATTGCCGCACTCGACCTGCCCGCCGGCCAGGCCGTGGAGCTGCGCCCGGGCGGCTACCACGTCATGCTCATGGACTTGAAGGCGCCGCTGGCTGTGGGCAGTGAAGTGGCGCTGACCCTGGTGCTGCGCAACGCCCAGGGCGTGGAAACCAGTGTGCCGCTGACGCTGCCCGTGGCGCTCAAGGCGCCCGGCGCCGCTGCTGCAGCCCCCGCCCATACCCCCAGCCCAGCCCCCGCCGGGCACTGAGCGCTAGCCCGAGGCGCCGCCGTGCAAGGACTGCACCTGACGGCAGATTTGTACGGCTGCGCCGGCGAGGCGGCGCTGCTGCTCGACGCCGCGCGCATCGCCGCGCTGTGCCGCCAGGAGGTGCTCGCTTGCGGCCTGACGCCGGTGGGCGAGCGCTGGGTAACCTTCCCGCCCTACCAGGGGCGGCCCAGCGGCGTGACGGGCACCGTGTTGCTGGCCGAATCGCACCTGGCGCTGCACACCTGGCCCGAGAGCGCCAGCGTCACCCTGGATGTGTACGTGTGCAACTTCTCGGGCGACAACTCGGATCGGGCGCGCACCCTGCTCGCGCGCCTGATCGCGGCCTATGCGCCCGCGCAGCAGCAATGCCAGGAGCTGCGCCGGGGCGGCCCGGTGCTCACGTAAACTGCCCGCCATGCAGATTTACATGGTTGGCGGCGCCGTGCGCGACCGCCTGTTGGGGCGCCCGGTGCACGACCGCGACTGGGTGGTGGTGGGCGCCACGCCGGCGCAGATGCTGGCGCAGGGCTTCACCCCGGTGGGGCGCGACTTTCCAGTCTTTTTGCACCCGCAAACCCACGAGGAATACGCCCTGGCGCGCACCGAACGCCAAAGCGGGCGCGGCTACCGGGGCTTTAGCGTGCACAGCAGCCCCGACGTGACCCTGGAGCAAGACCTGGCGCGGCGCGACCTTACTATCAATTCAATAGCTGCTGACGCTGGCTGGACGGGCGCTGGAGCCGTTTTTGACCCCTATGGCGGGGTGCGCGACCTCAAGGCCGGCGTGCTGCGCCACGTGACGGACGCCTTCCGCGAAGACCCGGTGCGCATCCTGCGCGTGGCGCGCTTTGCCGCGCGCCTGCCGCGCTTTCGCGTCGCCCCTGAAACCCTGCAGCTGATGCGCGCCATGGTGCGTGCGGGCGAGGTCGATCACCTCGTGCCCGAGCGCATCTGGCAAGAAATCTCGCGCGGCCTGATGGAGACGCGCCCCTCGCGCATGTTCGAGCTGCTGCGCGCCTGCGGCGCCCTGCGCCGCCTGCTGCCCGAGCTCGACCGCCTGTGGGGCGTGCCCCAGCGCGCCGAATACCACCCCGAGGTCGATACCGGCATCCACGCCATGCTGGTGCTGGACATGGCCGCGCGCCTGCAGGCGCCGCTGGCGGTGCGCTTTGCCTGCCTGTGCCACGACTTTGGCAAGGGCACGACGCCGGCGCACCTGCTGCCGCGCCACCTCGGCCATGAGGAGCGCAGCGCGCAGCTGCTGCAAGCCGTGTGCCAGCGCTGGCGTGTGCCTGCCGATGGCCGCGAGCTGGCCGAGGTGGTGGCGCGCGAGCACGGCAACATCCACCGCTCGGACGCGCTCGGCGCTGCCGCCCTGCTGCGCCTGTTCGAGCGCTGCGACGCGCTGCGCAAGCCCGAGCGCTTTGCCCAGGTGCTCTGGGCCTGCGAATGCGACGCCCGGGGCCGCAAGGGCCTGCAAGAGCAGCCCTACGCCCCGCGCGTGCGCCTGCAGGCGGCGCTGGCCGCCGCCCTGGCCGTGCCCACCGCCCCCGTGGCGCAGGCCGCCGCACGCCGGGGGCTGCAGGGGCCCGAAGTGGGCCGCGCCATTGCCCAGGCACGCCAGCAGGCGCTGGTGGCGTGGCTGGCAACGGAAGAAAATAAGGGCAAACCCTTGTCGTAAGCGCCGGCCTGTCTGGGGAAAACACCGTAGTATTCCGTATTCCCTGGATACACTTTTTTACCCTGGCGGCTGCAGCGGTGGGGGCGAAGTGCCATATTCGCGCCGTCATGTCTGCTTCTTTGTTTTCTTCTCTGCCCCTGTGGCCGCGCACGCTCCAGCGCAAGGCGGCCTGGGCGCTGTTGTTGGCGTTGGTGCTGGCCCTGGGCAACGTCGCCGTGCTGCAGGTGCTGCTGCGCCGCTCGGACGATCTGGCGGCCACGCTCAACATCGCCGGCAAGATGCGGATGCTGGGCCAGCGCATGGCGCTCGAGGGCCTGGCCGCGCGCCAGGACCCGCAAGGCGACTGGGCCCAGGCGTACGACGAGCGCGTGCAGGCGTTCGAGCAGGCCCAGCGCACCCTGGCCGCTGGCGGCAGCGCCTTTGGCCTGCGCGTTGTGGCCTTGCCGGCGCCGCTGCGCCCGGCTTTTGACGACCTGCAGACCAGCTGGCTGCAATACCGCCAGGCCCTGCAAACGCTGCAAGCGGCCCCGGTTGGGGCTGCACCCGATATTCGCCCGGCCATGCAGGCCAGTGCCGTGCTGCTGCAGCACACCGAGGTGCTGATGGACGGCATCGTCGCCTACGCCAACGCGGCGCACCAGCGCGCCCTGTACAGCAGTTTGGCGTTGTTCGTGCTCGATGCGTTGCTGCTGTGGCTGGGCTACGTGCTGGTGGCGCGGCGGGTGCTGCAGCCCATGCAGCGCCTGGCGCAGCAATGCCGCGCCATGGTGGCGGGCGACTATGCGCAGCGCGCACCGGCGGCGCTGGCGCGGCGCAGCGATGAGCTCGGCGAGCTGGCGCAGGCGCTCAATGAGTCGGCGCGCCATATCGAGCAGCTGCTGCTGGACGTGGCGCAAGAGCGCGCCACGGCCGAGCAAATCCAGGCCATGTTCAACGGCCTGGCCGACAACGCGGTGGCCGGCATTTACATGCTCGACCACGAGCTGCGGCTGATTTACGCCAACGACCAGATGGCGCGGCTGAGCGGCTACACGCAGCAAGACCTGGACAACCACCTGCCGATGTCGCGGCTGTTCACGCCCCAGGCTTACGTTGCCGTCGAGAAAAGCGTGCAAGACCGCCTGCAAGGGCGCACGCGCAACGCCCGCTACGAGCGCCGCCTGCTGCGCGCCGACGGCAGCGAGGTGGACATTGAAATTTTTGGCACTGCCATGCGCTACCAGGGGCGGCCGGCGGTGATCGGCCTGATTATTGACACCAGCGAGCGCAAGCGCGCCGAAGCCTCGATGCGCCGCGCCAGCCTGGTGTTCCAGCACACGCGCGAGGCCATTGTGGTGACCGACGCGCGCGGCGTGGTGCAAGACATCAACCCGGCGTTCACGCACATCACTGGCTACGCCGCGCCGGCCATCGTCGGGCGGCGCATGAATACGCTCAGCTCGGGCCAGCATGGGCTGGAGTTCTACCAGGGCATGTGGCAGCGCCTGCTCGAGCATGGGCATTGGAGCGGCGACATCACCAACTGCCGCGCCGACGGTCAGACCTTTGTCTCGGAGCTGACCATTACCGCCTCGCACAACCCCGACGGCAGTGTGCACAACTACATCGGCCTGTTCAACGACGTGACGCTGCAGCGCCAGCAGCAGGCTTCCATCTGGCACCAGGCGCACTACGACCACCTCACCGGTCTGCCCAACCGGCAGATGTTCCAGCAAAACCTGGTGCACGGCATGGAGCAGGCGCGCCACAGCGGCCTGCCGTTTGCGCTGGTGTTTCTGGACCTGGATTTTTTCAAGGAAGTGAACGACACCTTTGGCCACGACCAGGGCGACGAGCTGCTGCGCCAGGTGGCGCGGCGCCTGCGCAGCTGCGTGCGCGCGACCGACCTCATCGCCCGCCTGGGGGGCGACGAGTTCACCCTCATCCTGCCTGGGCTGCAGGCGCAGGCCGATGCCCAGCCGGTGTGCCGCAAGGTGCTGCAGGCCATTGCCCAGCCCTATGCGCTGGGGGGCAATACGGTGCACATCTCGGTCAGCATGGGCGTGACTTTTTATCCGGACGACAGCAGCGACGGCGTCGAGCTGCTCAAGCACGCTGACCTGGCGATGTACGCCGCCAAAGACAAGGGGCGCAACCAATTTGCCATTTTCGAGCCCGAAATGCAGGCCGCCGTGCAGCAGCGGCGCCTGCTGCTGCGCGACCTGCAAGCGGGGATTGAGCAGAGCCAATTCGTGTTGCACTACCAGCCCATCGTCGAGATGCGCAGCCAGCGCACCGTCAAGGCCGAGGCGCTGCTGCGCTGGCTGCGCCCCGGTTGCGGCCTGGTTGGGCCGGGCGAGTTCATCGACCTGGCCGAAGAATCGAGCCTGATCGTGCCCCTGGGCGACTGGGTGTTTCACGAGGCGGCACGCCAGCTGGCGCAGTGGCGGGCGGCGGGGGCGGTGGATTTTTCGCTCAGCGTCAACGTCTCGCCCGTGCAGCTGCTCAGCAATGCACACCAGGTGGGCGACTGGCTGGCGCAGCTGCCACCGCTGGCGCTGCCGGGGGCGGCGCTGACGCTGGAGATCACCGAACGCGTGCTGCTCGATGCCGACCCAACCTCCGACAGCAAGCTGCACCAGCTGCAAAACGCCGGGCTGCAACTGGCGCTCGATGACTTTGGCACGGGCTACTCCTCGCTGTCCTACCTCAAGCGCTTTGACATCGACTGCATCAAGATCGACCGCAGCTTTGTCTCGCACCTGCAGGCGGGCAGCCAGGACATGGTGCTGTGCCAGGCCATCATCGTCATGGCGCACCAGCTGGGCATCACGGTGGTGGCCGAAGGGGTGGAGACGCAGGCGCAGCACGAGCTGCTGCTCGCCGCCGGCTGCGACTACGGTCAGGGCTACTTTTACTGCCACCCGGTGCCGGCGCAGATTCTGGGCGAGCGCCTGCAGCGCGAAGCCTTGGCCGCTACAGCCAGCGCGCGAGCAGGCTGACGAGCCAGCTCAGCAGCAGGGTTGAAGCCAGCGGAATATCCCACTCCCGCCCGCCCAGGCGAAAGCGCAAATCGCCCGGCAGGCGGCCAAAGCCCCAGCGGCGCAGCCAGGGCGCGAGGCCGTTGATCAACACCAGGGCCAGGAAAACGACGAGCAACCAACGCAACATGCGCCCAGTGTAGGGCTGTGCATGGGGTAAGCTTTGCGCGATATCCACCCACTGCATGGAGCCGTCATGAGCGAGAACAATGCCTTTGGTTTTGCCAAACTGGTGCCCGGGTTTGATTTTTTGCAGGGCCTGGCCAAGGGCGCGGCCGACAAGGTGCCGCAGCTGCCCAACCTGTCGAACTGGGTGGCGCCGACGATCAACGTCGAGGAGCTGGAAAAGCGCATCACCGAGCTCAAGTCGGTGCAGTTCTGGCTGGAGCAGAACTCGCGCGCGCTCGCCGCCACCATCCAGGCGCTGGAGGTGCAAAAAATGACCCTGGCGACGCTGCAGGGCATGAACTTCAACATGGCCGACGTGGCCAACGCCTTCAAGCTCAAAGCCGCCGATACGGTGGCCACCGGCGTGCAAAAAGCGGGCGAGACCGTGGCCAGCGCGGCGCAGGCCGTCTCGGACGTGGCCGCGCGGGCTGCGGATGGGGCCGAAGCCGCCAGCACCGCCGCCGCCCCGGCAGCGCGCAAGAGCGCCAAGGCGGCGCCCGAGGTTGGCGCCATCGACCCGCTGCAGTGGTGGGGCGCGCTCACCAGCCAGTTCCAGCAAATTGCCGCCACCGCCCTCAACGATGCCGCGCGCCAGGGCGCGCTCGACGCTACCAAGAGCGTGGCCACCGGTCTGGCCAAAGAGGCGCTGAAAACCGCCACCGATATGGCCACCCAGATTGCCGCCAAGGGCGTGCAGACCATGCAGGAGGCCGCCGGCGTCAAGCCCGCAGCCGCTGCCGGGGTGGGCGCAGCGGTCAAAACCGTGGCCCAAAAAGCCGCCAGCGAAGCGGGCAAGAAGGCCGCGAGCGAAGCCGTCAAGGCCGTGACCAAGACCGCGCGCAAGGCCGCCGGCAAAGCCCCGGCCAAAACCACCGCCAAAGTCACCACCAAAACCGCAGCGAGAACCCCGGCCCAGGCGCCGGCGCGCAAAAAAGCGGCTTCCTAAGCACCCAATCAAGGGTTAAAACAGCTGCTAGCGCTTGCTCAATAAGCGCTGACAGCTATAAAAATAATAGCGCTGCCGGCCCGCTGCGTGCATTCCCCCCTGAAGGCCTTGCCGTGTCCGACCACCCCAACCAGTTTGCCCTGCTCACCCAGCGCCGTTTTGCGCCGTTTTTCTGGACGCAGTTTTGCGGCGCGGCCAACGACAACCTGTTCAAGTTCGCCTTCACCGTCATGGTGACTTACCAGCTGCAGGTGGCCTGGCTGGCGCCGGCGCAGGCCGGGCTGGCGATTGGCGCGCTGTTCATCCTGCCGTTTTTGCTGTTCTCGGCCACGGCCGGGCAGATCACGGACAAGCTGGAGAAGACGCGCATCATCCGCTTCGTCAAGAACCTGGAGATCGCCATCATGCTGCTGGCGGCGCTGGGTTTTGTGCTGACGCTGCCGGCGCTGCTGCTGGCCTGCGTGTTCCTCATGGGCCTGCACTCGACGCTGTTTGGCCCGGTCAAGTTTGCCTACCTGCCCCAGGCTTTGAGCGAGCGTGAGCTGACCGGCGGCAACGGCATGGTGGAGATGGGCACCTTCGTCGCCATCTTGCTGGGCAACGTCGCCGGTGGTCTGCTCGTGGCGCTGCCAGATGTGGGTCACAGCGCGGTGGCGGCCGGCTGCGTGCTGCTGGCGTTGGTGGGGCGCGTGGCGGCGCAGGCCATCCCGCCCGCGCCCGCGACCGACCCGGGGCTGCGCATCCACTGGAACCCGATCACCGAAACCTGGCGCAACCTGCGGCTGGCGCACGAGAACATCGTCGTCTTTCGCTCGCTGCTGGGCATTTCGTGGATGTGGTTCTTTGGCGCGGTGTTTTTGTCGCAATTCCCCAGCTTTGCCAAGCAGGTGCTGCACGGCGACGAGCAGGTGGCCTCGCTCTTGCTGGTGGTGTTCTCGGTCGGCATTGGCACGGGCGCGCTGCTGTGCGAGGTGCTCTCGCGCCGCCATGTGGAGATCGGCCTGGTGCCGCTGGGCACCATCGGCATGAGCGTTTTTGCCATCGACCTGTACTTTGCCGCGCGCGGCCTGCCCGAGGCGCCGCTGATGGGCCTGACCGCCTTCCTGGCGCAGGCGGCGCACTGGCGCGTGATGCTCGATTTGCTGCTGCTGAGCCTGTTTGCCGGGCTCTACAGCGTGCCCATGTACGCCCTCATCCAGATGCGCAGCCAGCCCACGCACCGCGCGCGCATCATTGCCGCCAACAACATCTTGAACGCGCTGTTCATGATCGCCAGCGCCGTTCTGGCCGGCGCGCTCCTGGGTGCGGGGCTGAGCGTGCCGCAGGTGTTCTTGCTCACCGGCCTGGCCAATGCGGTGGTGGCGGGCTACATCTTTTTGCTCGTGCCCGAGTACCTGCTGCGCTTTGTCGCCTGGGTTTTGTCGCGCTGCATTTACCGTTTCAAGGTGCACGGCGATGCGCACATCCCCACCGAGGGCGCGGCCATCCTGGCGTGCAACCACGTCAGCTTCGTCGATGCCATGCTGCTCATGGCCGCCAGCCCCCGGCCCATTTACTTTTTGATGGACCACCGCATCTTCCGCGTGCCGGTGCTCGGCTGGCTGTTTCGCCTGGCCAAGGCCATTCCCGTCGCACCACAAAAAGAAGACAGCGCCACCTACGAAGCGGCATTTGAACGCGCCGCCCAGGTGCTGCAGGGGGGCGACTTGCTTGCCATCTTCCCCGAAGGCGGCATCACCCGCGACGGGCAGCTGCAGCCCTTCAAGGGCGGCATCATGAAGATCATCGAACGCGCCCAGGCTGATGGCGTGGCCGCGCCCGTCGTGCCCATGGCGCTGACGAATTTGTGGGGCTCGTACTTCAGCCGCATCGAGCAAGGCGGCGCCATGGTGCGCCCCTTCCGGCGCGGCTTTTGGAACCGCGTGGGCCTGAACATCGGCCCCGAAATATCTGCCGCCAGCGTGCAGCCCGAGGCCCTGCGCGTGCAGGTGGCAGGGCTGCTGGGGCAGGGGTGATGGCGGTGTAATTGGCATGTAGCGCTTGCTGGATAAGCGCTGGCAGCTATCAAATTAATAGTAAAAAAGGTGCATCATGGGCAAAGCATTGCGCTGGTCGGAGAAGTGGTTTCGCCGGGGCCTGTGGCTGGTGGCGTTCGTGTTTGCCAGCTTCCTCATCGGCCTGGGCAGCCAGCTGGTGGGCGACCTGCCGCGTGTGCAGGCGCCGGTGCGGCTCGGTGACTTTGTCGATCAAGCCCAGGCCGCGCCGCTGCGCGCCCGCCTGAAGGCGCTGGAGGGCAGCGTGCAAGACGCGCAGCAGGCGCTGGAGCAGGCGCAGCTGCAGCGCAGCAAGGCGCGCAGCGAGAGCCAGGACGCGCGCGAGACTTACGCCAACTGGCTGGCCGCGCGGCGGGCCACGGAGCGCAGCGAGGACAACCCCGAGGTGCTGGCGCGCAACCGCCAGCTCGACGCCTTGAAGCAGGCCGAGCGCCGCGCGCAGGAGGTGCTCGAAGCGCAGCAGCAAGCGCAGCTCGACGCGCGCCAGGCGAGCGATGCCGCCCGTGCCCAGCTCAGCGCCCTGGAGGAGGCGGCGCGCGAGCCCTGGCGGGCGGCGCAGCGCAGCGCCGAGCTGCGCGTGTTCCTCTACCGCCTGGCGCTGACGCTGCCGCTGTTGCTGCTCGCGGGCTGGCTGTTTGCCAAAAAGCGCCACGGCACCTGGTGGCCCTTCGTCTGGGGTTTCATCTTCTTTGCGCTGTTCGCCTTCTTCGTCGAGCTCGTGCCCTACCTGCCGAGCTACGGCGGCTACGTGCGCTACGTGGTCGGCATCGCCATCACGGCGCTGGTTGGGCGCTGGGCCATCGTCGCGCTCAACCGCTACCTGGAGCGGCAAAAACAGGCCGAAGCCCTGCCCGAGCAGGAGCGGCGCCAGGAGCTGGGCTACGACCTGGCGCTCGAACGCCTGGCCAAGGGCCTGTGCCCGGGCTGCGAGCGCGGGGTGGATCTGAAGAACGAAAAAATTGATTTTTGCCCGCACTGCGGCATCGGTCTGTTTGACCATTGCGGCGCGTGCAGCACGCGCAAGAGTGCGTTTGCGCGCTACTGCCATGCCTGCGGTGTGGCAGCAGACAAAGCGGCAGACAAAGCGGCAGAAAAGGCCAGTGGCTGAGGGTTTTGGCGCCGGCTTTCTTTGCGAGAATGGCCCTCCTTTGTCTGTGTTCGCCCCATGTCTGAATTTGCCCCCGCCTCCGCCCTCCCTGAGAACGAAGCCGCCAGCAGCGGCACTGCACCGGCCGCGCGCAAGCGCCCGCTGCCGGGCGAGCGCCGGGCGCAAATTCTGCAAACCCTGGCCCAGCTGCTGGAGCAGCCCGGGGGCGAGCGCATCACCACCGCCTTGCTCGCGCGCCAGCTCGATGTGAGCGAGGCGGCGCTGTACCGCCACTTCGCCAGCAAGGCGCAGATGTTCGAGGGGCTGATCGAGTTCATCGAGCACAGCGTCTTCAGCCTGGTGCAGCAGGTGCTCGGGCGCGAGGCGGCTGACCCGGCGCAGGGCAACGCCCAGGGGGCGGAGCAGGCGGCGCGCATCGTCGCCCTGCTGCTGCAGTTTGGCGAGAAAAACCCGGGCATGGTGCGCGTCATGGTGGGCGACGCCCTGGTGCTGGAAAACGAGCGCCTGCAGGCGCGCATGAACCAGTTTTTCGAGCGCTTTGAATCGAGCCTGCGCCAGGCGCTGCGCGCCGCTGCGCAGGCGCACGGCTCGGCCAAGCCCACGGCCGAGGCCCAGGTGGCCGCGCGCCTGCTGACCGACTTTGCCGTGGGCCGCCTGCAGCGCTTTGCGCGCTCGGGCTTTCGCCAGCTGCCCACCGAGCAGCTGCAGGCCAGCCTGGCGCTGGTGCTGTAGCCGGCGCGTTTGGAGCGATCTCCCTATTTTCCCGGGGGGGGTAGGGCAAAACGGGAATTTGCTGCAAAATAGAACGAACGTTCGTTTTTGCCTGTACCCATGCCTACGCCTTCTGCCGCTCACCCCACTCCCGTTTCCGCTGCCGCGCGCAGCAGCCGGGGGCGTGCGTTGCAAAAGGGGCAGCAGACCAAGGCGGCCATCGTCGATGCCGCCCTGGGGCTGGCCACGCACATTGGGCTGGAGGGGCTGTCGATTGGCGCCCTGGCCGATGTCACGGGCATGAGCAAATCCGGCGTGTTCGCGCATTTTGGTTCGCGTGAGGAGCTGCAGATCTCGGTGGTGCGCGAGTACCACCAGCGGTTCGAGCAAGAGGTGTTCTATCCGGCCCTGGCGGCGCCGCGCGGGCTGCCGCGCCTGCGTGCGCTGTTTGGCAACTGGATGCAACGCACCTCCATCGAAATCGATTCGGGCTGCATCTACATCAGCGGGGCCATTGAGTTCGATGAGCAACCCGGCCCGGTGCGCGATGCGCTGTCGGAATCGGTGCTGATCTGGCTCTCGGCCATGCGCCGCGCCATCGTGCAGTGCGCCGAGCTGGGCGAACTGCGCGCAGACGTGGATGCCGACCAGATGCTGTTCGAGATCCACGGCCTGATCCTGGCCTTGCACTACGAGGCGCGGTTTTTGCGCAACGTCGGCTCGATCGAACGCGCCGTCAAAGGTTTTGACAACATCCTGGCCCACTGCGGCGCAAGCGCTTCGCAGCCGGGCTGATTTTTTTCCCCACACGCTTTCCATCCATAGGAGTACGCCCATGCCCAGCTACCAGCCGCCACTGCGCGACATGCAATTCGTGCTGCACGAAGTCTTCAACGTCGCCGAAGAATTCAAGGCGATGCCTGCGCACGCCGAAACCGATGCGGACACCATCAACGCCGTGCTCGAAGAAGCGGGCAAGTTTGCCGCTGGCGTGGCCTTTCCGTTGAACATCAGCGGCGACGCCGAGGGCTGCAAGCACAACAAGGAAACCAACGAAGTCACCACGCCCAAGGGCTTCAAGGAAGCCTACGCCGCGTATGTGGAAGGCGGCTGGCCGGCGCTGTCGTGCGACCCCGAGTTTGGTGGCCAGGGCCTGCCGCACACCGTCAACCAGTGCCTGTACGAAATGCTCAACAGCGCCAACCAGGCCTGGACCATGTACCCCGGCCTGTCGCACGGCGCTTATGAAGCCCTGCTGGCCCACGGCACCGACGCACAAAAAGCCACCTACCTGCCCAAGCTGGTGAGCGGCGAGTGGACCGGCACCATGTGCCTGACCGAGCCGCACTGCGGCACCGACCTGGGCCTGCTGCGCACCAAGGCCGAGCCCCTGGGCGACGGCAGCTACAAGATCACCGGCAACAAGATTTTCATCAGCGCCGGTGAGCACGATGTGGCCTCCAACATCATCCACCTGGTGCTCGCCCGCCTGCCGGACGCGCCCAAGGGCTCCAAGGGCATCAGCCTGTTCGTCGTGCCCAAGTTCAACGTCAACGCCGATGGCTCGCTGGGCAGCCGCAACCCCATCTTCTGCACCGGCCTGGAGCACAAGATGGGCATCCACGGCAACGCCACGTCGCAGATCGCCATCGACGGCGCCGTCGGTACCCTGGTGGGCCAGCCGCACAAGGGTCTGGCTGCCATGTTCGTGATGATGAACGCCGCCCGCCTGGGCGTGGGCAACCAGTCGCTGGGCCTGACCGAAGTGGCGTTCCAGAACGCCCTGGTCTACGCCAAGGACCGCATCCAGATGCGCAGCCTCTCGGGCACCAAGGCCAAGGACAAGGATGCCGATCCGATCATCGTGCACCCCGACGTGCGCAAGATGCTGCTGACCGCCAAGGCCTACGCCGAAGGCGCACGCGCGCTGCAAATCTATTGCACGCTGCTGCTGGACAAGGCGCACAACCACCCCGATGAGAAGGTGCGCGCCGACAGCGACGAGATGGTCGCCCTGCTCACCCCCATCGTCAAAGCCTTCATCACCGACAACGGCCACATCGCCACCAACGCCTGTATGCAGGTCTTTGGCGGCCACGGCTTCATCAAAGAGTGGGGCATGGAGCAGTTCGTGCGCGACAACCGCATCAACATGATCTACGAAGGCACGAACACCGTGCAGTCGCTCGACCTGCTGGGCCGCAAGGTGCTGGGCAACAACGGCGCCACGCTCAAGAAGCTGGGCAAGCTGATCGGCGCTCTGGTGGCCGAGGAAGGCGTGAACGAGAAGATGGCCGAGTTCATCAACCCGGTCGCCATTCTGGGCGAGCAGATGACCAAGTTCACCACCGAGATCGGCTTCAAGGGCATGCAAAACGCCGACGAAGTGGGCGCCGCTGCCGTGGACTACCTGCGCGTTGCCGGCCACCTGGTGTTTGGCTACCTGTTCGCCCGCATGGCCCAGGTGTCGCTGCGCGCCATCGCCGCTGGTAACAACGACCCGTTCTACGTTGCCAAGCTGCAGACGGCGCGCTTCTACTTCGCCAAGCTGTTCCCCGAGACCGTGCTGCTGATGCGCACCGCCCGCGCCGGCTCCAAGGTGTTGATGGACACCGACGCCGCCCTGGCCTAAAGCCAGCACACCCCCGGCGCAGGCCGGGGGCGGGGTGCGGGGCGGCAGCCGCCACGCCACATTACTATTTTTAGTCTTTTTGCCCTGGAGACCTTATGAGACAAGCGCTAGCAGCTATCGTTTTGGTAGCATTGACCACCCCTGTTTTTGCCCAGATGACGCCCGCCGGCCTGTGGCGCAGCTTTGACGAAAAAACCAATGAGGCCAAGTCTGAGGTGCGTATTGCCGACAACGGCGGCGTGTTCTTCGGGCGTATCGAGAAGGTGCTGCGCAAGAACGCCGAGCCCAACGCCAAATGCGGCGAATGCAAGGACGAGCTCAAGGACCAGCCCATTGTGGGCCTGCAAATCATCAAAGGTGCCAAGAAGGCAGAAGACAAAGATGTGTGGGAGGACGGCAAGATCCTCGACCCCGAAAACGGCAAGTTCTACACCCTGCGCCTGACCCCCATCGAGGGCGGCAAGAAGCTGGAAGTGCGTGGCTCCATCGGCCCCTTTGGGCGCACGCAAACCTGGCAGCGCGTGGAATAACCCCTGAACACGAAACACACAACCATGTCCCGATTCAATGTGAAAAAAGTCGCCGTGCTCGGCGCGGGCGTGATGGGCGCGCAAATTGCCGCCCACCTCGTCAACGTGAAGGTGCCGGTCGTCCTGTTCGACCTGCCTGCCAAAGAAGGCCCGAAAAGCGCCATCGCGCTCAAGGCCATTGCCAACCTGAAAAAGCTCAAGCCCTCGCCCATTGGCGTGGCCGAGGACGCCGACCTGATCGAAGCGGCCAACTACGAAGAGCACTTGAAGCTCCTGGGCGAGTGCGACCTGGTGATCGAAGCGATCGCCGAGCGCATGGACTGGAAGCTCGACCTGTACACAAAAATCGCGCCCCACGTTGCCAAGCACGCCATCCTGGCGTCCAACACCTCGGGCCTGTCGATCACCAAGCTGTCCGAGGCGCTGCCGGAAAGCATCAAGCCGCGCTTTTGTGGCATCCACTTCTTCAACCCGCCGCGCTACATGCCGCTGGTGGAGCTGATCAACACCCCCACCACCGAGCCCCTGGTGCTCGACCAGCTCGAAGCCTTCGTCACCAGCGGCCTGGGCAAGGGCGTGGTGCGCGCCAAGGACACGCCCAACTTCATTGCCAACCGCATCGGCATCGCCGGGATGCTCTCGACGATGAAGGAAGTGGAGAACTTCGGCCTGTCCTACGACGTGGTCGATGACCTGACCGGCAAAAAATTGGGCCGCGCCAGCTCCGGCACCTTCCGCACCGCCGACGTCGTGGGCCTGGACACCATGGCCCACGTCATCAAGACGCTGCAAGACAACCTGAGCCTGGAGACCGACCCCTTCTACGGCAGCTTCAGCACGCCCGCCGTGCTGGCCAAGCTGATCGAAATGGGCAACCTGGGCCAAAAAACCAAGGCCGGTTTCTTCAAGAAAGTGGGCCGCGACATCCTGCGCTTCGAGCTCGACAGCGAGGAGTACGTGCCCGCCGGCCAGAAGGCCGACGACGTGTATGGCCGGATGCTGAAAAAGCCCGCCGCCGAGCGCCTGCGCCTGCTGCGCAACGCCGAAGGCGCGCCTGGCCAGTTCCTGTGGGCCATTTTGCGCAACGGCTTCCACTACGCCGCATTGCACCTCGAATCCATCGCCGACTGCGCGCGCGACGTGGACCAGGCCATGCGCTGGGGCTTTGGCATGAAGCAAGGCCCGTTCGAGCTGTGGCAAGAAGCCGGTTGGCTCGAAGTGGCGAAGATGGTGCAAGAAGACATCGACGCCGGCAAAGCCCTGTGCAGCGCACCGCTGCCCCAATGGGTGTTTGAAGGCCCGGTGGCCCAGGCCGGTGGCGTGCACACGGCCGAAGGCTCGTGGAGCCCGGCGCAAGGCAAGTTCCTGCCCCGGCGTGTGCTGCCGGTGTACGAGCGCCAGATTTTCCCGGAAAAGCTGCTCGGCGAAGCCAGCCTGCCCGACTGGAAGGTGGCCGGCACCACGCTGTTTGAAACCCGCGCCCTGCGTGCCTGGACGGTGGACAACCAGGTGCTGATCGCCAGCATCAAGAACAAGATGCACGCCATCAGCCCCGAGGTGATGGAAGGCCTGATGGAAGCCGTCGAGCTGGCCGAGAAGGACTTCCAGGGCATGGTGATCTGGTCGGGCGACGCGCCGTTCTCGGTCGGTGCCGACCTGGAAGCGACCATGCCCGCCTTCGTGGTGGGTGGCGCGGACGCCATCGACAGCATCGAAGGCGAGCTGCAGAACCTGATGATGCGCCTGCGCTATGCGCAAGTGCCGGTGGTCTCGGCCATCCACGGCATGGCGCTGGGCGGCGGCTGCGAGCTGGCCGTGTACTCGGCGCGCCGCGTGGCGCACATGGAAAGCTACATCGGCCTGGTCGAAGTGGGCGTGGGCCTGGTGCCCGGCGCTGGCGGCCTGACCTACGTTGCGCGCCGCGCTGCCGAGCGGATGCTGCAAAGCACCAGCAAGGACCTGCTGCCCTTCCTCACCGAAGGCTTCACCGCAGCCGCCATGGCCAAGGTGGGCACCAGCGCGATCGAGTCGCGCAAGCTCGGCTACCTGCTCGATTCCGACATCATCGTGCCGCACAAGGACGAAGTGCTGTTCGTCGCCATCAACGAAGCCCGCGCCATGGCTGCCAGCGGCTGGCGTGCGCCCACCAAGCGCCTGTTCCCGGTGGCGGGTCGCAGCGGCCTGGCAACCATCAAGGCGCAATTGGTGAACATGCGCGACGGCGGCTTCATCAGCGCCTACGACTTCAAGATCGCCGCCATGATCGCTGAAGTTGTCTGCGGCGGCGAAGTGGACGGCGGCTCGCTGGTGAGCGAGGAATACCTGCTGACCCTGGAGCGCAAGGTGTTCTGCCACCTGATCGGCCAGCCCAAGACGCACGAGCGCATCTTGGGGATGCTCAACACCGGCAAGCCCGTGCGTAACTGAGCGCCAAGGAGAGATACAACATGAAGCAAGTACAAGAAGCCTACATCGTCGCCGCCACGCGCACGCCCATCGGGCGCTCGGGTCGTGGTTACTTCAAGAACACCCGCCCGGACGACCTGCTGCTGGCCGCCGTGCGCGGCGCGATGGCGCAGGTGCCCACGCTCGACCCCAAGGCGATCGAGGACAGCATCATCGGCTGCTCCTTCCCCGAAGGCGAGCAGGGCATGAACATGGCGCGCATCGTCATGGGCCTGGCGTTTGACCACCCGGTGGGCGGCGTCACCGTCAACCGTTTCTGCGCCTCGGGCATCACTGCCATCCAGATGGCCGCTGACCGCATCCGCGTGGGTGAGGCCGACGTGCTGATCGCCGGCGGCGCCGAGTCCATGAGCATGGTGCCCATGGGTGGCGGCAAGCCCTCGTTCAACCCCGAGGTGTTTGCCAAGGACGAGAACGTGGGCATCGCCTACGGCATGGGCCTGACGGCAGAAAAAGTTGCCCAGCAGTGGAAGATCAGCCGCGAACAGCAAGACGCTTTCGCGCTCGAATCGCACCTGCGCGCCATCAAGGCGCAGCAAGCCGGTGAGTTCAGCGACGAAATCACGCCGTTCGAGATCGTCGAGCGCAGCCCCAACCTGGCGACTGGCGAAGTGATCGAAAAGCGCCGCACCGTCAGCCTCGACGAAGGCCCGCGCCCCGACACCTCGATCGAAGGCCTGGGCAAGCTGCGCCCGGTGTTCGCCGCACGCGGCTCGGTCACGGCCGGCAACAGCTCGCAGACCAGCGACGGCGCGGGCGCGCTCATCCTGGCCAGCGAGAAGGCCGTCAAGCAGTTTGGCCTCACGCCGCTGGCGCGTTTCGTCAGCTACGCCGCACGCGGCGTGCCGCCGGAAATCATGGGCATCGGCCCCATCGAGGCCATTCCTGCCGCCCTGCGCTACGCCGGCCTGCAGCACCAGGACATCGGCTGGTACGAGTTGAACGAAGCCTTTGCCGCGCAGTCGCTGGCCGTGGTCAACACCCTGGGCCTGAACCCGGCCACCGTCAACCCCATGGGCGGTGCCATCGCCCTGGGCCACCCGCTGGGCGCTACCGGTGCGATTCGCGCCGCCACCACCATCCACGCGCTGCGCCGCCACAAGCTCAAGTACGGCATGGTGACGATGTGCATCGGCACGGGCCAGGGCGCGGCGGGTATCTTCGAGGCGCTGTAAACCCCCTGGGCGGGACGCATACCTTCCTGTGCGGGGGGTATGTGCCCGCCTTTTTTTCTGGAGCGCACCACCGATGCATCCCTTGGATACTGCCATTGCACTGACCTCTGCCGCCCCCGGCCAGTTCAGCGGCCAGACCAGCCCGGCGTACTGGAACATGGTGGGCCCCTTTGGCGGCTGCACGGCGGCGCAGCTGTTGCAGGCGGTGCTGCAGCACCCCGATTGCCAGGGCGAGCCGGTGTCGCTGACGGTGCACTTTGCCGCCGCGCAGCAAGACGGCCCCTTCACCATCCAGGCCACGCCAGCGCGCACCAACCGCTCGACCCAGCACTGGATTCTGGCCCTGCTGCAGCCCGGCGCCGACGGCCAGCCCCAGCTGGTGACCACGGCCATGGCGGTGACGGCGCAGCGGCGCAAGACCTGGAGCGCCAGCGACCAGCCCATGCCCCGGGTGGCGCCGCCCAGCGCCTACGCCCAGGCGCAGGTGGCGGGTGATTTCAAGCCGCCCTGGCTCTCGCGCTACGAAATGCGCGTGATTGAAGGCACCATGCCCCAGAAATGGGACGGCGCCGACCACGGCAGCCTGACCCAGCTGTGGCTGCGCGATGCGCCGGCGCGGGCGCTGGATTTTCCGGCCCTGGCGGCCATGGCTGACGTGTTCTTCCCGCGCGTCTGGCTGCGCCGTGCGCGCCTGGTGCCGGCGGGCACGGTGGCGCTGACGGTGTACTTTCATGCCGACAGCGCCCTGCTGGCGGCCACGGGCAAAGGCCATGTGCTGGCGCAGGCGCGCGGCCAGGGCTACCGCAACGGCTTCTTCGACCACAACGCCCAGCTGTGGAGCGAAGCGGGCGACCTGCTGGCCACCAGCCACCAGGTCGTGTACTTTAAAGAATGACCCCCGAGATTCAACCAAGAGACAACGCCATGAGCATTGCTGCGACCGCCCCCCAAGACATCCTGGTGCACACCGAAGCCGGTGTCACCACCATCACCTTCAACCGCGTCGAGAAGAAAAACTCGCTCACCCAGGCGATGTACACCGCCCTGGCCCAGGCCCTGCTGGCGGCGCAGGACGACGCGGCCACGCGCGTGGTCGTGTTCCAGGGCGATGTGACGATTTTCAGCGCCGGTAACGACATTGGCGATTTTCTGAACAATCCGCCGGCGAGCGAGGATGCGCCGGTGTTCCAGTTCCTGCGCGCGCTCGCCGGTTTTTCCAAGCCGCTGGTGGCTGCCGTCTGCGGCCCGGCCGTGGGCATTGGCACCACCTTGCTGCTGCATTGCGACCTGGTGTACGCCGGCGACAACGCGGCGTTCTCCATGCCCTTCGTCAACCTCGGGCTGTGCCCCGAGGCGGCGTCGAGCCTGCTCTTGCCGCAGATGCTGGGCTACCACCGCGCGGCCGAGGCGCTCTTGCTGGGCGAGCCCTTCTTGGCCGAGGCGGCGCTGGAAGTGGGCCTGGTCAACCGCGTTGTGCCGCCGACCGAGTGCAACGCCGTGGCGCAGGCGCAGGCGAAGAAGCTCGCCGCCAAGCCGCTGTCGTCGCTGGTTGAGACCAAGCGCCTGATGAAAAAAGGCCAGGCCGGTGCCGTGCTGGAGTGCATGGCCGAGGAGGGCGCCAGCTTTGGCCGCCTGCTGCGCGGCCCGGCGGCGCGGGAGGCGTTTTCCGCCTTCATGCAAAAGCGCCACCCCGACTTCAGCCAGGTGTGAGCATGGGCCCGCGTGCGCCGCAGGCGGTGGTGTTCGAGCCCGAGTTCATCGCCGGCATCAAGGACATTTTTGAAGACAAGATCGTCTTCAACAAGCTGCTGGGCATCACCATCGAGCGCCTGGAGAGCGACTGCGTGACGGCGCGCATCGCCATGCGCCCGGACTTGGTGGGGCATTACGCCTACAACCGGATGCACGGCGGCGTCATCAGCGCCGGGCTCGACTCCATGGGCGGCCTGGCGGTGATGGCCGCCATTGGCGCGCGCCACATGGACGAAACCCCGCTGCAGCGCCTGCTGCGCTTTGCCAAGCTCGGCACCATCGACCTGCGCGTGGACTACCTGCGCCCGGCGATTGGCGCCGCCTTCGGCCTGCGCGCGCAGGTGCTGCGCCTGGGCTCGCGCGTGGCCAGCACGCGCATGGAGTTCTTGAGCGCCGAGGGCGAAATCCTCGCCACCGGGGCCGCCGCCTACATCGTCTCGTAGCCGCGCGCGGGGGCGGCGCGCAGCAGGCGGCGGCGTTGCTGGGCACAATCGCCGCTTTCTGTTCTGGATTGCCTGCCATGCGCCGTGTTGGCGAAGCCCCCCTGCCCGAATCCCCCCGCACCCGCTCCGACCGCGCCACGCTGGCGCGGCTCATGCCCTATCTGTGGCAGTACAAGGGCCGCGTGCTGGCGGCCATTGCCTTCATGGTGGGCGCCAAGCTGGCCAACGTGGGCGTGCCGCTCTTGCTCAAGCAACTGGTCGATGCCATGACGCCGCCGGCGGGCGGCGTGCCGGCGTTGCTGGTCGTACCCGCCGGCCTGCTGCTGGCCTATGGCCTGCTGCGCCTGGCGAACTCCGTGTTCAACGAGCTGCGCGAGCTGGTCTTTGCCAAGGCCACGCATGGCGCGGCGCGCGCCATTGCGCTGCAAACCTTCGAGCACCTGCACCGGCTGTCGCTGCGCTTTCACCTGGAGCGCCAGACCGGCGGCATGACGCGCGATATCGAGCGCGGCGTGCGCGGCATCGAGTCCATGGTGTCGTTTGCGCTCTTCAACCTCGCCGCCACGCTGGTCGAGGTGCTGCTGGTGCTGTTCATCCTGGCCGACCGCTTTGACTGGTGGTTTGCCGCCATCACGCTCACGGCGCTGGGGCTGTACATCGCCTACACCGTGCGGGTGACGGAGTGGCGCATCCAGTTCCGGCGCCAGGCCAACCAGTTCGACTCGGCCGCGCACAGCAAGGCCATCGACTCGCTGCTGAACTACGAAACCGTCAAATACTTCAACAACGAAGCCTTCGAGGCGCGCCGCTACGACCAGAGCCTGGAGCAGCTGCGCCGCGCCCAGCTCAAGGCGCGCAGCACGCTGGCGCTGCTCAACGGCGGGCAGCAGCTCATCATCGCCATCGGCCTGGTGGCCATGCTCTGGCGCGCCACCGAGGGCGTGGCCGCCGGCCACATGACGATTGGCGACCTGGTCATGGTCAACGCCTTCATGCTGCAGATCTACATCCCGCTCAACTTCCTGGGCGTGATCTACCGCGAGATCAAGCAGAACCTGACCGACCTGGACAAGATGTTCACCCTCATGGACAAGGCGCAGGAGGTGGCCGACGCCCCCGGTGCGAGCACTCTGGCGGGGCTGGCTGCCCCCACGGTGCGCTTTGAGGACGTGCATTTCGCCTACGACCCGGCGCGGCCCATTTTGCAGGGCCTGAGCTTTGAGATCCCGGCGGGCAAGACGGTGGCCGTGGTCGGCCCCTCGGGCGCGGGCAAGAGCACTTTGAGCCGCCTGCTGTACCGCTTCTACGACATCCAGCAGGGCCGCATCACCATCGCCGGGCAGGACATCCGCAGCGTGACGCAGCAGAGCCTGCGCCGCGCCATCGGCATCGTGCCGCAGGACACGGTGCTGTTCAACGACACCGTGGCCTACAACATCGCCTACGGGCGCCCGGATGCCAGCCAGGCAGAGGTGGAGCAGGCGGCGCGCGCGGCGCACATCCACGACTTCATCGCCGCCCAGCCCAAGGGCTACGACACCATGGTTGGCGAGCGCGGCCTCAAACTCAGCGGCGGCGAGAAGCAGCGCGTGGCGATTGCCCGCACGCTGCTCAAGAACCCGCCGCTGCTGATTTTTGATGAGGCCACGAGCGCGCTCGACTCGGCCAACGAACGCGCCATCCAGGCCGAGCTGCGCGCCGTGGCCCAGGGCAAGACGGCGCTGGTGATTGCGCACCGCCTGTCCACGGTGGTCGATGCGCACGAGATTCTGGTGCTGGAGGCCGGGCGCATCGTCGAGCGCGGCAGCCACGCCGCCCTGCTGGCCGCTGGCGGGCGCTACGCCAGCATGTGGGCGTTGCAGCAAAATTCTGCATAAAAAGTGCCTCTAGCGCTTGTCTGGTAAGCGCTAGCAGCTATCATTTTTATAGTAATCAGACCGAGCCAGAGGCCTGCACCACCTGGTTGCGTCCCCGGGCTTTGGCCTGGTACAGGGCGGCGTCGGCCTGCTGCAGCAGCTGCGCCGGGTTCAGGCTTTGCCCTGGGGCCAGGCAGGCGATGCCTATGCTCACGCCCAGCCGCCCCGAGGGGGCGTTGGCGTGCGGCAATGCCAGGGTGGCCAGCTGTTGGCACAGGTGCTGGCCCAGGGCTTGGGCGCTGTGGGTGTCGCTGTCGGTGGCGATGAGGGCAAATTCCTCGCCGCCGTAGCGCGCGGCCAGGTCGCCAGGGCGGCGGGCATAGCTTTGCAGCAGGTGGGCGACGCTTTGCAGCGCCCGGTCGCCCTCCTGGTGGCCGTAGTGGTCGTTGTAGGCTTTGAAGTGATCGACATCGAGCAGCAGCAGAGCCAGGGGCGCGCCGCTGCGCTGGCTGCGGGCGATTTCATCGGCCAGGTGCTGGTCGAACTGGCGCCGATTGGCCAGGCCGGTCAGGCCGTCGGTGGCGGCCAGGGCGGCGAGCTGCTGGTTGGCCGCTGCCAGGGCGGTGGTGCGCTCGGCCACGCGCAGCTCCAGCTCCAGCGTGTGCCGGCGCAGGCGCCGGGCCATGCGGGCGAGGGCGCGGCTCAAGGTGGCTATCTCGCGCACCGGGCTGGGCAGGGGCGGCGCAATATGCCACTGGCCTTCTGCCAGCTGGCTCGCCCAGTGGCTGAGCGTGGCCAAGGGCTGCGCCAGGCGCTGGGCCAGCCACCACACCAGCACCATGGCCAGGGCCCAGAAAAACAGGGTCAGCAGCAGCATATTGCGCAGCATGTCGCGGCTGGGGCCGTCAAAGTGGTGCTGCGGCAGGCCGATGACGATGTGCAGCGTCGGCCCGTTGGGCAGCTGCAGGGTTTGCCGGTGGGTCAGGTAGGGCTCGGTATCGACCGTGATGCCCGCCTGGCTGGGGCCTTCTGGCTGCTGGGGCGCTTGCAGCAGCAAGGCGGCCTGGCGGATGGCGGCGCTGCTGCTGTGCTCGGGGCGCAGGCGCTGCACGCGCCCGCTTTGCAGGCGGTACAGCGGGATGTTGTCTGAGCTGGCCAGCAGCTCGCCGCTGCCCTCGGTGACGAAGGCGAAGCCCCCCAGTGGCGTGATTTGGGCGTGCAGAAATTCGCTCAGCTGCGACAGGGCGACGTCGGCAGTGAGTACGCCCAAAAACTCGTGGCGGCTGTTGTACAGCGGGCTGCTCATGCCCAGGCCCAGGGTGTCGTACAGGCCATCCGGATCGTGGATGGCGTAGCGGTACGTGGGGTACCAGCGGATGCTGTTGGCCGTGATGGCGGCCTGGTACCAGGGTCGGCGGCGGGGGTCGAAGTCGGCATTGCCCTGCTGCGCCAGACCTATGGGCTGGTAGTCGTCGTTCACGCGCTGAATCTGTATCGTGCCGTGCGGTGCAGCGGTGTTGTGCACCAGGCGCAGGGCGCGGTCTTGCCCCAGCGGCGGGCGGCTGGCGCTGTAGTACGCGCCGTCTTTGGTACCGACCGACAAAAAGGTCAGCCAGGGCTGGTAGCGCAGCTGCAGCAAGAACTGGTGCTGCAGCTGCTGCGGCGCGTCCAGCTGCAGCAGGCCGGAGCGAAACTGCTCGGTGTTGTAGGTCACCATCTGGCGCGGCACGTCCATGAAGGCGCTGACCTTGTCGCGCACGCGCAGCGCAACCTCCTGCGCCTGGCCTTGTTCGAGCGTGCGCGCCGCGCGCATCGAGGTTTGCAGCGATAGCCAACCGGCGAGCCCCACCAGCAGCGGCACGGGCAAGGCCAGGGCCAGCAGCAGCAAAAAGCGCAGCGGCAGGCGCCGGCGTGGTCGGCGTGATCCGGATGTGCCCGATGCGCTGGCCGTGCTGGACAGAGGCAGGATATGGGTGGAGGGCTGCGACGCAGCCCAGGCACTGGCTGCGCCCAGGCGGCGCTGGTGGCGCCACCACAGCAGCAGGGGCAGCAGCGCCAACACCAGGGCGGCGCTGCCAATGCCAGCGGCGCGGGCCAGCGGATAAGCGCTGTAGGCCGGGGCGGCAGCAAGTTCCCAGTGGCCGTCGGGCAGATGCACCTGGGCGCTGGCGTGGGGGTGCTCGAAGGTGCTGGGGTCGCCCCACAGCGGCTCGTTGGTGCCGCCGGTCGATGTGCTGCGCAGGGCCAGATGCGCTCCGATGGCGCCATCGCGCAGCCCCACCGATTGCAGCAAGGGTTCGAGCGCTGCTGCCATCGACACCTGCCCCCAGGCCGGCGCGGGTTGATCGTCCGCTGGGCTGGGGGCGCCGATGAAGATGGCGGTGCGTGCCACGACCCCGGTGTGCCCGCTTTGCGGCATACGCACGGGTGCGTTGAAAACGGTGCGGCGGCTGCGCTCGGCGCGCTCGATGCTGCGTAAAAATTCGGGCCGCAGGCCGTAATTGAGGCCCAGCAGGGCTTCGTTGCCGACCTCGGGATAGACGTATTGCGCCTTGAGCTGGCGCATCAGCACCACGCTCAGAATGCGCGGCTCTTGCGCTATGGCCTGTGCGGCCAGCTGGCCGAGCCGGTGCGGCGACATGTGCGGCTCTTGCGCCAGCGCCACCGCCAGTGCCTGGTTTTGGGCTGCGATGCTGTCCAGAGCCTGCTCCAGCGCCGCCGCGCGCGGCTGCAGCAGCGCTTGCAGCTGCTGGCGCTGCCCCTGCTGCCAACGCTGCTGGTCGTGTTGCACCAGCCCCAAGCTCGCGGCCAGGCAGGCAAGACACCACAGCAAAGCGGCAAGCAGGGGGTAGGGCATGAAGGCAGTGGGCGGCGCAGCCAGACAGTGAGATGGGCGAATTTACTGCAGCTGCCGGGCCGGGGCTACAGCGTGAAACACTTATCCATCCGGTGTCGTGGCGTCTGTATGGAGGATTGAATAGGCCTGTAGGGCTTATCTATAAAGCGCAAGCAGCTATGATTTTTATAGTGCTTTGGCCATGTTTTCAAGCCTCTTGGGTGCCCGCGTAACTCCCGGGCTGCAGCCGCAGTGCGCGGACGGATAATGCCGCGCTATGGAAACCAAATGGTTAGAAGATTTCGTCAGCCTGGCTGAAACGCGCAGCTTTAGCCGTTCGGCGCAGCTGCGCCACGTCACCCAGCCGGCTTTTTCGCGCCGCATTCAGGCGCTCGAAGGGTGGGCGGGCACCGATCTGGTCGATCGCAGCTCCTACCCCACGCGCCTGACGCCGGCGGGCAAGACGCTGTACGACCAGGCGCTGGAGATGCTGCAGGGCCTGCACAACACCCGCGCCATGCTGCGCGCGCACACCAGCGCGGGCAAGGAGCTGGTCTCGTTTGCCGTGCCGCACACCCTGGCCTTTACCTTTTTCCCGGCCTGGGTGTCGCAGCTGCACGCGCAGTTCGGGCCCTTCAAAAGCCGCCTGATCGCGCTCAACGTGCACGATGCGGTGATGCGCCTGGTCGAAGGCGGCTGCGATCTGCTGATCGCCTACCACCACCCCTCGCAGCCCATCCAGCTCGACCCCGAGCGCTACGAGATGGTCAGCCTGGGCGAGGAGGCGCTGTCGCCCTACGCCAAGCCCGACGCCCAGGGTCAGCCGCTGTTTCGCCTGCCCGGCGTCGCCACCGAGCCGCTGCCCTATCTGGGCTATGCGCCCGGTGCCTACCTGGGGCGGCTGACGGATTTGATCCTCAAGCAGGCGGGCAGCCCGATCCACCTCGACCGGGTGTACGAAACCGACATGGCCGAGGGCCTCAAGGCCATGGCGCTCGAAGGCCATGGGGTGGCATTTTTGCCCTATAGCGCGGTGCGCAAAGAGCTCGAAGCGGGCCTGCTGGTGAGCGCTGCGCCGCCAGAGCTGCAGAGCCTGCGCATCGTCATGGACGTGCGTGCGTACCGCGAAAAGCCGGTGGGCAAGGAGCAGCCCCAGGGTGCAGCCCAGGCGCTCTGGACGCATTTGGAAACATCTGGAATTCCATGTCTAGGGTAAATACTAATATGAATATCTTGCATAATCCGACCCCTTGATTGGCATTGGCTTTTGCCGGGCAGCGCTCGTACAGTGCGCTGCTTTGCTGGGTGGTGGGGTCGTTTGGATGGGGCCTGTCGCTGTGCAGTGCTCTGGTGCCTGCTGCAGTCAGAAGTTGCAGCGGGTTTGTTTCCCATAACCGACCTCATTACGGAGTGTTGTCATGAAAAAAATGCAGGCTGGCTTGGCGCTGGCGTTGGCTCTATCGGCTGGTATGGCGGCGGCAGACGGCGTGCTCGAACGCGTGGCTGCCGGCGGCAAGATGGTGCTGGCGTACCGCGACAGTTCGGTGCCGTTTTCCTACGTTGAAGGCGGCAAGCCCATCGGCTACGCCATGGACTTGTGCCAGGGCATCGTCGAAGCGGTGCGCAAGAAAACGGGCGTGAAGGAAGTGCCGGTGTCGTACCTGGCCGTAACGTCCGAGTCGCGCATGGACGCCATCACCCAGGGCCGTGCCGATCTGGAGTGCGGTTCGACCACCAACAACGCCGAGCGTCGCCAGAAGGTTGCGTTCACCATTCCGCACTTCATCACTGGTTCGCGCCTGTTGGTGCGTGCCAACAGCCCAGTGATGAAGATGGAAGACCTGGCCGGCAAAAAGCTGGTTTCCACCACTGGTTCGGCCCCGCTCAAGGCGGCACGCGATGCCAATAGCGAGCGCTTGATGGGTATCACCATCGTCGAAGCCCCGGACCATGCCCGTGCCGTCGAGATGGTGGAAAAGGGCGAGGCTGAAGCCTTCGCCATGGATGAAGTCCTGCTCTACAGCCTGGCCGCCAGCCGCTCCGATCCCAAGGCGCTGAAGGTGGTGGGACGTGCCCTTTCCATCGAAGCCCTGGCCATCATGCTGTCCAAGAACGACGCCGCTTTCAAAAAAGTGGTGGACGATGAAATGCGTCGCCTGATCTCCAGCCATGAGATCAACACCATGTACGACCGCTGGTTCCAGCAGCCCATCCCGCCGCACAAGCGCGCGCTGAACCTGCCGCCGAGCCATTTGCTGCGCGACTTCTGGAAACACCCTACCGACCAGCTGCCGTTTTAAGGCTATACCCGCAGCCATGAATGTGATGACTGCCAGCACCGAACTCGGGCGCTGGCGGCTTTGATTTTTGTCCCGCTTCACCCATAAGGAGATAAGCATGAAGAAGCAACTGCTGGCCCTGGCCATTACCACGTTGGCCGCCACGGGCGCACTGGCGCAGGCCAATGACACTCTGGCCAAGATCAAATCCACGGGCGCCATCACGCTGGGGGTACGCGAATCTTCGGGCCTGGGCTATACCCTGGGCAACGGCAAATACGTCGGCTTTCACACCGAAATGGCCGAGCGCATCGCCGGCGATGTGGAAAAGCAACTGGGCCTGTCCAAGCTGGACGTCAAGTACCAGCCCGTGACGTCGCAAAACCGTATCCCGCTGGTGACCAACGGCACGGTCGATCTTGAATGCGGCTCGACCACCAACAACATGGCGCGCCAGAAGGAAGTGGCCTTTGCCTACACCACCTACGTGGAAGAAGTGCGCATTGCCGTCAACGCCAAGTCGGGCATCACCGGCATCAAGGACCTGAACGGCAAGACCATCGTCACCACCACGGGCACAACCTCGGTGCAGACCCTGCGCAAGAACAAGCGTGCTGATGGCCTGACGTTCAAGGAAGTGATGGGCAAGGACCATGCCGACAGCTTCCTGATGCTCGAAACCGGCCGTGCCGACGCCTTCATCATGGACGGCTCCATCCTGGCTGCCAACATTTCCAAGTCCAAGACGCCGAGCGACTTCAAGGTCGTCGGCGAGGTGCTGTCGGTCGAACCCATCGCCTGCATGTTGCGCAAGGACGACCCGGCCTTCAAGAAGGCGGTCGATGACTCCATCGTGCGCCAGATCAAGGATGGCTCGCTGGCCAAGCTCTACGACCGCTGGTTCATGCAGCCCATCCCGCCGGCCAACGTCAAGGTCGGCCTGCCGCTGTCGGCCGCGACCAAAGAAGCCTGGGAACACCCCAACGACAAGCCGATGGAGTCTTACGAAGTCAAGTAAGGCATTGGTGCAAGGCTTGGCCCCTTCCGCCAGGAATGCCGGAAGGGGCTTTTTTGTTGCGCGGCAGCGCTGCGTGGCGTGGTTTTTCAGAAAGAACGAGGTGTTCCTATGAGCTGGGATTGGCAGGTGTTCTGCCAGGACACCATTACCCAGGAAGTGGGCGCGAGCTGCTTTGGCAAGGGCGGCGAGATCACTTACCTGGACTGGCTGCTGTCGGCCTGGGGCTGGACGGTATCGGTTTCACTGCTCTCGCTGGCCATTGCGCTGGTGGTGGGCGCCATCATCGGCACGCTGCGCACCCTGCCCAACAGCCCTTGGGCCGTGCGTCTGGGCAATGCCTGGGTGGAATACTTTCGCAACATACCGCTGCTGGTACATATTTTTCTGTGGTACCACGTCATTCCGACGCTGGTGCCCGCGATGAAATCGCTGCCGGGCTTTGTGCTGGTGGTGTTTGCGCTGGGTTTTTTTACCTCGGCGCGCATTGCCGAACAAGTGCGCTCGGGCGTGCTGGCGCTGCCGCGTGGTCAGCGCTACGCCGGCATGGCGATGGGCTTTACCACGTTCCAAACCTACCGCTACGTGCTGCTGCCCATGGCGTTTCGCATCATCATCCCGCCGCTGACGAGCGAGACCATGAACATCTTCAAGAACTCGTCGGTGGCCTTTGCCGTCTCGGTGGCCGAGCTGACCATGTTTGCCATGCAGGCGCAGGAAGAAACCGCGCGTGGCGTCGAGGTTTATCTGGCGGTGACGGGGCTGTACGTGGTGTCGGCCTTTGCCATCAACCGCATCATGGCCTGGGTGGAAAAGTCGGTGCGCGTGCCCGGCCTGATCGCTGCGGGCGGGGGAGGGCATTGATATGAACCTCAACCTCGACTGGTCGTTTTTCTCCTGGGAGCTATACACCCAGTTCGTGCTCAAGGGCCTGTATTTCAGTGTTTTCCTGACCGTGGTGGCCACGGCAGGCGGCATTGCCCTGGGCACGGTGCTGGCCATGATGCGTTTGTCGGGCAAAAAATGGCTGGATGTGCCGGCCACCATCTACGTCAACGGGATGCGCTCGATTCCGCTGCTGATGGTGATTTTGTGGTTCTTCCTGCTCATGCCGGCATCGTTTTACGCGCTGTTTGGCGAGTTTGGACGCGAGCACCGCGCCGAGATGTCGGCCATCATCACCTTCATTGCCTTCGAGGCCGCGTACTTCAGCGAAATCATGCGCGCCGGTATCCAGTCCATCCCGCGCGGCCAGGTATTTGCCGGCCAGGCGCTGGGCATGAGCTACGGCCAGAACATGCAGCTGGTGATCTTGCCGCAGGCGTTTCGCAACATGCTGCCGGTGCTGCTGACGCAGACCATCATCTTGTTCCAGGACACCTCGCTGGTGTACGCCATTGGCGCCTACGACATGCTCAAGGGCTTTGAGATCGCCGGCAAAAACTATGGTCGCCCGATCGAGTCCTACCTGGCCGCAGCTGCGACCTACTTCGTCATGTGCTACGCGCTGTCGTGGAGCGTCAAGCGCCTGCACCAGAAGATTGCCATCATCCGCTGAAGCCTTGCCAAAGGAATTTCCATGATCGAACTCAAAAACGTCTCCAAGTGGTACGGCAGCTTCCAGGTGCTCAACGGCTGCTCGACCAACATCCAAAAAGGTGAGGTGGTGGTGGTCTGTGGCCCCTCGGGCTCGGGCAAGTCCACGCTCATCAAGACCATCAACGCGCTCGAACCCATCCAGCAGGGCGAGATCTGGGTCGATGGCACCGCCATCCACGACCGCGCCACCAACCTGCCCAAGCTGCGTTCGTGCGTCGGCATGGTGTTCCAGCACTTCGAGCTGTTCCCGCACCTGTCGGTGACGGAAAACCTCACCATTGCGCAGATCAAGGTGCTCGGGCGCAACCCCCAGGACGCCAAAGTGCGCGGCCTGAAGATGCTCGACCGCGTCGGCCTGTCGGCGCACAAGGACAAGTTCCCCGGCCAGCTCTCGGGCGGCCAGCAGCAGCGCGTGGCGATTGCGCGCGCCCTGTCCATGGACCCCATCGTCATGCTGTTCGACGAGCCCACCAGCGCGCTCGACCCCGAGATGGTGGGCGAGGTGCTCGACGTCATGGTCGGCCTGGCCAACGAAGGCATGACCATGATGTGCGTGACGCACGAAATGGGCTTTGCCAAGCGCGTGAGCAACCGCGTCATCTTCATGGACGTGGGCGGCAAGATTTTGGAGGACTGCTCGAAGGAAGAATTCTTCGGCAACCCCGAGGCGCGCCAGCCGCGCACCAAGGACTTCCTCAACAAAATCCTGCAGCACTGAACCTGCAACCCTGGCCCGCCCCCGGGCCTGGCATCCAAGGCGCCTGCGGGCGCCTTTTTTCATAGGCTTTTTGGCCTGTAGCGCTTGCTGAATAAGCGCGAGCAGCTATTTTTTTAATAGCAATAGATACCAATGGGACAATCTCCCCCCATGACCGCCACCCTCGATACCCTCACCCTCACCCTCACCCGCCCCGACGACTGGCACCTGCACGTGCGCGACGGCGCCGCCCTGGCCACCGTCGTGCCGCACACCGCCGCGCAGTTTGGCCGCGCCCTCATCATGCCCAACCTGCGCCCGCCCGTGACCACGGCAGCCCAGGCGCTGGCCTACAAGGTGCGCATCCTCGCCGCCGTGCCCGCCGGTGTGCAGTTCGAGCCCTTGATGGCGCTGTACCTCACCGACAACCTGCCGCCCGAGGAAATTGCCCGGGCCAAGGATGCGGGCGTGGTCGCCGCCAAGCTCTACCCCGCCGGCGCCACCACCAACAGCGATGCCGGCGTGACCGACCTGCGCAAGACCTACAAGACGCTCGAAGCCATGCAAAAAGCCGGCGTGCTGCTGCTGGTGCACGGCGAAGTCACCAGCCCCGACATCGACCTGTTCGACCGCGAAGCTGTGTTCATCGAGCAGCAACTCATCCCGCTGCGCCGTGACTTCCCCGAGCTGAAGATCGTTTTCGAGCACATCACCACCAAGGAAGCCGCGCAGTACGTGCAGGAGGCCGACCGCTTCACCGCCGCCACGCTGACCGCGCACCACCTGCTCTACAACCGCAACGCCATCTTTACCGGCGGCATCCGCCCGCACTACTACTGTCTGCCGGTGTTGAAGCGCGAGACGCACCGCCAGGCGCTGCTGCAGGCCGCTACCAGCGGCAGCAGCAAATTCTTCCTCGGTACCGACAGCGCGCCGCACCCCGCGCACCTGAAAGAGCACGCCAGCGGCTGCGCCGGCTGCTATACCGCGCACGCCGCGCTGGAGCTGTACGCCGAAGCCTTCGACAGCGTCGGCGCGCTGGACAAACTGGAGGGTTTTGCCAGCTTCCACGGCCCCGCCTTCTACGGCCTGCCACGCAACAGCGGCACCGTCACCCTGCGCCGCGAAAGCTGGACTGCCCCCGAGAGCTACCCGTTTGGTGACGCCCAGCTCAAGCCGCTGCGTGGCGGGGAAGCGCTGGGGTGGCGGGTGGTGGTGGGGTAATGGCCGAGGCCTCCAAGGCAGCGCCGCCGGTGCGCAACCTGGCGGTTTTTATCGACGCAGACAACCTGAGCGACGCCACGGCGCTCGACCATGTGCTCAATGACCTGCGCCAGCGTGCCGACCGCGTGCTCTACAAGCGCGCCTATGGTCGTGCAGAAAGCCTCAAAGCCATCGAGGCCGTGCTGTGGCGCCATGGCGTGCGCCCGGTCGCCAACATGATCGTCAACAAGGTAACGACCGACAGTGCCTTGGTGATCGACGCTGTGGAGGCAGTCTGCCAAAACCAGTTGGATGCCGTAGCAATTTGCTCGGGCGACGCCGATTTTGTGCCCCTGGCAACGTGGCTGCGCGAGAAGGGCTGTCTGGTGTGGTGTTTCAGCTTGGCAGGGCAAATTTTTGCCAATCCCGAGAGCTTTTATGACGATGTCGTGCTGCTGGAGTTGGTGGAGCCTCCATCCACGGCCACTGCGGTTTTGGAGGATTCCACGGCAGCGACTGCGCCAGCGCAAGCATCCATTGGGGTGCCAGAGGCTACTCCCCAGCCTCCTATGCCCTTGGCCCCCAAATCCCATGCGGTAGCACCCGCTCCGGTTACTCCGGCAGTTTGTGGGGGTAATGTTGAGCAAATTTTGTGCGCCTACCCCGCCTTGCGTACCGGAATGCCCCAACATCTGGGCCAGGTCATCAAGGCATTGCGTGAGCAGGGCATTTTGGCTGCCGGTACCAAGGCCACGACATGGTTTGCCCAATGGGGTGCGGCGTTTGTGCTTTCTCCTTTTCCCGCGCCCAACCAAATCATGTACCAAGCTGCGGCCACGAAATCGCGTTGCCCTGCGCTGCCCGACGATGTGGCGCGCACCTTGGCCGCAATCCCTGCATTGCGCGAAGTACCACAACAGCTTTCGCACATCGTGCCGGTGCTGCGTGAGCACACCATTTTGGGAAAAACCACCAAATCCACCGCATTCTTTGCCCGTTATCCGGCCTACTTTCGGTTGAGCCCAGCCCAGCAGCCAACCCAGGTGGCGTACACCGCACCAGCACCCCTGTCGGTTGCTGATGTGCTGCTCGCTGTCCCGGAAATGCTGGCAGGCCAATGGATGGATTTGGGCAGCGTCAGCAAAAAATTGCACACCAAAGGTCTGGTTCGCACCCCTGAGCAGGTACGCACCCTGTTGGCCGCGCACCCAGCGCGCTTTCTTCTGATCCCGCCAGGTGCTCCGAATGCAGTTCAATACTTGCGGTGATACGGTCTGCACACCAGCGGGATTACACGCCATCGGCTGGCAAGCCCCCAGGCCAGAAAGGCTGGCCGCCGCTGGCGCTACCGACGGGGCGGTTGTGTGGCGCCAGGCGCAGTGCATTGTCTTTGGCCACGCGTTGCTGGAACAACTGGTTTATCCAAGAAAACCACTCGCAGCGCACGTCTATCAAGCGCAAGAAGCTATCAAAAATATAGCAAATATCGACGCTTGGCTGGCGCAAGACCTGCAGGCTTCGCATCTGCAAGGCAAGCCGTTTGTCCCCTTGCCTGTGCTCGGGATTGCGCTCTGGTGGCCGGCGAACGAGAACTTTTCGTTCTACGATGACTCCTTTGTGTTCCGTCCCGCCCGACCCCTGTGTTCTTGAAAAATGGGCGTGGCGCACCCAGTTTCTGTCTCTCTCATCCCTGCCTGCCTCTTTGGAGCTCCTTCGATGAAACGTATCGTCTTATTCGTCCTTACCAACCTCGCCGTCGTGGTGGTGCTGGGCATTGTTTCTAGCCTGCTGGGCGTGAACAAATATCTCACGGCCAACGGCCTGAATCTGGGCGCGTTGCTGGGCTTTGCCCTGGTCATGGGCTTTGGCGGCGCCATCATTTCGCTGCTCATCAGCAAGCCCATGGCCAAGTGGTCTTCGGGCGTGCGCGTGATCGACGGCTCGGGCTCGCCCGATGAGCGCTGGATCGTCGAGACCGTGCGTGGTTTTGCGCAAAAAGCCGGTATCGGTATGCCCGAAGTCGGTATTTTTGAAGGCGACCCCAACGCCTTTGCCACCGGCGCGTTCAAGAATTCGGCCCTGGTGGCCGTCTCCACCGGCCTTTTGCAGAACATGACGCGCGAGGAGGTCGAGGCCGTCATCGGCCACGAGGTGGCGCACATCGCCAACGGCGACATGGTGACCATGACGCTGATCCAGGGCGTGATGAACACCTTCGTCGTCTTTCTCTCGCGCGTCATCGGCTACGCCGTGGACAGCTTTTTGCGCAAGGACGATGAGCGCAGCTCCGGCCCCGGCATCGGCTACATGGTGACCACCATCGTGCTCGACATCGTGCTGGGTTTTGTGGCCGCCATCATCGTTGCCTGGTTCTCGCGCCAACGTGAGTTCCGCGCCGATGCGGGCGCTGCCCAGCTCATGGGGCGCAAGCAGCCCATGGTCAACGCCTTGGCGCGCCTGGGTGGCCTGCATCCGGCTGAATTGCCCAAGAGCGTGGCGGCCATGGGCATTGCCGGTGGCATTGGCCAATTGTTCTCCACCCACCCGCCGATCGAGGAGCGCATTGCGGCGCTGCAGAACCTGCAGGGTTGATAGCGCGGCGCGTATGCACGGCGCTGGCCTGGGGCCAGCGCCGTTTTTTTATGCCCCCACCATCGCCCGCGCCACGGCCTCGCCCACCTTGATGCCGTCCACGCCGGCGGAAAAAATCCCGCCGGCGTAGCCCGCACCTTCGCCCGCCGGGTACAGGCCGGGGGTGTTGCAGCTTTGAAAATCTTCGCCCCGGTCGATGCGCAGAGGCGAGGAGGTGCGTGTCTCCACCGCTGTGAGCAGGGCGTCGGGCATGTCGTAGCCCTTGATCTTGCGCGCCATGGCGGGCAGGGCCTCGCGCAGGGCGGCCACGGCGTAGGCGGGAAGCAGCTGGGCCAGGTCGCACAGGTGCACGCCGGGCTGGTAGGAGGGCTGCACGCTGCCCAGCGCCGTAGAGGCGCGCCCAGCCAGAAAGTCGCCCACCCGCTGCGCTGGCGCGCTGTAGTCACCCCCACCGAGCACGAAGGCCTGTGCCTCCAACTGGCGCTGCAGCACGATGCCCGAGAGCGGGTGCGCCGTGCCCGCTGGCAGGCTGCCCGCGCCCAGGCTGTCGCCGAAGACGGCCTCGAAGGCGGCGGCGTCCTGTGGGTAGTCCTCGGGCGCAATGCCCACCACCATGCCGGCGTTGGCGTTGCGCTCGGCGCGGGAATACTGGCTCATGCCGTTGGTGACCACGCGGCCCGGCTCGCTGGTGGCGGCCACCACGGTGCCGCCGGGGCACATGCAAAAGCTGTACACGCTGCGGCCATTGCGGGCGTGGTGCACCAGCTTGTAGTCGGCTGCGCCCAGCAGCGGGTGGCCTGCGTGCTGGCCCCAGCGGGCGGCGTCGATCACGCTTTGCGGGTGCTCGATGCGCACGCCCACTGAAAACGGCTTGGCCTGCATCTGCACGCCCAGGCGCCAGAGGGCGGCAAAGCTGTCGCGTGCGCTGTGGCCCAGGGCCAGCACGGCGTGGCGCGTGGGCAGTTCGTAGTCGCTGGCGCTGGCCAGGTCGTGCACGCGCAGGGCGGTCAACTGGCGGTGGGCATCGAGCACCAGGCCATCAACGCGCTGCGAGAAGCGGATTTCGCCGCCCAGGGCGATGATTTGCGCGCGCAGGTTCTCCACCATCTTCACCAGGCGGAAGGTGCCGATGTGCGGGTGCGCCTCGTACAAAATTTCTGCCGGCGCACCGGCGGCGACGAATTCCTGCAGCACCTTGCGCCCCAGGTGGCGCGGGTCTTTGATCTGGCTGTAGAGCTTGCCGTCAGAAAACGTGCCTGCGCCGCCTTCGCCGAACTGCACGTTCGATTCGGGGTCAAGCTGGCGCTTGCGCCACAGGCCCCAGGTGTCCTGCGTGCGCCCGCGCACGGCCTTGCCGCGTTCGAGCACGATGGGCCGAAAGCCCCTTTGCGCCAGCACCAGCGCGGCAAAAATGCCGCAGGGGCCAAAGCCCACCACCACCGGGCGCTCGGCCAGGCCCGCCGGGGCCTGGGGTGGCGGCTGCCAGGCCATGTCGGGCGTGCGCTGGATGTGCGGATTTTGGGCGTGCTGCGCCAGCAGGGCGTCTTCCTGCGCCGGCTCGGCCAGGGTGCAATCGACGATATAGACCGCCAGCAGCGCGGCCTTGCGGGCGTCAAAGCTGCGCTTGAACACCTGCAGTTGCGCGATGGCGTCGGGCGCAAGGCCCAGGGTTTGGGCCGCGAGCGTGCGTAGGGCGTCCAGGGGGTGGGTTTCAGGCTCCAGGGGCAGCGCGGCCAGGGGCAGGCGCAGTTCGGCAAGGCGGATCATGGTGGGAATGGCCCGTGGTGATCGGGCAAGAAGGTGCAATAAAAAAGGGGCGCAAATTTTACGCCCCAGGGTTTTTGTGCGGTGCGAACAGGGTTCAGTTTGGCAAAAAGCCTTCCACCGACAGGTAGCGCTCGCCCGTGTCGTAGTTAAAGCCCAGGATGCGGCTGCCCGCAGGCAGCTCGGGCAGTTTTTGCGCAATGGCGGCCAGCGTGGCGCCGCTGGAGATGCCCACCAGCAGCCCTTCTTCGCGGGCGCAGCGGCGGGCGTATTCGCGGGCCGGTTCGGCATCCACCTGGATCACGCCATCGAGCAGGCGGGTGTCGAGGTTTTTCGGGATGAAGCCTGCGCCCAGGCCCTGGATGGGGTGCGGGCCGGGCGCGCCGCCCGAAATCACGGGCGACTGCGTGGGCTCCACGGCAAAGACCTTGAGTTGCGGGAATTTCTCCTTGAGCACGCGCGCGCAGCCCGTGAGGTGCCCGCCCGTGCCCACGCCGGTGATGAGCACATCGAGCCCGTCGGGGAAGTCGGCCAGGATTTCCTGCGCCGTGGTGCGGGCGTGGATGTCGGCGTTGGCCGGGTTCTCGAACTGCTGGGGCATCCAGGCGCCCGGGGTTTGGGCCACCAGTTCCTCGGCGCGGGCGATGGCGCCTTTCATGCCTTTTTCTTTCGGCGTGAGGTCAAATTGCGCGCCGTAGGCCAGCATCAGGCGGCGGCGCTCGATGCTCATGCTGTCGGGCATCACCAAAATCAGCTTGTAGCCCTTGACGGCGGCCACCAGTGCCAGGCCGATGCCGGTGTTGCCGCTGGTGGGCTCGATGATGGTGCCGCCGGGCTGCAAGGCGCCGGATTTTTCCGCGTCCTCCACCATCGCCAGGGCGATGCGGTCCTTGACCGAGCCGCCGGGGTTGCTGCGTTCAGATTTGACCCACACGTTGGCGCCTGCGCCAAACAGGCGGTTGATGCGGATGTGCGGCGTGTTGCCAATGGTTTGCAATACGTTGTCGGCTTTCATGGCGTCTCCGGAGAAGAAAAAGCAGCAGGTAAGCGCTGCATTTTGTACGAGTTCTTCTGCGCTGGCGGGCATATCCATATGCCTGCTGCGCCGCAAGTGCAGCCAGGGTTCAGGGCTTGCGCGCCGTCAGCAAAAACAGCGGGTAGCTGCGCCCGTTTTTGTGCTGCACCTGCAAAATTTCCTTCAGCGCAACGTCGCAAAAGCCGGCCTGTTCGGCCAGCGCCTGCAGCGCCTCGGGCGCAAAGCCCAGATGGTGCACGCCCTTGGCGGCGTTGTCGCCGTGAAAGCTGCCATCTTCGGCGTACAAATCCACCAGCGCCACGCGAGCGCCAGGGCGCAGCAGGGCAGCAAAGGCGCGCAGCAGCGCGGCGGTGTCGGCCACGTGGTGCAGCGCCATGGCGCTGACGATGGCGTCTTGCGGCGCCAGGGTGCCCGGCGGCAGGGCAAAAATGTCGCCCTGCAGCGCGGTGATGTTGGCGTGGCCTTTTTCGGTCAGCACCTGCAGCATGGCGGCGGAAGTGTCCAGTGCCATCACCTGCGCCACCAGCGGTGCGATCTGCGCGGCCAGCAGGCCGGTGCCGGCGCCAAAGTCCAGCACATGATCGGTGGCGGCCAGCGGCACGGCGGCCAGCAGGCGCGGGGCGATGGCGGCCATTTGCTGCGACATGGGGCGCTGGTCCCAGTCGCGCGCGGCGGTATCGAAGTGGGTGGGGGCGGTGGTGTTCATGTGGGGCTGTTGGTGTTGCGCAGTTCGGCAAATTTGGCCGTCATGGTGGGGTTGTTGCGGGTGAGTTTTTTCAGCGTCACGTCCTGCGCCTTGTCGTTGGCCAGGCGCAGGTTGCGGTCGGCGCCCAGCAGGGCGTCCTTGGTTTTCTGCAGGTGGTCTATGGACTTGTCGATCTCGTCGATGGCGGTGGCAAAGCGGCGCGACGCCAGCTCGTAGTTCTTGCCAAAGGCGCTTTTGAAGGATTCGAGCTGGTCTTCGAACTGCGTGATGTCGATGTTCTGCGCCTTCACTTGGGCCAGCTCGCTCTTGTACTGCAGCGCGTTCATGGCGGCGTTGCGCAGCAAGGTGATGAGGGGGATGAAGAACTGCGGCCGCACCACGTACATCTTGGGGTAGCGGTGCGAGACATCGACGATGCCGCCGTTGTACAGCTCGTTGTCGCCCTCCAGCAGTGACACCAGCACGGCGTATTCGCAGCCCTTTTCCTGGCGGTCCTTGTCCAGTTCCTTCAAAAAGTCTTCGTTCTTTTTCTTGGTGGCGGTGGCGTCGGCCTCGTTCTTCATCTCGAACATGATGGAGACGATTTCCGTGCCGGCCTCGTCCACGTCGCGGAAGATGAAATCGCCCTTGCTGCCGCTCTTGGCGTCGTTGTCTTTTTCAAAGTAGGCGCGCGGGAAGGCGATGGCGCGAATGCGGTTGAACTCGACCTCGCAGTGCTGCTCCAGCGTCTCGCCCAGCATCTTGGTCGATAGGCGCGATTTGAGGTCGCGCAGGCGCTCGATGGTGTCCTCGCGGTCGCGCAGCTGGGTTTCGTACTTGTCCACCAAAGATTTTTCTGCCAGTTGCTTTTCCAGCGCCAGCTGCTTGAGGCTGCTGCCCAGCTCGTCGCGCTCGCGCGCCACGGCGCCCACGGCCTCGGTCACCGCCAGCTGCTGGGCCATGCGGCTGGCGTCGAGCTGGCTCTTGAGCTGTTGGATTTGCGCCTCCTGGGCGGCGCGGTTTTTTTGCAGCTCGGCCAGCCGGGTGGCGTCGGCCAGCTGCAGCGCGCTTTGCTTGTCGATACGCGCCTGCGCCAGTTCGTGCGCCAGGCCGTCGCGCTCTTTTTCGATGGCGCGCAGGGCGGCAGCCACGGCCGCGTCGCGCTCGGTCTGGCTGGCATCGAGCCGGGCCTGGAGCGCGCTGATCTCGGCATCCTTGCTGGCGGCGGCCTGCTGCAGCGCGCTGGTCACCCGCGCCTCGGCCAGCTGCACGGCGCTTTTCTTGTCGCGCTCGGCCAGCTCCAGGCGCTCGTGCAGCTGGTGCTGAAAGTCTTTGTCACGCACCTGCTTGAGGATGTCGGCGTAACCGGCCTCGTCGATCTTGAACGCCTTGTGGCAGTGCGGGCAAATGATGTCGTGCATGGTGTTTTGCGGTGGATTGACGGATGGCAGCGCCGTCATCAAGGATAATCGCCCCCGTGAAGCCCACCAGACCGCCGCTGGTGCAAGTGCCGAAAGGCCGCACTGGAGGAACGTCCGGACTGCAAAGGGCAGCGTAGCAGCTAACGGCTGTCCACCGTGAGGTGAGGATCAGAGCAACAGAGACGAGTCGAGACGGGTAGCAAGCCACCGACGGTGTTCTATCGGTCGCCCGCGCAAGCGGGCCAGGCTGGCGCAAGCCAGACGGTTTGCGGCGTAAGCCGCAAAGACCATAGCCACCCGAAGCGGGCGGCGCCCGCTTCGGGTGAAACGGGCAATCTCTACGCGCAGCAACACCAAGTAGGCACACGCTGAGCGGCGCAGTTCGCTGCGGTGTTCTCCCCGGGGCCCCCGGGTCGTGTGCGGGTAGGTGGCATCGAGCCGGTGGGGCGACCCCCGGCCCAGAGTAATGGCGGTCACGCGCGGGCAACCGCGTGCACAGAATCCGGCTTATCGGTGGGCTTCACACTTTTTCGATCAAAGTCGTCGATCGCTGCCGTCATCGATTCCAGGCCGCGCAGCAGGCGCGTGCCCAGGCGCTGCTGGCCGAGGGACGCCTGAGTTTTGCCGATGTGGCCGCCGGATCCGGGTTTGCCAATAGCACCCTTGTCGCAAGCTTACAAGCGCTGGCATGGCGTGGCGCCGAGTCGGGGGCGAAAAGCAGCCGGATAAAGAAACACCGTTCCATGCACACGAAGGAAGGTGATGTGCCTGTGTTGGAGCTTTGTGTCACACACTGTGACAAAGGCAGTACCATGCGCTCCATTCTTTTTTGCCCAGTGCCCAGTGTTCAGGCCGCTACGTCAAGCCCATCCGCAGGACTTTGCAATACCACTATGCCCCGCAATACCCAGGCACCAGCAGACGAGCGCCTGCACCAGGAGCTGCAGCAGCTCAAGGAGTTCATGAACCACCTGCCCGTGGTGGTGTACCACTACCGGCTCGAAGAGGGGCAGCGCCCCCACCTGCTCTATATGAGCGAAGGGGTCGAGCGCCTCATAGGTGTTTGCGCCGCCGACGCCATGGCCGACCCCATGAACTTGTTTTCGCGTATCCACCCGGAGGATTTGCCGCGTTTTTTGGAAGCCGATCGCCAAGCGTCGCAGGCGCGGGCAGCGTTTTCAGAGGAGATTCGCTTTATCCTGCCCGATGGCGAAGCGCGCTGGTTTCATGCCAGTTCCATACCTTTGACAGCAGCCGATGGCATCACCACCTACCACGGCTTTATCGAGGACATCACCCAGCGCAAGCACGATGCCTTGCGCGTGCAAGAGAGCGAGTCGCTCTTGCAGCAAATTTTCGACACTTCCAACGTCGCCATCTTCCTGGTCGATCGCCAGGGCACCATCACCCGCGCCAATGAATCCATGGCCCGCATGTTCCAGCGGCCCTGTGCGCAAATTGTGGGCAGCCCCTACGTTTCGCTGGTGCACCCGGATGAGCACGACGTGTCGCACCAAAAAATGCTGGCGCTGCTGGAGAGTGACATCGATCAGGTCGATCTCGATCGCCTGTACTGGCGCAGCGATGGCAGCACGTTTTGGGGCAATCTCAGCGGCAAGCGTTTTCACGACAGCCAGGGGCAAGACCGGGGGCTGCTGGGCGTCATCATGGACATCACCGTACGCCGCCAGGCGCAGGAGGAAATCCGCAACCTGGCGTTTTACGACCCGCTCACGGGCCTGCCCAACCGCCGCCTGCTGCTCGACCGCATCGAGCACGCCAGCGCCAGCTGCACTCGCAGCAGCGCGCATGGGGCGGTGGTATTCATTGACCTGGACAATTTCAAAACCCTCAACGACACCCTGGGCCACGACACGGGCGACCTGCTGCTGGTGCAGGTGGCGCAGCGCCTGCGCGAGTGCGTGCGCCAGGTCGATACCGTGGCCCGCCTGGGGGGCGACGAATTCATCGTCTTGCTGACGGATTTGCATGAGCAGCCCACCCAGGCGGCAGCGGAGGCCGAGGGCGTGGGCCGCAAAATCGTGCAAGCCCTCTCGGCGCCCTACCAGTTGGGGCCGCACGCGGTGCGCAGCACGCCCAGTTTGGGGGTGGCGCTGTTCCATGGCGGCCGCACCCAAATTGACGAACTGCTCAAACAGGCCGACCTGGCCATGTACGAGGCCAAGGCTGCAGGGCGCAACACTCTGCGGTTTTTTGACCCCCGGATGCAGGTAGCCATCAACGCCCGCGCAGCCATGGAAAAAGCCCTGTACCGGGCACTGGAAAACGGTGAATTTTGCTTGCACTACCAGCCGCAGGTGAATGCGCAGGGACGGTGCATGGGCGTGGAAGCCTTGCTGCGCTGGGAAAGTCCGGAGCTGGGCAGCGTCTCGCCCGCAGTGTTCATACCGATTGCTGAGGAAACGGGGCAGATTCTGGCCATTGGCCGCTGGGTGCTGGAGCAGGCGTGCCGCCAGCAGGCGCTGTGGCAGCGCGACGGCCTGACCAGTGGCTTGGAAGTGGCGATCAACGTGAGCGCACGCCAGTTTCGCGCGCCCGATTTTGTGCCGGTGCTGGCGCAGACCATTGCCGCCACGGGCGCCCACCCGGCACAGCTGAAGCTGGAGCTGACCGAGAGCCTGCTGCTGCAGGACATGGACGAATGCATTGCCCGTATGCACAGCCTGCGCGAGCTGGGGGTACGGTTTGCGCTGGACGATTTTGGTACGGGCTATTCGTCGCTGGCCTACCTCAAGCGCCTGCCGCTGTCGCAGCTCAAGATCGACCAGTCCTTTGTGCGCGACATCCTGAACGACGCCAACGACCGCGCCATCTGCCAGGCCGTGATTGCCCTGGCGCACAGCATGGGCCTGCGCGTGATTGCCGAAGGGGTGGAAACAACCGAACACTGGCAGATGCTGCGCCAGCAAGGCTGCGCCGAGGGGCAGGGCTACCTCTTTGCCCGTCCCATGCCCGCGCATGGGTTGCAGCAGTGGCTGGGCGGCAAGCTGTCTGGATAACGTTTGCGGTAGCGGTATCGAGCATGGGGCAAAAAACGGGTCAGTGCGGCGCAGGCAGGGCGGGCTGGTAGCCCACGCCCAGGCGCTGGGCCTGCTCGGCCAGGCGTTGCCCGGCCTGCACGCGCACAAAGGTTTCAACGGCAGTGCGAAACAGGTCGGCCTTGTCCAGCTCAGGGCCGGCCAGCTCCAGCGCGCGCTGGTAGAGCTGGTCGTCGATGGTGACGATGGTGCGCATGGTGGCCTTTCATCAGAACGGGCATCTTAATGCGTCAATTGGATGCGAGGCTGGCCAGGGTCAAAACCGCTCCCACCCCTGCAAATACCGCCACTGCCCCTCGGGCACCTTGGCCAGCGGCACGCGGCCGATGCGGATGCGTTTGATGGCCAGCACGCGCAGGCCCACGGCCTCGCACATGGCCGGGATCTGGCCGGGGCGGATGCCCTTGAGCGCGAAGCGCAGGCGCGTTTCGTTCTGCCAGCTCACCTTGATGGGGGGCAGCGGCCTGCCGTTGAACGAGAGGCCGTGGCAGAGTTTTTGCAGGCCGCCCTCGGCGATCTGGCCGGCCACTTCCACGATGCATTCCTGCTCCAGCGTCTCGATGTCTTCCTGCAGCTTGCGTGCGATGCGGCGGTCTTGCGTGTAGACCACCAGGCCGCTGGCGGGTGTGGGCAGGGGCGTGAAGCATTCGAGCTGCTTGAAGTGGCGCAGCAGCACCTTGGTGCCGGACGCGTCCTCGGGCAGGTGGGATGCCGCGCTCAGCAGCGTCAGGGCTGCGGGCGCGCCCTGGCTGCGGCTGCTGTGCGCGGCGTGGCCGGCGTCCAGCCCCAAGCCGGCTTCATAGCCCGGGGGCTTGTGCAGCAGCAGGGTGACGGGGGTCAGCTCCAGCAGGCTGGCGTCTGGCGCCAGTGCCACGCGCTGCTGCGGCGCGACGCGGGCGCCGGGCAGCTCGACCACCTGGCCGTCCACGCTGACCCAGCCGCCTTCGATGTACTGCTCGGCCTCGCGGCGCGAGCAGGGGAGTTCTTGCGCCAGGCGCTTGGCCAGGCGGGTGGTGTCGTCGGTCATGGTGTGGGCAGGGATTGCAGGCGTTCGATGTGGGCGCGCAGCGAGCGTTCGGCCACCGGCCAGAGGGCGCGCGGGGTGTCGGCGTAGGCCAGGGCGAGCCAGTCTTGCAGGCTGCCGCCGGGGCATTGTTCGAGTGCGGCGCGCACCTTGGCTTCGCGTGCCAGGCGGTGTGCGCGCAGGTGGGCGATGGTGCTGCGCGCCTGGTGCAGCACGTGGCCGTGGGCCGGCACGATGAATTCCACGCCGTGCGCGGCACACAGCGCATCCAGGCGCGCGAGCGAGTCGAGGTAGGCGGTCATGTTGCCGTCGGGCGGGTCGATGACGGTGGTGCTGCCGCTGAGGATGTGGTCGCCCGAGAACAGCAGCGCGTCCTCGCGCAGCAGCAGGCACAGGTGGTTGGCGGCGTGGCCGGGGGTGTGGATCACTTCCAGGGTGTGGGTGATTTTGCCATCTGGCCCTTGTCCAGTCAGCGTGAGTAGCTCATTATTTTGTAGCACACGGTCGGGCTGAAACTGGCTGTTGGCGCGTGCCGTAGGTTGCGATGGCAGGCCCAGGATGGGCGGTGCGGTGCGCCCGGCCTGCACGCACAGCTGTTGCAGCGGCGCCGCGCCGGGGGCGTGGTCCTGGTGCGAGTGGGTGCAGACGATGGCGCGGATGTCGCCGCCAGCGGCCTGCCACAGGCGCTGCACGTGGCCGGCGTCGGCCGGGCCGGGGTCGATGGCGATGAAGCCGGTGGCCCGCTCGCCCACCAGGTAGCTGTTGGTGCCGGGGCCGGTCATCAGGCCGGGGTTGGGCGCCGTCAGGCGCAGCAGGTTGCGCAGCAGCGGCATGGGGCGTTCGCTTTGCCAGTCGAGCGCGTGCGCGACCTGGCCGTCGGGGCAGACCAGGGCGAGTTCGCCATAGGCCGGCTCGTGCTCCATGAAGCGCGTTTCCTGGCCGTTTTTCAGGCCGCTGCGCGGGCAGCTGGCCCACAGCGGGCCGGCGGCGACGGCGGCGAGCACGGCGGCGCTGTCGGCGTAGGCGGCAAGGCGTTCGAGCGTGCGCACCGTGGGGTAGATCATGGCGAAGCGGCCTTCGGCGTGCTGCGCCAGCGCCTCTTGCGGGCGCACCCAGCAGGGCTCGAACTGCTCGGTTTCGTCGGCCTGCGCCGTCTGCCCGGGGGGCATGGCGGCGACGAAGAAGGGCACGGCAAAGCGCTTGGGCAGGCTGCGGTCGGCCGTCCAGTGCGCCAGCGGCCACAGGGCGTCGGCCGCCAGGCGCAGGCCGTGCGCCTGGCATTGCGTGGCCAGGTGGGCGTGGCGATCGAGCCGTGCGATGTCGGCGGCGCTGGCCCAGCGGCCATCGGCGTGGCGCGCCAGCAGCAGGCCGAGCTCTTCAAAGCTCTCGCGGATGGCGGCCAGGGCCTCGGTCAGCGCGGTGCCGGCCTGCCCGGGGCGCGCCTGCGCCTGGGCGTGGGCGTGGGCGGTGCTGTCCTGGGCCTCGATGCCGCCGCCGGGGAAGACGTAGGCGCTGGGCGCAAAGCTGGCGCCGGCGGCGCGGCGCGTCATCAGCACCTGCAGCCGGCCCTGGGCGTCGTCGCGCAGCAGCAGCACGGTGGCGGCTGCCAACGGTGTGGCCGGCGGCTGCGCCGGGTGCAGTTGTTGGTGGGGGCGCGGCATGGTCATTTGCCCGGTTTGGCCGTGAGGGCGATGGTGAGCGCGCCCACCAGGTAGAACGCCTGCAGCTCCAGCGCCCAGCCGCCGGTTTTGCTCAACTGCAGCCAGTCGCCGGGGTGCACCAAAATCAGGGCCACGACCATGTTGACGACGACCAGCAGCGCCGCCGGCACCACCCAGTAGCCCACCAGCAGCAACAGCGGCGCCACGACTTCGCCCAGGTACACGGCGTAGGCCAGGGCGCCGGGCAGGCCGTGGCGCACCACCTGGCCTTCGATCCAGCCGATGCCGTAGCGCAGCTTGGCAATGCCGTGCAGCAGCAGCAGCAGGGCCAGGGTGACGCGCAGCAGCAGCGCGCCCCATTGGGGTTGGTGCAGGTGGTGCCAGAGTTTCATGGGGCGGGCAGGGGTGCAAAGCGGTTGGGTTGGGGACGATAAACCAAATCCCCCCGGAACGTGTGCGTCGCCGCGCTGGCAGATGCGGATAATGTGCGCCCATCATGCAAATCCGCTTTACCAAAATGCAGGGCGCGGGCAACGACTTCATCGTGCTCGACGAAACCCGGGGCCGCCTGGGCCTGTCGGCGGCGCAGTACCGCTGGCTGGCCGACCGGCATTTCGGCATCGGTGCCGACCAGATTTTGAGCGTGCGCGCGGCGCCGGCGCCGGGCCTCGATTTTGAATACGTGATCCACAACGCCGACGGCGGCGAGGTCGAGCAGTGCGGCAACGGCGCGCGCTGCTTTGCCCGCTACGTGCGCGACAAGGGCCTGACCGACAAGGACCGCATCCGCGTGCAGACGCGCGCCGGCGTCATCGCCCCGCGCCTGAACGCCGATGGCCGCGTCACCGTCGATATGGGCTGCCCGCGCCTGCTGCCGGCGCAGCTGCCGTTTGCCACCGACGGGCTCGTGCCCCAGACCCAGGGCGAGGGGCAGATATGGCCGCTGACGCTGGGTGGGCTTGCGTCAGCAGCTACTGTTTCGATAGCGGTGGTGTCCATGGGCAACCCGCACGCGGTGCTGCTGGTGGACGACACCGACAGCGCCCCGGTGGCCGCGTGGGGGCCGCTGATCGAGTCGCACCCGCGCTTTCCCGCGCGCGTCAACGTCGGCTTCATGCAGGTGCAAAGCCGCCGCCAGATCCGCCTGCGCGTGTACGAGCGCGGCGCCGGCGAAACCATGGCCTGCGGCACCGGCGCCTGCGCGGCGGTGGTGGCCGGTATCCGCCTGGGCCTGCTCGACGCCGAGGTCGATGTGCACACGCGCGGCGGCCTGCTGACCATCGCCTGGGCCGGTGGCGCCAGCGACGCTGTTTTCCTCACCGGCCCCGCCACCACGGTGTTCGAGGGCCAGATTGAATTGCCAGACCTGTTATGACGACCATGGACACATCTTCTTTGCCGCCGCTGTCGGAAAACGACATTGCCGCCTACCTGTGCAACACGCCGGCGTTCTTCCAGCGCCACGCCGAGGTGCTCGCCAGCATCACCATCGCCAGCCCGCACGGGCAGCGCGCCGTCAGCCTGCACGAGCGCCAGGCCGAGCTGCTGCGCGAAAAAATCAAGGGCCTGGAGCAGCGCGTCATGGACATGGTGCGCCACAGCAACGAGAACACCGCCATCGCGCAAAAAATCCACGCCTGGGCCTGCACCCTGGCGCGCTGCATCGCCCCGGCAGACCTGCCGCAGGTGCTGGCGCAGGGCATAGAAAACGCCTTCGACGTGCCGCAGGCCGCGCTGCGCGTGTGGGACGTGGCGCCGCAATACCAGGGCGCCGCCTTTGCCCAGGGCGCAAGCGAAGATACGCGCGCCTTCGCCACCTCGCTGACCATGCCGTTTTGCGGCCCCAACCTCGGCTTTGAAGCCACCGCCTGGCTGGCCGACGCGAGCAGCGTGCAGTCGCTGGCGCTGCTGCCGCTGCGCGAAGGCGGCATCGACAGCACCACGCCCGCCTTTGGCCTGCTGGTGCTGGGCTCGCCCGACGCGCAGCGCTTTGACGCCACCATGGGCACCGACTTCCTGGCGCGCATGGCCGAGCTCGGCAGCGCCGCCCTGGCGCGTCTGCGCTAGCAAAACAGGAGCTGGTAGCGCTTGCTGGTGCTTGGTTTGCAGTCTATTTGGCTTGCAAACCAAGGCAGAACAAGCGCTAGCAGCTATCTTTTGATGAGCGCCGCCGCCCTGCCTGAGCTGGCCGAGCAGTACCTGACCCACGTGCGCGTGGAAAAACGCCTGGCACTGCGCACCCAGCAGCTGTACCGCCAGGATTTGCTGCGCCTGCAGGCGCTGGCGGCGCAGGCCGCGCCCGGCGTGGCGCTGCTGGCGCTGACGCCGGCGCAGCTGCGTCGCTGCCTGGCGCAGATGCACGCCAGCGGCCGCAGCGCGCGTGGCGTGGGTTTGATTTTGTCGGGCTGGCGCGGGTTTTATGCCTGGGCCGTGCGCCAGGGCCTGGCCGAGCACAACCCGGCCCTGGGTCTGCGCGCGCCGCGCGCGCCCAAGCCGCTGCCCAAGGCGCTGGCGGTCGATGAGGCCGTGGCGCTGGCCGACTTTGCGCCCAGCGCCCGCGCCGACCCCTGGGAGGAGGCGCGCGACGGCGCCCTGGTTGCCCTGCTCTACGGCGCCGGTTTGCGCGTGGGCGAGCTCGTCAGCCTCGATTGCCAGGCCAGCGCCGAGGCCCAGGCCCAGGGGCGCGGCTGGATCGACGCCGACAGCGGCCTGGCCCACGTGCTGGGCAAGGGCGCCAAGCGCCGCAGCGTACCCGTGGGGCGCGCTGCGCTGGTGGCGCTGGCGGCCTGGCTGGCGCAGCGCAGCGCGCCGTTTGCGCCGGGCTGGGCCGAGCCGGCGCTGTTCGTCGGCCGGCGCGGCGCGCGCCTGTCGGCGGCCTCGGTCTGGGCGCGGGTGCGCGCGCGCAGCCAGCTGGCGGGGCTGTCCAAGCCGGTGCACCCGCACATGCTGCGCCACTCGTTTGCCAGCCACCTGCTGCAGTCCAGCGGCGACTTGCGCGCCGTGCAGGAGCTGCTGGGCCACGCCAGCATCACGACGACGCAGGTGTATACGCGGCTCGATTTTCAGCACCTGGCGCAGGCTTACGACCAGGCGCACCCGCGCGCGCGCAAGAAGAATCAGGACTGAAGGGCCGCCTGCAGCGGCAGGCGGATGTGCACGCTGGCGCCGCCGTTGGGGTCGTTGGCGGCGTCGAGCTGGCCACCGTGCTCTTGCACGATGCTGCGGCAGGCGGCCAGGCTCAGCTGCCCCGCCAGGCGCGGCCCGGGCAGCAGCGGCAGTGCCGTGGGGGCAAAGCCCGGGCCCTGGTCGTGCACGCACAGGTGCAGGTGGCGCGCGTCGGGCGTCGGCTCGGCCAGGATGTGGATGGTGCGGCCCTCGGGCGAGTGGCGGATGGCGTTGCCCAGCACGTGGCGCAGCACCTCCGCCAGCTGTTCGGGATCGACGCGCGCGGGCAGCGGCGCGCGCCCGAGCTGCAGCTTGAGCGGAAGCTGCTTGTCTTCGAGCAGCGGGCTCAGTTCGGTTGCCATGTTCTCGATCAGCTCGCGCATGTCGCAGGTCTCGAGCGGGTCGTGTGCCAGCGGTGGCGGGGTGGCGGTGGCTGGGGCAGTGGCGGGCTCTGCGCTGCGGGGTGCGACGAGCTGACCCGAGAGCGCCTGCAGCTCGGCCAGGGCGTCTTGCTCCTGGCGGTCTTGCTCCGCATCCTGGGCCGGGGTGAAGATGGCGTGGGGGTGGGCGCTGGCGGGCGTGGGCGGCTGCGCTGCGAGCTGGCCCGAGAGCGATTGCAGCTCGGCCAGCGCCATTTGCTCGTGCACTTCGCGCAGCGCTTCTTGCTGCGCTTGCTGGCGCAGCTGCTGGTGTTGTTGGGTGCGTTGCTGCGCCTGCCGTTGGCGCCGCCACAGCCAGGCCCCGGCGCCGCCCAGCAGGCCGATGCCGCCGAGCAGCCACCACCAGGGCGAGGGCGTGGGCGCGGCAGCGGGTGGGCGGGCAGGTGCGGCAATGGGCGGCGCGGGTTGTGTGGCGACGGCGATCAGCGGCCAGTGCGCGGCGCGGCTCCAGGCGCCCAGCAGCGGGCCCTGGGGGCTGTCCAGGGGGCCGTAGCGGCCTTCGGCGACGGCCATGGCGCCGTCGGCAAACACCGGGTTGGCGCGCAGGCTCGGGCCTGGTGGCGGCGTGGCGGCGGGGGTTTGCAGCAGCAGGCTGCCGTCGCTCAGGGCCAGCTGCACGGTGGTGCCGGCGGCGCTGCCTTCGAGCAGCTGTTGTTGGTAGTGCGCCAGCGCCGAGGGGCGCAGCTGCGCCAGCAGCAGGGCGCTGCTTTGCGGCCCCCATTGCACGCGGCGCAGCAGGGGGACGTAGCCCTCGTCGGGCGGTGCGGGCGGCTCCGTCAGGCGCCCGGGTTGCCAGGGGCCGATGGCCAGCGGGCCTTCTTGCACCAGGCTGGGCAGGAGTTGCTGCAGGTCGGCGCGCCGGCCTTGTTCGGCGGTGCGGGTCGAGGCCAGCACCAGGCCCTGCATGTCCAGCAGCGCCAGGCCGTGCAAGAACGGCAGGCGCTGCAGCGCCTGGGCCTGCTGCGCCTGGTGTTGGCCCAGGGCGTGGGGCGCCTGGCGCAGGGCCTCGGCCAGGTCGGCGAGGGCGCGGTCGGTGGCTTCTATCAGCTCGCTGGCGTGGGTTTGCGCCACGCGGGCGAGCAGGGGCAGGGGGCTGGCGGCGCTGTCCGCTGCCATGGCGGCGCCGGCCCAGGTGCTGGGCAGGGCCAGGCAGTGGGCCAGTAGGCGGCGGCGGGGGAGGCAGTGGAGCAGGGGCACGGATGGGGTAGCTGCAGACATGGTGCGGCTATAGGGAGGTGGTCGTGGCAGTTTATGCCAGGGTGTGCACAATCGCTGCTCCCACGTTGTTCCCCCACCTCAAGGAGAAACCCATGGCCGATACCTGGCTCATGTCTTTGATCACCGATACCCCGCAGCAGGGCTACGAGCTGGCGATCACGCTCAGCCGCCGGGGCGTGAAGTACACCCAGCCCGATACCGAGGTGCTGCACAAGTTGCGCCCGGAGTACGCCAACGACCACGCTGCGCTCACGGCGGCGTCGCAGGTCATCGCCATCAACTTCCAGACCGTGGCGGCTGCAAACAACTACTGGCGTAAATAAATTCGCTCTAAAAATGATAGCTTCTGGCGCTGGCACGGCGGGCTTTGCAGCCGCTTTGCCAGCGTCTGTTTTTGGTGAAGATTGACTCCCATGGCGCAAATCCCAGCAACCATCCTCACAGGCTTTCTTGGCGCGGGCAAGACGACGCTGCTCAAGCGTGTGCTGACCGAGGCCCACGGGCAAAAAATTGCGGTGATCGAAAACGAGTTCGGCGCCGAAAATATCGACAACGACATTCTGGTGACCGACAGCCAGGAGCAGATCGTGCAGATGAGCAACGGCTGCATCTGCTGCACCATCCGCGAAGACCTGCGCGAGACGCTGCAGCTGCTCGCAGCCAAGCGGCGCAAGGGCCTGCTCAATTTTGATCGCGTGGTGATCGAAACCACCGGCCTGGCCGACCCCGGCCCGGTGGTGCAAACGTTTTTCATGGACGACGAGATTGCCGAGACGTATCTGGTCGATTCCATCATCACCGTGGTGGACGCCAAGCACGCCAACCAGCAGCTCGACGAGCGCCAGGAGGCGCGCCGCCAGGTGGGCTTTGCCGACCAGATTTTTCTCTCCAAGACCGACCTGGTGAGCGCCGAGGAGGTGCAGGCACTCACGCACCGCTTGAAGCACATGAACCCGCGCGCGCCCATCGAGGCGGTGCACTTCGGCCAGGTGCCGCTGGCGCGGGTGCTGGACTTGCGCGGCTTCAATCTCAATGCCCGGCTCGACATTGATCCGGACTTTTTGCAGGGTGGCGAAGGCACTGACCATGGCCATGAACACGGGTATGAACACGGCCCGCATTGCCAGCACCTGCACCACCACCATCATGACGACGACGTCAAGAGCTTTGTCTTTCGCGCCCGCCAGCCGTTCGACCCGGCCAAGCTCGAAGATTTTCTGGGCGCCATCGTCAACGTCTATGGCCCGCGCATGTTGCGCTACAAGGGCGTGCTGCACATGAAGGGCACCGAGCGCAAGGTGATCTTCCAGGGCGTGCACCAGCTCATGGGCAGCGACCTGGGGCCGCAGTGGGGCGCCGATGAAGAGCGCCTGAGCAAGATGGTGTTCATCGGCATCGACCTGCCGCGCGACATCCTGGAGCAGGGTTTGCTGCAGTGCTTGGTGTAAACCAGCAGGCATTTATGGTGCATTGACCGCAGCCCTGGGGCCCAGCGCCCCCAGGGCTGGCTACAATCGCGCCGCCGCGCAGGCTGGCCCTCCCTGGCCCCGAGCCCCTGCGCGCTTCTGCCCGGGCATCTTCCCGTTTGGCCCGATTGACCGTACCATGCTTGGCACTGGCGAGGCGCTTAGCCCTCGCCGCCAGCGACCTATAAATACCATGCCTACGACCTTGCAAGCCAAGCCCGTCCCCGCCAAGCGCGATCCCAAGCTGGCCAACCAGTGGAAGACCAAAAGCGCGGAGGAACTGACGGATGAAGAAGTCCTCGCCATGCCCGATGACGAGTACATGAACGAGAAGCAGATGGCGTTCTTCCGCCACAAACTCGTGCAGCTCAAACAGGACATGCACAACAACGCCGGTGAAACCACCGAGCACCTGCGCGAAGACACCGTGGTGGTGCCCGACCCGGCCGACCGCGCCACCATTGAAGAAGAACACGCCCTGGAGCTGCGCACGCGCGACCGCGAGCGCAAGCTGCTCAAGAAAATCGAGCAATCCATCGCCCGCATCGACGCTGGCGACTACGGCTACTGCGACGAAACCGGCGAGCCCATTGGCGTGGGCCGCCTGCTCGCGCGACCCACGGCCACGCTCTCGCTCGAAGCGCAGCAGCGGCGCGAGCTGAAGCAAAAAATGTTTGGGGACTGAGATCGCGCCATGCGGCCACCGTGCGTGGCCGCAAGGGGAGCTGCTGAACTATGAGCCAGGAAGAACCCAACGCCGGTGGTTTGCTGTCGAAGATGGTGCGCTTTGTACGCAACCCGACCGTCAACTGGACCGAGCTCGACAACATCGAAGCCGAGCGCGAGAGCCAGTACAGCAAGCAAATGCTCAAGGAAATGATCGAGCGCAAGCGCCGCAACGATTTCGTGCGCAAGCGCGAGTTCGACCAGCTGCGCAAGCTGCGCCAGCGCGGCAGCGTTGCCAGCCAGCGCACCGAAGACCCGATGGCGCGCCCCTCGTTCTTCCAAAGCAGCATGACCTCGCCCGGCGAGCGCGCCGTCACGCTCAAAAAGATCGACGAGATCGAGGCGCAGATGTCACAGCAGTGGTGGAAAAACAAGCCCACCACCGGCATGGGCAGCACGGCGCCAATGTCGTTGCCTTCTGAGCCGATCACCGCCCCGTTTTTATCGACAGCGCCGCTGTCCACCATCGCCGCCATGCCGGCGACGGTGCAGCCGCTGTTTACCGAAGAAGCGGCCCAGGCAGCGCCTGGCCGGTCATCGGCACCGGCGGCCCCCCCCCTGGTGCCATCCCCGGCGCCGTCCCCGGTGGCCACTGTGGCGCCGCCCCCCCCCGCTGAACCGGAGGTGTTTGTGCACGAGCCCGATCTGGAAGAGGCAGCCATTCGCTTTGCCAGCGGCGACCACGAGGGCGCCGAGGCGGGGCTCAAAGAGGTGCTGGCCCAGCACCAGCAGGACGATCCGCAGCAGCAATTCGATATCTGGATGACGCTGTTCGACCTGTACCGCGCCACCGGCCTGCGCGAGCCTTTCGAGGCCCTGTCGCTTGATTTTGCGGCGCGTTTTAGCCGTTCGGCGCCGCTGTGGTTTTCGCTGCCCGAGCAGTTGGGCGCAGCGGCTGCGCCGGCCAGCACCGATGCGGTCCCTGCCGTGCCGGCGCGCAGTTTTAGCTGGAGCGCGCCGGGGGCCTTGACCTTGCAGTCGATTGCCGCCTTGCAGGCCACGCTCGCCCGCGCCGCAGCGCCGTGGACGCTCAACTGGGCGCGGCTCATGACCATCGACGAAGCCGCCCTGCCGGCGCTGACCAAGCTCATGGGCCAGTGGGCTGACCAGGACGTGCAGCTGCAGTTCAACGGTGTGGAGGCGCTGGCCAGTCTGCTGCAGAGCAAAACCGTCTCGGGCGAGCGCGCGCAGCACACCGATTGGTGGCATTTGCGCATGGCGGCGCTGCGCCTGATGGGGGCGCTCGACGAGTTTGAAATGGTGGCGCTCGATTACTGCGTCACCTACGAAGTCTCGCCGCCTTCCTGGGTCGTGCCGCGCTGCAGCTACGCCGGCGACGACGGCCAGGTATCGGGCCAGGCGGGGGCAGCGCCGGCGCCCGAGAGCTTGTTGCAAGAGTCGCAGTTTTCCCCCTCGGCGCTCTTGCAGGAGCCCGAAGCCCCGCGCCCGCGCCTGTCGGGCGTGATCGAGGGCGACGCCGAGCCGCTGCTGGCGCCGCTGTTGGCGCTGGTCAAGCCGGGGCAGCCCCTGTTGATCGGCTGCGAGCAACTCGTGCGCGTTGATTTTCCGGCTGCTGGCTCGGTGCTCAACTGGGCGGCCGAGCAGCAGGCGGCGGGCCAGGCGGTGCAGTTCATCAACCTGCATCGTTTGGTGGCGGTGCTGTTCAACGTCATCGGCATCAACGAGCACGCCTGGATCGTGCCGCGCAAGAATTAGGCGCCGTCGCCCCTTGTGAAAACCGGTAGTCGCCCCCATTTGCGGCGGCTATGGAACAGTTTCACGGCACCACCATCCTCAGCGTCCGCCGCACCTTGGCGGACGGCAGCGTTCAAGTCGCCATCGGCGGCGACGGCCAGGTCACCCTGGGCCACATCGTCGTCAAGGGCAGCGCGCGCAAAGTGCGCCGGCTCTACCATGGCAAGGTGCTGGCCGGTTTTGCCGGCGCCACGGCCGATGCCTTCACGCTGTTCGAGCGTTTTGAAGCCAAGCTGGAAAAACACCAGGGCCACCTGACACGCGCCGCCATCGAACTCACCAAAGATTGGCGCACCGACCGCGTGCTGCGTCGCTTGGAGGCCATGCTGGCCGTGGCCGACGCCAGCGCCTCGCTCATCATCACCGGCAACGGCGACGTGCTCGAACCCGAGCAGGGCATCGTCGCCATCGGCTCGGGCGGCGCCTACGCCCATTCGGCGGCCAAGGCGCTGCTGAACAACACCGAGCTGCCAGCGGCCGAGATTGTGAAAAAGTCGCTGGAGATTGCCGGTGAGCTGTGCATTTACACCAACATGCATCACACCATCGAAATACTTTGATTTGCTATCATTTTAATAGCTGCTTGCGCTTGTCTGATAAGCGCTAGAGCCTGTTTTGGTTTGAATATGTCCTCCATGACCCCCCCGGAAATCGTCTCTGAACTCGACCGCCACATCGTCGGCCAGCAGGCGGCCAAGCGTGCTGTGGCGATTGCGCTGCGCAACCGCTGGCGCCGCCAGCAGGTCGATGCCGGCCTGCGCGCCGAGATCACGCCCAAGAACATCCTCATGATCGGCCCCACCGGCGTCGGCAAGACCGAGATCGCGCGCCGCCTGGCGCGCCTGGCCGATGCGCCCTTCATCAAGGTCGAAGCCACCAAGTTCACCGAGGTCGGCTACGTCGGCAAGGACGTGGACGCCATCATCCGCGACCTGGCCGAGGTGGCGGTCAAGCAGCTGCGCGAGCAGGAGATGAAGAAAAAGCGCGCCCACGCCGAAGATGCGGCCGAGGAGCGCATCCTCGACGTCCTCATCCCGCCTGCGCGCACCGGCGAGGCGGCCACGGACAGCACCGCGCGCCAGGTGTTCCGCAAGAAGCTGCGTGAGGGCCAGCTGGCCGACAAGGACATTGAAATCGACCTTGCCGACGCGCGCCCGCAGGTCGAGATCATGGGCCCGCAGGGCATGGAGGAAATGGCCGAGCAGCTGCGCGGCATGTTCAGTCAGATGGGGCAGGAAAAACGCCGCACGCGCAAGCTCAAGATCGCCGAGGCTCTGAAGCTGCTGACCGACGAGGAGGCGGCCAAGCTGGTGAACGAGGAAGAGATCAAAACCCGCGCCCTCGCCAACATGGAGCAAAACGGCATCGTCTTCATCGACGAGATCGACAAAGTCGCGTCGCGCCAGGAGGCGGGCGGCGCCGAAGTCTCGCGCCAGGGCGTGCAGCGCGACCTGCTGCCGCTGGTCGAGGGCACGACGGTGTCCACCAAATATGGCATGGTCAAGACCGACCACATCCTGTTCATTGCCTCGGGCGCGTTTCACCTGGCCAAGCCCAGTGACCTGATCCCGGAGCTGCAGGGGCGCTTTCCGATCCGTGTCGAGCTGGGCTCGCTCTCGGTGCAAGACTTTGAGGCCATCCTGACGCAAACCCATGCCAGCCTGGTCAAGCAGTACCAGGCGCTGCTGGCGACCGAAGGCGTGCAGCTTGATTTCACGCCCGAGGGCATCACGCGCCTGGCGCAGATCGCCTTTGACGTCAACGAGCGCACCGAGAACATCGGCGCGCGCCGCCTGGCCACCGTCATGGAGCGCTTGCTCGACGAGATCAGCTTTGGCGCCACCGGGCTGTCGGGGCAGACGATCGTCATAGATGCAGACTATGTAAACAAACGTCTGGATACATTGAGCCAGGACGAAGACCTGTCGCGCTTCATCCTCTGAGCCCCGAGAAAACCCGCCCTGGGGTTTGAAGGATTCACATCCATAGCCTTGCCTAAGTGTCTACTGGGCAAGGTTTTTTGTTTTTCTTCGGGGCTGCTTTTGTGGCCCTAAGTCCTTGATTCCATTGCAAAACCTTGGGGATGCGTAATCCCCCTTATGACGTTTTCCTGCTACAGTGGAAGAAAGTGCAATGAAGTGGTGAAAAGTGCCGCCACGGCCCCGCAACAGGGCCGCGAGGGAGGCCAACAAGGCGGAAAGCAATCTCTGTGTTTCAAGGAGCGTCATCGTTGAGTCTGGATGCGAAGGGGCGGCTGTCTGTGCCGACCCGGCATCGTGACGCCCTGGCGCAGCAGGCGCAGGGCCAGCTCACGCTCACCAAGCACCCCGACGGCTGCCTGATGGTGTTCCCGCGCCCGGCCTGGGAGCAGTTCCGCGAGCGCATTGCCAAGCTGCCGATGCAGGCGCATTGGTGGAAGCGCATCTTCCTGGGCAACGCCATGGACGTGGAGATGGACGGCACGGGCCGCCTGCTCGTCGCGCCCGAGCTGCGCCAGGCCGCCGGCCTGAGCAAGGAGGCGGTGCTGCTGGGCATGGGCGAGTACTTCGAGCTCTGGGACAAAGCCACTTACGACGCCAAGGAGGCACAGGCCATGCAGGCCGAGATGCCGGATGTTTTTAAAGATTTTTCGTTCTGAGGGCGAAGATGAACCAGCCCTTGCACCATGTCACGGTATTGCTCGACGAGGCCGTCAACGCCCTGCTGGGCGGCGCTCCGGCGCAGCCCGGCGGGCAGTGGATTGACGCCACCTTTGGCCGGGGCGGGCATTCGCGCCGCATCCTGCAGCAGCTCGGGCCCGAAGCGCGCCTGCTGGCCTTTGACAAAGACCCTGAGGCGATTGCCGCCGCCGCGCGCATCGACGACGCCCGCTTTGCCATTCGCCACGAGGGCTTTCGCCACCTGGACACGCTGCCGGCGGGCTTTGCCGACGGCATCTTGATGGACATCGGCGTCAGCTCGCCGCAGATCGACGCGCCCGAGCGCGGTTTCAGTTTTCGTTTCGATGGCCCGCTCGATATGCGCATGGACACCACGCGCGGCCAGAGCGTGGCCGATTGGCTGGCCCAGGCCGAGATGGCGCAGATTGCGGAGGTGATACGTGAATACGGCGAGGAGCGGTTTGCTGGCCCCATTGCAAAGGCGATTGTTGCGCGACGCCAGGAGCGCGGCCCCATCACAGGCACTGCCGAGCTGGCCGAGCTCGTGGCTGGCGTCGTCAAGACCCGCGAGGCCGGCCAAAACCCGGCCACGCGCACCTTCCAGGCTTTTCGGATTTTCATCAATGCCGAACTCGAAGAGCTGCAGCAGGCGCTCGCCGCGTCCCTGAAGGTGCTGCGCCCGGGTGGGCGGCTGGTGGTCATCAGCTTTCACTCGCTCGAAGACCGCATCGTCAAGCAGTTCATCGCTCAGCATTCCAAAGAGGTGTACGACCGGCGCGCACCGTTTGCCCCGCCCCAGCCCATGCGCCTCAAGGCCCTGGAGCGCATCAAGCCCTCGGCGGCTGAAGTGGCGGCCAACCCGCGTGCGCGCAGCGCCGTCATGCGCGTGGCCGAACGCACCGAGGTGGCGGGGTGATCCGTCTGAACCTGGTGCTGCTGCTGGCCGTGATTGCCAGCGCCATGTATCTGGTGCGGATGCAGTACGACTCGCGTCTGCTCTACACCCAGCTCGACCGCGCCCGCGCCGAGTCGCGCCAGCTCGAAACCGAGCACCAGCGCCTGCTGGTGGAAAAGCGCGCCCAGGCGACGCCGCTGCGGGTGGAAAAAATCGCCCGCGACAAGCTGCAGATGCGCACCGCCACGCCCGCCATTTCGCTCTACGTGAGCGACAGCGTTGCAGGAGCGCAACCATGAGCCGGCGCGGCGTCAGCTACACCTCCACCCCGCTGCTCGACAGCAAGACTCCCGTCTCGCGCAGCCGCTGGGCGGTGATCTTCATCGCCATCGGCTTTTTGGGCCTGGGCGTGCGCGCAGCCTATGTGCAGGTGTTCAGCAACGATTTTTACCAGCGCCAGGGCACGGTGCGCTTTGTGCGCACGCTGGAGCTGCCGGCGCACCGGGGCAAAATTTTCGACCGCAACGGCCTGATCCTGGCATCGAGCGTGCCAGCGGCCAGCATCTGGGCCATTCCTGAGGATGTGGAGGAGGACGAGCCGGCGGTGCGTGCCCAGCTCAAGGAATTGGCGCGCCTGCTGGGCATGTCGCTGCCCACCTTGGTGACGAAGATGGCCGAGGACGACAAGACCTTCATGTGGCTCAAGCGCCAGCTCGACTGGGATGTGGGCCAGCAGATCATGGCCCTGGGCATCAAGGGCATCTACCTGCGCAAGGAATACAAGCGCGAGTACCCCGAGGGCGAATCGGCGGCGCACGTGGTCGGCTTCACCAACGTCGAAGACCACGGCCAGGAAGGCATGGAGCTGGCCTTTGACCAGCAGCTCGCCGGCAAGCCCGGTTCGCGCCGCGTCATCAAGGACCGCATGGGGCGGGTGGTCGAGGGTGTGGGTGATGAGGTGCCGCCGGTCGATGGCCGGGATTTGCAATTGGCCATCGACTCCAAAGTGCAGTTCTTCGCTTACCAAAAGTTGCGCGACCAGGTGCAGCTGCACAAGGCCAAGGCAGGCAGTGTGGTGGTGCTCGATGCCCAGACCGGCGAGCTGCTGGCGCTGGCCAACTACCCCAGTTACGACCCCGATCATCGCCAGAATCTGAGCGGTGAACAGCTGCGTAACCGCGCTATCACCGATACCTTCGAGCCCGGCTCGACCATGAAGCCCATCACCATCGGCCTGGCGCTGGAGACCGGGCGCGTCAAGCCGCAGACCATTATTGATACCGCGCCGGGGCGCTTTACCCTCACGGGTTCGACCATCTCGGACACGCACAACTACGGCGCGTTGACGGTCGAAGGCGTCATCCAAAAATCCAGCAACGTCGGCACCACCAAGATCGCCATGCAAATGCCGGCGCGCGAGATGTGGGAGACGTTCTCTGCCGTCGGCTTTGGGCAGAAGCCGCAGATTGGCTTCCCCGGCGCCGTTGGTGGGCGCCTGCGGCCTTACAAAACCTGGCGCCCGATCGAGCAGGCCACCATGTCCTACGGCTACGGCCTGTCGGCCAGCCTGGTGCAGATGGCGCGCTCCTACACCGTGTTTGCCAACGACGGCAAGGTCATCCCCGCCACCATGCTCAAGAGCGAGCAGCCGGCGGTGGGCGTGCCGGTGTTCTCGCCCAGCACCGCCGAGGCCGTGCGCAAGATGCTGCAGATGGCTGCCGGCCCCGGCGGCACCGGGCAAAAGGCGCAGACCGTGGGCTACTCGGTGGGCGGCAAGTCCGGTACCGCGCGCAAGCAGGCCGGCAAAGGCTACGCCGCCGGCAAGTACCGCGCCTGGTTCACCGGCATGGCGCCGATCGACAACCCGCGCATCATCGTCGCCGTCATGGTCGATGAGCCCAGCAACGGCGTGATTTATGGCGGCGCCGTTGCCGCCCCCGTGTTCAGTGAAGTCGTGCAGCAAACGCTGCGCATGATGGGCGTGGCCCCGGATATGGCGGTGCGTCCGCAAATCGTGGCCAACCCGGTAGAGGAGCCGCTGTGAGCGTGCAACAGTTATCGACCGCCGAGCAGGCCCTGGCCTTTGTGCGCGCCCGTGCCAGCGGGCATTTGCAAACCGACAGCCGCCAGGTGGCCCCGGGCGACGCCTTCATCGCCTGGCCGGGCGCCGCCACCGATGGCCGCCTGCACGTCGCCGATGCCCTGGCGCGCGGCGCCAGCGCCGTGCTCGTCGAGCGCGCCGGCCTGCAAGCCTTTGACCTGCAGGGGCCGCAGATTGCCGCCCTGGACGGCCTCAAGGCCGCCACCGGGGTGCTGGCCGCGCAGTGGTACGGCCAGCCCAGCGCGCAGCTGGCGCTGCACGCCGTCACCGGCACCAACGGCAAGACCAGCAGCGCCTGCTGGCTTGCCGAGGCCCTGAATTTGCTATCAAAACAAGAGCTGCCAGCGCTTGCTGGATGCGCCCTGGTGGGTACTTTGGGTCTGGGTGTGCCACCGCAGCTCACGCCCACCGGCATGACCACGCCCGACCCGGTGCGCCTGCAGCGCGCGCTGCGCCAGTTTGCCGACCAGGGGCTGGGGCACTGCGCCATCGAGGCCTCGTCGATTGGCATCGTCGAGCAGCGCCTGGCCGGCTGCCAGATTCGCAGCGCCCTCTTTACCAACTTCACGCAGGACCACCTCGACTACCACGGCAGCATGGATGCCTACTGGCAGGCCAAGGAGGCGCTGTTTGCCTGGCCCGGCCTGCGCACGGCGGTGGTCAACCTCGACGACGCGCAGGGCGCGCGCCTCCATGCCCGTCTGGCACAGCAGCAAGGCGGCCTGGATTTGTGGGGTGTCAGCCTGCAGCACCCGGCACGCCTGCAGGCCCGGGACATTGCCCTGGGCGCGGGCGGCCTGCGGTTTACGGTGGTCGAAGGCGCGCAGCAGGCGCTGCTGCAAACCCGGCTCATCGGCCAGTACAACGTCTCCAACCTGCTGGGCGTGATCGCCACCTTGCGCAGCCTGGGCGTGCCGCTGGCCACCGCCGTGGCCGTGTGCGCGCAGCTCTCGCCCGTGCCTGGGCGTATGCAGCAGATCAACCAGCCCGGCCAGCCCCTGGTGGCCGTGGACTACGCCCACACCCCCGACGCCCTGGCCCAGGCGCTGGCGGCGCTGCGCCCGCTGGCGCAAGAGCGCGGTGGGCGCCTGTGGTGCGTGTTTGGCTGCGGCGGCAACCGCGACGCGCGCAAACGCCCGCTCATGGGCGCGGCGGCGCAGCAGGGCGCGGATGCCGTGCTGGTGACCAGCGACAACCCACGTGGCGAAGCGCCGCAGGCCATCATCGACGACATCCTGCGCGGGATGCAGGCGGGCGCGGCGCTGCAGGTCGAGCCCGACCGCGCGGCGGCCATTGCCGCCGCCATCGCCCAGGCCGGGCCGCAAGACGTGCTGCTGCTGGCCGGCAAAGGCCACGAGGACTACCAGGAAGTGCAGGGCCAGCGCCTGCCGTTCTCCGATATGGCGCAGGCCCACGCCGCGCTTGCCGCGAGGGCCGGCGCATGATGATGACGCTGCAACAAGCCTTGGCCTGGGTGCAGGCGCACATTCCGCAGGCGTGCCTGGTGGGCGATGCGGCCTTGCCGCTGGCCCGCATCCACACCGACACGCGCAGCCTGCAGGCGGGCGACCTGTTCGTCGCCCTGCGGGGCGAGCGTTTTGACGCCCATGACTTTTTGCCCCAGGCGCGCGCTGCGGGCGCGGCTGCCGCCATGGCCCACGGCGGCCTGGCCGCAGCCGGCCTGCCCGGCATCGAGGTGCCCGACACCCTGGCCGCGCTCGGCGCACTCGCCGCCGGCTGGCGCAGCCAGTTCACGCTGCCCCTGATTGCCGTCACCGGCAGCAACGGCAAGACCACCGTGACGCAAATGCTCGCCAGCATCCTCACCACCCACGCGGGCGATGCGGCGCTGGCCACGCGCGGCAACCTCAACAACGCCATCGGCCTGCCGCAAACCCTGCTGCGCCTGCGGGCTGAGCACCGCCTGGCCGTGGTCGAGCTGGGCATGAACCACCCTGGCGAGATTGCCGCCCTGGCCGCCCTGGCCCAGCCCACGGTGGCGCTGGTGAACAACGCGCAGCGCGAGCACCTGGAATTCATGGGCACGGTGCAGGCCGTGGCCGAGGAAAACGGCAGCGTCCTCGCCGCCTTGCCCGCCGATGGCGTGGCCGTGTTCCCCGAGGGCGATGCCTTCACGCCGCTGTGGCGCCGCCTGGCTGCGGGGCGCCGCTGCCTGAGCTTTGGTACTGCCGCCGCCGATGTGCGCTGCCTGCAGGCCGACTGGCAGGGCGACGCCTGGGCCGTGCAGATCACCACCCCGGCGGGCACTTTTGCCACCCGCTTGCACATTGCCGGGCAGCACAACGTCAGCAACGCCCTGGCAGCGACGGCCTGCGCGCTGGCGGCGGGCGTGCCGCTGGCGGCCATTGCCCAGGGGCTGGCCGCATTTGCGCCGGTGCAGGGGCGCTCGCGGGCGCTGCAACTGCAGCTGGCAGATCGAAGCCTGACGGTGGTGGACGACAGCTACAACGCCAACCCCGACTCCGTGCGCGCCGCCATCGACGTGCTTGCCGCGCTGCCGGCGCCGCGCTATCTGGTGCTGGGCGACATGGGTGAGGTCGGCAACCAGGGGCCGCAGTTCCACGCCGAAGCCGGCTCCTACGCCCGCGCCCAGGGCATAGAGCGGCTGTGCGCCCTGGGGGATTTGAGCGTGCACGCCAGCGCCGCCTTTGGCGCCGGCGGGCAGCATTTCGACAACAAGGCCGCCTTGCTCGCGGCCGTGCGCGCAGCCCTGCCCGGCATGGGCAGCGTGCTGGTGAAAGGATCGCGTTTTATGAAGATGGAAGAAGTGGTGCAGGCGCTGCAGGAGGCCCCATGCTCTTGATGCTGGCGCAGTGGCTGCAGGGCCTGTCGCCTGATTTTGGCTTTTTGCGCGTCTTCCAGTACATCACCTTCCGGGCGGTGATGGCGGCGCTCACGGCCTTGCTCATCGGCCTGGTGGTGGGGCCGCGCGCCATCGCCATGCTGCGCGCGCTCAAGATCGGCCAGCCCATCCGGGGCTATGCCATGGAGACGCACCTGAGCAAAAGCGGCACACCCACCATGGGTGGGGTGCTGATTTTGTTCGCCATGGCCACCTCGACCCTGCTGTGGTTCGACCTCTCCAACCGCTTCGTCTGGATCACCCTCATCGTCACCCTGGGCTTTGGCGCCATTGGCTGGGTGGACGACTGGCGCAAGGTGGTCAACAAAGACCCCGAGGGGATGCGCTCGCGCGAAAAATACTTTTGGCAATCGCTCATCGGCCTGGTGGCGGCGCTGTACCTGGTGTTCAGCATCTCCGAGAACTCCAACGCCCGCGTGCTGGAGCTGTTCTGGGCCTGGGTGCAGTCGGGTTTTTCGCTGGATTTGCCGCCCAAGGCCGGGTTGCTGCTGCCGTTTTTCAAAGAAGTGAGCTACCCGCTGGGCGTGCTCGGCTTCGTCATCCTGACCTATCTGGTGATCGTCGGCAGCAGCAACGCCGTGAACCTGACCGACGGCCTGGACGGCCTGGCCATCATGCCGGTGATCCTGGTGGGCGGCTCACTGGGCATTTTTGCCTACGTCACGGGCAACGCGGTGTACGCCAAGTACCTGTTGTTTCCGCACATTCCGGGCTCGGGCGAGCTGATGATTTTCTGCGCTGCCATGGGCGGGGCGGGGCTGGCCTTTTTGTGGTTCAACGCGCACCCGGCGCAGGTGTTCATGGGCGACGTCGGCGCGCTGGCGCTTGGCGGCGCGCTCGGCACGGTGGCCGTGATCGTGCGCCAGGAAGTGGTGCTGGCCATCATGGGCGGCGTCTTCGTGGTCGAGGCGCTGTCGGTGATGCTGCAGGTGAGCTGGTTCAAATACACGCGCCGGCGCTACGGCGAGGGCCGGCGCCTTTTGAAGATGGCGCCGCTGCACCACCATTTTGAAAAAAGCGGCTGGAAGGAAACCCAGGTCGTGGTGCGCTTCTGGATCATCACCATGCTGCTGTGCCTGCTGGGCCTGACGACGCTGAAACTGCGATGAGCGAACCCCTGTCCCCCACCCCCATCCCTGCCGACGCCGCCCCCGCCGCTGGCACGGCTGCGCCGGCCGCGCTGACGGCGGCGCAGGATGCGGCCGCCTTCGTCGCGCGCATTTTTGCCGAGGCCGAGCCCGAGGTGGCTGCCGAGCCCGTGCCGGACAACGCCCTTTTGGCGCAGGCCGAGGCCGCACCCGAGCCCACCTGGGCCCCCGTGCCGCAAGACTGGCCACAGGCCAGCGCGCCGCTGCAGGGCCAGCGCGTGTTGGTGCTGGGCCTGGGCGCCTCGGGCCTGGCCATGGCGCGCTGGTGCGCGCGTGCCGGCGCCGCCGTCACGGTGGCCGACACCCGCGCCGCGCCGCCGCAGCTGGCGCCGCTGCAGGCCGAGCTGCCGGCGGTGCGCTTCGTCGCCGGCGCTTTCGATGCTGCCCTGGTGCAGGGCCAGGGCCTGAGCGCGGTGTACCGCTCGCCAGGGCTCAGTCCGGCCACGATTGCTCCTGTTTTAGGAGCTGCTGACGCTTGTGGCATCAGCGTCAAAGGCGAATTGGACTTGTATTCCGAGGCCCTGGCGGCGCTGCGCGCGCAGCATGGCTACGCGCCGGCGCTGCTGGCCGTGACCGGCACCAATGGCAAGACCACCGTCACCTCGCTCACGGCGCAGCTGGTGGCGCAGGCCGGGCGCAGCGTGGCCGTGGCCGGCAACATCGGGCCGACGCTGCTTGACACCCTGGCGGCGCGCATCGCGGCGCAGGATTTGCCCAGCACCTGGGTGCTGGAGCTGTCGAGTTTTCAGCTCGACGGCGTGCAGGGCTTTGAGCCGACGGCGGCGGCGGTGCTCAACCTGACGCAAGACCACCTCGACTGGCACGGCAGCATGGCCGCCTACGGCGCGGCCAAGGCGCGCATCTTTGGCCAGGGTGCGCTCATGGTGCTCAATCGCGAGGACGCTGCCGTCATGGCCATGCTGCCGCCAGCGGTCAAGGTCAAGCTGCAAAAGCCGCAGCTGCGCGCCCACGTCACCTTTGGCGCCGACCTGCCGCAGCGCCCCGGTGACTACGGCCTGGAAAGCGTCAACGGCATGACCTGGCTGGTGCGTGCGCACGCCGCCGACGAGACCGTGCGCCGCAGCAAGGTGTACGAACAAGAGTTGCACCTGCAGCGCCTGATGCCTGCCGACGCGCTGCGCATTCGCGGCCGCCACAACGCCTGCAACGCCCTGGCGGCGCTGGCGCTGGCGCAGGCCGCTGGCGCCAGCCTGGCCGACATGCTCTACGGCCTGCGTGAATACCGGGGCGAGCCGCACCGCGTCGAGCCCATCGGCAGCGTCGCCGGCGTGGAGTATTTCGACGACAGCAAGGGCACGAATGTGGGCGCCACCGTGGCCGCACTCACGGGGCTGGGCGCCGAGCGGCGCCTGGTCGTCATCCTGGGAGGCGATGGCAAGGGGCAGGACTTCTCGCCCCTGGCCGCGCCCCTGGTGCGCTACGCGCGGGCGGCGGTGCTGATCGGGCGCGACGCCCCGGCCATTCGCGCCGCCCTGCACGCGGGCGAGCCGCTGCTGCTCGACGCCGCGACGCTGGAGCAGGCCGTGGCCCTGGCGGCGGCGCAGGCGCAGCCGGGCGATGCCGTGCTGCTCTCGCCCGCCTGCGCCAGCCTGGACATGTTCCGCGACTACGCGCACCGCGCCCAGGTGTTCGTGCAGGCCGTTCAGGCGCTGGCGCACGCAGCCGGGCAAGACCTGGGGGGCAGCCTGTGAGCGTGCGCCCCAGCCCCCTGCTCGCGCGCATGGCCGCCTGGTTTGGCGCCCTGCCGGCAAAGGCGGCCGACCGCCTGCCGGTGCGCATTGGCGGCATGGAATACCGCCAGACATCGGCCACGCCGGCGCACGTGCTGGGCTTTGACCAGGTGCTGTTGTGGGTTGTGGTGGCGCTGCTGGCCTGGGGGTTGGTGATGGTGTACTCAGCCTCCATCGCCATGCCGGACAACCCCCGCTTTGGCAAGATCGCGCCCTACCACTTTCTGTTGCGCCACTGCATGGCGTTGGTGATGGGTTTCGTCGCTGCGCTGTTGGTGTTCCAGATTTCGATGAAGAAATGGGCCGACATCGCCCCTTGGCTTTTCGTGGGCGCCTTGGTGCTGCTCATTGCCGTGCTGATCCCGCACGTGGGCAGCTCGGTCAACGGCGCGCGCCGCTGGCTCAGTCTGGGCATCATGAATTTCCAGCCGTCGGAGCTGGCCAAGCTGGCCATCCTGATCTACGCCGCCGACTACATGGAGCGCAAGCTGCCGGAAAAAGAAAGCTTTCTGCGCGCCGTGCTGCCCATGATGGGCGCCGTGGCCGTGGTGGGCGCGCTGCTGCTGGCCGAGCCGGACATGGGCGCCTTCATGGTGATCACCGTCATCGCCATGGGCATCCTGTTTTTGGGCGGGGTGAACCTGCGCATGATGTTTCTGATCGGCGGCGCCCTGGTGGCGGCCTTCATGATGATCATCATCACCAGCCCCTGGCGGCGCGAGCGCATTTTTGCCTACCTCGATCCGTTCAGCGCCGACCACGCGCTGGGCAAGGGCTACCAGCTGTCGCATTCGCTCATCGCCATCGGGCGCGGCGAGATTTTTGGCGTCGGCCTGGGCGCTAGCGTGGAAAAACTGCACTGGCTGCCCGAGGCGCACACCGACTTCCTCATGGCCGTCATCGGTGAGGAGTTCGGCCTGGTGGGCGTGCTCACCCTGATCGTGCTCTTCTTCTGGCTCACGCGCCGCATCATGCAAATTGGCCGCCAGGCGATTGCGCTCGACCGTGTTTTCCCCGGCCTGGTGGCCCAGGGCGTGGCGGTGTGGCTGGGCTTTCAGGCCTTCATCAACATGGGCGTGAACCTGGGCGCGCTGCCAACCAAGGGCCTGACGCTGCCGCTCATGAGCTTTGGCGGTTCGGCCATCTTGATGAACCTGGTGGCCCTGGCCGTCGTGCTGCGGGTGGACTATGAGAACAAATTACTCATGAGGGGGGGGCGCGTATGAGCCAGCCTCCATGCGCCCTCATCATGGCCGGCGGCACCGGCGGCCACATCTTCCCCGGCCTGGCGCTGGCGCGGGAGCTGCGCGCACGCGGCTGGCGCGTGCATTGGCTGGGCACGCCCGTCAGCATGGAGTCGCGCCTGGTGCCGCCCGAGGGCTTTGCCTTCGAGACGATTGATTTTTCCGGCGTGCGCGGCAAGGGGGTCAAAACCCTGGCGCTGCTGCCCCTCAAGCTGCTGCGCGCCTTCTGGCAGGCGCTGGCCGTGGTGCGCCGCGTGCGCCCGGACGTGGTCGTCGGCCTGGGTGGCTACGTCACCTTCCCCGGCGGCATGATGGCCGCCCTGGCGGGCAAGCCGCTGGTGCTGCACGAGCAAAATTCGGTCGCCGGTATGGCCAACCGCGTGCTCTCTGGTGTCGCTGACCGCATCTTCACTGCCTTTCCCGGCGTGCTGAAAAAAGGCCAGTGGGTCGGCAACCCGCTGCGCCACGCCTTTACCGCGCAGGCGGCGCCAGCGGCGCGCTTTGCCGGGCGTAGCGGGCCGCTCAAACTGCTGGTGGTCGGCGGCAGCCTGGGCGCCAAGGCGCTCAACGACATCGTGCCGCAGGCGCTGGCGCTGATCCCCGAGGGGCAGCGCCCCGAGGTGACGCACCAAAGCGGCGCGGCGCAGATCGAGGCGCTGCGCCAGAACTACGCCCAGGCCGGGGTGCAGGCCACGCTCACGCCCTTCATCGACGACACCGCCAGCGCCTTTGCCGAGGCCGACCTCATCGTCTGCCGCGCGGGCGCCAGCACCGTGACCGAGATCGCCGCCGTCGGCGCAGCCGCGCTGTTCGTGCCCTTTCCGGCGGCGGTGGACGACCACCAGACGCACAACGCCCAATTCCTCGTCCAGGCCGGTGGCGGCTGGCTGTTGCAGCAGCGCGACTTGACGCCCGGGGGATTGGCCCAAATGCTACAAAATACGGAGCGCGCCGCGCTTTTGCAGCGCGCCGAACAAGCCAAAACCATGCAAAAAATTGAAGCCACGGCCGCCGTGGTGGCCGCCTGCGAGGAGTTGGCCCGATGAAACACGCCATCCACCACATCCATTTCGTCGGCCTGGGCGGCGCCGGCATGAGCGGCATCGCCGAGGTGCTGCACAACCTGGGCTACCGCATTTCGGGCTCCGACCTGGCCGATAGCAGCACGCTGCAGCGCCTGCAAGGCCTGGGCATTGCCACCCACATCGGCCACGACGCGGCCCATGTGCAGGGCGCAGACGCGGTCGTCACCTCGACGGCGGTGCAGGCCGACAACCCCGAGGTGCTGGCCGCGCGCGCGCGCAAGATTCCGGTGGTGCCGCGCGCGCTCATGCTCGCCGAGCTGATGCGCTTGAAGCGCGGCATCGCCATTGCCGGCACGCACGGCAAGACCACCACCACCAGCCTGGTCACCAGCGTGCTGGCCGAGGCCGGGCTCGACCCCACCTTCGTCATCGGCGGGCGCCTGAACAGCGCGGGCGCGAATGCGCGCCTGGGCCAGGGCGAGTACATCGTGGTCGAGGCCGACGAGTCCGACGCCTCGTTCCTGAACCTGCTGCCGGTGATGGCCGTCGTCACCAACATCGACGCCGACCACATGGAGACCTACGGCCACGACTTTGGCCGTTTGAAGCAGGCCTTCATCGACTTCCTGCACCGGATGCCGTTCTACGGCGCCGCCGTGCTGTGCGTGGACAACCCCGGCGTGCGCGCCATCCTGGGCGATCTCGCCCGCCCCGTGACCAGCTACGGTTTTTCCGAGGATGCGCAGGTGCGCGCCGTCCATCTGCGGGCCGACGCCGGGCGGATGCACTTCACCGTGCAGCGGCGCAACGGCATCACCTTGCCGGATTTGGAAGTGACGCTCAACCTCGCCGGCGAGCACAACGTGCTCAACGCCCTGGCCGCGATTGCCGTGGCCACCGAACTCGATATTCCGGATGCCGCGCTGCAGCGTGCCCTGGCCGGTTTTACCGGCGTCGGGCGGCGTTTTCAACGCTACGGCAGCCAGCCGGCGCAAGGTGGCGGCAGCTACGAGCTGATCGAAGACTACGGCCACCACCCGGTAGAGATGGCGGCCACCCTGGCGGCGGCGCGCGGCGCCTTTCCCGGGCGGCGCCTGGTGCTGGCTTTTCAGCCGCACCGCTACAGCCGCACGCGCGACTGCTTTGAGGATTTTGTGCAGGTGCTCGGCCGTGCCGACGCCGTGCTGCTGACCGAGGTTTACGCCGCTGGCGAGGCCCCCATCGTCGCCGCCGATGGCCGCGCCCTGGCGCGGGCCGTGCGCGTGGCCGGGCGCGTCGAGCCGCAGTTCATCGAAGACGTGGCCGAGCTGCCCCAGGCGCTCATTGCCAGCGTGCAGGGCGGCGACGTGGTGCTGTGCATGGGCGCCGGCTCCATCGGCGCCGTGCCCGGCAAGGTGGTGCAGTTGCTACAAAATAATGAGCTGCTCACGCAGGCTGGGAGCGGGATATGAGCCAATTTGATCTAAAAATAGACGCTGCCAGCCTGGGCCGGGTGGCCGTGCTGCTGGGCGGGGACTCGTCCGAGCGCGAAATTTCCCTGATGTCCGGCCAGGGCGTGCTGCAGGCGCTGCGCGCGCGCGGCGTCGATGCCCATGCCTTTGACCCCGCGCAGCAGCCGCTGTGCGAATTGAAAAACCAGGGCTTTGCGCGCTGCTTCATCGCCCTGCATGGCCGCCACGGTGAAGACGGTGCGGTGCAAGGCGCGCTCGAACTGCTGGGCCTGCCCTACACCGGCTCGGGCGTGATGGCGTCGAGCATCGCCATGGACAAGATCATGACCAAGCGCATCTGGCGCTTCGAGGGCCTGCCCACCCCCGACTGGCGCCTGGTGGCCAGCGCCGAGGAGTGCGCCCAGGCCCTGGCCGAGCTGGGCGCGCCCATGATCGTCAAGCCCTCGCGCGAGGGCTCGACCATCGGCCTGACCAAGGTCACGCGGCCCGAGGAATGCGCCCAGGCCTACCAGCTCGCCGCGCGCTACGACCCCGAGGTGCTGTGCGAGCAGTTCATTGCCGGCGACGAGACCACCTGCCCGGTGCTGGGCCAGGGCGCGGATGCGCGGGCGCTGCCGGTGATCCGCATCGAGGCGCCTCAGGGCAACTACGACTACCAGAACAAATACTTCAACGACAGCACGCAGTACCACTGCCCCAGCGGCCTGCCCGAGGCCGAGGAGCGCGAGATCCAGCGCATCGCCCTGCGCGCCTACCGCACCCTGGGCTGCAGGGGCTGGGCGCGTGCCGACATCATGGTGCGCGCGCGCGACCGCCAGCCGTTTTTGCTCGAGATCAACACCTCGCCCGGCATGACGGGCCATTCGCTGGTGCCGATGTCGGCGCGCGCAGCCGGCATCAGCTACGAAGACCTGTGCCTGCGCCTGCTCGCCGGCGCCTCGCTCGACGCCTGGCAGCACCAGGCCGACCGCGCCATGGCCGGAGCTTAAAACGCCATGCAACAAACGCTGCCCCTGCCGCTGGACGTCAAGCTCATGAACTGGACCGCTTCGGTTCTGTTCCTGGGCTGCGCCCTGTTGGCGCTGGCAGCGGGCGTGCACTGGCTGCTGTCGCGGCCTGTGTTTGCCATCCAGCGCATCGTGGTGCAGGGCGATCTGATGCACAACAGCCCGGCCACGCTGCGCCCGCTGGTGCAGCCGAGTCTGGTGGGCAACTTTTTTACCGTCGATCTCGATGCCCTGCGCGCAGCGTTTGAGCAGGCGCCCTGGGTGCGCTACGCCCAGGTGCGGCGCGAGTTCCCCGGCACCTTGCGCATCGAGCTGCACGAGCAAGAGGCGATTGCCCTGTGGGGGCCGCCGTCGCAGGCGCAGCTGCTCAACAGCGATGGCGAGATTTTTGACGCCGAGGCCGACGACGAGGAGCAGGAGCACCTGCCGCGCCTGCAGGGCCCGCAAGGCCAGGCCGACGAAGTGCTGGCCATGTACCGCCAGCTCGCGCCGCAGCTGGCGCCGCTCGATATGCAGCTGCAGGAGCTGGCGCTGTCCGGGCGCGGCAGCTGGCAGGCCGAACTCTCCAACGGTGCGCGCCTGGAACTCGGCGGCGGCGAGCGCGCCGAGGTGCTGGCGCGCGTGCGCCGCCTGGTGCGCACGCTGGCGCAGGTGACGGCGCAGTACCAGCGCAGCCCGCAGGCGCTCGAAGGCGCCGACCTGCGCCACAGCGACGGCTACGCCCTGCGCCTGCGCGGCGTCACCACCATTACCGCCGAGCAGGCTGCGCGCGCCGTGGCCAAGCTCGGCCAGACGGCGGCGCACAAGCCGGCTGCGGCCAAGGCGCCGGCGTACAAGAGCGGACAACATTAAGACAAGAGGGCAGACAAGACCTATGGCAAGAGAATTCAAGGATGTGGTCGTCGGACTCGACATTGGCACCGCCAAGGTCATGGCCGTGGTTGCCGAAGTGCTGCCCAGCGGCGAGTTGAAACTCGCCGGCCTGGGCGTGGCGCCTTCCAATGGTTTGAAGCGCGGCGTGGTGGTCAACATTGACGCCACGGTGCAGAGCATCCAGCAGGCGCTCAAGGAGGCCGAGCTGATGGCCGACTGCAAGATTCAGCGCGTCTATACCGGCATCACCGGCAGCCACATCCGGGGCCAGAATTCGCGCGGCATGGTGGCCATCAAGGACAAGGAAGTCACGGCCACCGACGTCGCGCGCGTGGTCGAGACGGCCAAGGCGGTGAACATCTCCAGCGACCAGCGCCTGCTGCTGGTCGAGCCGCAGGAGTTCGTCATCGACGGCCAGGACGTGAAGGAGCCCATCGGCATGAGCGGCATCCGCCTGGAGGCCAACGTGCACATCGTCACCGGCGCGCAAAGCGCGGCCGAGAACATCATCAAGTGCGTGCGCCGCTGCGGCCTGGAGGTCGAGCAGCTCATGCTCAACCCGCTCGCCAGCAGCCACGCCGTGCTCACCGACGACGAGCGCGAGCTGGGCGTGGCGGTGGTCGATATCGGCGCCGGCACGACGGACGTGGCCATCTTCACCGGCGGCGCCATCCGCCACACGGCCGTCATTCCGGCGGCGGGCGACCTCATCACCAGCGACATTGCCATGGCGCTGCGCACGCCGACCAAGGACGCCGAGGACATCAAGGTCGAGAACGGCTACGCCAAGCAGCTGCTGGCCGACCCCGAGGTGCAGGTCGAGGTGCCGGGCCTGGGCGACCGGGGGCCGCGCCTCTTGAGCCGCCAGGTGCTCGCCGGCGTGATCGAGCCGCGCGTGGAAGAAATTTTCTCCCTGGTGCACCGCGCCATCCGCGATTCGGGCTACGAGGAGGTGCTGTCCTCGGGCATCGTGCTCACCGGCGGCAGCGCCGTCATGCCTGGCATGGTCGAGCTGGCCGAAGACATTTTCTTGAAGCCCGTGCGCCGGGGCGTACCCAAATATGCAAGCGCGCTGGCCGATATGGTCGCCCAGCCGCGCGCAGCCACCGTCATGGGGCAGCTCGAAGAGGCACGCCTGGCGCGCCTGCGCGGCTTCAAGGTGGCGGCCCAGGGCGGTTCCATGAAAACCGTGCTGGGCCGGTTCAAAGATTTCATTGTGGGGACGTTCTGACCATGCCCCTGCACCGTATCTGGTTCGTTCGCGCCGGTCCCAGGCGCCGTGCACGCGGCACCGGGGTGAGTACCGGGCCGCCGTTTTGGTCCCAAAGTGGGTTGAAAGCGGGTTGGTGTCGTTTATCCTTTTCCCTATAGACAACAGTATTTTTTAGAGTAGTTCAGGAGCATCCACATGAGCATCGAAATGATCGAGTCCGAAGAGTTCAACCAAGGTACGCAGATCAAGGTGATCGGTGTCGGCGGCGGCGGCGGCAACGCTGTCGAGCACATGATCGTGCGCTCGGTACAGGGCGTGGAATTTGTTTGCGCCAACACGGATGCGCAGGCGCTCGCGCGCAGCACGGCGCACCGCCACATCCAGCTCGGCGGCACCGGCCTGGGTGCAGGCAGCAAGCCCGACAAGGCGCGCGAAGCGGCCGAGAGTGCCGAGGCCGATATCCGCCAGGCCATTCAGGGCGCGCACATGCTGTTCATCACCGCTGGCATGGGCGGCGGCACCGGCACCGGCGCCGCACCCGTGATTGCGCGCATCGCCAAGGAAATGGGCATCCTCACCGTGGGCGTGGTCACCAAGCCCTTCGAGTGGGAAGGCAGCCGCCGCATGAAGAACGCCGACGACGGCCTGGCCGAGCTCGAGGCCAACGTCGATTCGCTCATCGTGGTGCTCAACGAAAAGCTGATCGAGGTGCTGGGCAACGACATCACCCAGGAAGAAGCCTTCGCCCAGGCCAACGACGTGCTGAAAAACGCCGTCGGCGGCATTGCCGAAATCATCAACGACTACGGCCTGGTGAACGTGGACTTTGAAGACGTGCGCACGGTGATGGGCGAGCCTGGCCGCGCCATGATGGGCACGGCCACCGCCAGCGGCCCGGACCGCGCGCGCATCGCCGCCGAGCAGGCCATTGCCTGCCCGCTGCTCGAAGGCATTGACCTCTCGGGCGCCAAGGGCGTGCTGGTGCTGGTCACGGCGGCCCGGGGCGCGCTGAAGATGGCCGAGTCCGGCCAGGCGATGAGCACCGTCAACGCCTACGCCGCGCCCGATGCGCACGTGATCTACGGCGCCGCCTACGACGACAGCCTGGGCGACGAGATCCGCGTCACCGTCGTCGCCACCGGCTTGCAGCGCCCGAACGTGCGCCGCCAGTCCATGCAGGTGGTGCAGGGCGCGCTGCGCACCGGCACCGACAACGTTGCCTACGCCATGCCCATGGGCGGCGGTTCTGCCCCCACCATGGGCAGCGCCAGCGGCATTACCGGCACCATCACGGGTGGCGCAGCCGGTAGCGATTACGCCGGGATGCAAGTGCCCAGCGTGTGGCGCAACAACCGCAACCAGGCAGCCGCCAAGGTGGATGCCCTGGCGTCCGGCGGCATGGACGATCTGGAAATTCCCGCTTTCCTGCGCAAGCAGGCGGACTGAGTTTCGGACTTTCGTCACGCAAAAGCCGCCGGTCATGCCGGCGGCTTTTATTTTTTAATGTTGATTTATTGCATGGCGGCGATAGCGACGCCGCCATGCCAGCCCAAGGTGGGCCGACTAAAATTTCCCCCCTATGCTCCAGCAACGCACGATCAAGACCTTGACCCGCGCCGTCGGCGTGGGCCTGCACAGCGGCCAGCGCGTGGAACTCACGCTGCGCCCGGCCCAGCCCGATACCGGCATCGTCTTTCGGCGCGTGGATTTGCCCGAGCCGGTGGATATCCCGATCAGTGCCGACGCCGTGGTCGATACGCGCATGGCTTCGACCATTGGCGTGGGCAGCGCCAAGGTGCACACCGTCGAGCACATCATGTCGGCCTGCGCCGGCCTGGGGCTGGACAACCTCTACATCGACATCACCGCCGAAGAGGTGCCGATCCTCGATGGTTCGTCGGCATCGTTCGTCTTCTTGCTGCAAAGCGCCGGCGTGCAGCTGCAAAAAGCGCCCAAGCGTTTCATCCGCGTGACGCAGCCGGTGGAGGTGCGCGAAGGCGCCGGGGCGCAGCTCAAGTGGGCGCGCCTGGAGCCGTACCACGGCTTCAAGCTGCGCTTCGAGATCGATTTTGCGCACCCGGCGGTGGATTCCACTGGCCAGTGCGTGGAGTTTGACCTGGGCGCCGGCAACTACGCGCGCGACATCGCCCGTGCCCGCACCTTTGGCTTTACGCGCGACGTCGAAATGCTGCGCACCCACGGCCTGGCGCTGGGCGGCGGGCTCGATAACGCCATCGTCATGGACGACTACAAGGTGCTCAACGCCGACGGCCTGCGCTACGACGATGAGTTCGCCAAGCACAAAATCCTCGACGCCATGGGCGACCTGTACCTCATCGGCAAGCCGCTGCTGGCCGCCTACAGCGCCTTTCGCAGCGGCCACGCCATGAACAACCAGCTGCTGCGCGCCCTGCTGGCCCAGCCCCAGGCCTGGGAGGTGGTGAGCTTTGCCGACGAGCGCCAGGCCCCGCAGGGGCTGGCGCAGCCAGTGCGCGCCTGGTGAAGCGGGGCGTTCTGGAAGGGGGCTATGTTCCTATTGATTCGGCCCTGTGAAGTTTGAACCGCTCGCCCTGAGCTTGTCGAAGGGCTTTGACCCTTCGTCAAGCTCAGGACAGGCCCAGCTCAGCCCGAACGGGATTTGAGACCTCACCGAGCCGGATCAATAGTCGCTCCCCTTCGGGCTGGGGTCAATAACGCTGGTTGCGGTAGCCGCCCCGATCACCGCCGCCAAAGTTCTGGCGCGGCTCCATCGGGCGGGCAATGTTGACGGTCAAGCTGCGGCCGTCCACAGACTTACCATTCGTGCCATCAATGGCGGCCTTGGCCTGTGCTTCGTTGTCCATTTCGACAAAACCAAAGCCTTTGGAGCGACCCGTATCGCGGTCCATCATGACCTTGGCGCTGGTGACTGTGCCGAATTCGGAAAAGAGTCCGATCAAGGTTTCATTGTTGACAGAGTAGGCCAGATTGCCGACATACAGTTTGTTGTTCATGGGTGTACTTTCAGTAAGAAAAGCCTGCAAGCAAGAAGCTGGCAGGCAAGGGGGTAAAAAGGGCGGTTAACGCCGGCGCGGCTGGGCAGGCCGGGGGGCGCCACCAGCGCGTTGTTCAATGTGCCGGAATGTCAGGCGGCCTTTGTTCAGGTCGTAGGGCGACATCTCCAGGGTGACGCGGTCGCCAGCGAGCACTTTGATGCGGTGTTTGCGCATTTTCCCGCCGGTGTAGGCGATGAGCTGGTGCCCGTTTTCAAGCGTCACACGGTAACGGGAATCGGGCAGGACTTCATCGACCTTCCCCTGCATTTCAATGAGTTCTTCTTTGGCCACGAGGCTCCTTGGTTGTGGCGCATCAGCCCAGCTGATTGGACAGCACCAGGCTGCGTCCTTCAGTCAGGGCATATTGCGCGGCTTGGGCCGCGCAGGAAAAGCGCGGGATAAAACGAAAAATACGGTCGTATACACCCCGGCGGATGGAGACCGAGGCAATGAAAAAGCCCTGTTCAGTGGACTTTGCGAGAGGCGTGACGACATAGTCGCCGACGCGCTCGGTGTGTGATGTGGAAAACATGAATAGAGATGACGCACGCGCTGGGCACCGGCCATCTGGAAAGGAGCAAGAACCCCGCAGCAATAGGCTGAGGGAGAATGAAATTCGGTGGGGGCGATGTGCGAATTTCCGGGAAAGCACGCCGGTGTGCGAGCCGATGCACTGGGTGTGTCTGTGTCTGCGGCTGCGAGCAATACGGGGGAGATGGCGTATTGATGTGTGGACACTGCAAAGGCGGGCAATAAAGCAGTGAACCTGCGGAGTATCCTGTATTTTTCCTGAAATTTCAAGGGGCATCAAAATAATGCGCTGTATTTTGGGGATGCAACATGCCCGGCGCATGGGAGGGGACTTGTGCCTATACTCTGCGCCTGCTCCGGGGTGCACGAAGAACGGGTTTCAGGCGTGCTGAGATGGTGGGCCCACCCACCGAAACCGCGAACTTGATCTGGGTCGTACCAGCGTAAGAAGAGCTGCAGTCGGGGACAGGTGCGCGCGTGGGCTTTACCAGGGCCGCGTGGCGCGACCCCCGGCAATTGCGGAGCATTCCACCCCCGTGTTTTGAGGAATGCCCGCCATGAACGCCCCCGACAGCTTCGCCACCTTGCTCGCCCGCACGCGCGAGTCCTTCCCCGCCTCCACCAAGAACTTCATCACCGGCAGCCGCGCCGACCTGCGCGTGCCGGTGCGCGACATTCAGCTGACCAATGGCGAGGTGGTGAGCGTGTACGACACCTCCGGCCCCTACACCGACCCTGCCGCCACCATCGACGTGAAAAAGGGCCTGGCCAGCGTGCGCGGCGCCTGGATTGCCGAGCGTGGCGACACCGAAAGCTACGAGGGCCGCAAGCCTGTCGCCCTGGACGACGGCAGCAAGAGCGAAGACGCTGCCCGCCTGGCCCAGCTGCGCCTGGAGGCCGCTGCCCTGCAGCGCGCGCCGCTGCGCGCCAAGTCTGGCCGCAACGTGACGCAGATGCACTACGCACGCCAAGGCATCATCACCCCCGAGATGGAATACGTGGCCCTGCGCGAGAACGGCAAGCGCGAGTGGATGGCGCAGTACATGCAGGATGCCGCGCGCGAAAAGCGCCTGGCTGGCAACCCGCTGGGTGCCATGATTCCCAAAATCATCACCCCCGAATTCGTGCGCGATGAAGTCGCCCGGGGCCGCGCCATCATCCCGGCCAACATCAACCACCCCGAGGTCGAGCCCATGGCCATCGGGCGCAACTTCCTGGTCAAAATCAACGCCAACATCGGCAACTCCGCCGTCACCTCCAGCATCGAGGAAGAAGTGGAAAAGCTGGTCTGGGCCATCCGCTGGGGTGCGGACAACGTCATGGATCTGTCCACCGGCAAGAACATCCACACCACGCGCGACTGGATCGTGCGCAACTCGCCCGTGCCGATTGGCACCGTGCCCATCTACCAGGCGCTGGAAAAGGTCGGCGGCATTGCCGAAGATTTGACCTGGGAAATCTTCCGCGACACGCTGATCGAGCAGGCCGAGCAGGGCGTGGACTACTTCACCATCCACGCTGGCGTGCGCCTGGCCTACATCCACCTCACCGCCGCACGGCGCACGGGCATCGTCTCGCGCGGCGGCTCCATCATGGCCAAGTGGTGCATGGCGCACCACAAGGAAAGCTTCCTCTACACGCACTTTGAGGACATCTGCGACATCATGAAGGCGTACGACGTGGCCTTCAGCCTGGGCGACGGCCTGCGCCCCGGCTGCGCCTCCGACGCCAACGACGAAGCCCAGTTTGCCGAGCTGCACACCCTGGGCGAGCTGACGCAAATCGCCTGGAAGCACGACGTGCAGACCATGATCGAAGGCCCCGGCCACGTGCCCATGCACATGATCCAGGCCAACATGACCGAGCAGCTCAAGACCTGCCACGAGGCGCCGTTCTACACCCTGGGCCCGCTGACCATCGACATCGCCCCCGGCTACGACCACATCGCCAGCGCCATTGGCGCCGCCATGATCGGCTGGATGGGCACGGCCATGCTGTGCTACGTCACGCCCAAGGAGCACCTGGGCCTGCCCGACCGCGATGATGTGAAGCAAGGGATCATTGCCTACAAGATCGCCGCGCACGCGGCCGACGTGGCCAAGGGGCACCCGGGCGCACGGGCGCGCGACGATGCGCTCAGCCAGGCGCGTTTTGACTTCCGCTGGCAAGACCAGTTCAACCTCGGCCTGGACCCCGAAACGGCGCAGGAATACCACGACGAGACGCTGCCCAAGGACGCGGCCAAGGTGGCGCACTTCTGCAGCATGTGCGGCCCCAAGTTCTGCTCGATGAAGATCACGCAGGAGGTGCGCGACTTTGCCGCCGCCAAGGGCGTGGCCGAAGGCGCAGCGCTGGCCGAGGGCATGGCGCAGAAGGCGCAGGAATTCAACCGCGCGGGCGGTGAGTTCTACATTCCCATCCACGCCGACAAAGCATAAAAATGTGAGCGCCTGACGCTTGCTGGACAAGGGGTTGAAAGGGTTTTCCCTTTCAACCCCTTTGTTTTTGAGCGCTAGCAGCTCTCAAATAGATAGCGCCAGGGGCGCTGCCTCGGGCAGGATGAAGCGGCTGACCAGGGCGCTGAGTTCGTCCGCCTGGCCGCGCAGCTGCGCCGTGGCACCCACGGATTGTTCGGCCAGGGCGGCGTTTTTCTGCGTCATATGGTCGAGCTGATTGAGCGCCTGGCCGATGGCGCTGATGTCGCTGCGCTGCGCTTGGCTGTGGGCGCGGATGTCGTGCATGGCGCGCGCCGTGTGCGCGATGGCGTCGGCCACCTGCGCCATGCGTGCGTCGGCTGCCTGCGTCAGAGCGCTGCTGTGGGTGATCTGCTGCTGCGCCTGCTCGATCAGCGCCTTGATCTCACGCGCCGCCTCGGCGGAACGACCGGCGAGCTGGCGCACCTCGCCGGCGACGACGCCAAAGCCGCGCCCGAACTCGCCGGCGTGGGCGGCCTCGATGGCGGCGTTGAGCGCGAGCAAATTGGTCTGGAAAGCCAGGGCGTCGATCACGCCCGTAATGGCGCCGATGCGCGCTGCGCTGCCCTCGAGCGCCGCCATGCTCTGCCCCACCTGCGCCACCACCTGCTGGCCATGCTGCGCCTGGGCGGCGGCGTGCACGGCCTGGCTCTCGGTGCGCTCGGCGGTGTGGGCCGACTGCTGCACCGCCTGCTGCACCTGCGCCAGTGCGGCGGCGGTTTGCTGCAGGCTGGCGGCGGCCTGGTCGGTGCGCAGCGCCAGATCGACGTTGCCGCTGGCCATCTCACCCGTGGCCTGGTGCAGGCCGTGCACGCTGGCTCGCACCTGCTGCGCCAGGCGGCGCAGGGCCTCTTGCATGGTGGCCAGGGCGGTGAGCATGTGGCCGGTCTCGTCGCGCCCGTGGCCGGCAATGTTGCGGCGCAGATCCAGGGCGGCGACGCGATCGGCCGTGGCGCGCGCCAGGGCAATCGGGCGCGTGATGCTGCGCACCAGCCACAGCACCAGCGCCAATCCCAACACCAGCGCCAGCGTGCCAAACAGCAGCAGCGCCTGGCGTGCGCGGGCGCTCCACTGCGCCACCTGCTGCGCATCGGCGTCGATCGCCTGGCGCTGCGCCGTGCCCAGCGCCGCCAGGGCCGCCTGCTGGGCCTGTGCGGCGGGCAGGAATTCTTGCGTGTAGACGGCGTGGATGCGCGCCGTCAGGCCAAAGCTGCGCGCCTGCAAGAGCGCCTGGCGCGCGGTGTCAAAAGTTTGGGCGCTGGCGTGCACCTGCGCCAGCAGGGCTTGCTCGGCACGGCCTTGCAGCTGCTGTGCCAGTGGCGCCAGCAGGGCGGCGTATTGCTGCTCGGTGGCGGCAATGTCGGCGCCCAGGGCGTCGCCCACTTCAGGTTCGGAGCTGAGCGCCACGGCCTTGTAACGCTCGGTGTTGAGCGCCTGCAGGCGCTGGGCGTCGGCCAGCAGGCGCTCTTGTGCGAGCTGGTGCGTGACGATGTCGTCGGTGGCCTGGCCGATGCGCGCGAGCGCCCACAGCCCCATGCCCGAACCGGCCAGGCCGAGTGTGAGCAGCAGAAAAAAAAGTGCCAGCAGGCGTCGGCCCAAAGTACCAATCGACGGGGCAGAGGGGAAGGAGGATGTGGCCATATGCAACAGAAAGACAGTGACCCGGATGGGCTGGCTGCCGACTGTGCCTGGCAAATGTGACAATATGTTCTAAAGCCTCAAATTGTTGCCGGCCCGTTGCGGGCGTGCAGTTGCGGGCTTTGCGCGAACAGCCAGCCGGTGGCATCGAGGATGTCGAGCAGGTGCTGGCCGTCTTGCTGGTAGTGAACCTCGGTGCCTGTTGGCGCCTGCAGCGTGGGCAGCAGCTGGCGCAGCAGCAACAGGGCGCTGGCCTGGGTGTTGGCGCTGATATCGACGCGCAGCCAAGCCAGGCGCCGACCGTTGGCGCTGACCTCGCCCAGCGATGCGCCCCAGCCCAGTACCTCGCCCAGGCCCTGGGTGCGCAGTGCTTGGTCGATGGTGTTTTCGCGCTGGTGCAGTGGATCGTGCCCATGCCGTTCCACGGGCAGGCGCAGGTAGATAAAGCACTGCGGTGTGCTTGGGTGGGCGTAGCGGGGGTCGGGGGTGAAGTCCATGGTGTGCTTGTACACCAGGTGGCGCGTGCGGGCTTTTCCTCTGTACCGGCAGGCGGTGGCGGGCCTACAGTCGGCGCCCATACCGCTCACGAGGCGGTGGCCAAGGAAGGTGCTGTGATGGAAATATGGGGTCGGATTTCGATGCGTATGCGGTTGTACTTCGCCACCGGGTTCGCGCTGGTGCTGCTGGCGTTGGTCGGGGCTTTGGGCTACGGCGCACTGGACAACACCCGCAGCGTGCTGCGCGATTTGTTTGCGCACCAGGTGGGGGCGCTGACCGACATGGCCGAGGTGCGCCTGGGCCTGGGGCAGCTGCGGCTGGCGGAGAAGTCGCTGATGATCAACAGCAGCAACGCCGTCGAGGTGCAGACGCAGCAGGAGCTCTGGAACACGCAGCTGCAGCAGCTGCGCCAGCGCCTGCAGCGGCTGCAGGCGCTGCCCGGGAAGGATGCGGCCTGGCCAGCGGCCATGGCCAAGGTGCAGGAGGGGCTGCAGGCGTACGAGGCCGGGTTGTCGCCGATTTTTGCCCGGGTCGCCAGCACCGAGCTCGACACCGTCGTCGCCGCTGCCTACGCTGAGCAGTTCCAGGGCCAGGTGCAGGAGGTCGATGCGCAATTGGCGCAACTGGCCGCAGAGGCACGCACGCGCATGGAGGCGGCGCAGGCGGCGCTGGAGCAGCGCACCGCACTCATGGCGGTGCTGATGGCGGCGGCCGTGGTGCTGGCGCTGCTCGTGCTGCTGCCGCTGACGCTGTCGAGCGTGCGGGCGCTGACGCGCTCGCTGGCGCAGGCGCGTGCACTGGCCGAGCGCATTGCCGCTGGCGACCTGACGCAGGATGCCGTGGCCCAGGCAGGCGATGAACTCGGCCAGCTGATTGCCGCCATGGGCCGGATGCAGCAGGCGCTGCGCGAGCTGGTGGGCCAGGTGCAACAGGCGGCGGGCAACATCTCCACCGCCAGCGCCGAGATCGCTGGCGGCAACCAGGATCTGAGCCTGCGCACCGAGCAGGCGGCAAGCAATTTGCAGCAGACGGCGGCATCGATGGCGCAGCTGACGGCGAGCGTGCAGCAAAGCGCCGAGGCTGCGCACACTGCCAGCGGTTTTTCCGGCGCTGCCGCCGGCGTTGCCGAGCGCGGCGGCGCCGTGGTGCAGCAGGTGGTGCAGACCATGGGCACGATTTCCGAAAGCTCGCGGCGGATCGGCGACATCACCGGCGTGATCGACTCCATCGCCTTCCAGACCAACATCCTGGCGCTGAACGCGGCGGTCGAGGCCGCGCGCGCTGGCGAGCAGGGGCGGGGGTTTGCCGTCGTCGCCGCCGAGGTGCGGCAGCTGGCACAGCGCAGCGCCGAGGCGGCGCGTGAAATCAAGGGCCTGATCCAGACCTCGGTGCAGCGCGTCGATGGCGGCGCCCGCCTGGTGGGTGAAGCGGGCACCACCATGGCCGAGATCGTCGCCGGCGTGCAGCAGGTGACGGGGGTGGTCACCGAGATCAGCACCATGGCGGCCGAGCAGGCACAGAGCATCGGCCAGGTCGGCGCGGCGGTGCAGCAGCTCGACCAGATGACGCAGCAAAACGCCGCCCTGGTGGAGCAATCGGCGGCCGCCGCGCAGTCGCTGCGCGACCAGGCCGTGGTGCTGGAACAGTCGATCCGGCGCTTTCGGCTCGCCGACGGTGTGCGCGCACCGGCGCGCCTTCAGTAGCTGCGCCCGCCCTTGTACATGGCGTGCTGGCGCCGCTGCAGCGGCGTGGCCTCACCCAGGCGCGCCAGGGCGGCGCCCGCGTGGGCGTGCGTAATGGCCAGGCCCAGGGCGTCGGCCGCGTCCGGGCCGGGCAGGCCGGGCAGCTGCAGCAGGCGGCGCACCATCTCCTGCACCTGGGCCTTGGCGGCGCGGCCATGGCCGACCATGGCTTTTTTCATCTGCAGCGCGGTGTATTCGGCCACCGGCAGGCCGGCGTGCACCAGGGCGGTGAGCGCGGCGCCGCGCGCCTGGCCCAGCAGCAGGGTCGATTGCGGGTTGACGTTGACGAACACGATCTCCACCGCTGCCGCCTCGGGCTGGTAGCGCTCTGCCACCTCGCTGATGCCGTCGAACAAAATTTTCAGCCGCCCCGGCAAATCCCCCAGCGCCACGCCGCTGCCGGCGCCGGTGGTGCGAATGGTGCCGCTGGCGACGTAGGCCAGCTGCGGGCCGTGCGCGTCCACTACGCCAAAGCCGGTGGTCTGCAGGCCGGGGTCGATACCGAGAATTCTCATTGCTATAAAAATAAGAGCTATTCACGCTTGCTGGACAAGCGTTGTAGCCAAAAAATGTCGTTGAATCCGGAATCCATGGCGCAAACCGCTGGTGCCCGTTTTCGCTGGGGCGATGGCCATGATTGTGCTCGGGTGCCACCACCCATCGCCCGCAGCAGCATGGGGCAGTGGTCGGCAGCCTGACCACTGCACGGTCAGAAAATGGCGGGACTTGACAACTCAATTGCATCACCTGATTGCCAGCCCAACAGCTGGAAGCGGACATCCAAGAATATGGGTTGGCTGGCCGAATCTGGACAACCGCCGAGTCTGCGACATCGTCCACTCTCGCTTCTGCTGCGTGAATCAAGGCAGTTGCGCACTGGCCATCCGCCCCTGAATGGCGCGGGCACGCGTTGTCAGGTAGGCCGACTGCGGTGTTTTCTCAAAGCGCTTGGGCGCGGGCAGCATCACGGCCAGGCGGGCGGCTTCAGCGGCGGTGAGGGTGCTGGCGCTTTTGCCAAAGTAGTGGCGCGCGGCGGCTTCGGCGCCGAACACGCCTTCGCCCCATTCGACGCTGTTGAGGTACAGCTCCAGGATGCGGCGCTTGCTCAGCAGCCGCTCCAGCGCCAGGGTCAGCAGCAGTTCCTGGCCCTTGCGTGCCATGCTGCGCTCGCCCGAGAGCAGCAGGTTTTTGGCCAGCTGTTGGCTGATGGTGGAGCCGCCGCGCAGCTTGGGCGGGTGGCGCGCGTCGGCGCGGGCGGCGGCGCGGGCGTTGCGGGCGCGGGCTTTTTCGATGGCGTCCCATTGCACGCCGTCGTGCTCGACGAAGCCATCGTCCTCGGCGGCGACGACGGCGCGCTTGAGGTGCACGGAAATTTCACCATACGGGCGCCACTGCTGTGCCCAGGGGATGCGGCCCTGGCTGCGCCAGAGGGCGAAGGCTTCGGAGCGCTGAAAGCTGGTCGATGCCGGGTCTATCCAGGCCATGGCCGCCAGACGCAGGACGAAGAACAGCTGCAGCCCGATGGCGGCCAGCAGCAGCAGCGCCAGCCAGCGCCCCAGGGCCTTCATAGCAGGGCGCGCAGCTCGGCGAGCACCTGCGCCGTCGGCGGGCGCAGGCCGCGCCAGAGGGCGAAGGCTTCGGCCGCCTGCTCGACCAACATGCCCAGGCCGTCGCGCCCCTGGGCGCCGTGCTGCGCCGCCCAGGCCAGAAAGCCTTGCGCGGCAGTGCCGTACATCATGTCGTAGGCCAGGCTGCCCGGGCGCAGCACCTGCGCCGGCACGGGCACGTCGGCGCCGGCCAGGCTGCTGGCGCTGGCGTTGATGATGAGGTCAAAATTCTGCTCTAGCGCTTGTATATCAACCGCCAGTAGCTCTACTTTTTGTAGCGCGGCGAGGGCGCTGTGGGCTTGCACCAGGGCCTGGGCGCGCGCCAGGGTGCGGTTGACCACGACCAGGCGCCGGGGCCGGCGTTCGAGCAGTGGCGCCAGCGCGCCCGCAGCGGCGCCACCGGCGCCGATGAGCAGCACATCGCGCCCGGCCAGGGGCAGGCCGGCGCCGTGCTCGATGTCGGCCACCAGGCCCAGGCCGTCGGTGTTGTCGGCGTGGATGGCGCCGTCCTGAAAGCTCAGGGTGTTGGCGGCGCCGGCGAGCTGCACGCGCGCGCTGCAGCTATCGGCCAGTTGCGCCGCTTCGAGCTTGAAGGGCACGGTGACGTTGCAGCCGCGCCCGCCGCTGGCGGCAAAGGCGCGCACGGCGCTGGCAAAGCCGTCCAGCGGCACGAGCTGCGCCTCGTACTGCAGCGCCTGGCCGGTGAGGGCGGCAAAGCGGCGGTGAATCCAGGGCGAGCGGCTGTGGGCGATGGGGTGGCCCATCACGCAGTACGGGTCTAGGGGCATGGCGCTGGTGGCTTAGGGCTTGGCGCTGGCGGTGCCGGCGCTGGCCTGCAGGGTTTGGTCGCGGGTGAACTTGAAGCGCGAGACGACGGCGATCTGGTCGGCGCGGCGGCGCATTTCAGCGTTGAAGTGCCCAAACGGGCCGCTGGCGCGGGCGATGGCCTCGGCGCGCCGGTCGAGCTGGGGGTTGCCCGAGCCTTGGACGACCTCGGTGCCGAGTATCTTGCCGTCGTGATTGACGGTGACGATCATGATCAGCTCGCCGTAGAGCTTCTTGCCGCCTTGCTCGGGGAAGTTTTCGGTGCCCTTGTCCTCGATCTTGCGGCGCAGCGCGTCGTAGTAGACGGCGTAGGCTTCCTCGCGCGTGGCTGGGCTGATGTAGCGCTTTTTCGGGCGCGCGTTTTCTTCGTTGATGCGTTTTTCGATCTCGGCCAGGAGCTTGAGCAGCTGGCGCCGCTTGGCTTCCTGCGCCGCCTGCTCGCTGCGCTCGCTCGGTTGTGGCTGCTGCTCGGGCTTGGGCAGGCGCGCCACCTGCTCGCGCAGCTGCGCCAGCAGCAGGGTTTGTTCCTCGTGCATGGCGTCGAGCTGGCGCTGGGTTTCCTCGAAGTCTTCGCCCACGGTGGTGAGTGCTGAGTAGGGCAGGGGGCTGCTGGCGCGGCCCTTGTCGGCGTCGCCGCCGCCGGCGAGGTTGGTTTGCGCAATCGCCTGCGCCTTGTCGGGCGCTTCGGTGGATTTGGCGTTGACGAGGATGACTTCGAGTGGCGTGTCCTCGAACACGCGGTTGAAGCCCTCGGGATCGACGAAGCGCACCGTCAGCAGCGCAGCGTGCACCAGCACGGAAAAGCCCAGCGCCAGTTGCAGGGTGGAGAAGCGAAGCAGGAAGGCGGGCATGGTCGGTCAGGCGGCGGGGGTGTCGGCGGGGGGCGTATCGGCCTCGTTCACGTCCAGGGCGATGGCGATGGCGCCGGTCACGGCCTCGTCGTCGTCCTCGCTCAGGGGGCCGTCGTCGGCGCTGGTCGTGGGGTCGTCCAGGCGTTCGAGCACGGTGCCGGCCACGTCCAGCGTAATCAGGTCGATGGCGCCGAGCTGCACGCGCACACGCGCGCCGCGCTCGCACTGCTGCGCCCCCAGCACCGGCAGCACCAGCGGCAGGTGCTCGGCGCGCACCAGGATTTCGCCGCCGCTGCGCGCGTCCTTGATGACGGTGGCGGTCAGTTCGGTGAGCTGGTTTTGCTGCAGGTATTGGAGCGTCCAGAAGCGCTCCATGCCCGATTGGTAGCCGTTGTAGGCGCTGTAGGTGGTGTCAAAGCTGCTGATGATGGAGAACAGCTCGGCGTCCTTGGGCTTGAAGGGCGCGGCCAGCGCGGCGGTCTTGCCGTGGCGCACGCAGGCGATGACCTGCCACTGGTTGACCAGATCGACGTAGCGGCGCAGCGGTGAGGTGGCCCAGGTGTAGCACTTGACGCCCATGCCGGCGTGCGGCAGCGCCTTCGTGCTCATGCGTACCTTGATGCCCGGCGCCAGGCTGGCCTGGCTGCGGTAGATGCCGGGCACGCCGTGCTCGGCCAGCATCTGGCCCCAGTGGCTGTTGGCGACGATGGCGGCCTCGGCCACGATCAAATCGAGCGGCGCGCCGCGCTGGCGCGTGGTGATTTCCACCGTTTCATCGCCCTGGGGCACGTCCTTGCCGTTGCCGTGCAGGCGGAAGTTGTAGTCCGGGCGGTTGAAGGTCTCGGGCTTGCCGCGCACGGCCTCGCGCCCGGCTTTCAGGTGGCGTGCCAGGCGGTATAAAAATGAGAGCTGCTCACGCTTACCCAGCAAGGCTTGGGGCGTGTTTTCATGCTCAAAACCGGGGTCTTGCAGCCAGGTTTCGGTGACGATGTGGTCGAGCTGGTCGTGGCGCAGGTTGACCTCGACGGGCACGCGCTCCAGGCGCGTTTCGGTGGCGGTGACGGCGAGCGTCGCCTCGTCGTAGGTGACGTAGAGCGAGACGGCGGGGTTGGCGCGGCCCTCGTCCAGGGTGTAGATGTGCACCACCTCGGGCGGCAGCATCGTCACCTTGTAGCCCGGCATGTAGACCGTGGACAGGCGCGTGCGCCCGAGCTTGTCGAGCTCGCTGCCCGGCGCAATCGCCAGGCCCGGGGCGGCGATGTGGATGCCCAGCGTGACGCTGCCCGTGCCCAGGCCGGTGACGGAGAGCGCGTCGTCGATCTCGGTGGTTTGCGAATCGTCGATGGAGTACGCCTGCACGCTCGCCAGCGGCAGGTCGGCTGGCGGCTGCGGCGCGGCGAGCTGCGGGAAACCCGTGCCCTTGGGGAAGTTCTCGAACAAAAAGCGCTGCCAGTGAAACTGGTAGGCCGAGGTGATGGCGCCCGCATCGTGCAAAAGCGCCAGCGGCGCCTTGTGCGTGTTGCGGCTGGCCTCGACCACGGCCTTGTATTCGGGCGCGTTCTTGTCGGGGCGGAACAAAATTTTGTAGAGCTGCTCGCGAATCGGCGCCGGGCACTGACCGGCAGCCAGTTCGCCGGCCCAGGCTTCGATCTGCGCCTGGATTTGCTTTTTCTTCTCGATCGCTGCCAGCGCCTGCTGCAGCACCTCGGCGCTGGCCTTTTTGAAGCGGCCCTTGCCGGCGCGGCGGAAGTAATGCGGCGCCTCAAAAAGTGCGATCAGCATGGCGGCCTGCTCGGTGACCGGGCAGGTGGCGGAAAAATAGTCGCGCGCCAGATCGGCAAAGCCAAACTCGTCCTCGGGGGCGAATTCCCAGGCCAGGGGCAGCTCGATGCTGGCGGCGATGGTGCGCGCCTGCGCCAGCAGCTCGGCGGGCGTGGGCTTGTCGAACTTGAGCAAGAGGTTGGCGGCCTTGGCCTTGACCCGTTTGCCCGAGTCGAGCTCGATTTGTGCCGACGATTCGGCTTCAGAGAGGATGCGCCCGGCGAGGAATTTGCCAGCGTCGTCAAACAGTGCGTACATGGGCGCGATTGTCCCATGCGGGGCTGGGGGGTGTTGGCGCCCCTGTACAACGGCGTTACAGGCTCTAACATCATGGGCATGGCCATTGCCGTGCTGATCCATGCCCCACGAACCTCTCTCCCCCCCGATGCCCGATGAATCGGTGCCGGACACTGCCCCCGCCGAGGCTTGCCCTCTGCCCACGGGTGCGCGTCGGGCGACGCTGGAGGCGCTGCTGTGCCGGATGCGCCAGCAGAGTGATTTTCCAGCGCTGTCGGACTCGGTGGCGCGCATCCAGCGCGTGGCCGATTCCGAACGCGACAGCCTGAGCGATCTGACGCACGAAATCCTCCAGGACGTGGCGCTGACGAACAAGCTGCTGCGCCTGGTCAACAGCGCGCAGTACGCGCGCGCCGACCGGGGCACGGTCAGCACCGTCTCGCGCGCTGTCAGCCTGGTGGGTTTTACGGCGGTGCGCAATATGGCGCTGAGCCTGGTGCTGCTTGAACACCTGGGCAACCGCGACCAGGCCGGACAGATGCGCGAGGGCATGTTGCGCGCCATGCTCGCCGGTGCCGTCGCCAATGAGCTGTGCCCGGTGCGTACCGAGGGTGAGCAGGCTTTTATCGGTGCCATGTTTTATAGCCTGGGGCGGTTGTTGTGCGCGTTTTATTTTCCGGCCGAGGCACAGCGCATGAGCGCCTTGCAGGCTGGCGGTATGGACGAGCAGGCGGCGGCGCAGCAGGTGCTGGGCCTGGGATTGGATGATCTGGGCCTGGGCGTGGCGCGCGCCTGGAATCTGCCCGAGGCGCTGCAGCGCTGTATGCATCTGCCGCTGGGCGCGCCCCAGCTGCGCCCAGCCATTCAAGGGGGCGAGCGCCTGCGCTGGGTGGCGCGGGCGGCCAACGAGGTGGCGACCAGCTTGCTCGAATTGCCCGACGGCGCGCTCGAAGCGCAGCTGTTCAGGATTGCCACCCAGTACACCCGCCCCCTGGCCCTGCCGGCGCAGGAGATTGCGCAGGGCCTGCAGCGCGGGCGGCGCCACTTCATTGCCCTGGTACAGGCGCTGCAGCTGCCCGTGGCGCCGGCTTCGGGCATGGCACGGTTGCTGCGCGCGCCGCCCGAGCTACAGGCGCACGATGGTGTGGACGATGCACTGGTGGCACTCGAGCTGCACGCTGCGGCGGCGCCCGTGCTGCCCGCCGTGCTGCAGGCGCAGCCGGGCCAGCCGCCGGTGCCGGCGCTGGTGGCGCAGCTGCTCGCCGCCGGCGTGCAGGATGTGGCCGCTGCCCTGGCGGCCCACGCGCCGCGCCACGAGGTGCTGCGCATGGTGCTCGAAGCCATGTACCGCGCCCTGGGCCTGCGCTGCGTGGTGCTGGGCCTGCGCGATGCGTCGGCCCAGACCATCGTTGGTCGCCTGGGGCTGGGCGAGGACAGTGACGCTGCAGTGCAGGCGCTGCGTCTGCCGCTCAAGGCTCCGGACGACTTGTTCACCGCCGTCTGCCAGCGCGGCGCCGACACCCTGATCCGTGATGCGCGCGAGGCCGCCATTCAGGCGCGCTTGCCTGCCTGGTATCGCCAGGGCCTGAATGCGCCCACGTTCTTGCTCTTGCCGCTGCAGCTGCACGGCCAGCCGCTGGGTCTGATCTACGCCGACCACGCGCAGGCGGGTGCCCTGGTGGTCGATGCCGCCAGCTTGGGGCTGCTGCGTACGCTGCGCAACCAGGTGCTGACGGCGCTGCAGCAAAGTCCCTGAAGCAGCGCCGCGGCAGGTGCACGCGCGTTCGATAATGGCGGGCTATGGCCGCCGTTTTCGATCAGCCCTCTCTCGCCCAGCGCATTGCGCCGCTGTTTCGTGGTTTTGACCTGCTGCTGCTGCTGCTGTGCCTGCTGCTGGCTGGCGCGGGCCTGTTGGCCATGTATTCCTCGGGTTACGACCACGGCTCGCGCTTTGCCGACCATGGGCGCAACATGCTCATTGCCCTGGTGCTGCTGTTTGGTGTGGCGCAGGTGCCGCCACAGACCATCATGCGCCTGGCGGTGCCGCTGTATCTGGTGGGGCTGGCGCTGCTGCTGGCGGTAGCGCTGTTCGGTATCACCAAAAAGGGCTCGACGCGCTGGCTCAACGTCGGCGTGGTGATCCAGCCGAGCGAGATTTTCAAGCTTGCCATGCCGCTGATGCTGGCCTGGTGGTTTCAAAAACGCGAGGGTCAGCTGCGCCCGCTCGACTTTGCCGTTGCCGGCGCACTGCTGGTGCTGCCGGTGGGGCTCATCATGAAGCAGCCCGATCTGGGTACCTCGCTGCTGGTGCTGGCGGCCGGCTTGTCGGTGATCTTTTTTGCCGGCCTGTCCTGGCGGCTGGTGCTGCCGCCGGTGCTGCTCGGGGCCATTGGCATTGCCTTGATCGTGGCCTACGAGCCGCAGCTGTGCGCCGATGGTGTGCGCTGGCCGGTGTTGCACGACTACCAACAGCAGCGCATCTGCACCTTGCTCAATCCCACGCGTGATCCGCTGGGCAAGGGTTTTCACATCATCCAGGGCATGATCGCCATCGGCTCGGGCGGGATCTGGGGCAAGGGGTTTATGTCGGGTACGCAAACGCACCTGGAATTTATCCCCGAGCGCACGACCGACTTCATTTTTGCAGCCTTTTCAGAAGAATTCGGTTTGGTCGGCAACCTGCTGCTTATCACGGGATTTTTGCTGTTGGTCTGGCGTATTTTGGCAATCGCTATGGGAGCGACAACCTTGTTTGGTCGTTTGATGGCCGGCGCTGTAGCGATGATTTTTTTCACCTATGCGTTCGTCAATATGGGCATGGTCAGCGGCATCTTGCCGGTGGTGGGGGTGCCGCTGCCTTTTGTCAGCTATGGCGGCACGGCCATGGTGACGTTGGGGATGGCGCTGGGCGTGCTGCTGTCGATCGAGCGCGCACGGCGTTTGGCCGCAGCACAGCCCCGGCTTTGACTTCTACAATCGCCCGATGATCTCCCGCGAACCCACCCTTGAGCGCCTGGCGACGGCGCGTGCCCTGCTGCTGCAGCCCTTTGGCCTGGATGAATCTCACCTTGGGCAGGCGCTGGCCGCCATCCGTGCGCACCAGGTGGACGATGCCGACCTGTATTTCCAGTACACCCGTAGCGAGGGCTGGAGCCTGGAGGAGGGCATCGTCAAGACAGGCTCCTTCTCCATCGACCAGGGCGTGGGCGTGCGCGCCGTCAGCGGCGAGAAAACCGCCTTTGCCTATTCCGACGACATCTCTCTCGCCTCGCTCCTTGATGCGGCCCATACGGTGCGGGCCATTTCGGCTGCAACGGGCGCAGGTAAAGCGCGAGTAGCTCCTAAAAAAATAGCAAAAAGCCGCAGTCTGTACCCCGGCCTGGACCCGATTGCCAGCCTCGACAGCACCGCCAAGGTGCAGCTGTTGGAAAAAATCGAGCAGCGCGCGCGCGCCAAGGATGGGCGCATCGTGCAGGTCATGGCTGGTCTGGCCAGCGAGTACGACGTGGTGCTGGTAGCGCGCGCCGACGGCACCCTGGCCGCTGACGTGCGGCCGCTGGTGCGCCTGTCGCTGACCGTGATCGCGCAGCAGGGCCAGCGCCGCGAAGTGGGCTCGGCCGGCGGCGGCGGGCGCTGCGGCCTGGGCTATTTCGACGATGCGCAGATCGACCAGTACGTCCAAGAGGCGGTGCAGGCCGCGCTCGTCAACCTGGAGGCACGGCCCGCGCCCGCCGGCGAGATGACCGTGGTGCTGGGCCCGGGCTGGCCCGGCGTGCTGCTGCACGAGGCCATCGGCCACGGCCTGGAGGGCGACTTCAACCGCAAGGGTTCAAGCGCCTTCAGTGGCCGCATCGGCCAGCGCGTGGCGGCCAAGGGCGTGACGGTGCTCGACGACGGCACCTTGCCCGACCGGCGCGGCTCGCTCAACGTTGATGACGAAGGCCACGCCAGCCAGTGCAACGTGCTCATCGAGGACGGCATCTTGAAGGGCTATATGCAGGATGCACTCAACGCCCGCCTGATGGGCGTGGCCGCCACCGGCAATGGCCGGCGCGAGAGCTATGCCCACATCCCCATGCCGCGCATGACCAACACCTACATGCTCGGCGGCGACAAAGACCCGCAGGAGATCGTTGCCAGCATCAAGCGCGGCCTGTACGCCACCAACTTCGGCGGCGGCCAGGTCGATATCACCAGCGGCAAGTTCGTGTTCTCGGCCAGCCAGGCGTACTGGGTGGAAAACGGCAAGATTCTGTACCCCGTCAAGGGTGCCACCATCGTCGGCAGCGGCCCCGAGTCGCTGAAAAAAGTGCGCATGATCGGCAACGACATGGCGCTCGACAGCGGCGTTGGCACCTGCGGCAAAGAGGGGCAGAGCGTGCCCGTGGGCGTGGGCCAGCCGACGCTGCGCATCGACGGCCTGACCGTCGGCGGCACCGCCTGAAGGCTGCGATCATGCCCACCCAGCGCACCTCCAGTCTGCTGGGTCAATCGTTTCAGGCCATCAGCCATTTTTTGCGCCAGGGGCTGGCCGACGAGGATTCGCGCGAGCTGCGTGAGCACCTGGGGGAGTTGTCGCAGCAAATCGAGGTCCTGGTCGCCGCCCGGCGCAGCCGCGCCCCCGCCCCCGGCCTGCAGCAGCAGGCCCAGGCGCTGGCGCAGCAAATGCGCGCGCACCAGTACTACCTCACGGGCCTGGGCGCCGCCTGGCACGCGCTCTACGAGATGGATGCCTACCAGCGCGCTCTGCACACGCTGCGCCAGGCGCTCGATGCCTGGCTGCAGGCGCTGGCGCAGCATGAGCTGCAGGAGGCGCGCTTGTTCCAGCAGTTCGAGCAGCGCGCCTGGCGCACCTTGGGCGAGGCCATGCTGTTGGTCGATATGTACGAGCAGGGCGACACACTGCACAGCGAGGCCGCAGCGCCTGCACCGCTCAAGCCCTGGTGGCGCCGGTGGCTTTGAAGCCGCCGTTGGGCAGCTACGTTGCCCGAGCGCAACGTGGTTTTGTTGCGCTGCGGCAAGACGTGCTACATTGAAACCCATGTGTTTGCGTAACGTTTTTTACTTCTACTTTTGGTTCTCTGTCCTAGGCGGATGAGAGGAACGCGCGCAAGCACCTAAACCCACTCACAAAAAAACCGCCGCAGCTGTTCCAGCCCGGCGGTTTTTTTGTTTTTCACCCTTTGTTATCCACTGTTCGAGAGACTAGCCCATGACCGCTCAAGCCACCCCCGCCAGCGACGCCTGGTATCGCGCCGTCGACAAAACCAGCCAGACCGACGACGAACGCATCCAGGACATCACCGTGCTACCCCCTCCCGAACATTTGATCCGCTTCTTCCCCATCCGTGGCACGGGGGTTGAAACCCTCATCAGCCAGACGCGCCAGAACATCCGCAACATCATGGCTGGCAGCGACGACCGCCTGCTGGTCATCATTGGCCCTTGCTCCATCCACAACCCGGTCGCCGCGCTCGACTACGCCCGCCGCCTGCAGGCGCTGCGCGCAAAATACCAAGGCACGCTGGAAGTGGTGATGCGCGTGTACTTCGAGAAGCCGCGCACCACCGTCGGCTGGAAGGGCCTCATCAACGACCCCTACCTCGACGAGAGCTACCGCATCGACGAGGGCCTGCGCATCGCGCGCCAGCTGCTCATCGATATCAACCGCCTGGGCGTGCCGGCGGCGAGCGAGTTCCTCGACGTCATCAGCCCTCAGTACATCGGTGACCTCATCAGCTGGGGTGCGATTGGCGCGCGCACCACCGAAAGCCAGGTGCACCGCGAGCTCGCCAGCGGCCTGTCGGCGCCGATCGGCTTCAAGAACGGTACCGACGGCAACATCCGCATCGCCACCGACGCCATCCAGTCCGCTGGCCGGGGCCACCACTTCCTGTCGGTGCACAAGAACGGCCAGGTGGCCATCGTGCGCACCAACGGCAACCAGGACTGCCACGTCATCCTGCGCGGCGGCAAGGCGCCCAACTACGACGCCGCCAGCGTCGCCACTGCCTGCGAAAGCCTGCAAGCGGCTGGCCTGCCACCGACCTTGATGGTGGACTGCAGCCACGCCAACAGTGCCAAGCAGCACCAGCGCCAGGTTGATGTTGCGCGCGACATCGGCGCGCAGATCGCCGCCGGCTCGCGCAGCGTCTTTGGCGTCATGGTCGAGAGCCACCTGGTGGCCGGGGCGCAAAAGTTCACCCCCGGCAAGGACGATCCGCAGGCGCTGGAGTATGGCCAAAGCATCACCGATGCCTGCCTGTCCTGGGACGACTCGGCGGCGCTGCTGCAGGAGCTGTCCGAAGCCGTGCAGGCACGCCGCCAGCGCTGCTAAGCTGTCCTCTTTTTGCAAGGAAAGCACGCCATGCACAGCGAAGTACGGGTGGTTTTATCGCCCCAGCAGGAAATGCGGTTTGACCTCGACGCCAGCGCGCCCTTGGCCAACGAGGCAGCGCGCCAGTGGCTCGATGTGCAGTTCACGCAGCTCGACTGCGAACCCCTGCGCGCCAGCGGCAAGGTGCTGCTGGCCGACAAGGTGCTGGTCGTGGCCCAGGCCGCCAGCGTCGCCCATTGGGCCGATGCGCAGTGGGCGCAAACCTTCGCCCAGGCCGCCAGCGCCGTGCTGGCGCGGCCCCTGGTGCGTATCGACGTGCCGGCGATGGCGGTGACGTTCTAGTCCTGCGGCTGCAGCGCCTGCAGCAGCAGGCTGTGCACGCCGCCAAAGCCGCCGTTGCTCATGCACAGCACCTGGTCGCCAGGGCGGGCGGCGGCGCGCACCTGGGCCACCAGGGTGGCGATGTCGGCGGCGGTGTGTGCCTTCGCTCCCAACGGGGCGAGGGCGGCGCTGGCGTCCCAGTCGAGGTCGGCGGTGTGGCAAAACGCCAGGTCGGCCTGCTCCAGCGCCCAGGGCAGCTGCGCCTTCATGCTGCCGAGCTTCATGGTGTTGCTGCGTGGCTCGAACACCGCCAGGATGCGCTGGCCCGGCGGCAGGCGCCGGCGCAGGCCGTCGATGGTGGTGCGTATCGCCGTCGGGTGGTGGGCAAAATCGTCGTACACCGCCACGCCGGCGGCGCTGCCGCGCAGCTCCATGCGGCGCTTGACGTTGTGAAAGCGCGCCAGTGCCTGCGCGGCCACTGCGGGCGCCACGCCCACGTGCGCGGCGGCGGCGATGGCCGCCAGGGCATTGAGCTGGTTGTGCCGGCCCGAGAGCGCCCACTGCACCCGCGCCACCGGCTGGCCGCGCTGGAGCACGGCAAAGTCCTCGGGCGGGCCATCGGCCGACCAGTCGCTGTCGGTGGCGCCAAAGCTGCGGCAGTCGCTCCAGCAGCCCTGGTGCAGCACGCGTGTGAGGCTTTCTTCCAGGCCGTTGGCAACGACGCAGCCGCTGGGCGGTACGGTGCGCAGCAGGTGGTGGAACTGGCGCTCGATGGCGGTCAGGTCGTCAAAAATGTCGGCGTGGTCGAATTCGAGGTTGTTGAGCACGGCGGTGCGCGGGCGGTAGTGCACGAACTTGCTGCGCTTGTCGAAAAACGCGGTGTCGTACTCGTCGGCCTCGATCACGAACAGCGGCCGCGCTTGCCCGTCTGCCTGCTGCCCCAGGCGCGCAGAGACGCCAAAATCGAGCGGCACGCCGCCCACTAAAAAGCCCGGCGTCAGGCCGGCGCAGTCCAGAATCCAGGCCAGCATCGAGGTGGTCGTCGTCTTGCCGTGGGTGCCGGCCACGGCCAGCACGTGGCGCCCGGCGAGCACATGCTCGGCCAGCCACTGCGGGCCGCTGGTGTAGGGCAGGCCGGCGTCCAAAATGGCTTCCATGAGCGGGAATTTGGCGCTGCCGTCGGCCAGGCGCGCGCGGCTGACGACGTTGCCGACGACGAACAGGTCGGGCCTGAGCGCCAGCTGCTCGGCGCCGTAGCCCTCGATCAGCTCGATGCCGAGCGCGCGCAGCTGCTCGCTCATGGGGGGATAGACGCCGCTGTCGCAGCCCGTGACCTTGTGGCCTGCCTCGCGCGCCAGCGCTGCCAGACCGCCCATGAAGGTGCCGCAAATGCCCAGGATATGTATATGCATGGGCGCCGATTCTACGTTCTGAGTCCAACAGGCCTCCAAGGCAAGCCAGATCAGCGTGAGCAGCTATTGTTTTGATAGTACTCAACCCTCCCCGGGGCGCTGTGAAACGGGCGACAATGGCCGCTGTGACTGCCACGCTGGGGGGCTTATGAACCACGATACTGCTGAAATTGCCCAAGCCGCCGCCCGCCTGGTGGTGGAGGAGGGCCTCGATTGGGGCGGCGCCAAGCGCCGCGCCGTGCGCGACCTGGGGCTGCCCGCGCGCAGTGCCCTGCCCAGCAACGACGAGGTCGAGGACGCGGTGCGCGCCTACATCGCCCTGTTCTGCGCCGATACCCAGCCCGGCGAGCTGCTGGCGCTGCGCCGCCTGGCCCTGGTCTGGATGGAGCGGCTGGCGGCGTTTCGGCCACATCTGACGGGGGCGGTGTGGTACGGCACGGCAACGCGGCTGTCTGATATTTACCTGCAATTGTTCTGCGATGACTGCAAGTCGGCGGAAATTGCCCTCATCGACCACCATGTGGACTACGAGCCGAGCACGGTCAAGGGCTTTCATGGGGAGCCGGTGGAGGCCCTGACCCTGGGCGCTCCCTGCCCCGAGCTGCGTACGCTGGTAGGGGTGCATCTGCTCATTTATGACCTTGACGACGTGCGCGGCGCGCTGCGCCCGGACAGCCGGGGGCGTGCGCCGCGCGGCGATGCAGCGGCGCTGCGCCAGCTGCTGGCCGACAATCGCAATCCATGAGTACCACCATGCCCGCTTCTCCTTCTCCTTCTCCTTCTCCTTCTCCTTCTTTCTCTGTGCGCCGGCGCTGGCTCGCCGGCGGCGCTGCCCTGGCTGCGGCAGCAGTGGGCGCTGGCGCCTGGTGGCGCTGGGCGCCAGGGCAGGGCGGGGAGCGCCCGCAGGAGCTGCTGTGGGCGCAGACTTTTGCGCAGCCCAATGGCGCGCCGCTGGCCATGGCCGGGCTGCGTGGCCAGCCGCTGCTGCTCAACTTCTGGGCCACCTGGTGCCCGCCCTGCATCGAGGAGCTGCCCCTGCTCAATCGCTTTTACGCCGAGCGCCGGGCCCAGGGCTGGCAGGTGCTGGGTTTGGCGCTCGATCAGGCGGCGGCGGTGCAAAAATTCCTGCAGCGCCAGCCGCTGGACTTTCCCATTGCCCTGGGTGGCCCCGGGGGGGCGCAGCTCGGGCGCAGTCTGGGTAATTTGCAGGGGGGCTTGCCGTTCACTGTGGTGCTGGGGGCGGACGGTCATATTCGCCACCGTAAAATCGGTCAGGTCAAACCCGAAGACCTGCAGCGCTGGGTGGCGGCCTGAGTGGGTTGTAAACCTGTCGCCATTCTGACGATGGTGAAAAATACGTAGTAAAGAACGAAGTAGGGCGAAATTGGAGTACATTCGCGCCCTGTTTTGTTTGAGCCGTTGGAGCTGCTATGGATTTGCGAAAACTCAAGACCCTGATCGATCTGGTGTCCGAATCGAACGTTTCGGAGCTGGAAATCACCGAAGCCGAAGGCAAGGTGCGCATCGTCAAGGGCGGAGGGGCAGTGGTGCAGCAGTTTGTTGCGGCCCCTGTAGCGGCCCCGGTCGCTGCTGCTGCGGCCCCGGCTGCAGCCGTTGCGGCCCCTGGCCTGCCAGCGCCGGCAGCAGCCGAGCACAGCGGCCACGTCGTCAAGTCGCCCATGGTGGGCACGTTCTACCGCGCTGCCAGTCCGGGCGCCAAGCCTTTTGTTGATGTCGGCAGCCAGGTCAAGGAAGGCGACACCATCTGCATCATCGAGGCCATGAAGATTCTCAACGAGATCGAGGCCGACAAGTCCGGCACCGTGACCCGCATCCTCGGGGACAACGGCCAGGCGGTGGAATACGGTCAGCCCCTGTTCATCATCGAATGATGAACGGCGAGGTAGCCTATGTTTAAAAAAATTCTGGTCGCCAACCGTGGGGAGATCGCGCTGCGGGTGCAGCGCGCCTGCCGCGAGTTGGGCATCAAGGCGGTGATGGTCTATTCCGAGGCCGACCGCGACGCCAAATACGTCAAACTCGCTGAAGAGGCGGTGTGCATCGGCCCCGCGCCTTCGCCGCTGTCCTACCTCAACATGCCGGCCATCATCTCGGCTGCCGAGGTGACCGACGCCGAGGCCATCCATCCCGGCTACGGCTTTCTGTCGGAGAACGCCGACTTTGCCGAGCGCGTGGAAAAAAGCGGTTTCCAGTTCATTGGCCCGACGCCCGAATCCATCCGCATGATGGGCGACAAGGTCTCGGCCAAGCAGGCCATGATCAAGGCCGGCGTGCCCTGCGTGCCGGGCTCGGACGGTGAGCTGCCCGACGATCCGGTGCAGATCCGCCGCATCGCCAAAGCCATTGGCTACCCCGTCATCATCAAGGCCGCTGGCGGTGGCGGTGGGCGCGGTATGCGCGTGGTGCACACCGAGGCAGCGCTGGTCAATGCCGTGCAGATGACCAAGGCCGAGGCCGGCGTGGCCTTTGGCAACCCGGCGGTGTACATGGAAAAGTACCTGCAGAACCCGCGCCACATCGAAATCCAGGTATTGGCCGACAAGCACAAGAACGCCGTCTATCTGGGCGAACGCGATTGCTCCATGCAGCGGCGCCACCAGAAAATCATCGAGGAAGCGCCGGCGCCGGGCATTCCGCGCCGCCTGATCGAGCGCATTGGCGAGCGCTGCGTGGCCGCCTGCAAAAAGATCGGCTACCGGGGCGCGGGCACCTTCGAATTTCTGTACGAAAACGGCGAGTTCTACTTCATTGAGATGAACACCCGCGTGCAGGTCGAGCACCCGGTGACGGAGCAAATCACCGGCATCGACATCGTCAAGACGCAGATCATGGTTGCCGCCGGCGAGAAGCTGCCCTTCACCCAGCGCCAGGTGGTGCTGCGCGGGCACGCCATTGAATGCCGCATCAACGCCGAAGACCCGTACAAATTCACGCCCTCGCCGGGGCGGGTCAACGTCTGGCACATGCCGGGCGGGCCGGGCGTGCGCGTTGATTCGCATGTCTACGCCAACTATTTCGTGCCGCCGAACTACGACTCCATGATCGGCAAGCTGATCGTGCACGGCGACACGCGCGAGCAGGCGCTGGCGCGGATGCGCACGGCCCTGTCGGAGGCGGTGATCGAGGGCATCAAGACCAACGTGCCGTTGCACCAGGAGCTGATGGTGGACGCCAAGTTCGTCGATGGCGGCACCAACATCCACTACCTGGAGCAATGGCTGGAGCAGCACAAGCGCTGACCGTCGCCCCCTCTGGATTGCCCGGCTGGCCTGTGCGCGCGCACAGGCCAGCCTTTTGTTTTGTAAGGATTTCCCATGTTTGAACTGAGCCTGTTGTGCCCCGAGGACAAGGTCGAAGACCTGAGCGATGCGCTCGATGCGCTCGATGCGCTCAGCGTCTCGGTGGAAGACGCCGACGCCCACACCGACGCCGAACAGGCGCTGTTTGGCGAGCCCGGAATGCCCCCGCCCAAGGACGGCTGGCAGCGCAGCCGCATCGTGGCACTGTTCGCGCAAGAGGCCGACGCGCAGCAGGCGCAGCAGCTTTTGCAGGTGCAAGACTTTTTTGCCGGCTGCCAGCTGCTGGGTATAGCGCCCGTGGCGGAGCAGGACTGGGTGCGGCTGACCCAATCGCAGTTTGCTCCGGTAGAGATCACCCCTGATTTCTGGATCGTCCCCAGCTGGCACGAGCTGCCGGCGCAGGCGCGCACCAGCATCCGCCTCGACCCCGGCCTGGCCTTTGGCACCGGCACGCACCCGACGACGCGCATGTGCCTGCGTTGGATCGCCCGCCAGGGCAGCGCTGCGGCCCTGGGCCGGGTGCTCGACTACGGCTGCGGCTCGGGCATTCTGGCCATTGGTGCGGCCAAATTTGGCGCTGCCGACATCGACGCCGTCGATATCGACCCGGCAGCCGTCGAATCGGCGCTGCAGAACGCCCAGGCCAATGCCGTGCAGCTGCGCACCGGCCTGCCCGAGCAGGCACAGGGGCAGTATCAAACGGTGCTGGCCAATATTTTGGCAACGCCGCTCAAGGTGCTGGCGCCGCTGTTGTGCGCGCATGTGGCAGCGGGCGGCCATTTGGTGCTCGCCGGCATCCTCGAACGCCAGGCCCAGGAGCTGCAAGAGGCCTACGCGCCCTGGCTGGCGCTGTCGGTGGCCGACAGTGAAGACGGCTGGATTTTGATGACCGCCACCCGTCCCGCTTGAGCTGCACCTGAACCTTGCCGCAGGGGCCGCCGGGGCGGCCCCTACAATCCCCAGCCGATGAGCCAGATCACCTGCTGCCCCTCCTGCCATACCCGCTTCAAGGTCGTCCCTGACCAGCTGCGCATTTCTGACGGCTGGGTGCGCTGCGGCCATTGCAAGGAAATTTTTGACGCCAGTGCCCATTTGCAGGCCGCTGCACTGCCCTCTTTGTTGCCCGAATTTGTCTTGCCGGCAGCAGCCGAATCGGTGGAAGAAGCCATCCCTGTGGTGCTGGAACAGCCCCAGCCTGAGCCTGAGCCTGAGCCTGAGCCTGAGCCTGAGCCTGAGCCTGAGCCTGAGCCTGAGCCTGAGCCCGTGGCTCCGTCCACCGGGCTGGCCACAGCGGCGCTGCAGCAGGTGCTGGCGCATGACGATGGCCTGTCGCTGGCGCTGGAGCTACCAGAGCGCCGTCGCCTGCCCGAACCCGAGCCTGAACCCGCCCCCCCTGCGCCAGCGCCAGAATCTGAGGCGGGGTTGGCGTTTCCCGACATTGACGCCGCCCTCGAAGCCGAGCTGCGCGAGCTGCTGCCCAGCCGCCCGGAGCCATCCCGGCGTAAACAGGCCCGCAGCAGCGGCCCCAGCACTGCCCCCCGCCCTGAGGCGGATGACGATGGCGACGCACCCGAGGCCAGCCCTGAGCCCAGCTTTGTGCGCGCCGCCCGGCGCCAGGCGTTTTGGCGCCGCCCCCTGGTGCGCGCGCTGCTCACGCTGCTGCTGCTGGCCGCTGGCGCTGGCCTGGCCGTGCAATGGGCCTGGCAAGAGCGCAACTGGCTCGCTGCCGCCCAGCCGCAGCTGCGCCCCTGGCTGGAGCGGGCCTGCGCGCAGTGGCATTGCCAGCTGGCGCCGCCGCAGAACATTGCCGCCGTCGCCATCGACAGCGCCGGCTTTACCAAGGCAGGCGCGCGCAGCGATCTGTACCAGCTGCAGGTGGCACTGAAGAACCGGGCGCGCACGCCGGTCGCCATGCCGGCGCTGGAGCTGACCCTGACTGACGCCCAGAACCAGGTGCTGCTGCGCCGCGTGCTGCTGCCTGCCGAGCTCGGCGCGCCGGCGCAGCTGGCAGCCCAGGGCGAATGGGCGGGGCGCGCGCAGGTGCAGCTCTCGGGCCCGGCGCTGGGCCTGGCGGGCTATAGCGTGCTGGCTTTTTACCCCTGATTTTCTTTTTCTGATTGGAACAATATGGCTGCCTTGATTTGCGGATCGCTCGCGTTTGACACCATCATGGGCTTTGAAGGCCGCTTTGCGCAGCAAATCCTGCCCGAGCAGCTGCACATCCTGAACGTGTCGTTCCTCGTGCCGCAGCTGCGGCGCGACTTTGGCGGCTGCGCCGGCAACATCGCCTACAGCCTGCGCCTGCTCGGTGGCCAGGCCGTGCCCATGGCCATGCTGGGCAACGATGGCGGCGAGTACCTGCAGCGCCTGCAAAGCCTGGGCGTGGACACGCGCCACGTACAGCTGGCCGAGGACAGCTACACCGCCCAGGCCATGATCATGACCGACCAGGACAACAACCAGATCACGGCCTTTCACCCCGGTGCCATGGCGCTGGCGCACCGCCAGGCGGTCACGGCGGCAGACGATTTGCGCGTGGCCATCATCGCCCCCGATGGCCGGGCGGCCATGATCGAGCACGCGCGCCAGTGCCAGGCGCTGGGCATCGATTTCGTTTTCGATCCTGGCCAGGGCCTGCCGATGTTCACCGGCGAGGAGCTGCGCACCTTCGTCACCCAGGCCAGCTGGATCACGGTCAACGACTACGAGGGCAAGATGCTGTGCGAACGCACCGGCTGGAGCCTGGCCGAGCTGTCGCAGCAGGTGCGCGGTTTGGTGGTGACGCTCGGCGGGCAGGGCTGCGAAGTCTGGGAGGGGGGCGCCAAGACGCTGGTGGCGCCGGTTGCGGCCAGCGCGGTGGTCGATCCCACCGGCTGCGGCGATGCCTGGCGCGGCGCGCTGCTGTTCGGCCTGGAGCGTGGCTGGTCGCTGGCGCGCTGCGCCGCCTTGGGCAACCGCCTGGGCGCGCTCAAGATTGCGCAGCGCGGGCCGCAGAACTATCAGCTCGACTTCGATCCGGCAAGCCTGTAATTGCTCCTAAAAGAATAGCTGCTAGCGCTTTATGGACGGGCGCTAGCAGCTATTTTTATGCCTGAAATCAGTCTATTTCAGGGCTTGTCGCCCGTGGGGAAGGGCCACTTGGCCTGCGGGTTGAGTGTGGTTTTGACGGCGGGGGTGGCGGCAGTGGGTGCTGCAGTGGCTTTTTTGGGGGCAGCGGCTTTTTTCGGCGCGCTTTCCTTCACGGCGGCAGCCTTTGGGGCTGCGGCTTTCTTGGCAGGGGTGGCCTCTTTCTTGGGTGCGGCGGCTTTGGCCGGGACTGCTTTCTTGGCGGGGGCCTTCACTGCGGGTTTGGCGGCCGCTTTTTTGGCGGGCGCCGGGGCCTTGGTGGTGGCTGCGGCGGTGGTTTTTGCTGCGGCTTTCTTGGCAGGTGCTGCAGCCTTGGTTGCCGGCACTTCTTTTTTCACCACAGCGGCCTTGGGGGCGGCAGCGGTTTTTTTCGCGGCGGGTGCCGCCTTCTTTGCTGCAGGGGCCGCTTTTTCTGCTGCGGGGGCGGTTTTTTTCACCGCTGGCACAGCTTTTTTCGTGGCCACTGTTTTCTCAGCGGGGGCTGCAGCCTTGGGGGCGGCGGCTTTTTTGGTGGGGGCAGCTTTTTTGGCGGCGGTTTTGCTTGCGGTTGCCATGGTGTTCTCCGGGGCGGGTGGCAGGGAGCGCTTCATGCCGGTGTGGCGTGAGGCGATCCATGGTCACGGGCCGGTGCGACCGTGACCATGGATGGGGTGGCCCCCTGGGCGTGCGTGCACGTCCGGGGGGAGGATGGGGGAGCCATGGCCGTGCGCAGCATCAATCCCAGGACAGGGCCCCGCCCGATTGGTACTCGATGACGCGCGTTTCGAAGAAGTTGCGCTCCTTCTTCAGGTCGATCATCTCGCTCATCCAGGGGAAGGGGTTTTCTTCGTTGGGAAACAGTGCGTCCAGTCCGATCTGGGTGGCACGGCGGTTGGCGATATAGCGCAGGTAGCCCTTGAACATGGAGGCGTTGAGGCCGAGTACGCCGCGTGGCATGGTGTCTTCGGCGTAGCGGTATTCCAGATCGACGGCCTGGTGGAACAAGGCGGTGATCTCGGCCTTGAATTCGGCCGTCCAGAGGTGGGGGTTTTCCAGCTTGAGTTGGTTGATGAGGTCGATGCCGAAGTTGCAGTGCATGGACTCGTCGCGCAGGATGTACTGGTACTGCTCGGCCGCGCCGACCATCTTGTTTTGTCGCCCCAGCGCCAAAATTTGCGTGAAGCCGACGTAGAAGAACAGCCCCTCCATCAGGCAGGCGAAGACGATCAGGCTCTTGAGCAGGGTCTGGTCGGTCTCGGGGGTGCCGGTTTTGAAGCCGGGGTCCATGATGGCGTCGATGAACGGGATCAGGAACTCGTCCTTGGCGCGGATGGATTCGACCTCGTTGTAGGCGTTGAAAATTTCGCCCTCGTCCAGGCCCAGCGACTCGACGATGTACTGGTAGGCGTGGGTGTGGATGGCCTCTTCAAACGCCTGGCGCAGCAGGAACTGGCGGCATTCGGGCGCGGTGATGTGGCGGTAGGTGCCGAGCACGATGTTGTTCGCGGCCAGCGAGTCGGCGGTGACGAAGAAGCCCAGGTTGCGCTTGACGATGCGGCGCTCGTCCTCGGTCAGGCCGTTGGGGTCTTTCCAGAGCGCGATGTCGCGCGTCATGTTGATCTCCTGCGGCATCCAGTGGTTGGCGCAGGTGGCAAGGTATTTTTCCCAGGCCCACTTGTACTTGAAGGGCACGAGCTGGTTGACGTCGGTCTGGCCGTTGATGATGCGCTTGTCGGCAGCGTTCACGCGCCGCTGTGTGCCGGCTTGGGGCTGGGGGGCGCCGGCGTGGGAGCCGCTTGCCGGCACGGCGCTGGCAAGGGTGGGTTTGACTTCTTCGTCCCAGTTCAACATAGGTCTTCCAATGCGTTCGGATTATGGGTTCAGTGCTGCAAAAAGAAAAGCACTGCAGCGTTATCTGGCAAGGTTTTTTCAGGGGGTGGCCTGGTTTTTGGCCGCCCCCGTGCCGGGCTTTGTGGGGCTTATTGGCAGGCTTCGCAACCGGGGTCGTCGAGGGCGCAGAACTTGACGTCCGTGGCCGCCACGTCAGGTGCTGGCGTGTGCTGCGCGACGGCGTTGAGCTGGCGCTTGTTGACGGTGCTCATCTCCACGTGCGTGGCGCTTTGCGTGCGCAGGTAGTAGGTGGTCTTGAGGCCGCGCACCCAGGCGAGCTTGTAGGTCTCGTCGAGCTTCTTGCCCGAGGCGCCGGCCATGTAGATGTTCAGGCTCTGCGCCTGGTCGATCCACTTTTGCCGGCGCGAGGCGGCCTCGACCAGCCAGCGCGGCTCGACCTCGAACGCCGTGGCGTAGAGCGCCTTGAGTTCGGTCGGCACACGGTCGATGGGCTGCAGCGAGCCCTTGAAGTGCTTGAGGTCCATGACCATGACCTCGTCCCACAGGTTCAGGCGCTTCAAGTCTTGCACCAGGTAGTGGTTGACGACGGTGAACTCGCCCGAGAGGTTGGACTTGACCGAGAGGTTGCCGAACGAGGGCTCGATCGAGGCATCAACGCCGACGATGTTGGAGATGGTGGCGGTGGGCGCAATGGCGACGCAGTTGGAGTTGCGCATTCCGTCGCGGGCGATTTTTGCGCGCAGCGCCTGCCAATCGAGCTGCTCGCTGCGATCGACCTCGACGTAGCCGCCGCGCGCCTGGCGCAGCAGCTCCAGCGTATCGGGCGGCAAGATGCCGCGCTGCCACAGCGAGCCCGTGTAGCTCGAATACTGGCCGCGCTCTTGCGCCAGCTCGCTCGACGCCCAGTAGGCGTAGTAGCAAATGGCTTCCATCGAGGTGTCGGCAAACGCCACGGCGGCCTCGCTGGCGTAGGGAATGCGCAGCTCGTACAGGCTGTCCTGAAAGCCCATCAGCCCCAGCCCGACCGGGCGGTGGCGCAGGTTGGCGTCGCGCGCCTTGGGCACGGCGTAGTAGTTGATGTCGATGACGTTGTCGAGCATCCGCATGGCGGTGGTGACGGTGCGCTGCAGCTTGGCGTGGTCGATCTGGCCGTCCTTGAGGTGGCGCAGCAGGTTGATCGAGCCCAGGTTGCAGACGGCCGTTTCCTCGGCGCTGGTGTTGAGCGTGATCTCGGTGCACAGGTTGCTCGAATGCACCACGCCCACGTGCTGCTGCGGGCTGCGGATGTTGCACGGGTCCTTGAAGGTGATCCAGGGATGGCCGGTCTCGAACAGCATGGACAGCATCTTGCGCCACAGGTCCACGGCCGGCACGCGCTTGTAGAGCGTTATCTCGCCGCGATCGGCGCGCGCTTCACAGGCGGTGTAGGCGCGGGCAAAGTCCTGGCCGTAGAGGTCGTGCAGCTCGGGCACGTCTGAGGGCGAGAACAGCGTCCACTCGCCCTTGTCCATCACGCGCTGCATGAACAGGTCGGGAATCCAGTTGGCGGTGTTCATGTCGTGCGTGCGCCGGCGGTCGTCGCCAGTGTTCTTGCGCAGCTCCAGGAACTCCTCGATGTCCAGGTGCCAGGTCTCCAGGTAGGCGCAGACGGCGCCCTTGCGTTTGCCGCCCTGGTTCACGGCGACGGCGGTGTCGTTGACCACCTTGAGGAAGGGCACCACGCCCTGCGATTCGCCGTTCGTGCCCTTGATGTGCGCGCCCAGGGCGCGCACCGGCGTCCAGTCGTTGCCCAGACCGCCGGCGAACTTGGACAGCAGCGCGTTTTCCTTGATGGCGTCGTAGATGCCTTCGAGGTGATCGGGCACCGTGGTCAGGTAGCACGAGGACAGCTGCGAGCGCCGCGTGCCGCTGTTGAACAGCGTGGGCGTGCTGCTCATGAAGTCGAACGCCGACAGCACCTCGTAGAACTCGATGGCGCGGGCATTGCGGTCGCTCTCGCGCAGCGCCAGGCCCATGGCCACGCGCATGAAGAAGGCCTGCGGCAGCTCGATGCGGCGCTTCTTGACGTGCAGGAAATAGCGGTCGTACAGCGTTTGCAGCCCGAGGTAGTCGAACTGCTGGTCGCGTTCGGCGCGCAGTGCGGCGGCCAGGCGCGGCAGGTCAAACTGCAGCAGCGCGGGGTCGAGCAGCTCGTTTTCCACCCCTTGCGCGATGCACTGGGGAAAGTATTGCAAGTAGGCTTCACCCATGGCGCCGGCGGCGACGTCACGCCCGAGCACTTCGCGGGCAATGGTGTGCAGCAGCAGGCGCGCTGTGGCGTGGGTGTAGCCAGGGTCTTGCTCGATGAGGGTGCGCGCGGCCAGGATGGCGGCCTTGTCCACTTCTTCGACGGGTACGCCGTCGTAGAGGTTGCGCAGCGTCTCGGCAACGATGGGCTCGGCCTGCACGGCGTCGCCCAGGCCGCTGCAGGCGGCGGCAATGCGTTCGCGCAGGCGCAGTAGATCGAGCAGCACGCGCTGGCCTTGCTCCAGCACGTGGATTTGCGGCGCCTGCGGCATCAGGGCCTGCTGCTGCTGAGCGCGCTCTTGCGCGCGGCGCTCGCGGTACAGCACGTAGGCGCGTGCCACTTCGTGGTGGCCGCTGCGCATCAGGCCCAGTTCCACCTGGTCTTGCACGTCCTCGATATGGAAGGTGCCGCCGCCGGGGCGCGAGCGCGTGAGGGCGCGCACCACGCCCGAGGTCAGCTCCTCCACCGTCTCGCGCACGCTGGCCGAGGCCGCACCCTGGGTACCGTGGATGGCCAGGAAGGCTTTCATCAGCGCGACCGCGATCTTGGGCGGCTCGAACGGTGCCACCGCGCCGTTGCGGCGCAGGATTTGGTAGTGCGCCAGCACCAGCACGGGTGGGACATGGCCGGACTGCGGGGTGGGCAAGGTGGCGGTGGGGATGGAGGGGGCAAGCGCGGCGTCCATGAAATTCCTTGGCTGGGAGGAAAAAACGCGACGCACCCAAAGCCGTTGGGGCGTCGCGCAGGAGAAAAATGGGGGGACAACGAAAAATCGTTGAAGCACTATATATGGTGTTTTATTTTTAATAAAACACTACAGGTAGTGTAGTAAGCCTTGGAAGCCGCAGTGCTTCGCAGGGGAATCAGCCTTTTGCTGGAAGGGTTGTTGCGGGAAAACACGTACCCAGCCAGGCCAGTTGCTGTTGCAAAAGTGCCCAGTCAAAACCGGGCCCGGGGTCTTGCTTGCGCCCGGGGGCAATGTGCTCGTGGCCGGCGATGTGGGCGATGGGATAGCGCTGGCGCAGCGCCTGGCACAGCGCTGCCAGGCACTGGTACTGGGCGGGCTCAAAAGTCTGGCCTTCGAGCCCTTCGAGCTCGATGCCAATGGAGTCATCGTTGCAGCCCGGGCGCCCCCGGTAGGCGGAGGCGCCGGCGTGCCAGGCGCGGGCGTCGGCATCGACGAACTGCCACAGCTGGCCCTGGCGGGTGATGAAGAAATGCGCCGACACCTGCAGGCCGCGAATGCTCTGGTAGTAGGGGTGGGCGTCCCAGTCGAGCTGGTTGGTAAACAGCTGCTGCACGGCACCCGTGCCGTACGCACCCGGCGGCAGGCTGATGGAGTGCACGACGATCAGGTCGATCTGTGCGCCCGCTGGACGCGGGCCGTGGTTGGGCGAGGGCAGGTGCTGCGCCTGGCTCAGCCAGCCGCCGTCCCAGGCGGGGGCGGCGTTATGGGGCGTCATTCGGCATCGTCATGCGGCTCGCCATCTTGCGGCGCGGCAATGTTCAGGCGCGCGATGCGGTAGCGGATCTGGCGCAGGCTGATGCCCAGGCGCGCCGCCGCAGCGGTGCGGTTAAAGCCGCTGTCTTGCAGCGCGCGCACCAGGATGGCGCGCTCTTGTTCGTCGAGCCAGGCTTGCAGATCGTTGGGTAGATCGTTGGGTGGTGGCGGGCTGAGCGGCTGCGCCAGGGGCACCGAGGGGGCCAAAGGAGCTAACGGCGCTAGGGGCGCTGGGGGGGGGTGCGCGGCCAGGGCAGGGGTGGGGTGGCTTGGCAGGTGCAGCTGCTGGCCGTCGGCCAGGGTCAGGGCGCGGTGCAGCAGGTTTTCCAGCTCGCGCACGTTGCCGCTCAGGGGGTGCTGGGCGATTTGGGCCAGGGTGTGGGCGTCTAGCGTTGGCAGCGGCAGGCCCGATTCTTGGGCGATGCGCGCCAGCAGCGCCCGGCACAGTGCCGGCAGGTCCTCGCGGCGCTCGCGCAGCGGCGGCACCAGCAGTTCGATGACGTTGAGGCGGTAGTACAAATCCTGGCGAAAGCGCCCGGCGCGCACGTCGGCCGCCAGGTCGCGGTGCGTGGCGCTGACGATGCGCACGTCCACCGGCTCCTCTTGCGTTGCCCCCAGCGGGCGCACGCTGCGCTCCTGGATGGCGCGCAGCAGCTTCGATTGCATGGCCAGCGGCAGGTCGCCGATCTCGTCGAGAAACAGTGTGCCCCCGCGTGCCGCCTGGAAAAAGCCATCGCGGTCTTGCGTCGCGCCGGTGTAGGAGCCTTTGCGGGCACCGAAAAATTCGGCTTCGAGCAGGTTTTCGGGGATGGCGCCGCAGTTGACGGCGATCAAGGGGCCGTCAGCGCGCTGGCTGCAGCCGTGCAGGGCGCGGGCGACCAGCTCTTTGCCGGTGCCCGATTCGCCGTGGATCAGCACTGGCGCCATGCCGCGCGCCACCTTGGTGATGTGGCCCTTGAGGGCGCGCATGGCCGGCGCCTCGCCCACGATGCGCGCCAGGGCGTCTTCGGCGCGGGCGGGCTGGCGGGCAAGGGGGCTGCTGCGTGTGGTGCTGCGGGGTGCGGGCACGCCCGCGCTGCCCTGGATGGCGGAGGCGACGACGGCGCGAAATTGCTTGAGATCGACCGGTTTGGTGAGGTAGTCGAAGGCGCCGGCGCGCAGTGCCTCGACGGCGTTTTCGGCCGAGCCGTAGGCGGTCATGACGATGCTGCGCTCGCGCCGCTGCTGCTCGCGCAGCTGGGTCAGAAGCTCCATGCCTTCGCCGTCGGGCAGGCGCATGTCGGTGAGCAGCACGTCAAAAATTTGGCGGCTGAGGCACTCGCGCGCTTCTTGCAGGCAGGCAGCGGTTTCCACGCGGTAGCCTTCGCGCAGCAGGGTCAGTTCGTAGAGGGTGCGCAGATCGGGTTCGTCGTCAACGACCAGGATTGCGGCAGCAGTAGCGTTCATGGGGGCGATTACACCACCAAGGTGTCGAACAACCCGGGGTGTTCGGCCGTGCGTGTGTGCTTGCGAAACACCACGCTGAAGGCGTTGCCGCTGATGAGGCCGCGCGCGCTCTCGCGTGCCAGGCGCTGGTACAGCAGGCTGGCGCCGTGGCGCTGGCACAGCTCGCGGCAGATGTACAGGCCCAGGCCGCTGTTGCGGCTGTGCGAGGAGAAAAAGGGCTCGAACAAATGCCGCTCGACCGAGGGGTCGAGCGGCCCGCCGTCGCTCCAGACCTGCAGGCTGACCTGGCCGTCTGCTGCCTGCTGGCTGTGGATTTGCAGCGAATCGGGCTGCGTGCCCATGAAACGCAGGGCGTTGTCGAGCAGGTTGATGAGCACACGGCGCAGGTGCTCGGGGTCGAATTCGACCTGCACTGCGCCCGCCTGTAGCTGCACCAGGGCCTGGCGCTGCGCGGGGTCGGCGCTGCGCCAGTCTTGCCAGATTTGCTGCACCTGCTCGTCCAGCGCGAGGCTGCGCGCAGGCGCGTGGCTGATCTGGTTTTGCACGCGGGCGATGTCGAGCACCTCCTCGACGATGCGGGCCAGGCGCTCGGCGTTTTGCGCCACCATCTGGCTCAGGCGCAGTTGGGTGGGCGCTTGCAGCTCCTCTGCCAGAAGGGCATTGGCCTGCACGATGGCTGCCAGGGGGTTGCGAATCTCGTGGGCCACGGCGGCTGACATGCGGCCCATGGAGGCGAGTTTTTCTGTGCGCAGGCGCGCTTCGAGCTCGCGCAGGTCGTGCAAAAACATCACGCACTGCGCCGCTGTGCCGGTGCTGCTGTGCTGCGCCGTGAGCCAGGTACGCACGCGCAGGCCGGTGGGGCTGCGCCCGCTGTGCAGCAGGCCCACGTCGGCGCGCTGCGGCAGGCCGGTGGCAAAGGTGCTGTGCGCCAGCTGCTGCAGCGGCGCCCAGGCCGCCTGGCCACCCAGGGAGAACGGTGGTTGCAGTGGCTGTGTGCCCGCCAGCAGTTGCAGGGCGGCGGGATTGGCTACCTGCACCCAGCCGTCGGCGCCGAGCACGAGCACGCCATCGCTCAGGTTCTCGATCACCAGGGCGTTGACCTGTGCCTGGGCTTGCGCGCTTTGCTGGCTTTGCTGCGCCAGCTCTTGTTCACGCAGCAGGCGCTGGGCCAGTTGGTGCGTGAGGTAGGCGACGAGGAAATAGCCGGTGCCCGTTAGCGCCGCCTGCAGGTAGGGGCCTGCAGGGTCGGCCAGGCTGTCGAGGCTGTGCCACCAGGCGGTGCCCAGCAGCATCAGCGTGGCGCAGGCGGTGGTGCCCAGGCCCAGGGTGAGCGAGCCCAGCACCGAGGCCATGAGCACCGGCACGCCAAACAGCGGCGTGTAGTTCATGCTGCCCACCTGCAGCCATTCGAGCAGACCGACCAGCAGCAGATCGACGCCCAGCAGCGGCAGCCAGCGCGGCCCCACCTGGGGCGGCGGTGGCAGCGGTGAGGCCAGCAGGCGTGTGAACGTGGCAATCAGCAAATAGGCGCTGCACAGGGCGACCAGGGTGGGGTCGCTGCCGGGTTGCAGTGCCAGGCCGGTGCCGTGCAGTGCCAGCAGGGCCAGGGCGATGGCAATGCGGGCGCTTAAAAAGCCCAGCCACAGGCGCTGAAACGGAGCGTCGGCGCGCAGCAAAGACGGTGGCATGGAGAGTGGGGCGTGCAATTACTGCGGGCCGGCGCTGCGGTGCGCGTTGCAGCAGTAATGCTGCGTGCCCTGCGCCAGGGCTTCGCTGCGCGGCAGGTGCAGGCCGCAGTGCGCGCATTCGACCATGGCCTGGGGGGCGGCGGCCGGGCGCACGGCAGCGGGCGGCGGGCGGCGGGTTTTGCTGCGCCACAGGCCGTAGGCCACGGCCAGCACCAGCAGCACGAGCAGGTATTTCATAGGTTCTTACCCAGCACCACTTCGAGCACGAAGCGCGAGCCGACGTAGGCCAGCAGCAGCAGGGCGGTGCCGCCGTAGAGCACGTGGCGTGCATGGCGCCCGCGCCAGCCAAAGCGCATCCGGCCCACGAGCAGCACGCAAAAGGTCAGCCACGCGAGGATGGAGAACACCGCCTTGTGGTCCCAGTGCCAGGCGCGGGCGTAGAGCTGCTCGCCAAACAGCCAGCCCGCCAGCAGCGTGGCCGAGAGCAGGATGAAGCCGGCGGTGACGAAGCGAAACGTCAGGCGCTCCAGGGTCAGCAGCGGCATTCCGCTGTCGGGCTCGGTTGCCTGGCGGATGTGGCGCTCGGCGCGCGTCATGAGGGCGGCGTGCACCACGGCGGCGGCAAACAGGCCGTAGCAGGCAATGCCCAGCGCCAGGTGCAGCGCCAGCCAGGGGGATGCCGTGCCGTGCAGCGGCTGGCCTGGAAAGGCGCAGCCCAGCAGCACCGCCAGGGCGGCGAGGGCGCACAGCATCCAGCGCGCCTGCATGTGGGGGAAAAGCTGGCGCTCGATGGCGTAAACGGTGAGCACCAGCCAGGCCGTCATCGACAGCGCCGGGCCAAAGCCAAAGCGCGGCGGTGTCTGGCCGACCAGGGCCCAGACCAGGGCGCCAGCGTGCAGCAGCCAGGCCAGGGCCAGGGCTGTGCGCACCGAACCTGCGCCCAGGCGTGCAGCGCCGGCGGCGGGCACGGCGTAGGCGAGGGCGGCGGCGCCCGCCAGCGTCCAGCCAAGGGGGGAGGCACTGGGTAAAATCATGGCCGACAGTGTACCTTTCGCCCAGGGGTTTCCCCCTCTGGAGCGCCCCTCCCAACGCCCACCTTGCGCGGGCTCATCCCACAGCAGCAGACATGGCTTCCGCACTCACCGACAAACTCTCGCGCCTCGTCAAGGAGATGCGCGGCCAGGCCCGCATCACCGAATCCAACGTGCAGGACATGCTGCGCGAAGTCCGCATGGCGCTGCTCGAAGCCGACGTGGCGCTGCCCGTGGTGCGCGACTTCATCGCCCGCGTGAAGGAAAAAGCCCTGGGCCAGGAGGTGCTGGGCAGCTTGAAGCCCGGCCAGGCGCTGGTCGGCATCGTCAACGCCGAGCTGGCCGCGACCATGGGCGAGGGCGTGGTTGACATCAACCTCGCGGCGCAGCCGCCGGCCGTCATCCTCATGGCGGGCCTGCAGGGCGCAGGCAAGACCACCACCACCGCCAAGCTGGCCAAGCACCTGATCACCAAGCGCAAGAAGAAGGTGCTCACCGTCTCGGGCGACGTGTACCGCCCGGCGGCCATCGAGCAGCTCAAGACCGTGACGGCGCAGGCCGGCGCCGAGTGGTTCCCGAGCACGCCCGACCAAAAGCCGCGCGACATCGCCCTGGCGGCGCTCGACTACGCCAAGCGGCATTACTTTGACGTGCTGCTGGTCGATACCGCCGGGCGCCTGGGCATCGACGAGCTCTTGATGCAGGAAATCAAGGAGCTGCACGCGCTCTTGAATCCGGTGGAAACCCTGTTCGTCGTCGATGCCATGCAGGGCCAGGACGCGGTCAACACCGCCCGCGCCTTCAAGGAAACGCTGCCCCTGACCGGCATCGTGCTGACCAAGCTCGATGGCGACTCGCGCGGCGGCGCCGCGCTGTCGGTGCGTGCCATCACCGGCGCGCCCATCAAGTTTGCCGGCGTGAGTGAAAAAATCGACGGCCTGGAAGTCTTTGACGCCCAGCGCCACGCCCAGCGCGTGCTCGGCATGGGCGACATCGTGGCGCTGGTCGAGCAGGTGACGCAGAACGTCGATCTGCAGGCGGCGCAGAAAATGGCCGAGAAGCTCAAGAGCGGCAGCGGCTTCGACCTCAACGACTTTCTCGCCCAGCTGCAGCAGATGAAGCAGATGGGCGGGCTCTCCAGCCTCATGGACAAGCTGCCCACCCAGCTCACCGCCAAAGCCGGCCAGGTGGACATGGACAAGGCCGAGCGCGAAGTGCGGCGCAAGGAAGGCATCATCTGCAGCATGACGGCGCAGGAGCGCCGCCGCCCCGAACTCATCAAGGCCACGCGCAAAAAACGCATCGCCATGGGCGCCGGCGTGCAGGTGCAAGAGGTCAACCGCCTGCTCAACGAATTCGAGCAAATGCAAACCATGATGAAAAAAATGAAGGGCGGCGGCCTGATGAAGATGATGAAAAAAATGGGCGGCATGAAGGGCATGAAAGGAATGCCCGGCCTGCCGTTTTAAGCGCTTTTTTAGAGCGTTTTAAGGCTCTAGCGCTTACCAAATAAGCGCTGGTAGCTATCAAATTGATAGTATTTCAGTCAGGAGGGCGCCCATGCCAACCCCACTGTTGCCCACCGCAGTGCTCGACGCATCGTTCAAAGGCTACCCCCTGGGGGCGCCGCCTTGCGCGGTGACCGAGGTCGGGCGCCAGGGCTGGCAGCTGTTCGCGGGCGACCTGCCCCTGCCCCTGGCGGTGTTGCAGCGCAGCGCCCTGGCGCACAACCTGGCCTGGATGCAGGACTGGGCGCAGCGGCGCGGCCTACACCTCATGCCGCACGGCAAAACCACCCTCTCGCCCGAGCTGCTGGCGCAGCAGCTGGCCGCCGGCGCCTGGGGCCTGACCTTTGCCAACGCCTGGCAGGCGCAGCTGGGCGTGGCCGTGGGTGCGCAGCGCATCCTCATCGCCAACCAGGTGCTGCAAGACGCTGATTTAACAGCCCTCGCCGCCCTGCGCGCCCGGCACCCGGGGCTGCAGCTGTGGTTTCTGGTCGATTCGCTGGCGCAGCTGGCGCTGATCGAGCGCTGGGCCGCGCGCCATCCCCAGGCTCCCGCCTGGGACGTGCTGCTGGAAGTGGGCCAACCCGGCCAGCGCACCGGCTGCCGCAGCGTGCCCGAAGCCCTGGCCCTGGCCCACGCCATCGCCGCCAGCCCGGCGCTGCGGCTGTGCGGCATCGAGTGCTACGAAGGCCCGGCTGCCCGCTGCGACGCCGCGCACGATCCGGCCAGCGTCACCACCCTGGTGCGCTGCGCCAGCGAGGTTGCGCGCGCCTGCGACGCCGCCGGGCTCTGGGCTCCGGGGGCGTCGCAAATCTTGCTCTCCGCCGGTGGCTCTGCCGTGTTCGACTTGGTGCTGCCGCTGCTGCAGGCGCACGGCCTGTCGCGCCCGGTGGCGGGCGTGCTGCGCTCGGGCTGCTACGCCACGCACGACCACGGCAACTACCAGCGCTACCTGCGCCTGCTGCAGGCGCGCGCCGGCGCAGCGGACGAAGGCCTGCGCCCCGCGCTCACGGTCTGGGCGCTGGTGCAGTCCGTGCCCGAGCCCGGCCTGGCCCTGCTCAACGCCGGCCGGCGCGACCTGTCGTTTGACATTGATCTGCCCCGCCCCCTGCAGCGCGCCACCTTCGGCCCCCAGTGCCAGCCCACGGGCGCCCCCTCCGACTGGCACATCAGCGCCTTGAACGACCAGCACGCCTACCTGCGCTTTGACCCCGCCAGCGCCCCCGCCACCTGGCCGCAGGTGGGCGAGGCGGTCGCGCTGGGCATTTCCCACCCCTGCACCACCTTTGACAAATGGCGCTGGCTACCCCTGGTGGAAGACGACGGTGCCGTCAGCGGGGCCGTGCACACCTGTTTTTGATCGGTGAATGGCCATGCAACGCAAGAAACTCCCCATCGGTATCCAGACCTTCGCCAAAATCCGTGAGGACAACGCGTATTACTACGTCGACAAAACGCGGCTGGCGCTGCAATTGATCGAGCAAGGCGCACACTTCTTCCTCTCGCGCCCGAGGCGCTTTGGCAAAAGCCTGTTCCTTGATACCTTGAAAGAATTGTTCGAAGGCAACCAGGCGTTATTTACCGGGCTGTACGCCGAAAACAATTGGGATTGGCCGGTTAAATATCCCGTACTGCGCTTTAGCTTTGGCGGTTGCGTGGTGCAAGACGTACCTGATTTGCAATCGCGCCTGGATTCGCACCTGCAGCGCTACGAAACCCAGTGGCAGCTCCGTGCGGTAGACCAAAGCCACCCTGAGCGCTTTCGCAGCCTGATCCAACACCTGGCCACCCAAACCGGCCAGCGCGTGGTGGTGTTGATCGACGAATACGACAAACCCATCCTCGACCGCATCGAAGACCGCGAAAAGGCCACCGCCATCCGCGAGGTGCTGAAGGATTTTTACTCCGTCATCAAAGACAGCGACCCCTACCTGCGCTTTGTCTTTCTCACTGGCGTCTCTAAATTCAGCAAAGTCAGCCTGTTCTCGGGCTTGAACAACCTCAACGACATCACTGTTGATACTGCCTATTCAGCCATTTGCGGCTATACGGATGAAGACGTGGACACCGTCTTTGCCCCCGAGCTGCCGGGCTTGGACAGGACAGAAATCCGCGCCTGGTACAACGGCTACAACTGGTGCGGCACCTCGGTGTACAACCCGTTTGATTTGCTGCTGCTGTTTCAAAAGCGCATCTTCCGGCCTTACTGGTTTGAAACCGGCACGCCCACCTTTTTGGTCAAATTGCTGATCGAACGTGGATTTTTTACCCCCCAGTTGGCATGTTTGTACGCAGATGACCTGCTGTTATCGACATTTGACGTCGCCCATATCGCCAGCGAAGCGCTGTTGTGGCAAACCGGCTATCTAACCATATTCCGGCGCGAGCAGCCGATTTTGGGGCAATGGATTTACACCCTGGGCTACCCCAACCGGGAGGTCGAATCCAGTCTTAACACCAGTTTGCTGCCGGCCCTGGTGGGCGACATGCCCCAGGCGCTGCGCCACCGAATGCGCTTGATCGCCTTGTTGCAAGCCGCCGACGTCCCGGCCATGCGTGAACTGTTCCACGCCTTCTTTGCCACCATCCCGCACGACTGGTACCGCAACAACCCCATCGCTCAATACGAAGGCTACTGGGCCAGCATCTTCTACAGCTACTTTGCGGCCCTGGGGCTGGACATCGTGCTCGAAGACGTGACCAACCAAGGCCGCATCGACATGGCGGTGCGCTTTGGCGGCCATGTGTATTTGTTTGAATTCAAAGTGGTGGAGCTGGTGCCCGAAGGCAAGGCGCTGGCGCAGCTGCAAGCGCGCAACTATGCCGACAAATACCGCGCCCGGGGCGAACCCATCCACCTGGTGGGCGTGGAATTCAGCCGTGAGAGCCGCAACATCGTCGCGTTTGATGTGCAGACGCTGGAGTAAGCCAAGGCCATGCAACGCAAAAAACTCCCCATCGGCATCCAGTCCCTGCGTGAAATCCGCGAGGAAGGGTATTACTACGTCGATAAAACGCCGCTGGCGCTGCAGCTGATAGCGCAGGGGAAATACTTCTTCCTCTCGCGCCCGAGGCGCTTTGGCAAAAGCCTGTTTCTCGACACGCTCAAGGAGTTGTTCGAAGGCAATCAGGCGCTGTTCACCGGGTTGTATGCCGAAAATAATTGGGATTGGTCAGTCAAGCACCCGGTGTTGCGTTTCAGCTTTGGTGGCGGGGTGTTGGGATCGGTGGCGGATTTGCAAGACAGCCTGCACGCCCAGCTGACGCGCCACGAAGAAAGCTGCGGCCTGCCCACCAAGTACCCCGATGCACGTAGCCGTTTTGCGGAACTCATCGTGCATCTGGCGACGACCACCGGTCAGCGCGTAGTGGTGCTGATCGACGAATACGACAAACCCATCCTCGACCGCATCGAAGACCGCGAAAAGGCCACCGCCATCCGCGAGGTGCTGAAGGATTTTTACTCCGTCATCAAAGACAGCGACCCCTACCTGCGCTTCGTCTTCCTCACCGGCGTCTCCAAATTCAGCAAAGTCAGCCTGTTCTCGGGCCTGAACAACCTCAACGACATCACCGTCGATGCCGACTATTCAGCCATTTGCGGCTATACGGATGAAGACGTGGACACCGTCTTTGCCCCCGAACTGCCGGGCCTGGACAAGGTGGAAATCCGCGCCTGGTACAACGGCTACAACTGGTGTGGTACCTCGGTGTACAACCCGTTTGATTTGCTGCTGCTCTTTCAAAAGCGCATCTTCCGCCCCTACTGGTTTGAAACCGGCACGCCCACCTTCTTGGTCAAACTATTGGCCGAGCGCGGTTACTTCACCCCCAACCTGGCGCGGCTATATGCCAACGAGGCGCTGCTCTCCACCTTTGATGTGGACGGCATCGCCAGCGAGGCGCTGCTGTGGCAAACCGGCTACCTGACCATCCACGACGTGCGCCAACCCATTCTGGGCCAGTGGGTCTATACCCTGGGCTACCCCAACCGCGAGGTGGAGGCCAGCCTCAACGCCAGCCTGCTGCTGGGCATGGGCGCCGATGGTATGCAAGCCTTTCAGCAGCGCCTGCGCCTGATCGAGCTGCTGCAAACGCAAAACGTGGCCGGTATGCGGGACTTGTTCCATGCGTTTTTTGCCAGCATTCCCCACGACTGGTTCCGCAACAACCCCATCGCCCAATACGAAGGCTTTTGGGCCAGCGTGTTCTACAGCCACTTTGCGGCATTGGGAATTGACATTGCCCTGGAAGACGCCACCAACCAAGGCCGCATCGACATGGCCGTGCGCTTTGAGGGCCACGTCTATCTATTCGAGTTCAAAGTGGTGGAACTGGTACCCGAAGGCAAAGCGCTGGCACAGCTGCAAGCGCGCAACTATGCTGACAAATACCGCACCCGGGGCGAACCCATCCACCTGGTGGGCGTAGAGTTCAGCAAGGACAGCCGCAACATCGTCGCGTTTGATGTGCAGACGCTGGAGTAAGCCAAGGCCATGCAACGCAAGAAACTCCCCATTGGTATCCAAACCTTCGCCAAAATCCGTGAAGGGGATGCGTTTTATTACGTCGATAAAACCCCGCTGGCGCTACAACTGATTGAACAGGGTTCGCACTTTTTTCTCTCCCGCCCGAGGCGTTTTGGCAAAAGCCTGTTTCTCGATACCTTGAAGGAATTGTTTGAAGGTAATCGGGCGCTATTCACTGGGTTGCACGCAGAAAAAAATTGGGACTGGTCGCACCAGCATCCTGTGTTGCGTTTCAGCTTCGGTGGCGGGGTACTCGGATCGGTAGCCGATCTGCAAGACAGCTTGAATGAGCAGCTCGGAACCCTGGAATCGCGCTTTCAACTGCCGGCCGAATACCCCGATGCGCGCAGCCGATTCAAGCGGCTGATTTTGCGTTTGGCAGAAACAACGGGGCGTACGGTGGTGGTGCTGATCGACGAATACGACAAGCCCATCCTTGACCGCATAGAAGATCGCGAAAAGGCCACTGCTATCCGTGAGGTGCTTAAGGATTTTTATTCGGTTCTGAAGGACAGCGACCCTTACCTGCGCTTTGTTTTTCTCACCGGCGTCTCCAAATTCAGCAAAGTCAGCCTGTTCTCCGGCCTGAACAACTTGCAAGACATCACCATCGACCCGCGCTACAGCGCCATCTGCGGTTATACCGACGACGATGTGGATACCGTTTTTGCCCCCGAGCTGCCGGGCCTCGATCGCGCAGAAATCCGTGCCTGGTACAACGGCTACAACTGGCGCGGCACCTCGGTCTATAACCCCTTTGACCTGCTGCTGCTGTTTAGCAACCGTGACTTTCGGCCCTACTGGTTTGAAACCGGCACACCTACTTTTTTGGTAAAACTACTGACCGAGCGTGGTTTTTTTACCCCAAAATTGGCATGTTTGTACGCAGATGATCAGCTGTTATCAACATTTGATGTTGCTCATATCGCCAGCGAGGCGTTGTTGTGGCAAACCGGCTACCTGACCATCCTCCGGCGCGATCAACCGATTTTGGGGCAATGGATTTACACCCTGGGCTATCCCAATCGGGAGGTTGAATCCAGCCTTAACACCAGTTTGCTGCCAGCTTTGGTGGGTGACATGCCCCAGGCGTTGCACCACCGAATGCGCTTGATTGCCTTGTTGCAAGCTGCCGACGTGCCCGCCATGCGCGAACTGTTCCATGCCTTTTTTGCCACCATCCCGCATGACTGGTACCGTAACAACCCGATAGCCCAATATGAAGGCTACTGGGCCAGCATTTTCTATAGCTACTTTGCCGCCCTGGGGCTGGACATCGTGCTCGAAGACGTGACCAACCAAGGCCGCATCGACATGGCGGTGCGCTTTGAGGGCCACGTCTATCTATTCGAGTTCAAGGTAGTGGAACTGGTGCCCGAGGGCAAAGCACTGGCGCAGTTGCAGGCGCGCAACTACGCCGACAAATACCGCGCCCGGGGCGAACCCATCCACCTGGTGGGCGTGGAATTTAGCCGGGACAGTCGCAACATCGTCGCGTTTGATGTGCAGACGCTGGTGTGATCTCGAAATCCGACATTTTCGTCATGTCAAAAATGTCAGGCTCAACGCAAACCTGCCCTGCGGTGCCCGCTTGCTGACACTTGTTTGCATTTTTGCTGGCTGTGGCAACAAGTGGTTGCAAGCCGCAGCCTGGCATGGAACCTGCTCATGGTGAACCAAGCACGAAAAAATCCCTTTTCGGCTTTGTTTGTAACTTTGAGGAGAATGCGATGAACCGCACTATGCGTTCCGTGCAAAAGGGTTTCACCCTGATCGAATTGATGATCGTTGTGGCGATTATCGGTATTTTGGCTGCTGTGGCTTTGCCGGCGTATCAGGATTACACCGTTCGCGGTCGTGTTTCTGAAGCCCTGGTGGCCGCCTCTGCCGCTAAGGCTGCTGTGGCTGAAAACGCAGCTTCCGGCTCTGATTTGAATTCTGGTTACGTGGCGCCTACTGCTACCAGCAACGTGACCAGCGTTTCTGTCGCCTCTGCCACTGGCCAAATTACCGTGACCACCACCTCTAAGGCTGGCGGCGGCACTATCGTCTTCATTCCTACTTCTGGCGGCGCTGCCTTGGCCGCAGGCACTCTCCCGACCGACCGCATCGCTTGGAGCTGCACCACCGGTAGCCTGTCGGCCAAGTACCGTCCTTCGGAATGCCGTCCGTAATGGCTTGAGGGGATGTTTCGCGCAAAAGACGCGCAGGCACCCCGCAGAAAGTAACCCCGCACGGTTTGCCCTGCGGGGTTTTTCTTTGATTTTTTCATGTAATTGAGTGCTTTGGCGGCACGTTGATTGCAATGCACATGCGAATGGCGTTCAGAATGCGTAATACCCCCGATGCTGCCAGTTTCTTTGCCCCCACGGTGTTGCCTGATGTGGCAGTTTTTCGTTTTTGGGGCTTGGGCTTGTTGTGGGCTAGCCTGTTGATGGATGGTTTACTGTTTTTGTTTAACGGCTCTTTCAAATGGTGGCTTATTTTTTGGGGGCACAAAGAGGTAGATGCCATTGTTGTGCAATGGGCTATTCCTTGGAGTATTGCAACTTTTGCGCTGCTGCTGGCTGGGCAGCGCCCGTGTAGTCGCAAGCAATTTGTGTGGTTGTTGGGGGTTGGGGCGGCTTTGCTGTTGTGGCTGGTTGCCTGGGATTCTTATAATTTCAATCAATTTAGTTTCTCAATAAAGGTTAATGTTTTTTTGTTGCCTTTAACTATATGGCTGGCGGGGCAAGCCATTTTGTCTTTTTGCTATGCGCGGCGTGATCGAGGTCTGATGCCTGTCTGGGTACAGCCTTGGTTGTGGTTGGGTATTATGATTGCCAGTTTGGTGGTCATGGCTTCGTGTTTGCTTGAGCTCAATAGTAAATTATTACCACTAACTTTTGATTATTTTTTTTATAAAATAGATCAGGCTTTTGGTGGTGCCGCCCGTTGGGCGGCGATGCAGGTAGGACAGAATCAAACACATTTTTTTGGAAAATTAACCCATGAGGTGTATGACATTCTTGGGGTCTTGTTTTTTCCTGTCCTGGCGCTGATTATTGGGGAAAATAAATCGCGCAGCTTGAATGTTTGGCGGGTTTTGTTTGTTCCTTATGCTGTGGCGGCAATATGTTATTTGTGTTTTCCAGCTACAGGGCCAGGGGTTGCGATCATGGGCTATCCCGCCACGGCTGCCCAGCCCCAGGATTTGACGGCGGCATTTGTTTCTGTTTTGCCTGCGCCGCGCAATGCTATGCCATCTTTGCATTTGTCCAGTGCTATTTGGATTTTTATGTTATGTGCCAGCTTGCGGCGCAAATGGATTTTTGCTCTTTCGGTCCTGTTTGTGTTGGGAACCGCCTGGGCTACGCTGGCAATTGGAGAGCATTACGTCATTGATCTGATGGTTGCTATGCCTTTTGCTCCAGCGTTGGGCTTGTTTCTGATGAATCCGCCGCGTTGGAAAATAGCCCCCCGTTGGCAGCATTACCTCCAATGGGCCGCTGGTGCCACCTTTGTGCTGTGGATGCTACTGCTACGCCTGGCCCCTGATTGGCTGATTGCCCACCCTGGTACGGTGCAATGGCTTTCTGTTTGGAGCGTGGCCGCTGGTGTGCTGCTTTTGGCGCTGCATGTGCGCTGCGTCTGGCGTGAAGAAGATACCAACGAAGTCTTGCTCGCCCAGCACCAGCCGGCACTGGCCCCCAAGCCTTTTTCCGCCCCCACCTTTCTGCCCGCTGAATTAAAAGGGCGGCGCTGGTTGGTGGGCATTTTCTTTTTCTCCGGTTTTGCTGGTTTGGTTTATGAGGTGGTGTACGCCAAAGCCTTGGGCGTGACTTTTGGTGGCACGGCGCTGGCAGCCAATACGGTGCTGATGACCTATATGGGCGGCATGGCCTTGGGGGCCTGGCTGGGCGGCATGTTGGCCGAGCGCAGCGCGCGCCCGTTGCTTCTGTACGCTTACTTTGAGGCGGCCATTGGCCTGTATGCGGCCATTACCCCCAGCCTGTTTGCTGGCATCCAAAGCCTGTATGTGGCGCTGGCGCTCGATGCACCGCCCGACGCTGCCTGGCTTACCGCCCTGCGCATGGGCCTGGGTGCGGTGGTGCTGGGCGTACCCACGGTGCTGATGGGGGCCACGCTACCGCTGGTGTTCAAGTGCCTGCAGGGTATGGGCATTCCCACGGCGCGTGCGATTGCGCCGCTGTATGGGGCCAATGTGCTGGGCGCTGCCGCAGGTGCCTTGGTGGCGGGCTATGCCTTGTTGCCAGCGGTGGGGCGCAATGGCGGTACGTTGTTGGCGGCGGTTATCAGCCTGCTGGTGGCTTTGTATGTGATTGAAAAAATCAAGCAAGGCGGAGATAGGATAAGCGCGAACAGCTCTATTTTTGATAGTGATAGTACGGCAGCCGCTGCGCCCCTGGTGCAGTCCCCAGGCGGGCGCACCGGGCTGGCGGCCCTGGCCGTGCTCGCGGTGGGCGGTGTCGTCACTCTGGCGCTGGAGGTGGTGTTCATGCACCTGCTGGCGGTGGTGGCAGGCAACAGCGTGTACGCCTTTGGCCTGATGCTAGCCACCTTCTTACTGGGTTTGGGCTTGGGCTCCACGGTGGGCGAGGCGCTGATGCGCCGCATTGACCGTGCCACGGTGGTCTTGGCCGCGCAGTGCGGCGTGGCGCTGGCGATTTTGCTCACTGCCTTTGTGTGGGACGGCCTGGCCGATTACATGGGCAGCTTTGCCTACGCGCAGCAGCAGGGCTTGTACCTGTCGTTTTCTGCGCGGGAGCTGATTCGCGCCCTGGTTTGCGCCCTGGCCATGCTGCCGCCCGCATTCTGCATTGGCATGAGCTACCCGGCTGCCATGGGCTTGGCGGCAGACTGGCTGGCAGTGCGCCGCTTTGGTGGCCAGGCTGCACGTGGCGTGGGGCTGGCCAGTGCGCTCAACACCTTGGGCAATATCGCGGGAGTGCTGCTGGCGGGCTTTTGGTGGCTGCCGCAATACGGCTCCAACCGTGTGCTGCTGGGCCTGGCCGTGGTCGCGGTGCTGCTCGCAGCCTTTATCGCCTGGGCGCAGCAAGCGGCGGCAACAACCCCGCGAGCGCCCAAGCAGTGGCTGCAGCCGTGGTTGCCTGTGGGCGGCATGGCGGCGGCTTTGCTGCTGTTTCCCGCGCAGTGGAATTACACGGCGCTTTCCACCGGCGGCAATGTGTACTTCTATCCGCAGAACTGGGGTGAGGTGATTGACCACGCCGAAAGCGTGGAAGGAGGCATGACTACCGTGGCCCAAGCTGCCGATGGTAAGCACCTGACGCTGCTGACTAATGGCAAATTCCAGGGTAATAACGCTGAGGGTGGCGAAATGGTGGCGCAGGAGTCGATTGCACTCATTCCCCTCATGCACCAGGCGTGGCGTGACCATGCTTTGGTAATTGGCTACGGCACGGGTATGACGGCGCGGGTGCTGCAAGACCAGGGTTTTGCCAAACTGGATGTGGCAGAAACCTCGCGCGATATTGTGACGATGGCCGATCGCCATTTTTCCAATATCAATGCACATATTTCCAGTCACCCGTCAGTCGCCATGCACTACACCGATGGGCGCAATTATTTGCTCACACAAACGGCGCAATACGATTTAATCAGTTTGGAAATAAGTAGTATCTGGTTTGCGGGTGCGGCAAATTTGTACAACCGTGAATTTTACGAACTGGCGAATACGCGCTTGCGTCCGCAAGGAGTTTTGCAGCAATGGGTGCAGTTGCACCATATGCGGCCTATGGATTTTTTATATATCCTGGGTTCGGTGCGCTCGGTATTTAAGTATGTGTGGATTTATGTGAGTGGTGGACAGGGCATCATCGTTGCTAGCAATGATGATGCTGCAGTGCATAACGAGGCGGCGTTGGATAAGTTGATGCACAGCCATGCCATTTCCACCCTCAAGCTGCCCGATTTGCCTCAAGCCCTGGTTGCGGGGCCACAGCAAATTGATGCCTTGATTGCGCGTTTTGACCCGCAGTTGCGATTTTTTGTCTCTACCGACAAAAATCTCTATCTGGAATACGCAACCCCCAAGGGCAATGCAATGAAGGAAGACGGAATGCCGGTGTTGCTGGATTTGCTCAAAGGCAAGTTGTAGGCGATGAGGGGGATCAGGTGGCCGCAAAAGTGGTTCCCCTGAGCCCCCTTGGCGCATAGGGTGCAAATGCCACAGGATTTCAGGTTCTTGTCTATCCTGCTTTGGATGTGATTCAAGGCTTCGCCCATGATGTCCATCTGGTGGTAGCCAGCGGGGCCTTCGTAGTAGGTTACGTCATAGGCTGGCGCAAGTTGCCAATGGCCTTTGCTGTCCATGAGATAAGAGAAATTTTTCGGGTGATCGTCGCGGTTGTTGAATGCCACATTGAGGGAACCTCTAGGCTGTGGCCAAAAAGCGCATCAAGGCACGCGAGGTGGCCAAGAAGGCTCAGCCGCTCTGATCGGTTTAATGGCGAAGCTGCTATGTGTCAAGTCCCGCCTGTTTGTAAACACGCTTCTTGAACAATTCCGGCTTTTTTGCATACCAATCCTTCAACGCCTGAACGGGTGAAACGTGCTTGAGTGCACGCTGTGGAATCTGGTGGTTGTAGGTTTTGACGTAGTTCATCAATGTGGCCTCCAGTTGCGCTGCGGATGCAAAGCGCGTTTGCCGGATGACTTCGCTGATACGCCCGTTGAAGCGCTCCACCATGCCGTTGGTCTGCGGGTGACGCGGCGGACACAGCCGGTGCTCAATGCCCAATGCCTTGCAGCGCACATCGAACTTGTGCCGTCCGCTGGGTTCGCGTTTTTTGTTTGTGAACCGATCCGTGAACTGGCTGCCGTTGTCGGTGAGTAGTTTGACGATCTTCATGGGCGCTGCACGCTCAAGACGCTGCAGAAAGTCCACGCTGGAGTCCTCGCTCTGATCGGCATAGATGTGCATGAACACCCAGCGCGTTGCCCGGTCTATGGCCACGAACAGATAGCGCCGCTGGCGCTCGTCGGGCATCTGCGGCAGGTATTTGATGTCCACATGCACAAAGCCTGGTTCATAGTCCTTGAAGGTCTTGACGGGCTTGTCAGCAGTGCCCGCATCGGCTTGGGCCTGGGCCTGAAGTTCACGCAAACTGGAGACGCCGTGGCGGCGCAAGCAACGATCCAGACCTGCACGGGAGACCTGCGGGTTCACAAACTCTCGCACCACCGCCAGCAGGTCATCCAGGGGCAGAAACAGCAGGCGGCGCAGCTCCACGGCGATGGCTTCCTGCACGGGCGAGAGCGTGGTATGCAGCGTGTGCGGACGGTGCGAGAGGTCATCCGGACTGTCTCGGTGCTTCCATTTGCGTGCTGTCGCACGGTTGATGTTGTAGCGATCGGCCAGTTCTGCAATCGATGCTGACGAAGCTTTAATCTCGGCTCTCGTACGCGGTGTGGTTCGTGCTTGCGCGTGCACTTGGCTCATGTCGATTGCTCCTGTTTGAAGGATTCCACCACGTTGCGCATTACCTCTCTTGCTTGGAAGAATGCCCAACTCCTGTGGGGTATATGATCACACGAGATGGGACAGCTATGGGCTTGACCTGGCGCGGCTTCGCCCTCAACAACGATCACCGAGGTGGTTTATCAAGGAAAAAAACCAACCCCAGGCACTACACTTATCCACAGCCAGCCTTCACAGGCTGACCCATAGCCCTGGCTCAAAATTCAATCGGCACGGTGGCTCAGTTTTGAATCGGCGTCAACACTCATGGCCTGTCTTGCGTTTTAAGCTGCTGTGCTTGTTGTTGCCCGCTGGCGGTGAGGCGGTAGCGTTGTAGGCGGCTGTTGGGCTTGTCGGGTAGGGTTGGCTCTATGAACCCTGCTTCCAGTGCGGGACGCAAATAATTGGCTCTGAATGTAGGTCGATGCTTTATGCCTACTGCCTGCTGAATTGCAGAAGGGGCAAGCTCTCCATGAATCAGCGTTTCCAGTAAGCGGGCGACTGGGTCGGTGACTGGGTCGGTGACTGGGTCGGTGACTGGGGGTGTCGGCACAGAAACCGCCTTGCCAGCCGTTGCACTGGGTCGGTAGGTACGGGCAATCACCGCCTTGAATTCATTACCACTTTGGTGATCCTGCAGCTCAATTTGCGGCCAGGCTTGCAGGGCGCGGTGTATGCCGCTGCCCAGCCCACGAAACGGCAGCAGGTGTGCAGCGTGTTCGCTCAGTACCGGGTTGCGGCGTTTGGTCTTGCCTTGCTGGATGTCGTGGGTGCTCAGGTTGCCGGGCAAATGGCCGGGGCTGATGATCTCGATACGGTTACGGAAAACCAGAATCCGGATGGAGGCGCTGTCGAAGTAGTCCCGGTGCATCAGGGCGTTGACCAGCAGTTCTTCTATGGCTTCAGGCGGGATTTCCAGTTCGCCCAGGGTGTTGAAGCCTCTGCCGTTTTGCACGTGGTGCAGGTTGCGTTTGATAAAGGCAAAGCTGCGCTGGAATTGTTCGTTCAGGGTACCGTAGATGTCTTCGCTGTCCTGGTATTGGGTATCACCAATGAAGTTGCCATAAAACGCCACGGCTTTGACCATGCACACAGGCAGCCAGCGCTGTGGTTGGGTGGCAAATAGCAGGGCGCCGGCTACGGTCAGGTGCTGGTCTTTCATCAGGCCCATGCTGATCAAGCTGTGTTTTTGCTCTTCTGGTGGGCAGGGGTGGCCAAAGCGTTTTTGGTAGTAGGCCTGAAATGCTTTTTCATCCAAATGAGCCACGCTGCTTTCGGGGATGGGCAGGGTGTCGGCCTGAATCAGCCCGGCATTCAAGAACATGCGCTGAATTTCTTCGCGCGAGGTGACATGGCGCTTGTCAGCTCCGCTTTTGACCCAAACGCGGCCTTGCAAATCCATATAGGGCTTGTTCAGGCCGTCTGCGACGGTGACGACTACCACCAGCCCTTTCTTGGTGGTGATGTTGGCTGTGCGCGGATGAATGGGCGGGCGCACATGGGCGCTGGCGGTATTGCTCAGTTGCTGGTTGAATTGGCGCACCTGCTCGGGGGTGATGCCGCTGATGCTGCCATCGTCCTCTACCCCGACAAAAATCCGTCCGCCGCCGCTGTTGCTCATGGCGACCAGTTCGGCAGCCAGACTTTCGAGGTGCGTGATCTGGCGTTTGAATTGGTGCTGGCTGTCCTCGCCAGCGCAGAGGATGCGGTGTAGTTCTTGCTCTTGCATGGCGGCCTTGGTATTTGTCAAGGTAATTGTCCCCTTTTTCACGCCGCCACCGGCTAGATTGCGTTGTCCTGGCCCTGCGGCCTGTCCGGGTTGAGCCACACCTTGGTGCGCTCAGGGGGAGATGGGGTTTTTAGAGCCCTCCTGGAGAGCATAAAACCATAGCTGCTCACGCTTGACTGGCAAGGGTTTGCGGCTGTTTTTATGTCAAAACTTACCCCTTGCAAGTCGTTTTTTGCGCTACGCGCGGCCCGCCGTGGGCTGGGAGGGCGGTAAACAGGGCATTTTCAAGGGATTTTTTGGCATTAACCCCTTGCTGGATAAGCGTGAGTAGCTCAGTTTTTGATAGCGATCTCCGCCGTTGCCACCTCGCCACGCAGGGTGTAGCTCATGGCCTCGGTGATGTGCACATCCACCATCTGCCCGATCAGGCGCTCGGGGGCGGGGAAGTTGACCACGCGGTTGCACTCGGTGCGGCCCATGAGCTCGCCGTTGTCGCGTTTGGAGTAGCCCTCGACCAGCAGGCGCTGCACCGTGCCGACGCGCTCCTGGCTGATGTCTTTGATGTTGCGGTTGATGACCGCTTGCAGCTCTTGCAGGCGGCGCAGTTTCACGTCGTGCGGCGTGTCGTCGTGCAGGTTCGCCGCTGGCGTGCCGGGGCGGGGGCTGAAGATGAAGCTGAAGCTGTTGTCAAAGCGCACGTCGTCAATGAGCTTCATCATCTTGGCAAAGTCTTCCTCCGTCTCGCCGGGGAAGCCGACGATGAAGTCGCTGCTCATGGCCATGTCGGGGCGGATGGCGCGCAGTTTGCGGATGGTGCTTTTGTATTCCATGGCCGTGTAGCCGCGCTTCATGGCCATGAGGATGCGGTCTGAGCCGTGCTGCACCGGCAGGTGCAGGTGATTGACCAGCTTGGGGATTTTGTCGTAGGCGGCGATCAGGCGCGGCGTGAATTCGTTGGGGTGGCTGGTGGTGTAGCGGATGCGCTCGATGCCCGGAATCTCGGCCACGTATTCGAGCAGCAGGGCAAAGTCGGCCTTCTCGGCGGTATCGCCCATGGCGCCCAGGTAGGCGTTGACGTTTTGGCCCAGGAGCGTGACTTCCTTCACGCCCTGGTCGGCCAGGCCGGCCACTTCGACCAGCACGTCTTCAAACGGGCGGCTCACTTCCTCGCCGCGTGTGTACGGTACGACGCAGTAGCTGCAGTATTTGCTGCAGCCTTCCATGATGGAGACGAAGGCGCTGGCGCCCTCGACGCGCGCGGGCGGCAGGTGGTCGAATTTCTCGATCTCGGGAAAGCTGATATCGACTTGCGGGCGCTGCTGGGCCTGGCGGGCGTTGAGCAGCTCGGGCAGGCGGTGCAGGGTTTGCGGGCCAAAGACGACATCGACAAACGGTGCGCGCTTGATGATTTCCTCGCCCTCCTGGCTGGCGACGCAGCCGCCGACGCCGATGAGCACGCCTTTTTCCTTCAGGTGCTTGACGCGGCCGAGGTCGCTAAAGACTTTTTCCTGCGCTTTTTCGCGCACCGAGCAGGTGTTGAAGAGGATGAGGTCGGCTTCTTCGGGGTTGTCGGTGGCTTCGTAGCTTTGCGCCGCGCCGAGCACGTCGGCCATCTTGGCCGAGTCGTACTCGTTCATCTGGCAGCCAAAGGTTTTGATGAAGACTTTTTTCGACGAGGGGGGCGTGGTGGTGCTCATACAGCGGGCAATGGTGTTTATCCAGGGGCTGGAGGGGTGAAGTGGCAGCCAAGAAAAAAACCCACAGTGGGTTGCCTCACTGTGGGTTTTTGTCTGGTTTTGTGTTTGGTGGTCGTAGAGGGACTTGAACCTTCGACATCAGCATTATGAATGCTGCGCTCTAACCAACTGAGCTATACGACCGCAAGACGCGCATTATATGCCGAAAATTACTGGTTGGTAAAGTTCGCCGCGCGTTTGTTGACGAAGGCGTCCATGCCTTCTTTTTGATCCTGGGTGGCGAACAGGGCGTGGAACAGGCGGCGCTCGAACATCAGGCCGTCCGAGAGCGTGCCCTCAAAAGCGCGGTTCACGCTTTCCTTGGCCGCCATGACGGTGATCTGCGAGAAGCCGCTGATGATGAGGGCCGCGCCCAGGGCTTCTTCCATGAGCTTGTCCAGCGGCACCACGCGGCTGACCAGACCGGCGCGCTCGGCCTCGGTGGCGTCCATCATGCGGGCGGTGAGGGCCATGTCCATGGCCTTGGCCTTGCCCACGGCGCGCGGCAGGCGCTGTGTGCCGCCGGCGCCGGGGATGACGCCGAGCTTGATCTCGGGCTGGCCGAACTTGGCGTTGTCGGCGGCGATGATGAAGTCGCACATCATCGCCAGCTCGCAGCCCCCGCCCAGGGCAAAGCCGCTGACGGCGGCGATGATGGGCTTGCGCACGCTGCGCATCTGCTCCCAGTTGCGCGTGATGAAGTCGCCTTTGTACGCATCGGCAAAGTTGTACTTGGCCATGGCGGTGATGTCGGCGCCGGCGGCAAAGGCTTTTTCGCTGCCGGTGACGATGATGCAGCCGATGGCGGCATCGGCGTCAAAGGCCTTGAGCGCCGCCCCGAGCTCGTCCATGAGCTGGTCGTTGAGCGCGTTGAGCTGCTTGGGGCGGTGGAGGGTGATGATGCCGACCTTGTCGGCTTCGGTGCGCACGGTGATGCATTCGTAGGCCAATTCCATCTCCTGGGTGGTGGTTAAACCGTTCGACTATAGCCAGACTCAGGCGCCCTGCAGCCAGCCCCGCGCGCGTTCGCTGTTGCTGGCGGGCAGCTCCAGGCGCACGCTGTCGCCCTGGGGCTGGGTGGGGGGCAGTTGCAGCGGCAGGCGCAGCAGCCGGCCATTGCGGGCGACCAGGGCGGTGGCGTTGCTGCCGGGGGCGGCGTACAGCGCCAGGTCGTCGAGCTGGTGCAGGCGCCAGGCCTGGCCGGCGGCCTCCAGGCCCAGCCATTCGTCGCCGGCCATGAAACCGGCGGCTTCGGCGGCGCTGGCGCGCAGCACGGTTTTGATGACGATGGTGCTGCCTTCTTGCACGCGCAGGCCCAGGCGCTGGGCGGGCTGGGCCGGCTCGCTGTGCCACTGCACGCCCTGGCTGGCGAGCAGCTCGGCCAGAGGCAGTTCGGTGGTGCTGTGCACCCAGGCCGCAATTTCTGCGGCCCAGCTGCGGCCACTGCATTGTTCGAGTGCGGCCAGCAGGTCGGCCTCTTGCATGGGGCCGCCTTGGCAGCGCTGCCAGAGGGCGCGCAGCACGGCGTCGAGGGTGCTGCGGCCTTCGCGGCGCAGCGCCAAATCCAGGCACAGGGCGACGAGCGCGCCCTTGGTGTAGTAGCTGACGGTGGCGTTGGGCGTGTTCTCGTCCTGGCGGTAGTACTTGACCCAGGCGTCAAAGCTGGCCTGGGCCACCGTCTGCACCTGCCGGCCCGGGGTCTGCAGCAGCTGGTTGATGGCTTTGGTGAGCAGTTTGAGGTAGCTGGCGTCGTCGATCAGGCCGGCGCGGCGCAGCAGCAGGTCGTCGTAGTAGCTGGTAAAGCCTTCAAAGAACCACAGCAGCGCGGTGTAGTTTTCGCGCTGGTAGTCGTAGGGGGCGAATTCCGCCGGGCGCAGGCGCTTGACGCACCAGCTGTGAAAGTACTCGTGGCTGATCAGGCCGAGCAGCTGCACATAGCCTTCGCTGGCCTTGGTGTCGCCCTGGCGCGGCAGGTCGCTGCGCTTGCAGATCAGGGCCGTGCTGTCGCGGTGCTCCAGGCCGCCGTAGCCGTCGTGCGTGGCGTGCAGCAAGAACAGGTACTGGGCAAAGGGCGGTGGGCCTTCGGGCTGCCACAGGCGGATGGCGGCTTCGCAGATGCGGCGGCTGTCGGCCGCCAGCTGCGCCAGGTCGGTGGTGGCGGCGCTGCTTGCGAGCACGAAGCGGTGCGGCGTGCCGCAGGCGTCGAACGTGGTGCTGACAAAGGGGCCGAGTTCGACCGGGCAGTCGGCCAGGTGGTCGTAGTCCTGGGCGCGGTAGCGGCCAAAACCCTGGGTGTCGGTTTTTAAGGGAAAAAGGGCTGTAGCGCAATGCCAGAGCGCGCTAGTAGCTATTGTTTTAGGAGCATCGAGGGTGACTTCGCAGGGGGCGTTGTCCTGCCCGAGCACGCGCAGGCACAGGCTGGTGGCGTTGAAGAAGCCGCGCTGGCTGTCGAGCCAGGCGGTGCGCACCGAGGCGTCGTAGGCGCAGATTTGGTAGTGCAGCGTCAGCGGCTGGCCGCTGGTGCAGTCCACGCGCCAGTGGTCTTTGCCCAGCTGCGCCACGGCCAGCGCTTGGCCGCCTTGTGTGGCGCGCAGGTGCTGTAGGTTTTTGGCAAATTCGCGCACCAGGTAGCTGCCCGGAATCCAGGCGGGCAGGGCCAGCTCCTGCGCGGCGGCGGGGGCGGCCACCGTCAGCTCCACCGCGTACAGGTGGGCGTGCAGGTCGGCCGGCGTGATGCGGTAGTGCAGGGCGGGGGCAGCGGCCATGGTCAGCGGGCGCTGGCGGTTTCGGCCAGGCGCTTTTCCACCTCTTGCGCGCCAATGGCGCCGGGTACGCGCGAGCCGTCGGTGAAGATCAGGGTCGGGGTGCCGGTGATTTTGTGTTTTTTGCCCAGCGCCAGGTTGCGCTGCAGGGCGGCGGTGTCGCAGCTGGCGCTGGCGGGCGTTTTTTCGCGCAGCATCAGGTCGTGCCAGGCGGCTTCGGGGCTCTTGGCGCACCAGATGTTGCGTGATTTTTCTACCGAATCCGGGCTCAGGATGGGGTAGAGAAACAGGTGCACGGTGACGTTGTTGACGTTTTGCATGTCGCGCTCGAAGCGCTTGCAGTAACCGCAGTTGGGGTCTTCAAACACGGCCAGTTTGCGCGAGCCGTCGCCGCGCACGATAGTGACGGCGTCCTTGAACGGCAGCTCGTCGAACTTGACGGCGGTGAGCTTGTTGATGCGGTCTTCGGTCAGGTTGCGCCGCGCCTTGGTGTCGATCAGCTCGCCCTGGATCAGGTAGTTGCCCCGGGCGTCGGTGTAGAACAGGTCGGTGCCGATGCGCACCTCGAACAGGCCGTCCATGGGCGTGGCGCGCACTTCGTCGATCTTGGACAGCTGCGGAATGCGCTCGGCCAGGGTTTTGCGGATTGCGGCCTCGTTCGCCTGAGCGCCCAGCGCCAGGGTGGTGAGCAGGGCGCCGGCGAGCAGGGCGGGTAGTGCGGGCAGTCGGGAGGGGGTAGCGGTCATGTGTGCGTGCGTTCTCAGTGCGTTGATCCCATGGCCTGGCGGGCCATCCATTGTTTGAGCAGGCCGCTGCGCTCGAAGCCCTTGAGGCCCCAGTTGCGCAGGGCCTGCACCGGCGCTTCGGGGCGCACGAAGAGCTGTTGCAGCCCGTCCATGGCCAGGGCCATGGGCAGCAGGGCGGCCTTGCGCTCGCGCTCGTAGCGGCGCAGCAGGCGCAGGTCGGCAATGCTGCGCCAGTCGCGCCCTTGCAGGGTGTGCGCCAGCGCTTGCACGTCGGCCAGGCCCAGGTTCAGCCCCTGGCCGGCCAGGGGATGGACGTTGTGCGCCGCATCGCCCGCCAGCACCCAGCTGTGCGCGGTCTGGCCCGGCTGGGGGCCGCACCAGTGCTGCGCCTGCGCCTGCTGCAGCGGCCAGGCGGCGCGGCGGCTGGTCAATTCCAGGCTGCCGAGCGCGTCGTGGCTCGCGTGCTGCAGTTGCAGGGCAAAGGCTTCGGGTTCGAGCGCCAACAGCTGCGGCGCCTGCTCCTGGGGCACTGACCAGACAATCGCCACCGAGTTCCCCTCGCCACCGGCGAGTGGCAAAAAAGCCAGGATGCTGCCATCGGCGCCAAACCACTGGCGCGCCACCTGGCCGTGCGGCTGGGCGCAGCGCAGGCGCGCGGCAATGGCCTGTTGGGCGTAGGGGGTGGCGGTAAATTCCACACCGAATTCTTCGCGCGTGCGGCTGGCGCGGCCTTCGCAGACGGCGGTCAGGGTGGCGGGCACGGGGGCGTGCACCAGTTCCACCTGGGGTTGGTAGCGCACGGCTTCGGCCAGGCGCATTTCAAGGGCGGGTACGTCCACGATCCAGGCCAGGGCTTCGGCCTGTTGCGCGCTGGCGTCAAAGTGCAGCAGGCCGTCCTGGTCGCCGTGCACCTGCATGTGCTGCACGGCGCAGGCGTGCTGCGGCTCGGGCCAGGCGCGCAGCTGCTGCAGCAGCGCCCGCGAGGTGGCGTTGAGCGCGTAGGCGCGCACGTCCTCGTGCGGCGTGCTGCTGGCAGGTTCGTCGGCAGGGCCGACCAGGGCCACGCGCAGGCGCTCGCGCGCCAAGAGCAGGGCCAGTGTGCGGCCCACGATGCCGGAGCCACGGATACATACGTCAAAGGTTTGCGCCATGGCGGCGATTGTAGGAGCGGCGCAGGGCCATACCCCTGCCCGTAAAATGGCGGGTTTTCCATCTCTCCCCCCAGAAAGCCCTGCCATGAGCCTCAAATGCGGCATCGTGGGTCTGCCCAACGTTGGTAAGTCCACCCTGTTCAACGCCTTGACCAAGGCCGGCATCGCCGCCGAGAACTACCCCTTCTGCACCATCGAGCCCAACACCGGCGTGGTCGAGGTGCCCGACCCGCGCCTGCAGCAGCTGGCGCAGATCATTTCGCCCGAGCGCATCGTGCCGGCCATCGTCGAGTTTGTGGACATTGCCGGCCTGGTGGCGGGCGCGAGCAAGGGCGAGGGCCTGGGCAACCAGTTCCTGGCGCACATCCGCGAGACGGATGCCATCGTCAACGTGGTGCGCTGCTTTGAAGACCCGAACGTGATCCACGTCGCGGGCCGCGTCGATCCGATTGCCGACATCGAGGTCATCCAGACCGAGCTGTGCCTGGCCGACCTGGCCACCGTCGAGAAAGCGCTCAACCGCTACAGCAAGGCGGCCAAGAGCGGCAACGACAAGGAGGCGGCCAAGCTGGTGGCGCTGCTGACGCCCATCCAGGCCGCGCTCAACGAGGGCAAGCCCGCACGCAGCATTGAAGTGAGCAAGGAAGACGCACCGCTGCTCAAGCAGTTTTGCCTCATCACCGCCAAGCCGGCAATGTTCGTCGGCAACGTGGCCGAGGACGGTTTTGCGAACAACCCGCTGCTCGACAAGTTGCGCGAGTACGCTGCTGCGCAAAACGCCCCGGTGGTGGCCATCTGCGCCAAGATCGAAGCCGAGCTGGCGGAGATGGACGATGCCGACCGCCTGGAGTTCCTGCAGGAACTGGGCCAGGACGAACCCGGCCTGAACCGCCTGATCCGCGCCGGCTTCGGCCTGCTGGGGCTGCAGACCTACTTCACCGCTGGCGTGAAGGAAGTGCGAGCCTGGACCATCCACAAAGGCGACACCGCGCCGCAGGCCGCTGGCGTGATCCACGGCGACTTCGAACGCGGCTTCATCCGCGCGCAAACCATCGCCTTTGACGACTTCATCCAATACAAGGGTGAGCAAGGCGCCAAGGACGCGGGCAAGATGCGCGCCGAAGGCAAGGAATATGTGGTCAAGGATGGGGATGTGTTGAACTTTTTGTTCAACGTCTGACCTCTCTTCCTCACCCCAGGCCGCCAGCAGGCGGCCTGTTTATTTGAACCATGCAATCCGGTATCGCCTACGCCACTCTGGCTTATGTTTCGTGGGGCTTGTTCCCGCTGTTTTTTCGCCAGCTGGCGGCGGTGTCGGCGCTGGAGGTGATTGCGCACCGCACGCTGTGGTGCCTGGTGTTTCTGCTGGGGGTGCTGCTGGTGCGGCGCCAGCTGTCCTGGGTGGCGGCGCTGCGGCGTCAGCCGCGTGTGCTGGCGGTGTTCGTGGCCTCGGCCTTGCTGCTGGGGGTCAATTGGCTGACTTACATCTGGGCCATCAACAACGGCCATGTGCTCGACTCCAGCCTGGGTTACTTCATGCTGCCGCTGGTGAGCGTGGGGCTGGGCTTTGTCTTTCTGCGCGAGCGTCCGCGCCCAGGGCAGTGGCTGGCGGTGGCGCTGGCGGCAGCCGGCGTGCTGTGGCTGACCTGGCAGGCCGGGCGTCCGCCCTGGATTGCCCTGGTGCTGGCCGTCACGTTTGGTTTTTATGGCCTGCTGCGCAAGACAGCGACGCTGGGTGCCCTCGAAGGGCTGTCGCTGGAGACAGCCGTGCTCGCGCCACTGGCGCTGGCGTATCTGGCCTGGACAGGCTGGCAGGGGCAGGCGGCCTGGGTACAGGCCGATGCCGGGCTGCGGGCCTGGATGCTGTTGGCTGGGCCGATCACCGCCATTCCTTTGTTGCTGTTTGCGGCGGGGGCGCGGCGCATTCCGCTCGCCACCATGGGGTTGTTGCAATACATCTCGCCCTCGCTGCAGTTTGCGCTGGGCGTGTGGCTGTTTGGCGAGGCGGTGCAGCCGGCGCGCCTGCTGGGTTTTGCCTGTATCTGGGGCGCGCTGGTGCTCTACAGCCTTGAAGGGTTGTGGCAGCGCCGACTTTAGGCTTTAGTTTGGGAGCAGCGGCCAGAGGTAGATCAGGGCGGTGGTCATCACCAGGTAGCGCAGGAATTTTCCCACTGCCATGTAGGCCATGCAGGGCCAGAACGGCAGGCGCAGCCAGCCGGCGACGGCGCACAGCGGGTCGCCGACGATGGGCAGCCAGCTGAGCAGGCAGGCGCGGGCGCCGAAGCGGCGCAGCCAGGTGAGGGCGCGCAGCTCGGTCGGGTGGCCTGCGGCGCGATCGACCATCCGGTGCGTGCCCAGGCCCAGCCACCAGGAAATTCCACCACCGAGCGTGTTGCCCGCAGTGGCGACGAAAATGGCGGGCCAGAACAGCCCGGGGTTGAGCTGCAGCAGCCCAAACAGCGCCGGCTCCGAGCCCAGCGGCAGCAGCGTGGCCGAGACCAGGGCGACGACGAACAGCGTGCCCAGCCCCCATTGCGGCAGGGCCAGCAGGCTGAGCAGCGATTGCATCCAGATTTCCATGGCGCGCGCAGTGTAGGCGCGTTTTCTGTTGCTGAAAAATTAAGCAGGTACAATCGCCCCCTCCCCGCCTTCCCCGCCCGCCCCCCTCGCTCGCATGTCTGCCCTGTTCATTGGCCAATACCCATTGGCGAATCGTCTATTTGTTGCGCCCATGGCGGGGGTGACGGACAGACCGTTTCGCCAGCTGTGCAAGCAATTGGGTGCCGGCTATGCGGTCAGCGAGATGGTGACGTCGCGCAAGGATTTGTGGGCCAGCCTCAAGACCAGCCGCCGCGCCAACCATGACGGCGAGAGTGGCCCGATTGCCGTGCAAATTGCCGGCACCGACGCCGCCATGATGGCCGAGGCGGCGGTGTACAACGCCGAGCGCGGCGCGCAGATCATCGACATCAACATGGGCTGCCCGGCCAAGAAGGTGTGCAACAAGTGGGCCGGCTCCGCCCTGATGCAAAACGAGGCCCTGGCGGTGGAGATTGCCGCCGCCGTGGTCGCCGCCTGCGCGCCGCTGGCTGTGCCCGTCACGCTCAAGATGCGCACCGGCTGGTGCGCAGCGCACAAGAACGCCGTGGCCCTGGCGCGCCGTTTTGAGGATGTGGGCGTGCAGATGCTCACCGTTCACGGCCGCACGCGCGAGCAAGGCTACCGGGGGGCGGCCGAGTACGACACCATCGCCGCCGTCAAGGCCGCCGTGCGCGTGCCGGTGGTGGCCAATGGCGACATCACCAGCCCTGAAAAAGCCCGCGCCGTGCTCGCCGCCACCGGTGCCGACGCAGTCATGGTGGGCCGCGCCGCCCAGGGCCGGCCCTGGATTTTTCGTGACATCGCGCATTACCTGGAGACGGGCGAGCACCTCGCCCCCCCGCTGGTGGCCGAGGTGCAGCGCCTGCTGCTGGCGCACCTGCAAGACCATTACCAGCTCTACGGCGAAGCCGCCGGCGTGCGCAGCGCGCGCAAGCACATCGCCTGGTACGTGCGCCAGCTGCCCGGGGGCGAGGGTTTGCGCCAACACATCAACCGCATCGACGACAGCGCCGCCCAGTGGCAGGCCGTGCACGACTACTTTGCCGACCTGGCAACGCGCATGGACCGCCTGCCGTACCTGGCCGACGCCGCCCCGATCGCAGCCGAAGAAGGAATTTGCGCATGAGCGCCCAACCCATCAACGTTGAAGACTGCGTGCGCCAAAGCCTGCAGCGCTACTTTGCCGACCTCGACGGCGAAACCCCCGATGGCATGTACGACATGCTGGTGCGCCTGGTGGAAAAACCGCTGCTCGAAGTGGTGATGCAGCAGGCCGAGAACAACCAGTCGCGCGCCGCCGAGTGGCTGGGGCTCAACCGCAACACGCTGCGCAAGAAGCTGCAGCAGCACGAAATGCTATGATTTTTATAGCTGCTTGCGCTTGCTAGATAAGCGCTAGAGCCCGATTTAATCTAAAACCAGGAAACACCCATGGCCCTGACCGCACTGCTCTCTGTATCCGACAAAACCGGCATCGTCGAATTTGCCAGCGCCCTGCACCAGCTGGGCGTGCGCCTGCTCTCCACCGGTGGCACGGCCAAGCTGCTGGCCGACAGCGGCCTGCCCGTGACCGAGGTGGCCGAGGTGACGCAGTTCCCCGAAATGCTCGATGGCCGCGTCAAGACCCTGCACCCCAAGGTGCACGGCGGCCTGCTGGCGCGGCGCGACCTGCCGGCGCACATGGCGGCATTGAAGGAACACGGCATAGCCACCATCGACCTGCTGGTCGTGAACCTCTACCCCTTCGAGGCCACGGTCGCCAAGCCCGGCTGCACGCTGGCCGACGCGATTGAGAACATCGACATCGGCGGCCCCGCCATGGTGCGCAGCGCCGCCAAGAACTGGAAGGATGTGGGCGTGCTCACCAGCGCCGACCAGTACGAAGCCGTGCTGGCAGAACTCAAGGCCCAAGGCAAACTCTCCGACAAGCTGCGCTTTGCGCTGTCGGTGGCGGCGTTCAACCGCATTGCGCAGTACGACGGCGCCATCAGCGACTACCTGTCCTCGGTCAACTTCGAGGCCGAGAAGCTGTCCGAAACCTATGTGCCCGAGCGCAGCCAGTTCCCCGGCCAGAGCAACGGCCACTTCATCAAAGTGCAAGACCTGCGCTACGGCGAGAACAGCCACCAAAGCGCCGCCTGGTACCGCGATCTGCACCCCGCGCCTGGCTCGCTGGCCCTGGGCGTGCAACTCCAGGGCAAAGAGCTGTCGTACAACAACATCGCCGACGCCGATGCCGCCTGGGAATGCGTCAAGAGCTTCAAGCTGCCCGCCTGCGTCATCGTCAAGCACGCCAACCCCTGCGGCGTGGCCGTGGGCGCGAGCGCGCTCGAAGCCTACGGCAAGGCGTTCCAGACCGACCCGACCAGCGCCTTCGGCGGCATCATTGCCCTCAACCGCACGGTCGATGGCGCGGCGGCGCAGAAAATTTCGCAGCAGTTCGTCGAGGTGCTGATGGCCCCCGACTTCACGCCCGAGGCGCTCGAAGTGTTCAAGGCCAAGGCCAATGTGCGCCTGATGAAAATCGCCCTGCCGGCAGGCGGCGACACGCCCTGGAAGCAAGGCCGCAACGCCATCGACGCCAAGCGCGTGGGCTCGGGCCTGCTCTTGCAGACGGCGGACAACCACGAGCTGCAGCTGCCCGACGTGAAGGTGGTGACCATCAAGCAGCCCACGCAGGAAGAAATACAGGACTTGCTGTTTGCCTGGAAGGTGGCCAAGTACGTCAAGAGCAACGCCATCGTCTTCTGCAAGGGCGGCATGACCATGGGCGTGGGTGCGGGCCAGATGAGTCGCCTGGATTCGGCGCGCATCGCCAGCATCAAGGCCCAGGCAGCGGGCCTGTCGCTGCAGAACACCGTGGTGGCGAGCGACGCCTTCTTCCCCTTCCGCGACGGCCTCGATGTGGTGGTCGATGCGGGCGCCACCTGCGTCGCCCAGCCCGGCGGCTCCATGCGTGACCAGGAGGTGATTGACGCCGCCAACGAACGCGGCGTCGCCATGGTGTTCACGGGCGTGCGCCACTTCCGGCATTGAGCTGACCGCAGCGCACAACGCACAACGAAAAGGCCCGTGAGGGCCTTTTTTGTGGGTCAAAAGCGACGCAAAGCCTTGTGGGGCAAGCGTGAGCAGCTCTTATTTTGTGAGCGTTTGCAACACTTGTTCCGCCGCTGCCACGGTGGCGGCCACGTCTTCTTCGGTGTGCGCGGCGCTGACGAAGCAGGCTTCGTACAGCGCCGGTGCGGTGTACACGCCAGCGTCGAGCAGGCCGTGGAACAGGCGGTTAAAGCGCGCGCCGTCGGTGCCCAGCACCGTGGGGTAGTTCTGCGGCAGCGCGGGCAGCAGGAAGAAGCCGAACATGCCGCCTTCGCTGTCGGTGCAGAAATCCACCCCCGCCGCCCGCGCCGCTGCCGTCAGGCCGCTGGTGAGCTGGCGCGTGCGCGTGGCCAGTTGGTCGTAAAAGCCGGGCTTGGAGATTTCGGCCAGCGTTGCCAGGCCGCAGGCCGTGGCCACCGGGTTGCCGCTGAGTGTGCCGGCCTGGTACACCGGGCCCAGGGGCGCGAGCTGCTCCATCAGGTCGCGCCGACCGCCAAAGGCCGCCAGCGGCATCCCGCCGCCAATGACCTTGCCCAGCACTGTGAGGTCGGGCTTAAAGCCGGGAATTTGCTGCGCGTAAATGCTTTGCGCACCACCCAGGGCGACGCGAAAGCCCGTCATGACCTCGTCGATGACCAAGAGCGCGCCATGCTGCGTGCACAGCTCGCGCGCGCGGCGCATGAAGGGGGTGCTGGCGCGCACAAAGTTCATGTTGCCGGCGATCGGCTCCATGATGACGCAGGCGACTTCCTTGCCGTGCAGCGCAAACGCTTCTTCGAGCTGCGCCACGTCGTTGTATTCGAGCACCAGCGTGTGCTGCACCACCTCGGGCGGCACGCCGGCGCTGGTGGCGTGGCCAAAGGTGGCCAGGCCCGAGCCGGCCTTGACCAGGAGCGAATCGGCATGGCCGTGGTAGCAGCCGTTGAACTTGATGATCTTGCTGCGCCCGGTGGCGCCGCGCGCCAGGCGGATGGCGCTCATGCCGGCTTCGGTGCCCGAGCTGACCAGGCGGATCATTTCGATCGAGGGCACCAGGCGCACGATGGCTTCGGCCAGCTCAACTTCGCGTTCGGTCGGGGCACCGAATGAAAAGCCATCGACGGCGGCCTTTTGCACCGCTTCGAGCACGGCGGGATGGCCGTGGCCGAGGATCATCGGCCCCCAGGAGCCGATGTAGTCGGTGTAGCGCTTGCCGTTGGCATCCCAGATGTAGGCGCCTTGCGCGCGCGTGATGAAGCGCGGCGTGCCGCCGACGGCGCGAAAGGCGCGCACGGGCGAGTTCACGCCACCGGGGATCAGCGCCTTGGCGCGCTCGAACAGGGCTTGGTTGCGGTCGGTGGAATGTGTCATGGGGGTGGCTATTCAAAGGCCCGCAAGGGGCTGCGTGGCTTCAAAAGAGGGGTGGTCGTCGGGGCTGTTGTCGTCGTCGGTCAGGGCCCAGAACATGCGGTTGGGCAGGCTCTGGCCCATGCCGGGGGCAAAGCCCTGGCCCAGGCTGCGTTCGAGGTAGCCCAGGGCTTCGCGGGCGGCAGCGTCGAGGTCATGGCCGCTGGCCAGCAGGGCCGCCAATGTGGCCGCCAAGGTATCGCCCGCGCCGCCAAAGCGGCTTTCCAGGCGGGTGGTGTTGGCGCTGTAGAGCAGACCCTGGGGGCTGCACAGTTGGTTGCCCAGCTGCTGCGCCGCCACTGGAATGCCGCTGACCAGTACGCAGGGCGCGCCCTGTGCTGCCGCTGCCTGGGCCAGTTCGCGCGCTGTGGGCGGGCGGCTGCTGGCGCGCTCGGGCAGCAGCCAGCGCCAGAGCGCGCCGTGGCTGCCCACGAGCACGCTGGTTTGCGGCAGCAGCAGCTCGGCAAAGGCTTGCAGGTAGGGCTCGATCTCGTCCTCGTGCCACCATGACAGCGGCGGCATGTAGGCGACCAGCGGCAGCTCGGGATAGTCGGCGGCGACGTGGGCAATCATGCCCAGGTTGGCGGCGCTGCCGGCAAAGCCGACTTTGATGGCCTGCACCGGCATGTCTTCGAGCACGCTGCGCGCTTGTTCGGCCACGGCGTCTTCGGACAGGGTGAAATGGGCGTGGATGTCGCTGGTGTCGCGGGCGTAGGCGCCTGTGAGTACCGTCAGGGGGTGGCAGCCGACGGAGATCACGCTGGTCACGTCGGCCGTCAAGCCGCCAGCGCCGCTGGGGTCGTTGGCGTTGAACAGCAAAACGCAAGGCGGTGCGGGGCTTAGCAGATGGGGCTGAGATGAGGAAGAGGGGGGTGTCATGTGGGCGACAAAAGGTGGCGCCGAAGCCGCAGCCCGGGTTTTCCACTAACCACTACAATCGTTGCATTCTATGTGAGCCCCCATTAAGCTGTGGCGGATCCTGTATCGGGAGACGCTGCCGGGGTGCTGAGACAGGGTGCCGGGTCATGCCTAGCACCCTTTTTGTTTTGTTCCTGGCAGGGATGTGCCTGCGCTCGCCTGTTACCTTTGCTCGTGTAAAGCACAGGATAATTTCCGCTTTTGGGAAGCCGGGCGCCGATGCTTGTGTGCTTTGTGTGTATTTTCTCTATCAGGAGCCCTCAGAATTGTCTACAACCGGCGCTTCCGTCAAGGTTCTCGTGGTGGATGACAGCAATACCATCCGTCGCAGTGCCGAGATTTTTCTCAAGCAGGGTGGTCACGAGGTCATGCTGGCCGACGATGGCTTTGATGCCCTGGCCAAGATCAATGACTATCAGCCCCAGCTGATCTTCTGCGACATCCTCATGCCCAAGCTCGATGGCTACCAGACCTGCGCCATCATCAAGCGCAATGCGCGCTTCGCCAATACGCCTGTGGTCATGCTCTCGTCCAAAGACGGGGTGTTCGACAAGGCACGTGGCCGCATGGTCGGCTGCCAAGAGTATTTGACCAAACCGTTTACCAAAGACCAGCTGCTGCAAGCCGTGCAGCAGTTTGGCAACCCCCATAAGGAGTGAAAGTAATGCCCATTCAGAAAGTCCTGGTCGTCGATGATTCCAAGACCGAACTGATGTTCCTGACCGACCTGCTGCAGAAAAAAGGCTATCAGGTGCGCACGGCCGAAAACGCCGACGAAGCCTTCCGCCGCCTGGCCGAAGAAAAGCCCGACTTGATTCTGATGGATGTCGTCATGCCGGGCCAAAACGGTTTCCAGCTCACCCGCGCCATCACCCGTGACCCGCTGTACGCTGACGTGCCAATCATCATGTGCACCAGCAAGAACCAGGAAACGGATCGTGTCTGGGGTATGCGCCAAGGCGCTCGCGGCTACATCACCAAGCCGGTCGATGCCGCAGAGCTGCAGGCCAAGATCGACGCGCTGAACTAAAGCCATAGCGCATCGTCCATGGCCAATCGCGAAGCACTCCGAGAACTGCAAACCCGTCTGGCCGGCCGCTTGCAAGCGGCGGGCGAGGGCGTTTCCGTGTCTTCCTGGCTGGCGGTCGAGGCCGCCGGTCAACGCTACCTGATGCCCCTGGGGCAGTCGGGCGAAATTTTTGCTTGGCCCGGTGTACAGACCGTGCCCTATACCCAACCGTGGTTTTTGGGTGTGGCCAACCTGCGAGGCACCTTGGTGGGTGTGGTCGATCTGGCCACCCTGCTGGGGCAGGCGGCCGTGCGCACCGAGCAGGCGTTGGGCGAAACCAGCCTGGTGGCATTCAATGTCGCACTGGAAGTCAACGCTGCCCTGCTGGTCGATCGTCTGCTGGGCCTGCGTGGCCTCGATGCTTTTGCCGCCTCCGAGCCGGCTTCGGCGCAGGCACCAGCCTACTTCGGTACCACTTATATCGACAGCCAAGGCCAGCGCTGGCAAGAGCTGAATTTACAAACCCTCTCCCAGCACCCTGCCTTCTTGGGCATTGGTGCTTGAGTTTTTTTCTGTGCAAGGCAGAGAACCATGTCTTTTTCAATTGGAAAACTGTTCAATCGCAAGCCGGCGGCACCTGCTGGCGCAGAGGGCGTTGACCCTCTGGCCGCTGCCATGGTGCTGGACAACTCCCCCTTGCGTGAGGCCTACCAGGCCGACGCTATGAACAGCGTGCAGGGTGATACCGACCTGTCGGTGCAAGGCGATGCGCTGGTGACCGACGAAGACCTGGTGACCCTGCCGGTTCTGGGAAGTGCTACAGCGGCACAGCACCAGCGGCGTCTGTTTGCATTGACGGGTGTTGGTGCTGTGGTGCTGGCCCTGATCGCCGGCTGGGCATTGCAGCAGGCCGAACGTTCGGGCTTGCAGCTGACCGCCACGGGTCAGGCCTTGATGCAGTCGCAGCGTCTGGCCAAATCCGTGTCGCAGGCCCTGGTGGGTAGCCCTCAGGCATTCCCTGAGGTGTCGGACAGCTCTGGCGTGTTGGCGCGCAACGTGCGCGCCCTCACTGGTGGTGATAGCGAGCAGGGCGTGCAGGCTCTGGGCGAGTCGTTCAAGACGGATCTGGAAAGCATCAACCCTCTGGTCGAGCGCGCTGAGCGCAACGCTGGTGTGGTCATGGGCCAGCAGAAAATCCTGACCCAGGTGGGCGACGCTCTGCGCACCATCAACCGCCAATCGGCCGACTTGCTCGAAATCGCCGAGACCGTCTCCTCGCTCAAGCTGCAGCAAAATGCGCCAGCGGCGGAAATTTCTGCTGCAGGTCAGCTGGTGATGTTGACCCAGCGTATCGGTAAATCGGCCAACGAATTCCAGACCACCGAAGGCGTGAGCCCGGAAGCCGTGTTCTTGCTTGGTAAGGACTTGAACTCATTCAAGGAAGTGGCGCAGGGCCTGCTCGACGGCAGCGCCGAACTGCACCTGGGCATGGCCAAGGACACGCAAACGCGTGAACAACTCGAAGCGCTGATCCAGCTCTACGAACAGACCCGCACCCAGGCCAGCGCCATTCTGGGCAACCTGCAGGGCTTGGTGTCCGCGCGTGAGGCCCAAACGGCCATCATTGCTGACAGTGAACCGCTGCGCCGCCAACTCGAAGACTTGCAAACCAAACTCTCGGCCCGTTCCGGTATGGGGGCGGGTCAGATTGCCGCGCTGGTGCTCGCCGGTATCTTCGTGCTGCTGTGCGGTGTCGGTATCTCGCGCGTGCAGCTGCTCGACAGCCGGGCCCGTCAGGCCAACGCTGAACAACAGCAGCGCGACGCCCGTCGCCAGGAGCAAGAAGCCAAGCGCGTGAACGACGCCAACCAGGCCGCCATTTTGCGTTTGATGAACGAACTGCAGTCCGTCGCTGAAGGTGACTTGACCCAGGAAGCAACCGTGACCGAGGACATCACCGGCGCCATCGCCGACTCGGTGAACTACACGGTGGAAGAACTGCGGTTGCTCGTGGGCAGCGTGCAGAACACGGCCACCCGCGTGGCCCAGACGACCGCTGAGGTGGATAACACATCGACCGAACTGCTGGCCGCCTCGACCGAGCAGCTGCGCGAAATTCGTGAAACTGGCCGCTCCGTTCTCGACATGGCCTCGCGCATTAACGACGTGTCCTCGCAAGCGCAGGAATCGGCTTCGGTGGCGCGCCAATCGCTGCAAGCCGCTGACTCCGGTCTGCAAGCCGTGCAAAACGCCATCGGCGGTATGAACTCCATCCGCGACCAGATTCAGGACACGTCCAAGCGCATCAAGCGCCTGGGTGAATCGTCGCAGGAGATTGGTGAAATCACCGAACTGATTTCCGACATTACCGAACAGACCAACGTGTTGGCCCTGAACGCCGCCATCCAGGCCGCGTCTGCCGGTGAAGCCGGTCGTGGCTTCTCGGTGGTGGCGGAAGAAGTGCAGCGCCTGGCTGAACGCTCTGCCGATGCGACGCGCCAGATCTCGGCGCTGGTGAAAGCCATTCAGACCGACACCCAGGACGCCGTGGCCGCTATGGAGCGCTCGACGCAGGGTGTGGTGGAAGGGGCGCGCCTGTCCGACTCTGCCGGTACCGCACTGACCGAAATCGACCGCGTGTCGCGCCGTCTGGCCGAACTGATTGAGCAGATTTCGTCTTCCACCTCGCGTGAGGCGACGCTGGCCAACGAAGTGGCGGACAACATCCAGCACATTTTTGCTGTGACCGAGCAAACCGGTGAAGGCACACGGACCACGGCCCAGCAGGTGCGCGAACTCTCGCACATGGCCGAGGAACTGCGCCAGTCGGTGTCCCGTTTCAAGATCGCATGACGCGCAGCGCGCGTACCTAACCAACGGATCGGCCACCACAAGCTAGGCCGCTGGGGATACCTTCATGTCATCTATTGATGCAACGAACGCTGCGGGCGCCGATTGGGCGCAGGGCGAACAAGACCTGGGCCCCCTGGCCTGGGTGCTCGATGAACTGCGCAAGTCGCTCGACAGCGCCAACAAAGCCATGCGGCGCTTTGTGCGCGATGCCGAGCAGGCCCGCGAATCGGACTTGGCCGCGCTCGATGCCAGCCCTTTGCGCATGGCGCGCCAGCAGCTGCACCAGGCCAGTGGCGCCCTCGACATGGTCGGCCAGGCCGCGCCCACGCTGGTGCTGCGCGCCATGGAGGCGGCGGTGCAAAAATTCGTGCAGCGCCCCGATCAATGCAGCGAACAGGCGGCTGCCGTCATTGAGCGCGCCAGTTTTGCGCTGATCGAATACCTCGAAAGCGTGCTCACTGGCAAGCAGGCCTCGCCCGTCGCCCTGTTCCCGCAATACCGCGATACCCAGGCGCTGGTTGGCGCCGAGCGTGTGCACCCGGCCGACCTGTGGCCAGCGGAGCGGCGCCTGCGTGAACCTGTGATGGGGATCGAGGCTGCCCCGCTGCCCTACGGCACGGAGGCGCGTGCGCGCCTGGACAGCGCCGTACTGCGCGTTGTCAAGTCGGCCGATCCGGTGGCCGCTGCTGCTTTGCGCGATACCTGCCTGGGGTTTGTTGCAGCGCAACAAGAGCCCGCTGTACGCACTTTCTGGAAGTTGAGTGCGGCCTTTTTTGACGCGGTGGCCGCCCGCCTGCTGCCGCCGGACGTGTACGTCAAGCGCGTGGCCTCGCGTGTGCTGCTGCAGTACGCCACCTACGCCAAGGGCGATCAGGCCCTGCCCGACCGTTTGGTGCAGGATTTGCTGTTCTTCTGCGCCCAAGCGCAGCCGTCGGCAGGCGCCGCCACCGGCCCGTTGCAGGCCGTGCGCGCCGCTTTTCAGCTCGATCGCTTTGCCCCTGTCGATTACGAAACGGCGCGTTTTGGTCGCTTTGATCCGGCACTGCTGGCGCAGGCGCGCAAGCGCATCGCCGCTGCGACAGAAACCTGGTCTGCCCTGGCTGGTGGCGACCGCGTCAAGCTCAAACCTGCGGTCGATCAGTTCAGCTTGGTGTGCGATTCGCTGCTCAAGCTCTTGCCGGGCAGCGACAGCCTGGCGCGTGCCTTGACGCGCACCCTCGACAGCACGGCCCGCTCTGGCGAGCCTCCATCGCCCGCCCTGGCCATGGAGGTGGCGACATCGGTGTTGTACCTGCAGGCCACGTTCGATGACCTTGATGCCAGCGATGCCAATATCGTGGCGCGTTCGAATCGCCTGTCTGAACGTCTGGAGCAGGTGCTCGGTGGTGCCGAGCCTGAGCCGCTTGAGCATTGGATGGAGGAGCTGTACCGCCGTGTCAGCGACCGCCAGACCATGGGCAGCGTCGTCGATGAGCTGCGTGCCACCTTGGCCGATGCGGAAAAATGCATGGACCAGTTCTTCCGCGCGCCCGACGATCTGACTGTACTGGTCACCGTTCCCGGGCAGCTGGCGCAGATGCGCGGCGTGCTCTCGGTGCTCGGGCTAGAGCAGGCGGCCCATGCCGTGGCCCATATGCGTGCCACCGTTGAGCGCCTGGTCGTCAATGAGGTGCCCGAGAGCGACCGCCAGGGCCTGTTTGAAAAGCTCGGCAGCAACCTCGGTGCGCTGGGCTTCTTGATCGACATGTTGGGCTACCAACGTGCCATGGCACGCAAGCTGTTCATCTATGACGAAGAGCAGGGCGAACTGCGCATCCTCATGGGGCGCGCGCGTCCCCGTGTCGGTGAAGAAGCCCCGCAGGCGGCGCCACCGCTCGAAATTCGTGCCGAGTTGCCCTTGCCGGAAGTTATTCCGCGCACCACGGTGCCTACGACTGCCATCGAAGAGCCCCAGGCGCCTGCAGTGGTGCTGGCGGAACCCTCTACACCTGTGCCTGCACCTGCCATGGCAGCACAGGCGCCAGCCCCTGTGCCGACGATCGTCGAGCGCGAAGTGGACGACGAGCTGCTCGACATCTTCCTGGAAGAAGCGCGCGAAGTCGTGCAAACCGGGTTGGCCGCGTTGGATGCACTGGCCCCCGCCCCTGGCGACCTGAGCGAACAAACCACTCTGCGCCGGGCCTTCCACACCCTCAAGGGCAGCTCGCGCATGGTCGGCTTGAACGACTTTGGCGAAGCGGGCTGGGCGCTAGAGCAAATGCTCAACGCCTGGCTGGCCGAGCAAAAGCCCATGCCCGAAGCCATGCAGGCCCTGGCGCGCCAAGCCCTGCAAGGTTTTGGCCAGTGGGCCGAAGCCATTGCCCAAGGCCAGGCCGATGCCTGGCAGGCAGCGCCATTTCGCCAGGCGGCAGACGCCATGCGCCTGCGCGGCGAGACCTTGCCGCTGGATATGCCCACGGCCGCACCGGCTGCAGCACTGGCCGCAGCGCCTGCCAGCGCCGAGGAGACGGCAGCGGTAGAAACCGCTGCGGTGGCTGAGGTGGCACCCCAGCCCGAACCCGAACCCGTGTTCGCCGTTGAGCCCGAGCCTTTGGACTTTGCGCCCACGCAGACGGCGCCCGAGCTGGAGGTTCAAGCGCCCGAGCCCGAGCCTGAGCCGGTGGCTGTCGATATCTTGCTGCCAGAAGATGCGCAGGAGATTGATTTTTCTGTCTTCGCCGCCGAGGCTGCTGCGCCTGCCGAAGTGGCATTGCCCGAGCCCATGCCGGAGGTCGTTGCACCCGTCGAAGCGCCTTTGCTCGATCTGGAGCTGGCGCCTGCGCCGGTGGACGAGGCATCGCTGGCCACGCCAGCCGTTGCCGAGTCGCCTGCGGACCTGCCGCCGGCAGACTGGCCGCAGGATTTTGTTCTGGAAGATGTGCCTGAACTGGCGTTTGATGTTGATACGCCTGCGCAAGCAGCTATTGAATCAATAGCAGAGCCTGAGCCTGAGCTTGAGCCCACACCCATACTCGAACCTGTCGCCGCTGTGGAGCCGGAACTTTTGCCCGAAGTTGCGGACGTGCCCGAACTGCCGGCCCTGGACTTGGCCGAGTTCCTCGATGCGCCCACCGAACTGCCGCAGGCGGAAGAAGCAGGCGAGGAGCAATACAAGCAGATCGGTTCACTGCGCCTGGGCGTTGCGCTGTACAACGTGTACGTGAACGAGGCCGACGAATGGTCGCGCCGTCTTGATGACGTACTCCAGGATTGGGCGCAGCAGCCGCACGAGAGCCTGCCCGATACCGCTGTGGCGTTGGCCCATTCGCTCGCGGGTAGTTCGGCCACGGTGGGCTTTGTTGATCTCTCGGAGCTGGCCCGCCTGTTGGAACACGCGCTGCAGCATGTGCAACTGCAATCGGCTGCCTTGCCCACGCAGGTGCAGACCTTCCTGGCGGCAGCCGAAGAAATTCGCCGCCTGCTGCACCAATTCGCCGCTGGTTTCCTGAAAGCACCGGCGCCGGCACTGCTCGAAGCCCTGGGCGAGATTTTGCACACCGAAATCAGCAGCGGCATGGGCACTTTGGACGCCAACGACGAGGCCCCTGCCTCTCTGCCGGAATTTGAACCGGCGGCTCTTGTATTGCCCGAACTGGCCCCCACGCCAGAGCCAGAGCCAGAGCCTGTCTTGGCGCCGGAACCGGCTCCGCTGGAGTTCGTTGCACCCGAAGAGCCTGAACCTGTCATGCCCACGGTGCCGCAGGTGGCGGCCTCGGTGTCGGAATTCGATTTTGAGCAACAGGTCGATGACGCCATTGCCCAGGCCGTGGCCCATGGCAGCGACTTCGACGATGACATTGACGCCCTCGACGTCATTGACGCCGATCTGTTCCCCATCTTTGAAGAAGAAGCGATCGAGCTGTTCCCCTCCCTGGGCGCTTCGCTGCGCCAGTGGGCCGTGCACCCGCAGGACATGGCGGCACGCAGCCTGGTGCTGCGCGCCTTGCACACGCTCAAGGGCAGCTCGCGCCTGGCCGGTGCCATGCGCCTGGGTGAAATGGCGCACCGTCTGGAAACAGCGGTGGAAAACGTCGGCACCGAAGACCTGAGCACCGACAAGATCGAGCCCTTGCTCGCCGGCCTCGACGGCTTGCAGGCCAGCTTTGAGGTGCTGCGCCACGTCGGCGGCCAAGGTGTGGAAGGTTTGCCGTCAGCACCCGAGGTGCGGCAGTCTGCCGCCACCCTTGTGGCTGCAGCGCCGGCTCCTGGCGTGCCGGCTGCGGCCGCAGCGCCCCTGCGGTTGCCGGCGGCGCCGCTGCCGGTGCCCCAGCGCGCGGCGGCAGGGCACTCGGTGCGCGTGCGTTCGCAGCTGCTCGACCGCCTGGTGAACCAGGCTGGCGAGGTGTTGATCGCCCGTTCGCGCCTGGATGCGCGCATGAAGCAGTTCAAGGGCTCGCTCGATGACTTGTCGAGCAACCTGGAGCGCCTGCGCCAGCAGCTGCGCGACATCGAGCTGCAGGCCGAATCGCAAATGCAGTCGCGCCTGGCCCTGTCCAAAGACCATGCGGCAGGCTTTGACCCGCTGGAGTTCGACCGCTTCACCCGCGTGCAGGAACTCACCCGCATGATGGCCGAGTCGGTCAACGACGTGGCCACCGTGCAGCGTAACCTGCAGCGCTCGCTCGACGGCGCCGAAGACGACCTGATCGCCCAGGGCCGCCAGGCGCGTGACCTGCAGCGCGACTTGCTGCGCACGCGTATGGTGGAGTTCGACGCGATTGCCGAGCGCCTGTATGCCGTGGTGCGCCAGTCGTCCAAGGAGCTGGGCAAGCACATCAAGCTCGACATCGATGGTGGCACCATCGAACTCGACCGGGGCGTGCTCGACCGGATGACGCCGGCGTTCGAGCACCTGCTGCGCAACTGCGTCTCGCACGGCATTGAAATGCCCGAGCAGCGCGTGGCGCAGGGCAAGGTGGCCACGGGCACCATCACCGTGGCGCTGCGCCACGAGGGCAACGACGTGGCGGTGGAGTTCCGCGACGACGGCGCCGGCCTGAACCTGGCGCGCATCCGTGAAAAAGCCATTGCCCAAGGGCTCATCACCGCCGACGCGCAACTGAGCAATGCCGATGCGGCGCAGCTTATCTTCATGCCTGGTTTCTCCACGGCGACCGAGGTCACCGGCCTGTCCGGGCGCGGTATTGGCATGGACGTGGTGCGCTCCGAAGTGAACGCTTTGGGCGGACGCATTGAAACCGAAACCGTCAGCGGCCAGGGCTCGACCTTCCGCATGGTGCTGCCGCTGACCACGGCGGTGACGCAGGTGGTGATGCTGCGCTGTGGCGATCTGGCCATTGGCGTTCCTGCCAACCTGGTGGAAATCGTGCGCCGCACCTCGGTTACCGAGCTGGAGCAGGCCTACCGCAGCGGCGAGTTCCGCGACGGCCAGGGCAGCGTGCCCTTCTTCTGGGCCGGTGCGCTGCTGCAGTCTTCGCCGCGCAGCCTGGAGACGGCGGGCAAGACGCGTCCGGTGGTGATCCTGCGCAGTGCCGCGCAGCGCCTGGCGATGCACGTCGATGAAGTGCTGGGCAACCAGGAAATCGTGGTGAAGAACCTGGGGCCGCAACTGTCGAGCCTGCCAGGCCTGGCCGGGATGTCGGTGCTGGCTTCCGGTGCGGTGGTGCTGGTGTACAACCCAGTGGCTTTGGCTACGGTGTACGGCGATGCCGTGCGCGCCCAGGGCCGCCTGCTGCCTGTGGCGCTGGAGGCCGAGCCGGTCGCCGGTGCCACCCAGCCGCAGCAGCCCGCTTCGGGCAAGCCGGTCGCACCGCAGGTGCCTCTGGTGCTGGTGGTGGACGATTCCATCACCGTGCGCCGTGTGACGCAGCGCCTGCTGCAGCGCGAAGGCTACCGCGTGGCCCTGGCGGCCGATGGCCTGCAGGCGCTCGAACGCCTGCAGGAAGAGCGCCCGACGGTGGTGCTGTCGGACATCGAGATGCCGCGCATGGACGGTTTCGACCTGGCGCGCAACATCCGGGGCGACGCTGCGCTGCACGACCTGCCTATCGTCATGATCACCTCGCGCATCGCTGAAAAGCACCGCGAGCACGCCATGGAGCTGGGGGTGAACCACTACCTGGGCAAGCCTTACTCCGACGAGGAGCTGCTGGGCCTGGTCAAGCACTACGCGGCCAAGGCGGCGGAGCTGGCGCAGGCCTAACGCGGCCTGAACCCTGCCTCCAACCCCGCCCAGAAGGGCCGCCTGCGGGCGGCCCTTCGCGTTTTCCGGGACAGGCCGGGCCGTTAAAATTCCCCCATGCCCGCTGCCCCCCCGTCCATCAATCTGACCAACCATTTCCTCATTGCCATGCCGGGGCTGGAGGATGCGGCCTTTGCCCGCAGTGTGGTCTATCTGTGCGAGCACAACGAGCGCGGTGCGCTCGGCCTCGTCATCAACAAGCCGACCGACATCAGCCTGCAAAAACTCTTTCGTACAGTGGACTTGAACCTGGGGCGGGCCGATCTGAGCCAGCAGTCCGTGCTGCAGGGCGGGCCGGTGCAGACCGAACGGGGTTTTGTGCTGCACGACCCCATCGTGCTGCCTGAACAGCCGGCAGATGAATCCATCTACGCCGCCACCATGACCATCCCTGGCGGGCTGGAGATGACCACCTCCAAGGACGTGCTCGAAGCCCTGGCCGAGGGCGCCGGCCCCCGGCGCGTGCTTATTGCCCTGGGCTACGCCTCCTGGGGTGAAGGCCAGCTCGAAGCGGAACTGGCTGACAACAGCTGGCTCACGGTGGACGCCGACCAGGCCGTGATTTTTGATACCCCGGTGGGCGAGCGCTACGAACGCGCCCTGGCCCTGCTGGGGCTGCAAAGCTGGATGATCGCGCCCGAGGCGGGGCACGCATGAGCGGCGCCGATCGTCCTCCCGTCCCCGCGCACTGGCAATCTTTTCTGGCCTTCGACTTTGGCCACGCGCGCACGGGCGTCGCCTTTGGCTCGCGCCTGCTCGGGCGCGGCCAGGCGCTGCCCACCATCCGCACCGAGGCCAAGGAAGCGCGCCTGGTGCAGGCGGGCGAGCGCATCCGCGAGTGGCAGCCCGACGCCCTGGTGGTGGGCGTGCCCTACCACCCCGATGGCGCCGCGCACGAGAACACCGCGCGCGCGCAAAAATTTGGCCGCCAGCTGCAGGCGCGCTTTGGCCTGCCGGTGTTCGAGGTGGACGAGCGCTACAGCACCACCGAGGCCCTGGCGGCGGGCAGCCGCGACGCCGATGCGGCCAGTGCCTGCATCATCCTGGAACAGTTTTTAAGGAGCCTGGCATGAGCCACCATTCCCCCTCTCCCCCCGGTCACCTGTTGCTCGATGCCCCGGCCCTGTACCAGCAGCTGCTGCAGGGCGTGCGTGGCCTGCTCGGGCCGCAGACGCGCCTGGCCGGCATTGCCTCGGGCGGCGCCTGGCTGGCTGAGCGCCTGCAGCAGGACTTGGGCCTGGACGGGGCCAGCGGCGTGCTCTCGTCGGCGCTGCACCGCGATGATTTTGCCCAGCGCGGCATGGCCACGAGCGCGCAGACGCAGCTGCCGTTCGACGTCAACGGCGCCGACATCGTGGTGCTCGACGACGTGCTCTACACCGGGCGCACGGTGCGCGCGGTGCTCAACGAATTGTTCGACTATGGCCGTCCGGCGCGCGTGCGCCTGGCGGTGCTGGTCGATCGCGGCGGGCGGCAGTTGCCGATCGCCGCTGATTTTGCTGCCGCCCGCATCACCTTGCCCGCCAGCCAGACCCTGGCGCTGGCGCGTGCTGAGGACGGCAGCTTTGCCTTTGCCCTGAAAGAGGTTTGACCGTGCTGTACAAGCGCAACCCCCAGCTGAACAAAAACGGCGAGTTGATCCACCTGCTCTCCACCGAGGGCCTGTCGCGCGACATCCTCACGCACATCCTGGACACCGCCGCCAACTTCGTCTCGGTCAACGACCGCGAGGTGAAAAAAGTGCCGCTCTTGCGCGGCAAGAGCGTGTTCAACCTGTTCTTCGAGAACAGCACGCGCACGCGCACCACGTTCGAGATCGCGGCCAAGCGCCTGTCGGCGGACGTCTTCAACCTCGATATCGCGCGCTCTTCCACCGCCAAGGGCGAGACGCTGCTCGACACCATCGACAACCTCTCGGCCATGGCCGCCGACATCTTCGTCGTGCGCCACAGCGAGTCGGGTGCGCCCTACCTGATTGCGCAGCACGTGGCGCCGCACGTGCACGTGGTCAACGCCGGCGACGGGCGCCACGCGCACCCGACGCAGGGCCTGTTGGACATGTTCACCATCCGCCACTACAAGCGCGATTTTTCCAACCTCACGGTGGCCATCGTCGGCGACGTGCTGCACTCGCGCGTGGCGCGCTCGGACATCCACGCCCTCACCACCCTGGGCTGCGCCGAGGTGCGCGTGGTCGGCCCGCGCACGCTGGTGCCGGGCGATCTGTCGCACATGGGCGTGCGCGTGTGCCACACGCTCGAAGAGGGCATCAAGGACTGCGACGTGGTCATCACGCTGCGCCTGCAAAACGAGCGCATGAGCGGCGCGCTGCTGCCGTCGAGCCAGGAGTATTTCAAGAGCTTTGGCCTGACCGAGGAGAAGCTGCAGCTGGCCAAGAGCGATGCCATCGTCATGCACCCTGGCCCCATCAACCGGGGGGTGGAGATTGCCTCCGAAGTCGTCGATGGCCCGCAGGCCGTGATCCTGCCGCAGGTCACCTTCGGCATTGCCGTGCGCATGGCGGTGATGTCCATCGTTGCTGGCAACGAGGCTTGAATACTATTAAATTGATAGCTGCTGGCGCTTGCTGCATAAGCCCTGGCGGCCAATTTGGCTTGAAACCATGAAAATCCTGATTGAAAACGGCCGCCTCATCGACCCCGCCAGCGGCCTGGACAAGGTGGGCACGCTGGCGCTGGCGGCCGGGCGCATCATCGCCGTCGATCGCTGCCCGGCCGACTTCACGCCCCAGCGCACCATTGACGCCAGCGGCTGCTGGGTGCTGCCCGGCCTGGTCGATCTGGCGGCGCGGATGCGCGAGCCCGGCCACGAGCACGAGCGGATGCTCGAATCCGAAATGGCCGCAGCGGTGGCCGGTGGCGTCACCAGCCTGGTGTGCCCGCCCGACACCGACCCGGTGCTCGACGAGCCCGGCCTGGTGCAAATGCTCAAGTTCCGCGCCGAGAAGCTGCACCAGGCGCGCCTGTTCCCGCTGGGCGCGCTCACGCGCGGCCTCTCTGGCGAGGTGCTGACCGAAATGGCCGAGCTCACCGAGTCCGGCTGCGTCGGCTTCGGCCAGGCCGACGTGCCGCTGGCGAGCACGCAAACCCTGGCGCGCGCGCTGCAGTACGCTGCCACCTTCGGCTATACCGTCTGGCTGCGCCCGCAGGAGCTGCACCTGGGCAAAGGCGTGGCCGCCAGCGGCCCGCTGGCCACGCGCATGGGCTTGGCGGGCGTGCCGGTGGCGGCCGAGACGATTGCGCTGCACACCATTTTCGAGCTGCTCCAGAGCACGCCGGCGCGCGTGCACCTGTGCCGCCTCTCCAGCGCCGCCGGCGTCGAGCTGGTGCGCCGCGCCAAGGCCGCCGGCCTGCCCGTGAGCTGCGACGTCAGCATCAACTCGCTCTTGCTGACCGAGAACGACATCGGCTACTTCGACAGCCGCGCGCGCCTGACCCCCGTGCTGCGCCAGGAGCGCGACCGCGCGGCCCTGAGCGCGGCCCTGCTCGACGGCACCATCGACGCCCTGGTGTCGGACCACAACCCCGTCGCTGCCGACGCCAAGCACCTGCCCTTTGCCGAGGCCGAGCCCGGCGCCACCGGGCTCGAATTGCTGCTGCCCGCCGCCGTCAAATGGGCGCAGCAGGGCAACTTGCCGCTGCAACGCGCGCTCGCCGTGGTCACCAGCGCCGCTGCCGGCGTGCTGGGCAACGCCCTGGGCACGCTGCAGGCGAGCGTGGGCCGCCTGGTCGAGGGCGGTGTGGGCGACGTTGCCATCGTCGATCCGGCCGATGCCTGGGTGGTGCAGGCCGGCGCCCTCGCCAGCCAGGGCAAGCACACGCCGTTGGGTGGCTACGAGCTGCCGCTGCGCGTGCGCACGACCCTGGTCGGCGGCCAGGTGGCGTTCGAGCGTTGAGCCGCATGGGGCGGTGGCTGCGCGCGCTCTGGCGCCTGGGCGCGCTGCTGTGGCACGTGCTGCACGGGCTGTGGCTGGTGGGCTGGCGCTTTCCGCGCTGGTCGGCCGAGCAGCAGCAGGCGCAGGTGCAGGCCTGGTCGATCGCCCTCCTGGCCTGCGCTGGCATCCGCCTGCAGGTGCAGGGCCAGCCGGCGCTGCAGGGGCCGGCGCTGCTGGTGGCGAACCACATTTCCTGGCTCGACATCCCGGTGCTGCACGCGGCGCGCTACTGCCGCTTCATCAGCAAGAGCGACGTGCAGAACTGGCCCCTGATCGGCACCCTGGCGACGGCGGGCGGCACGCTCTACATCGAGCGCAGCTCGCGCCGCGATGCGTTGCGCATGGTGCACGACATGCAGGCCGCGCTGGTGCAGGGCCAGGTGCTGGCCGTGTTCCCCGAGGGCACCACGGGCGATGGCCGCCAAATGCTGCCGTTTCACGCCAACTTGCTGCAGGCCGCGATTGGCGCCGACGCCCCGGTGCAGCCCGTGGGCCTGCGCTTTGTCGATGCCCAGGGCGCGACCAGCTTTGCCCCGAGCTACATCGGCGACGAGACCCTGCTCGGCTCCATCTGGCGCACCCTGTGCGCCGACGCCCTGGTGGCGCAGGTGCACTTTGGCGCCCCCGAGCGTGCCCAGGGGCGCGAGCGGCGCGCCTTCAGCGACGCCCTGCACGCCCGGGTCGATGCCCTGCGGCAGTCTTTGTAGCTATTAATTTGATAGCTGGTAGCGCTTATTCAGCAAGCGTTAGAGGCCAAAAACACTGAAATTCAGGCGCGTGGGAAGGTCACCACATGGTCGGCCTGCACGCGGATGCCTATCCATTCGCCCAGGGCGTGGTCGTGGTGGCTGGGCACGTGCGCGAGCAGCGTCAGGCCGCTGGCCAGGCGCAGGGTGTAGAGAAACTCGGCGCCGCGAAATGCCTTGCGCACGATCTGCGCCTGCACCGGCGCATGGTCGTCGTGCACGATGTCGTCGGCGCGCAGCAGCACATCGCACTGGCCGCCGGGGTAGGCGCTGGGCAGGGGGCACTCATCGAGGTCGGCGAGCTCGCCCAGCGGCGTCTGCGCCACCACGCCGCCAGCGCGCTGCACCAGCGTCGCCGGGGCGAACACGCCGTGGCCGATGAAGTCGGCGACGAAGCGCGTCGCCGGGCGGTGGTACAGGGCGTAGGCCTCGTCCCACTGGTGCAGCTGGCCGTCGTGCATGACGCCGATGCGGTCGCCAATGGCAAAGGCTTCGAGCTGGTCGTGGGTGACGAAGAGCGCCGTCGCCCCCGCTGCCTTGAGGATGGCGCGCACCTCGTGCGCCAGGCGCTCGCGCAGCTCGACGTCGAGGTTGGAGAACGGCTCATCGAGCAGCATCAGCTGCGGGCGCGGCGCCAGCGCCCGCGCCAGGGCCACGCGCTGCTGCTGCCCGCCCGAGAGCTCGTGCGGGTAGCGCGCCGCGCTGCCTTCGAGGCCGACCAGGGCCAGCACCTCGGCCACGCGCGCCGCCTGCTCGGCGCGCGCCAGCGCATGGATGCCAAAGGCCACGTTGCGCCCGACCGTGAGGTGCGGAAACAAGGCGTAGTCCTGGAACACCATGCCGATGCGCCGCTGCTCCGGCGCCAGGCTGTGGCCGGGGCGGCTGACGACTGCGCCCGAGAGCGCAATCTGCCCGCCGCTGGCGGCTTCGAGCCCGGCGACGGCGCGCAGCAGCGTCGTCTTGCCGCAGCCCGAGGGGCCGATGAGCACGCCGATCTCGCCGGCGGCCAGGCCCAGGCTGACACCGGCCACCGCCGCACGCGAGCGTCCGGCGTAGGCCACGCTCAATTGGGAAACGCTTAAGAACATGGGCCAAATTGTAGGCGGGCGCAAATGCTTAAAATTCGCATTCTCATGGGGCAGCCTGTTGTCCTGATCGTTTGGCAACCTGGCTGTTTTTGTTTTGCACACTCCACCTGCTGCTTTTCGTACCCTGCCGCTGCTTTTGCTGGCGGGCTTGTTGTCGCTGCCCGTGCTGGCGTTGTTTGGCGCCTGGCTGCCGTCGGGGCAGGAGGGCGCGCAGGCCCTGGCCATCTTGCGCGAGATGGCGGCAACGGTGCTGCCGGGGTATTTCTGGACCACGCTCTGGCTCGGGCTGTGGGTGGCGCTCGGTGCGGCAGCCGTCGGCATGGCTACCGCAGCGGCCGTGACGCTGTTTGATTTTCCAGGCCGCCGGCAGATGGAATGGCTGCTGCTGCTGCCCCTGGCCATGCCGGCCTACGTCACGGCCTATGCCTACACCGATTTTTTGCAGTTCAGCGGCCCGCTGCAGGTCTGGCTGCGCGCCAGCTTCGGCCTCGAAGGCCGGCTGCTGCCTGAAGTGCGCAGCCTGGGCGGCGCGGTCTGGGTCTTCATCTTTGCCCTTTACCCCTATGTGTACCTGCTGGCGCGCACGGCGCTGGGCGAGCGCGCAGCACACCTGATGGAGGCCGCGCGCCTCATGGGTGCGCCGCTGCACCGGCGCGTGCTGCAGGTGGCGCTGCCGCTGGCGCGCCCGGCGGTGGCAGCGGGCGTGGCCCTGGTGCTGATGGAGACGCTGGCGGATTTCGGCGTCGTCAGCTACTTCGGCATCCAGACCTTCACCACCGGCATCTACAAAGCCTGGCTGTCCATGGACGACCGCATTGCCGCCGCGCAGCTGGCCACCATCTTGCTCGCCCTGGTGCTGCTGCTGCTGTGGCTGGAGAGCCGGGCGCAGCGGCGGATGCGCTTTGCCGCCAGCAGCGTCGGCCGCGCCGGTGCGGCCGAGGCGCAGCCGCAGCAGCTCACGGGCGGGCGCTGCGCCGCTGCCTGGGCGCTGTGCCTGCTGCCGGTGCTGCTGGGCTTCGTTGCCCCGGTGGCCTTCATGCTGCGGCCATTGGCAGCCGATTGGTCGGTGCTGCCCTGGGAGCGCTTTGTGCAATGGGCCGGCAGCAGCGTGCGCCTGGGTGCCATCACCGCCGTGCTGGCCGTGGCCGTGGCCCTGGCGCTGGCCTACGCCGTGCGCCGCCGCCCCGATCCGGCAACCCGCGCCGTGGTGCGCCTGGCGAGCATAGGCTACGCCGTGCCGGGGGCGGTGGTCGTCGTCGGCCTGCTGCTGCCGGTGGGCTGGCTGCAGGCCTGGCGGCCCGACTGGGGGTTGGGCGCGCTCGTCACCACCACGGCGGCGGGCATCGTCTGGGCCTACCTGGTGCGTTTTTGCGCCGTCGCGCTGCAGTCGGTGCAAAGCGGCTATGCGCGCATTCCGACGAGCCTGGATGACAGCGCGCGGATGCTCGGCAGCAGTGGCTGGGGGCTGCTCTCGCGGGTGCACGCGCCGCTGCTCAAGCGCTCGGTGCTGGCGGCGCTGCTGCTGGTGTTCGTCGATGTCATGAAGGAGCTTCCGGCGACCATCGTGCTGCGCCCTTTCAACAGCGACACCCTGGCCGTGGTCGCCTACCAGCTGGCGCGCGACGAGCGCCTGGGCGAGGCCGCACTGCCCTCGCTGGCGCTGGTGGCCGTGGGCCTGGTGCCGGTGATTTTGCTCAGCCGCACCTTGCGTGCAAGGTAAATGCGCTGTGCCTACACTGCGCGCATGAGCCCCATCACCATCTACCACAACCCCCGCTGCAGCAATTCGCGCGGCGCCCTGCAACTGCTGCAAGAGCGTGGCCTGGCGCCGCACATCGTCGATTACGTCAAAGAACCGCTCGATGCGGCGGCGCTCACAGCGCTGGTGGCGCAGCTGGGCCTGCCGGTGCGCGAGCTGCTGCGCAGCAAAGAGCCCGAATACGCTGCGCTCGATTTGGCCAACTCCGCGCGCAGCGAGGCCGAGCTCATCGCCGCCGTGGCCGCGCACCCGACGCTGCTCAACCGCCCCATCGTCGTCACGCCCAAGGGCGCGCGTTTGTGCCGCCCGCCTGAATTGGTGCTGGAGCTGCTTTGAGCGGATAGGGGGCCGGCTTAAGACTCGCCTAAGCCAGGCCCGGCACAGTGCTTTTCCATCGGTACCACTGTTTTGGAAAGGCACACCATGAACACCCTTTTGACGACCCCGCGCCGCCTCATCCTGGCCCTGGTGGCGGGTTGCCCCATGCGCGGGAATTTTGAAGATGTGCCCCCACATGCCCCGGGTTGCTGCACATTTCGGCGTTAAGGATTTCAGGTAAAAAAAAGAAAAGGCCGCACGTTCTGGGAGCTGTGCGGCCTTGAATTTGGTCCCCCCGACAGGAATCGAACCTGTATCTAGCGCTTAGGAGGCGCTCGTTCTATCCATTGAACTACGGGGAGGCAGGGCCCGGATTGTAAGGGCGTCCAGCGCAGGCCCTGTGGTATTGGGTTGCTATATATTTGATAGCTTCTGGCGCTTATCCAGCAAGCGTTGGAGCTCGATTTGTTCCAAATTTTTTCCAAAGCTCAGTCATAGCGCACGGTGTAGACCAGGTCGAGCGCGTTCACCAGCCCGGTTTGTCCGCGCAGCGTCAGGTGGCGCGAGAGGTCGTAGAACAGGTACAGCGTGCCCAGCGAGCCCGACAGGCTGTGCTCGTACGTCAGGTACAGCGCCTTGGAAATGCGCTTGCCCAGGGTCAGGGCGGCAGCGCTGGCATCCTGTCCCTGTTGGGGGCCTTTGATGCCGACCTCGTCGAGTCCCAGGCTCGATGAGATGCCGCCGATGCCAGCGCCTTGGCGGCCGAGCACGGCCAGGGCGGCCTGCTGCAGCAAGCCGGCTTCGCTGCCGCCGCTGGCGGCGCTGTGGCCGAGCACCACCCAGGAGAGTTTTTCGGCGTCCGGCAGATCGGGGTCGGCGTACAGGCGCACGCGCGGCGCCTGTGCCGAGCCGGTGACCTGCACCCCGGCGCGCACGCTGATGTTCGGGCGCAGCGCCAGGATGTCGAGCTGCGGGTTGTCGTACGGGCCGGCAAAGCGGATCAGGCCGCTTTCCACATCCAGCGCCTGGCCCCAGGCGCGGTAGCGCCCGGCGTCGGTGCGCACCTCGCCGCTGACGCGTGGCTGGCCGCCGCTGGCGGCGTTGGCGCTGATGCGCAGCGCCCCCGTCAGGCGCGTGGTGATGCCGTGGCCCTGCAGGGCAAAGTCGTCGCCCAAATCCAGGCCGATGTCGATGTCGGGCGGTAGCGCGGCCTGCAGCGTGGGCTGGGGTGGGGCTTCGCCCTCGTCCTCTGTTGCCGGGGCAGCGCCGGCGGGCGTGGCCTGGCGCACATGCACGTCGCTGCCCAACTGCGGCGCGCCCGCGTCGGGCAAGACGATGGTGGCGCGGTCGGTGCGCAGCTGGCCGCGCAGCGTGAACTGGCGCCCCTGCAGCCCGGCCTGCAGCTGGCCCGAGACGCTCAGCTGGCGGTCGGCGCGCACCTGCAGCTGCAGGCGTTCGGCCTGGGCTTGCAGCTGCATGTCGATGCGTGGCGCGGCGTCTGCGCCGGGTAGCTGCCACTGCACCAGGCCGCTGGCGGTGAGCAGACCGCCATCTTGCGGCGCGGGCGTGCGGTTGCCGCTGCGCCCCAGAATGCGCGCGGCGCTGCCGTGGCCGCCCTTGAGCTGCAGCCGGTCGATGCGCAGCTGCTGGCCGTCGAGCGTGGCTTGGAGCTGGCCGTCTTGCAGATCGACGCCGTCGATCACCGAGCGCAGGGCAAATTGCTCGGCGCTCAGGCTGCCATGCCAGCGCGGGTCGCTGCGCGTGCCTTCGACCTGTACCTGCGCCGCCAGCGTGCCCTTGACGCGCCAGCCCGGCGGTGCCAGGACGCTCCACACACCCAGCTCTGGCAGCTGGGCGGAGATTTGTGCTGCCAGCGGCGCGCTCGCCGGCCACTGTGCCTGGCGCCAATCGTTGCCCGGCCAGGCCAGGGTGGTTTGCGCCTGCGCCTGCAGTTCGCCGGCGCGTTGGCTGCTCCAGCGCAGGGTGCTGCGCAGGTTCTGGCCCTGCAGCGCCAGCTCGATTTCTGCCTGGCGCAAGCCCGCCGGGGCGCCCAGGGGCTTGTTGGTCTGTGCCTTGCCGCTGCCGCTGCTGCGCACCGTGGTGGCGCCGCCGCTGGCGAGCGCCAACAAGCGCAGCTCGCCACTGCTGCGCTGCAGGCGCAGCCGGGCCTGCAGCTGCTCGGCGGCGTGGATGTCCCAGTCGGCGGCCAGCTGCACGTCGCCGCCCAGGCCCAGGCGTTCGAGCAGCGGCGGCTGTGCCTGGTCGATGGCGTTGAGCCAGGCCAGGGGCAGGCCGGTGAGCTGGCCGCTGCTGCGCAGCTGTGGCGCCTGGCCCGGGCGTTGCTGCCACTGCAGCGCCTGCCATTGCAGCAGTGCCTGGCCGGGCAGCGGGCCTTGCAGCTGGGCGCTGCCGGCCTGGGCCTGCAGCTGCAGGGCGCCCTGCGCTCCGGGCGTGAGCTGCAGCGCCAGCGGCTGCGCCAGCGCCAGGCGCCAGGGGCCGGGGCGCTGCTTGTCGTGCCATTGCAGCTGCAGCTCGGGCAGTTGCAACGCCCATGGGCCCGTGGCCGGGTTGCGGCCCTGGGCGCGCACTTGCAGCTGCAATTGCTGCGCGCCGCTGCGCAGCTGGCCCGAGACGCTGGCGTCCAGATCGGTCAGGGCGCCGCTGAAGGTGGCGTGCAGGTCCTGCAGCTGCAGGTCGAGGGCGGCGCCTGGGGCGCTGGTGCTGCGCTGGGCGCCAAAGCGGGGCGCGTCCAGGCGCGCTTGCAGGGTGAAGGGGGCGCCGCCGCTGGCTGCTGCGGTGCCCAGCGGCAGTCCGGCGCGTTGCAGCTGGCGTTGCAGGTCGCTCCAGCCGCCGCGCCACTGCGCTTGCAGCTGCGCCCCGCCCTTGAGTTGCAGCCCGGCCAGGGCAGGCGCCAGTGGCGGCAGACCGGGCAGGGTGCTGATTTGCGCCAGCCAGTCGCGGCTGCGTTGGGGGTCTTTCCAGTCCAGGACAAGGCTGCCGTTGCCCGCCTGCGCTGCCAGCTGGCCCTGCAGCTGTGCGCTCAGGCCCGGCAACTGCGCCTGCAGCTGGCCGGCAAAGCCCGGCTGCTGCAGGTTCAGCGCCAGGCGTTCGCCCTGCAGCTGCACTTGCAGCGCCTGCAGCTGCAGGTGTTGCAGCTGCAGCAGGGGCGCTTGCCAATGGCCTTGGGCGTGCAGACGGTCGAGCTGCAGCGGGTGGGTGCTGCCGCCCTCGCTGTGCAGCTGCAGCGTGAATTGCACGCCGTCAGGCCCTTGCTCGGCCTGGACGGTGCCTTGCATGGGCGCGGGCGCCAGGCGGCTGTCGATGGCGCTCGGGCGCAGCCGTGCGATGTGCGCCTGGCCCGTCAGGCGCTGGCCCTCGGGGTTGTAGTCGCCCTGCAGCGTGACGCTGCCGCCACCCAGCTGCAGCTGCGCCTGGGCGATGTGCCACTGCCCGGCTGCGTAGCGCACACGCGCCTGCAGGGCGTCGAGCGGCAGGCGCTGCTGATCCCAGGGGCCGGGCAGGGCGTTGCGCAGCCGGGCCTGCAGCGCCCAGGCGCTGCCTTCGGGGCCGGCTTGCAGCTGGCCGCTGAGGGCGGTCTGCGGCGCCTGCGGCCAGAGGCTGGCCAGGTCGATGTGCGCCAGCTCCAGCTGTGCCTGCAGCAGTGGCTGCGCGGCCCAGGGGGCGAGCTGCGCCTGCAGCCGGGCGCGCAGCGGCGCTGCCGGGCCGTCGGCGGCGGGTTGCAGTTGGGCGTGCAGTGCCAGTTGGGCCTCGGCGCCGGCCAGGGGGCCTTGCAGCTGCGCCTGGGCCTGCACTTGCAGGGGCTGGTCGGTGCCGGGGGGCTGGGTGTGCAGCTGGCCTTGCAACTGCAATTGCAGTTGCATCGGGGCCTGGGCCTGCAGCTGCGCGCTGGCCTGGTAGCGGCCCTCGGCCCAGTGCAGTTGCTGCAGCTGCAGCTGGTGCTGCTGGCCGTCGTAGTGGTAGCGCGCTTGCAGCTGCGTCAGGGCCAGGGGCTGGCCCTCGGGCGGGGCCCAGGTGATGCGTTCGATGGCCAGGGTGGGCAGTTCGATCTGCAGCGGCAGCTCCAGCGCCTGCAGCGGCGTGGGCGGCTGTGTGCTGGCCGGGCCCAGGGGGGTGAGGGTGAGGGCGGCGGCGCGCAGCGGGCCCAGCACCAGGCGGCGTTGCAGCAGCGGGCGCAGGCGCCAGGAGAATTCGGCGTCCTGCAGCTCGACGCGCAGCTCGGCGTTGTGCCACTGCAGCCGGCCAATGCGCCCGCCGCTGCGCAGGCTGCCGTGCACGTCGTCCACCTGCAGCGCTTGGCCGGCGGGCAGCCAGCGTGCGGCCAGTGCCAGCGTTTGCGCCAGCGAGCCGCTGCTGCCCAGCCACAGCCACAGGGCACTGGCGGCGGCCAGCAGCAGGGCCAGGACGGCGCCGCTGGCCCAGGCCAGGGCGCGCAGCCAGCGGCGTGGGCTGGGGGGCGGTGGGGGGACGGTTGCGGTCATGCTCAGAAGCTAAAACCCAGGCGCAGGTGCAGGCGCAGGCGCTTGTCCTGCACGCCCCAGGCGAGGTCGGTTTGCAAGGGGCCGACGGGGCTGCGCCAGCGCAGGCCGGCGCCGATGCCGACTTGCGCCTGCAGCTGGCGCAGCTGGTTGCTGACGGCGCCGGCGTCGATGAAGACGGCGCTCTCCCAGTGCGTCAGGTCGCCCCGGATGGCGATCGGGCGCTGCCACTCCATGCTGGCGACGGCGAGGTAGCGCCCGCCGTAGGTGCCGCCGCTGTCGGTGGTGGCGCCAATGCTGCGGTAGCCGTAGCCGCGCACGCTGGTGTCGCCGCCGGTCATGAAGAGCAGGTTGGTGGGCAGGTCGGCGTTGTCGCTGGCGAGCACGGCGCCGCCTTCGGCGCGCAGCGCCAGGCGGGCGTTGCGTGTGATCTGGGCGCCGTCGGCGCCGATGGCAACCTTGCCCAGGGCGATGAACGATTGCCAGCGCAGGCGCGTGCGCGCAAACGGGTTGCGCTGGCCGCGCAGCGTGCTGCCCACGCCCAGCTCGGCGCCCAGGCCGTAGCCGCGCGTGGGGCTGTTGGGGTCGTCGAAGTAGCGCCCGGTCCAGCCCATGTTGGCGCTCAGGGCGCCGCTGGCGTCGGGCGCGCCGCTGCCGTGGGGCGTGGCGCTGTCGTACTGCAGGAAGAAGTTGCGGTCGATGTGGCCGCTGACCTGGCTCACGCCGCCGCGCAGCTGCAGGCTGTTGACGGCGTAGCTGCTGTAGTTGTCGCGCTGCAGCTGGCCGGCGCCGAAGCGGCGCCAGTTCTCGTCGTTCGGCAGCGACACCCATTCGCTGCTGGCGAGCTGGGTGTTGCGGTCAACGCTGATCTTGCTGCTGGCGCGCCAGCCCAGCCAGGGCAGGCGGTTGTACTGGTGGTCCAGGCTCAGGCGGGCGCCGCTGTCGGTGGAGACGCCGACGCCGAACACCAGCTTGTGCAGCTTGGCCTCGGTCAGCTGGGCGATGACGGGGGCTGCTTCTGGCGGGCCGTGCTCGGTGTCGAGCGTGAGCAGGGCGGTGTCGTAGTAGCCGCTGCTGGCCAGGCGCTGCTGGGCGTCGAGCAGCTCGGCCTCGGAGTATTCGCTGCCCGTGGGCAGGCGTGCCAGGCGGCGCGCGCCGTCGCAGTCGTAGCGCTGGCAGCCCTGTGCCTGCAGCGGGCCAAAAAAGTAGCGCGGGCCGCTGTTGTAGGCCACGCTCAGGTTGGCGTTGTGTGTGCTGGGGTCGATGTCGGCGCGGCTGGCGTCGAGCGTGGCGCTGGGGTAGCCGCGCAGGTGCAGGCTGCGCAGACCGTTGCTTTTGGCGCTGTCCCAGGCGCCTTGGGTGAAGGGCTGGCCCACGGGCAGCGCCCAGTTGCGCTCCAGGCGGGCCTGGCGGCGCTCGGTGTCGGGCGCCTGGGCAGCTGCACCGCGCAGGGTGATGTCCACCTGGGCGATGGTGGTCTGCGCACCGGGCTGCACGCGCACCTGCACCGTGGGGGGGGCATCGTTGCTGCCGGGGCTGCTTTCGATGGTGATGTCGGGGCTGAAATAGCCCTGCGTGGCCAAGAGCTGACGGGTGTTGTCGTCGGCGCTGGCGAGCAGGCGGCGCAGCTCGCTGGGCTGCAGGTCGGCCAGCTGGGTGTAGCGGCGCAGCTCCAGGTTGTGTTCGAGCAGCTCCTGCAGCGGCGCCGGCGCCTGCACCTGCAGCGTGAAGGCGGTGCTGGGCGTGCCGTCGGCGCTGGCGCTGGCGTCGTCAGGGGCGGGCGTGGCTTGGGGCAGCAGGCTGCAGCCGGACAGGGCCAGCAGCAGCGCCGTCCCGGCCAGCGTGCGGGCAAGGCGCGGCGTGGGCATTACTTGGAGAGCAGGCGCATGGCCTCTTCGAGCCCTTTGAGCGAGAGCGGGAACATGCGCCCGCCCAGCAGCTGCTCGATGATGGCGATGCTCTGGCGGTACTGCCACACGCCCTGCGGCTCGGGGTTGATCCAGGCGCAGTGCGGGAAGGCGTTGACCAGGCGCGTGAGCCACTCGGCGCCGGCTTCCTCGTTGGTGTATTCGACGCTGCCGCCGGGCTGCAGGATTTCGTAGGGGCTCATGGTGGCGTCGCCGACGAAGACCAGTTTGTAGTCCTTGTTGTACTTGCGGATGATGTCCCAGGTGGGGAATTTCTCGGCAAAGCGGCGCTTGTTGTTCTTCCACACAAAGTCGTAGACGCAGTTGTGAAAGTAATAGAACTCCAGGTGCTTGAACTCGCTCTTGACGGCGGAGAACAGCTCCTCGACGCGCTGGATGTGGTCGTCCATGGTGCCGCCCACGTCCATGAGCAGCAGGAGTTTCACGTTGTTGTGGCGCTCGGGCACCATCTTGATGTCGAGGTAGCCGGCGTTGGCGGCGGTGGCGCGGATGGTGTGCGGCAGGTCCAGCTCTTCTTGGCTGCCGGTGCGCGCGAATTTGCGCAGGCGCCGCAGCGCCACCTTGATGTTGCGCGTGCCCAGCTCCTGGGTGTCGTCGTAGTCGCGGTAGGCGCGCTGCTCCCAGACCTTGACGGCGCTCCTGTTGCGCCCGGGGCCGCCAATGCGCACGCCGGCGGGGTTGTAGCCGCCGTGGCCGAAGGGGCTGGTGCCGCCGGTGCCAATCCATTTGTTGCCGCCCTCGTGCCGGCCTTTTTGCTCTTCCAGGCGTTTTTTCAACGTCTCCATGAGCTCGTCCCAGCCCATGGCTTCGATGGCGGCTTTTTGCTCGGGCGTGAGCGCGCGTTCGAGCATCTGGCGCAGCCAGTCGGCGGGCAGCTCTTTTTGCAGCGCCGGCAGCGCAGCGATGCCCTTGAAGTAGGCGCCAAAGGCGCGGTCGAACTTGTCGAAGTGCTTCTCGTCCTTGACCAGGGCGGTGCGCGCCAGGTAGTAAAAATCGTCGAGGCTGAAGGCATCCTCGGACTGCGGCCCCACAACCCCCGCCTGCAGCGCCTGCAGCAGCGAGAGAAACTCTTTGACCGACACCGGCAGCTGGGCGGCGCGCAGGGTGTAGAAAAAATCAATCAGCATGTTTTTGGCCTCTAGCGCTTACTGGGCAAGCGTGTGGCGCTCTAAAAGATATAGCAATTGAGCCCGCGCTTCGGGCCATTCGTCGGCGCTCATGCTGTACATCACGGTGTCGCGGATGGTGCCGTCGCGGCGCAGGGCGTGGCCGCGCAGGACGCCGTCCTTCTTCGCCCCCAGGCGCTCGATGGCGCGCTGGCTGGCGAAGTTGAAGTTGTCGGTGCGCCAGCCGACGATGCGGCAGCCCAGGGTGTCGAAGGCGTGGCCCATCATGAGCAGCTTGGCCGTGGTGTTGACGTGGGTGCGCTGCACGCTTTTGGCGTACCAGGTGTAGCCAATCTCCAGGCGGCGCACGGCGGGCACGATGTCGTGGTAGCTGGTGCTGCCCAGCACCCGGCCCGTGGCCGCGTCGATGGCGGCAAAGGCCAGGCGCTGGCCGGCGGCGTGCATCTGCAGCGCCGTTTCGATGTAGGCGCGGGTGTTCTCGGGCTCGGGCACGCTGGTTACGCGCAGCTGCCAGAGCTGGCCGTCGGCAGCAGCGGCGGCCAGGCCGGCCGCGTGCGAGAGCGCCAGGGGTTCGAGGCGCAGGCCCGCGCGTTCGAGTGTGACGGGTTCGACCCAGGCCATGGCGGCGCCTCAGCGGTGGCGCTGGTTCATGAACACCAGGCGCTCGAACAGGCCCACGTCCTGCTCGTTTTTCAGCAGCGCGCCCACCAGCGGCGGCACCAGCACCTTGTTGTCGCTGCTGTGCAGGGCCGAGGCCGGGATGTCCTCGGCCAGCAGCAGCTTGAGCCAGTCGATGAGCTCGCTGGTGCTGGGTTTCTTCTTCAGCCCCGGCAGGTTGCGCACGTCGTAGAAGGTTTTCATGGCCGCGCCCAGCAGCTCGCCCTTGAGGGTGGGGAAGTGCACATCGACGATTTTTTTCATCGTCTCGGCCTCGGGGAACTGGATGTAGTGAAAGAAGCAGCGGCGCAAAAAGGCGTCGGGCAGCTCTTTTTCGTTGTTCGAGGTGATGAACACCAGCGGCCGGTGGCGCGCGCGCACCATCTCGCGCGTCTCGTAGCAGTAGAACTCCATGCGGTCGAGCTCGCGCAGCAGGTCGTTCGGGAATTCGATGTCGGCCTTGTCGATCTCGTCGATGAGCAGAACCACGGGCTTGTCCGCCGTGAACGCCTGCCACAGCACGCCTTTGACGATGTAGTTCTGGATGTCCTTGACCTTCTCCTCGCCCAGCTGCGAATCGCGCAGGCGGCTGACCGCGTCGTACTCGTACAGGCCCTGCTGCGCCTTGGTGGTGCTCTTGATGTGCCACTGCAAGAGCGGCATATCGAGCGCTTGCGCCACTTCTTCGGCCAGCAAGGTTTTGCCGGTGCCGGGCTCGCCCTTGATCAGCAGCGGGCGCTGCAGCGTGATGGCGGCGTTGACGGCGAGCATCAGGTCGGGCGTGGCGACGTAGTTGTCAGAACCGTGGAATTTCTTCATGGGACGGGAGAGAGGCTAAGGAAAAAAGGGAATTTGATCGCAACCGGATCTCAATCGCGCGTGGCGTGCCGCTGCACGGCGGCGACGTAGGCCGCGCCGTCGGGCGGGTGGCCCGAGCGCTGGCTGTCGGCCAGCATCTGGCCCAGGCACTCCATGGCCACGTGGTGCGCAGCGTGCAGCGAGGGCCGGCGCCGCGCCAGCAGCTCCACCGCCTGGCGGATGCCGCGCGGCTGGTCGATGCTGCACTGCTCGCTGATCGACAGGTGCATGGACAGGTGCAAAAACGGGTTTGTGCGCTCGGGTTCGAGGTCGTAGTTGTGCGCCACGGCGGCGTCGGCGTCGGCCAGCTCGGCGTGGTACTCGGGGTGCTCGGCGATCCACAGGCTGGCCAGCGTCTCGATGGCCTCCATGGGTTGGCCGGCCTGGGTTTTGGCGTGCACGGCGCAGAAAAAGCGCCGCACGTCGGCTTGGGTGGGGTTGAACATGGGGGCAGAGGGTAGCAGGCTCGGGGCGTCAAAGTTTCCAGGCCGGCAGTTGCCAGTTCCAGCGCAGGGCGATGAAGCGCAGGCTCACCGTCACCAGCAGGCAGGCCACCAGCGGCATCCAGGCGGGGGCATCGAGCTGGCGCAGGCCGACGTCGGCCCAGCCGCCGGCAAAGGCGCACAGGGCGTAGGGGCGGTGGTCGTGCAGGGCCTGGGGAATGTCGTTGCAGACCACGTCGCGCAGCACGCCGCCGGCGACGGCGGTGGTCACCCCCAGGCAGACGGCGAGCAGCGCCGGCGTGCCCTGCGCCATTGCCAGGTCGGTGCCGATGGCGGCAAACAGGCCCAGGCCCAGGGTGTCGGGCCAGCGCATTAGGCGTTCGGTGGGGGCGATGTGGCGCGCGCGCATGAACAGCATGGCCGCCACGCTCAGCGCCATGATGCCCCAGACGTAGTCCACCTGCGCCATCCAGAAAAAGGGCCGGTGGTCGAGCAGCAGGTCGCGCAGCGTGCCGCCGCCAAAGGCAGTGAGGAAGGCGGCGACGCACACGCCCACGGCATCGAGGCGCTTGCGCGCGGCCACGAGCACGCCCGAGAGCGCAAAGGCGGCGGTGGCTGCGATCTCGATCGCCAGGCGCAGGCTCGGCAGCCAGCTCGGTTCGGCCAGGGGCATCATGGGGTGGGTTCCTGGCGTTCTTGACGCTCCTGGCGTTCCTTGGCCATTTGCTCGACGAGTTGCTGGCGCCCCTGCTTGGCAATCGCCAGCACCACCTCCTTGTTGCGGTGGTGCGGGTACATGCGCTCGATGAGGGCCAGGTTGTGGGCGCGAAAGCGTGCCGTCACGGCCTGCGCCTCGGCCTCGGCCAGGCCCATGGCCTGCAGCACGGTGCGCGCGCTGCCCAGGCTGGCCTCGAACAGCTCGCGCTCGATGTGCTGCACGCCCAGGTCGCGCAGCTGGTACCAGTGCGTGACGTTGCGCGCGCGCGCGACGATGGTCAGCTGCGGGAAATGCTTGCGCGCCAGCTGCACGATCTTGAGCGACTGCTCGGGCGTATCGACCGCCACCACCAGCACCCGCGCCTGCGCTGCGCCGGCGCTGCGCAGCAGCGCCAGGCGCGTGGCGTCGCCGTAGTGCACGCGGTAGCCAAAGGTGCGTGCCACTTCGAGCATTTCCACGCTGTGGTCGAGCACCGTGGTCGGCAGGCCCTGCGCCAGCAGCACGCGCGCCACGATCTGGCCGTAGCGGCCAAAGCCGGCGATCAGCACCGGCGCCTGCGGTGGTGGTTCGGGCAGGGGCTGCTCGGCGCCGGCGCCGTCCAGGTGCGGCAGCCGCCGGCGTTCGAGCAGCGCCAGCAGCAGCGGCGCCAGCAGCATCGACAACGCCACCGCCCCGGTCAGCAGCGAGGCCGTGGCCGGCGCCAGCACCTGCTCGGTGGCAGCGGTTTGGAAGACGACGAAGGCAAATTCCCCGCCCTGCGCCAGGATCAGGGTGAACAGCGGGCGCTCCTGGCGCGTGATGCCCGCGCCCCAGGCCAGCAGGTACATCACCAATGCTTTGAGGGCGAGAAAGCCCAGCACCAGCGCCGCCATCAGCAGCGGTGCGCGCCAGAGGGCGCCAAAGTCGATGCTCATGCCCACGGCCATGAAGAACAGGCCCAGCAGCAGGCTCTTGAAGGGCTCGATGTCGCTTTCGAGCTCCTGGCGGAACTCGCTGTCGGCCAGCAGCACCCCGGCGAGGAAGGCGCCCAGCGCCATCGACAGGCCCAGCGCCAGCATCAGCATCGCCATGCCGACCACCAGCAGCAGCGCGGCGGCGGTAAAAATCTCGGGCGTGCGGCTTTGTGCAATCCAGCGCAGCAGCGGGCGCAGCAGCCAATGCCCGCCCAGCACCACGGCGCCGACCACGGCCACGGTCTTGAGCGCCTGCAGCATGGCGTGACCGGCCTCGGGGGGGGCGCCGGCGCTGGCGATGACGCCGCCCAGCAGCGGCAGCAGCGCCAGGATGGGGATGGCGGCAATGTCCTGGAACAGCAAAATCGAAAACGCCGCCTGCCCGCTGCCCGAGCGCAGCTGGCCGCGCTCGGACAGCACCTGCAGCGCCATCGCCGTGGACGACAGCGCCAGCCCGAGCGCTCCCACCAGCGCCACGCGCCAGGGCTGGCCCAGCAGCCAGGCGGCGCCCGCCAGCAGCGCCGTGCAGCCCAGCAGCTGCGCCCCGCCCAGGCCGAGGATGGGGCGGCGCAGGCTCCACAGGCGCTGCGGCTGCAGCTCCAGCCCGACCAGGAACAGCATCAGCACGACGCCGAACTCGGCAAATTCGAGCGTGCTCTGCACGTCGCGCACCAGCGCCAGGCCCCAGGGGCCGATGGCAATGCCCGCTGCCAGGTAGCCGATGATGGCGCTCATGCCCAGCGCCCGCACCACCGGCACGGCGAGCACGGCCGCCGTCAGATAGACAAAACCAAAAGTCAACCAGGAAGGTGCGTGGGCCATGGGCAAGCAGGTGGGGGTGGCAGCGCCGCCAAGCGCTGCTCAACGGTGCCTGCCGATTGTGGCAGTGCCTGGAGCGCAACGTGCGCCGGCCTCTGGGGGTTGACCGGAGTACTCTGCTTTTGATAGCTGCTCGCGCTGCCCCCGTGCCGCTGTCAGCCATTTTTTGCACTTAATATGCATACTTTCCAATTGGGGGAGCCCGCTGCCATGGATCTGTCCACCTGGCTGGCGTTTTTTGCCGCCGCCTGCCTGATCGCCATTTCGCCCGGTTCGGGCGCCGTGCTCAGCATGAGCCATGGCCTGGCCTATGGCGTGCGCGCCGCCAGCGCCACCATCCTCGGGCTGCAGCTGGGGCTGTTGACCATTTTGGTGATCGCTGGTGCCGGCCTGGGCTCGCTGCTGCTGGCGTCGGAGACCGGGTTTGCCATCGTCAAGGTGCTGGGCGCGCTCTACCTCATCTACCTCGGCTGGCAGCAGTGGCGCGCTGATGCCGCCGCCCCCCTGGCCGGCGCCGCCGCTGCCACGCCCCTGCCCTGGCGCCGGCGCTGCCTGACGGGCTTTTTGACCAACGCCACCAACCCCAAGGGCATCATCTTCATGGTGGCGGTGCTGCCACAGTTCATGCAGCCCGGGCGCGCGCTGTGGCCGCAGCTGCTGGTGATGGGCGCGACCCTGGTGGCGGTTGACGTCTGCGTCATGCACGGCTACGCCGCTGGCGCCAGTGCCCTGCGCCGCCTGCTGCGCAGCAGCCGTGCGCTGCGGCTGCAAAATCGCCTCTTCGGCGGCCTGCTGATGGCCGTCGGCGCCGGTCTGTTCTTCGTGCGGCGCAGTCCGGCGGCCTGACCTGGGGGCTGTCAGGCGCACGCAGGCTGCAGCGGCTACAAACACCGTTTTCGCAAAGGAGTGCCCCATGCCCGTCGTCGTGGTCGCCCAGCCCAAGGGCGGCGTCGGAAAATCCACCCTGGCCACGCAGATCGCCGGCTACTGGGCCCATTGCGGCCACGCCGTGCTGCTGGGCGACAGCGACCGCCAGCAGTCCGCCAGCGGCTGGCTGGCGCAGCGCCCGGCCAGCCTGCCGGCCATCGGCCGCTGGGAGCTGCAGCCCGACTTTCTCACCCGCCCACCGGCGGGCGCGAGCCACGTCGTCATCGACACCCCGGCCGGAGCCCATGGCTGGCGCCTGGGCGATTTGCTGCGCAGCGCCGACAAGCTCATCGTGCCGCTGCAGCCCGGGCGTTTTGACATGGCGGCCACGCACGGCTTCCTGGCCGAACTGCGCCAGCAGCGCGGCGCGCGCCAGGTGGCCATCGGCCTGGTGGGAATGCGCGTGAACCCGCGCACCCTGGCAGCGGCGGCGCTGCAGGACTTTGTCGCCGCCACCGGCTTGCCGCTGCTCGCCGGCCTGCGCAGCACGCAAACCTACGTGCGCCTGGCCGAACAGGGCCGCAGCCTGTTCGACGAGCCCCCGGGCCGCGTCGCCGCTGATGTGGCGCAGTGGCAGGGGCTGCTGCAGTGGCTCGATGCGTGAATCTGTCAGGCTGGTGCTGCGCCCGCCTGGGGTGGCTCGGCACCGGACGCTGCCGGCGTGGGAGCAGCGCTGGTCTTGGGCATTGGAATCCAGGTTTGTGTGCCGACCTGGGCGATCTGCAGATCGGAACTGAGTTCACTAGCTTGCTGCATGGCCTGGATGCGGGCCAGGGTTTCCGGGCCGCAGGGCACGCCGTTGGGCTCGAGGTAAAAGTATTGGGCTGGCAGCTGTGCCGGGTGCAGGTCGGTGACCGTGGCCTCGGCGGCGGGCATGGGGGCCAGTGGCGCGTTGCTGCGGGCGATGCCGTCGTTCAGGCGTTCTTGCAGCGCCTGGCCGGCCTTGGCCGTGTGCTGGGCCAGGGATTTGGATGATTGCACCAGGCGATTGCCAGCGCCCGAAAGCAGCTGCTGCAGGCGCTCGCCATCGTCGGTTTTGAATTCTTTGAGGGTGGTGGGGGCGACACCGGTGTGATCGAACTCCAGATACGGAGCCTCGCCAAAACCCAGAAAGCGGGCTACGAACACTGTCGGAATACTCAGGCGCGTGGTGTTGTAAATGCGCACGGCTTCGTTATATGACTGGCGGGCGGTTTGAATTTCTGCCTCGCAGCCTTGGATGCTGTCGATCAGACGGTGATATTGCCCATCGGCCTTGAGTTCCGGAAAGCGATCGGCCATGCCGCGAATATTGGTCAGCAGGGTGCCCGATTGCTGATACGCCGCCGTCATGGCACTGGAGCTGTCGTCGGCTGATATTTTCAAGTGGGTGAACTGCTCGGCTTCCTGGTAAGACTTGACGACGTCGATCAGCTGGTTGATGAGCGAGAGCTTCTTGCTGATCGCCACCTGGGTATTGGAGGCGCGCTGCTTGATGGTTTGCGCCTGTGCCTGCAAGCCGTTGTAGGCGCGTAAAGCAATAAATCCGGCCACCGCCAGCAGTGCCAGGGCAAGCCAGAAAATGGTGCTCAGGAAACTCAGAAAACCCTGCATATCAACGCCTCTCTTTCCTACCAGTGATGTGAATGGAAGCGCAGATTATGCAAGGGGCATCTCAGGCCGCCGCCGGTATGTCGGCCGCCCCGCCAAAGCCGTTTTGCCGCCAGGCTTCAAACACGGTGACGGCGACGGCGTTGGACAGGTTCAGGCTGCGCTGCTCGGGCCGCATCGGCAGTCGCAGGCGCTGGGCGGGGGCGAAGGCCTCGCGCAGCGCGGGGGCCAGGCCGCGCGATTCGGCACCAAAGACGAAGTAGTCGCCGGGCGCAAAGCGTTGCTCATAGACCGAGCCCGAGCCGCGCGTGGTCATGGCGAACAGGCGCGCCGGGTCGGGCTGCTGCTGCGCCAGGAAGGCGGCCCAGTCGGTGTGGCGTTGCACCGGGGCGTACTCGTGGTAATCGAGCCCGGCGCGGCGCATGAGCCGATCCTCCATGGAAAAGCCCAGGGGCTCGATCAGGTGCAGGGTGCAGCCGGTGTTGGCGGCCAGGCGGATGATGTTGCCGGTGTTCGGCGGGATTTCGGGCTCGACCAGGACGATATGGAACATGGCGCGTATTTTCGTTGCCATTTCAGGGCGTGCGCGCCAGCACCAGGGCGCTGACGCGGGCCGCACCCGCCTGGTGCAGCACGGCGGCGGCGGCCTGCAAGGTGGCGCCGGTGGTCATGACGTCGTCGATCAGCAGCAGGTGGCGGCCAACGAGCTGCGGCACCAGCAGGGGCTCGGCGGCGAAAGCGCCTCGCAGGTTGCGCAGGCGCTGGGCGCGCGCCAGGCCGCTTTGCGCCGGTGTGGCGTGCAGGCGCAGCAGGGCCTGGGGCTGCACCTTGCGCGGCGCCAGGGCGCGGGCCAGCAGCAGGGCCTGGTTGAAACCGCGTTGGCGCAGGCGTGCCGGCGCCAGCGGGATGGGCAGCAGCAGGTCGGCGTCCTCCAGTGCCGGCTCGACCCCCGGCAGGCTGCGCAGCAGCTGCACCAGGCTGCGCGCCCAGCCCGGGTCGCCGTGGAATTTGAAGGCGGCGAGCACGTCGGCCCAGGGGTAGGCGTAATCCACCCCGGCCCAGCAGCGCGCCAGCCCCAGCGGCTGGCGCAGGCAGGCGCCGCACAACGGCGCGCCGCCGGCCAGGGGCAGGGCGCAGCCCTGGCAGCGTGGCTGCAGCGGCGCGAACTGCTGCACGCAGTCGTGGCACAGGCGCGTGGCCGGCCAGCGCTGGCAGATGGCGCATTGGCTGGGCACTGCGTGCAGTGCCTGCGAAAGCCCTGTCAGCCATGGGTGGTGCATGGCCTCAATATACTCGCGGGCTCTGATGACCGAACCCCTGCCCCCCACCCTGGACCCCGTCGCCGCTGCCCGCTGGCAGGCGGTGGCGCCCGCGCAATCGCCCTGGCTGCACGAGGAGGTGGCGCGGCGGATGCAAGAGCGCTTGCAGTGGATGCGCCAGCCGCCCAGCGCCTGGTGCCACTGGGAGCCGGTGCGCGGCGGCCTGGAGGTGCACGCGCTGATTGCCGAGCGCTATCCGCAGGCGGCCTGCACGGTGTACGAAGCGCCCGAGCGCCTGGCGGCGGCGCAGGCGGCGCTGGGCAGCAAGTGGTGGTCGCCGGCGCACTGGCGCGCCAGCGCCGCGCGCTTTGCCGAGCCCGAGCCGACGAGCGTGCAGATGCTCTGGGCCAACATGCTGCTGCACATGGCGCCGGCGCCGCAGGCGCTGCTGGCACGCTGGCAGCGTGCCATCGCCACCGATGGGTTCTTGATGTTTTCCTGCCTGGGCCCCGATACGCTGCGCGAGCTGCGCTGGCTGTACCAGGCGCTGGACTGCCCGCCCTGCGGCCACGAGCTGACCGATATGCACGACTGGGGCGACATGCTGGTGCAAAGCGGTTTTGCCGAGCCGGTGGTGGACATGGAGCGCATCACCCTCACCTTTGCCAGCGCCGCGCGGGCGCTGCAGGAGCTGCGCGGCCTGGGCATCAACCTGCACCCGCAGCGCTTTGCCGGCCTGCGCACCCCGGCCTGGCGCGCGCGCCTGGAGCAGGCGATGACGGAGCGGCTGATGGATTCGGATGGCCAGATTGCGCTTACCTTCGAGGTCATCTACGGCCATGCCTTCAAGGCCGCGCCGCGCGCCAAGGTGCAGGCCAGCACCTCGGTGTCGCTGCAGGACATGCGCGCCATGCTGCGCGAGCGCTGAGGAACCTCGAATGCAAACGCGGCTCCCTTGATATGCCGCGCCACCGGCACCGGGGCTTTGGTGTACGGTGGCAGTCTTTGATTTTGGCCTGTGGATGGCTTACGCATGAATAAACGCAATGCTATAACTTTGATAGCTGCTGGCGCTCTGTGGGCGGGCGCTGGTGGCTTTTTGACTGCCTGTTCCGAGAAGAAGGTGGTGTTTCGCGGCATGGATGTTTCGGGTGCCGACTACGCACGTGATCTGCCTCTGACCGACCACAATGGCCAGCCGCGCCACCTGCAGGACTTTCACGGCAAGGTGGTGATCGTCTTCTTTGGCTACACCCAGTGCCCGGACGTGTGCCCGACCTCGATGCAGGAGCTGGCCGAGGCCAAGCAGCTGCTGGGCGCGGACGGCGAGCGCTTGCAGGGCATTTTCGTCACCGTCGATCCCGAGCGCGATACGCCCGAGGTGCTCAAGGCCTATATGGCCAACTTTGATCCGAGCTTTCTCGCCCTGCGCGGCACGCCCGAGCAGCTCGCTGCTGTCGCCAAGGACTTCAAGCTGTACTACAAAAAAGTCGATGGCAAAACCGCCACCAGCTACACCATGGACCACTCCGCTGGCAGCTACCTCTACGACCCGCAGGGTCGGCTGCGCGTATACCACCGCTACGGCAGCGGCGCGCCGGCGTTGGCCGAGGATGCGCGTGTGCTGCTCCAGGGAGCGTGACGGCGCGGTGCTGAAAAAGACAACAAAAAAACCCGCAAATGCGGGTTTTTTTGTGCACAAGCCGGAGCTTATTTGAGGTCGATCGCCACTTTGTCGCCGTTAACGAACTTGCTCAGGGTGTAGGTCGGGTTCTTCATCTCGCCGTTCTTCTCGAACTGGATGCGCGAGGTCACGCCCTGGTAGTCGGCCTTTTGCAGGAAGGGGATGTACACCTTCGGATCCCACGAATTGGCGCGCTTCATGGCATCGGCCAGCAGCATCACGCCGTCGTAGAAGTAGGGGCTGTAGACCTGGAACTGGCCGGGGTACTTGGCGTCGTAGCGCTTTTTCCACTCGATGCCGCCGGGCATCTTGGCAATGGAGGCACCACCGTCGGCGCAGACCACGTTCTCCAGCGTCTTGGCGCCGGCGGCCACCTTGGCCAGCTCCAGCACGCAGATGCCGTCGCCGCCAAAGAGCTTGACGTCGTTCATGCCCAGCTGGGCCATCTGGCGCAGCATGGGGCCGGCCTGGCCGTACATGCCGCCGTAGAAGATGGCTTCGGGCTTCTTGGCCTTGATGGAGGTCAGGATGGCCATGAAGTCGGTGGCCTTATCGTTGGTGAACTCGCTGGCCACGACTTTCACGCCCAGCTTTTCCGCGTCTTTCTTATAGACACTGGCCAGGCCCTGGCCGTAGGCGGTGCGGTCGTCGATGATGGCGACGTTCTTGAGCTTGAGCACATGGGCCGTGTAGTTGGCCAGGGCGGCGCCCAGGGCGTTGTCGTTGGCGATGACGCGGTACGTGGTGTCCCAGCCCGGTTTGGTCAGTTCGGGGTTGGTGGCTGCGCCCGTGATCATGGGGATGCCACAGTCGTGGAACACCTTGGATGAGGGAATGGCCACGCCCGAGTTCACAAAGGTGACGGCGCCGGCGACCTTGTCGTCGCACAGCTTTTGCGAGGCGGCCGTGCCCTGCTTGGGGTCGGCGGCGTCGTCTTCGGCCACGAGCTGGAATTTGACCTTCTTGCCGGCGATTTCCATGCCCTTGGCGTTGAGGTCTTCAATCGCCATGCGCACGCCGTTTTCGTCGTCCTTGCCGAAGTGGGCCTGGGGGCCAGAGACGGGGCCGATGTGGCCGATCTTGACGATTTGCTCCTGCGCCATCACCGCCGAACCCATGCCAGCCACTGCGGCGGCGATCAACAACTTGCGCGACATCTTCATTGAGCAACTCCTGAGAGAGAAAAAGGAAAGGCGTCACGTTAGGGCACGGTGCAAGGGCTTGACAATGGCGCTAACACGGTGTCTTCCTCCGGCTGCGACATTGGCGCAACAATCGTGCCTGCCGTCAGCGGTGGTGCCAGTCTGCAATGGCGCCAATTGGCGGAAGATGCCGCTCGAAGCAGCCACAAGGCGGCGGCAAAGAGTAGACGCAGGCCTCTAGGTGTGCTGGCATTGGTGTTTTCATGGATTAGCAGGGTGTGTAAATTGTGTTGCATACCCCGGGTTTTGGGTCTGTCGTGATGTCCTTGCTTGATTTTTCTTCGCCCCTGGGTGCGGCAGCGCCGCGTTTGCGCTGGGCCTTTGGTACTGCGCGCCAGACGTTCGAGGCCACGCAGTTGGGGGAGCTGCGCGCCGTCATCGACGCTGCCGAGGCCGCCGCCCGCGCCGGTGCCTGGGTGCTGGGCGGCCTGTGCTACGAGGCGGCGCCCGCGTTCGACGCCGCGCTGCAGGTGCAGGCGCCGCAGCCGGGCCAGCCCCTGGCTTGGTTTGCCGTCTATGACGAGCCCCAGCCCTGGCCGCAGGTGCCGCACGCCGCCAGCGCCGAGGTCGATTGGCTGGCGCAACCCCTGCGCGCCGACTTTGACGCCGCCCTGGCGCACATCCAGCAAGGCATTGCCGCCGGCGCCTACTACCAGGTCAACTACACCGGGCGCTTGCAGGGGCAGCTCGCGGGTGCGCCGCAGGCCCTGTTTGCTGCCCTGCAGCAGGCCCAGCCCGGGGGCTACGCTGCGCACATCGACTGCGGTGCGGGGCGGCAATGGCTGTCGGTGTCGCCCGAGCTGTTCTTTCACTGGCAGGCCGGGGTGGACGGCAGCGGCGCCATCCTCACGCGCCCGATGAAGGGCACGGCTGCACGCGGCGCCGATGCGGCCAGCGATGCCGCCCAGGCGGCGCAGCTGCGCACGGCGCCCAAGGAGCGGGCGGAGAACGTCATGATTGTTGACTTGCTGCGCAACGACCTGGCGCGCATCGCCCAGCCGTACAGCGTGCAGGTGCCGCGCCTGTTCCACACCGAGGCCCTGGCCACGGTCTGGCAGATGACATCGGACGTGCAGGCGCACACGCGCGTCGGTACCCGGCTGTGGGACGTGTTCGCGGCGCTGTTTCCCTGTGGCTCGGTCACCGGCGCGCCCAAGGTGCAGGCCATGCGCGCCATTGCCGCGCTCGAAACCGCACCGCGTGGCCTGTACTGCGGTGCGCTCGGCCTGCTGCGGCCCACGCCCGAGCGCGGCGCCGGCACGTTCGACGCCACGTTCAACGTGCCTATCCGCACCCTGCAGCTGCAGGGCACGGCGCTGCAGGCGGGCATTGGCAGCGGCATCGTCTGGGGGGCCGACAGCGACGCCGAATGGCGCGAATGGCAGGCCAAACAGGCTTTCCTGGAGCGCGCGCGTGCCCCTTTTGCACTGCTTGAAACCCTGGCGCTGGAGGTGGGCTGCTACCGCCACTTGCAGGCGCACCTGGTACGCCTGAGCGCGGCGGCGGCGCATTTTGCTTATCCGCTGGCCATGCCAGCAGTGCAGCAACAACTCGACGCCCTGGCGCAGCAGCACCCCCAGGGGCTGTGGCGCGTGCGCCTGCAGCTGCAGGCGCAGGGGCAGTTCCAGGTCGAGGTCCAGCCCCTGGCCGCCACGTCCACGCCCGTGCGCCTGGCCCTGGCTGCAGCGCCGCTGGCCCTGGCGCACAGTGAATGGGTGCGCTTCAAGACCACGCGGCGCGCGCATTACGCCGCCTTTGCGCCCGCGCCGGGCAGCGGCGTGTTCGACACCATCCTCTACAACAGCGCCGGCGAAATCACCGAAACCACCTTTGGCAACATCGCTGCGCTGCTCGATGGCCGTTGGCTCACTCCAGCACTGTCCTGTGGTTTGCTTCCGGGGGTGGGGCGGGCGCAGGCGCTCGCTAGCGGGCGGGTGCAAGAAGGCGTTGTGCGCCTCGAAGATGTGCCGCGTGTGCAGGACTGGGCCTTTATCAACAGCTTGCGCGGCTGGCTGGCGGCGCAGAGGGTTTGAACATTTGCATACATATGGCACCATCGCAGGCGTCGCAACCGCTGCTGCACCAGGCGTACCCATGGCACAGGATGAGATCAGCTTCACGGATTTGATTGCCTCGTCGATCCACGACATGAAAAACTCGCTCAACGTGCAGATCAGCGCGTTGGAGAAAATAGCCCTGCGCTGCCAGGCGTTGCAAGACGAGCCATTGCACGCCGACCTGGGCGGCGTGATCTACCAGGCCAACCGGATGAACTCCAACCTCATCCAGCTGCTGAGCCTGTACAAGCTCGACAAGGCCATTTACCCCATTGATATTGCCGAATGCGCGCTCTCTGAGCTCATTGGCGATGCGCTCTCGCTGCACCAGCCCATGCTGGCGTTCAAGCGCATTGCGCTGCAGGTCGATTGCGCGGCGGACTGCTATTGGTACCTCGACCGCGATCTGGTGACCGGCGTGCTGGGCAATGCGCTCAACAATGCTTACCAATACACGCAAGACCGCATCCGCATTGCTGCAGCGGTGCACGACGGCGTGCTCGAACTGCGCGTGGAGGACAACGGCAGCGGCTACCCCGGCTTCATGCTGCGTGGCGGCGCAGCGGGCAGTGCGGCGAGCGTCAACTTCGTCACTGGCAGCACGGGGTTGGGCTTTTATTTTTCGTCGCAGGTGGCGCACCTGCACCACAACGGCGGGCGCCGGGGCGAGCTCATCATCGAGAACGGCGGCGCCTACGGTGGTGGCTGCTTTGTGCTGCGCCTGCCTTGAGGAGCAAGGGTTATGACATCGGTTGCACTGTCGCAGGCCAGGGTGTTGGTCGTTGATGATTTCCAGGGAATGCGCACCATCTTGCGCGACCTGGTGCGCTCCATGGGCGTGAGCCGCGTCGATACGGCGGCCAACGGCAAGGAGGCGCTGAACCAGCTGCGCGCGAGTCGTTACGACGTCGTCATCTGCGACTTCAACCTCGGCCCTGGGCTCAACGGTCAGCAGGTGCTCGACGAAGGGCGGCTGCACGACTACGTCGGCGTCTCCACCATCTGGGTCATGGTGACGGCGGAAAAGACCGCCGAAATGATCATGGGCGCCGCCGAATCCAAGCCCGACGAGTACCTGCTCAAACCCATCAACCAGCACATTCTGGAGACGCGCCTGGAGCGCTTGATCGTGCGCAAGCAGGCCCTGCGCAGTGTGGAAGAGGCGCTGCGCGCGCAGGACTGGGCGGCGGCGCTGGCGCGCTGCAACCAGCTGCTGGCGCAGGAGGCTACTAAAACCCCCGAGGTGCTGCGCCTCAAGAGCGAGGTGCTGCTCAAGCAGGGTGACTGGGCTGCGGCGCAGGCGCTGTTCGAGGGCGTGCTGGCGCAGCGCAGCCTGCCCTGGGCGCGCACCGGCCTGGGACGGGTGCACTATGCGCGCGGCGAATACGAGCTGGCGCGCAGCCAGTTCCGCCAGGTGCTGGAAGAAAACCGCATGTTCATCGAGGCCGCCGACTGGCTTGCCAAGACCCTGGACGCCATGGGCGACAAGCAGCAGGCGCAGGCCGTGCTGCAGGAGGCCGTCAAGCTCTCGCCCAACTCCGCCAGCCGGCAAAAAACGCTGGGCGAGACGGCCTGGCACAACGGTGCGCTCGACGTGGCGCGCGGTGCGCTGCAAAAAACCATCAAGATCAGCGAGTTTTCATCGAACAAACAAGCCGGGGCCTACGTCGCGCTGGCGCGCGTGCTCAGCGAAGACAACGAGCCCGAAATGGCGCTGCAACTGCTCAAGCGCACGGGCGAAGTCTTTAAAGACAGCAAGGAAGGTGCGCACCTGGCGATTCAGGTGGCGGCGGTGCAAAGCGCGGTGTACCAGCAGACGGGGCAGACCGAGCAGGCCCAGGCCGCCATGGCGCAGGCGCAGCAGCTGCTGCAGCTCCAAGGCGGCGCGGCCAATGCGCAAACCGCGCTGGAGCTGGCGCACGGCCTGCTCGCGCTCGGGCGCAAGGACGAGGCTTGCGAGCTCATGCGCACCCTGGTCAAGTCGCACCATGAAGATGCGCGCATTTCCGGCCAGGTGCAGGCGCTGTTCGAGCAGGCGCAGATGGGCGAGGAGGGGCGCAGCCTGATTGCGCAGTCGCGCGAGGAGGCCGTGGCCATCAACAACCAGGGCGTGCTGCTGGGGCGCGAAGGCCAGTTTGCCGAAGGCGCCAAGCTGCTGCGCCGGGCCCTGGAGGGCCTGCCCGCGAGCGAGGTGCTGATGATGAACCTGTGCGGCCTCTTGATTGGCCAGATGCGCGCCGAGGGCAAGAGCGACACGCTCATGCTCGAAATCATGGGGCTGCTCGAACGCGTGCGCGAGATCAACCCCGACAACGCCAAATACCGCCAGTACCTGGCGCTGCTCAAGGCCGGGGCGGCGCCGCGTTGATTACAAAACGCCCTTGAAGTAGCTCGGCCTATCCATATCGGTGATCTCCACGCTCAGCTGCACCTGCACGCCAGCGGGCTGGGGCGTGAGGCGCTGCAGCACGGCGGCAATGCGCTCGGACAGGTCTTTCTTGGCCTCGGGCGTGCGCCCGGCCAGCAGGCGCAGCTGGGCGTGCACAAAGCCGCGCGGCGCATCGGCGGTGCCGACCTGGAACTGCGCCACGGCGACGATGCGGCTTTTCAGATCGACCTCGTGCTGAATTTCCGGGCTGGCGCAGAGCGTGGCGTTCAGGGCGGTCAGCATCTCGGCCTCGGGCAGGCCGCTGAGGTTGGCCGAGTATTCGACGGTCAAATGGGGCATGGTTATTCCTTGGGGGTCAAAAAGGGGTGTGCAGGGTGAAGTGCGCCGCCAGGGCGTGGGCATTGGGCGCCTCCTGGTAGGGCAGCTCGGCCCACAGGGGCACGGCCAGGCGCTGGCGCAGCCAGGCGATGTTTTCGCTGGCGGCGGCCATGTCCGGGCTCAGGTGGTTGGCCACCCAGCCCGCCAGCGGCAGGCCGCGTGCGGCAATCGCCTCGGCGGTGAGCGCGGCGTGGTTCAGGCAGCCCAGGCGCAGGCCAACGACCAGCAGCACCGGCAGGCCCAGGGCCTGGGCCAGGTCGGCGCCGGTGTGCGTGCCCGACAGCGGCACGTGCCAGCCGCCCGCGCCCTCGACCACCACCGCATCGGCCAGCGTGGCCAGCTGCCGGTAGCTGGCGGCGATGGCAGCAATGTCGATCACCTGCCCGGCGCGGGCGGCGGCAATGTGCGGCGACAGCGGTTCGGGCAGCAGCACCGGGTTGTCCAGCTGTGGTGCCACGGCGATGCTGGAGGCGGCGCGCAGCGCCAGCGCATCTTCGTTCGCCCACTGGCCCTGATGGAACTCGGCGCCGGCGGCCACCGGCTTCATGCCGACCACGCGCGGCCAGCGCGCCGCGAGTGCGTGCAGCAGCGCGCAGGCGGCCAGGCTCTTGCCGACGCCGGTGTCGGTGCCGGCGATGAACAGGCCAGCGCTCATGGCAGCGCCGCCTCGTGGTGGGTGCTGGCGCCGTCTTCTTCGGCCAGGGTGGCGTTCAGGGCGGCCAGGGCGTTATGGGTCAGGTGGGCGATGGCTTCGTCGTCGAGCACATACGGCGGCATGGCGTACAGGGTGTGGCCAATGGGGCGCAGCAGCAGGCCGCGCGCCAGCGCCTGGCGCTGGTAGCGGCGGGCGAAGTCGGGCAGTGGTGTGTCCACGTCCCAGGCCCAGATCATGCCCAGCTGGCGCGCGTGGCGCACGCGCGGGTGCGCGGCCAGGGGCGCCAGGGCGGCGCTCAGGCGCTGCGCCAGCTTGGCGTTTGCCGCCAGGGTGTCGTGCTGTTGCCACAGCTCCAGCGTCGCCAGTGCAGCGCGGCAGGCCAGTGGGTTGCCGGTGTAGGAATGCGAGTGCAAAAAGCCGCGCGCCACCTCGTCGGCGTAGAACGCCTGGTAGACGGTGTCGGTGGTGAGCACCGCCGACAGCGCCAGCGTGCCGCCGGTCAGGCCCTTCGATAGGCACAGAAAATCGGGCCGGATGCCGGCCTGCTGGTGCGCAAACAGCGTGCCGGTGCGGCCAAAGCCGACGGCGATCTCGTCGGCCACCAGGTGCACCTGATAGCGGTCGCACAGCGCGCGCGCCAGGCGCAGGTATTGGGCGTCGTAGAACACCATGCCGGCGGCGCATTGCGCCAGCGGCTCCAGGATGAGGGCGGCGGTGTGCTGGTGGTGCGCGGCCAGCCAGTCGTGCAGCGCGGCTGCAGCGCGCTGGGCGACGTCGGCCGCGCTCTCGCCGGGCTGGGCGCTGCGGGCGTCGGGGCTGGGCACGGTGGCAGCGAGGCGCAGCAGCGGCGCGTAGGCGGCGCGAAACAGCGGGATGTCGGTGACGGCCAGGGCGCCCACGGTTTCGCCGTGGTAGCCGCCGGCGAGGCCGACGAAGCCCGATTTTTCTGGCCGGCCCTGGTTGCGCCAGTAGTGCGCGCTCATCTTGAGCGCGATCTCGGTGGCGCTGGCGCCGTCGCTGCCGTAGAAGGCGTGGCCCAGGCCGCTCAGTTGTGCCAGGCGCTCGGAGAGCTCGACCACCGGCGCGTGCGTAAAGCCCGCCAGCATGACGTGGTCGAGCTGCGCCAGCTGCGCCGTCAGCGCCGCCTGGATGTGCGGGTGGCAGTGGCCAAACAGGTTGACCCACCAGGAGCTGATGCCGTCGAGGATGCGCGCTCCGCCCTCGGTATAGAGCCAGGGCCCCTGCGCGCGCACGATGGCCAGCGGCGGGTCGGCCTCGTGGCGCTGCATTTGCGTGCAGGGGTGCCAGACGCTGGCGCTGCTGCGCGCAGCGAGCGCGCTCGGCATGGCGGCGCGCATGGGCTTAGAGCTGCTGCGTCGGCACGTGGTGGCGCAGCTCGACCTGGCGGTTGTGCTCGTTGACGAACACCAGCTGCGGCGCGTGCGTGGCGACGTCGGCTTCGGCCACCTGGGCAAAGGAGGCAATGATGAGCAGATCGCCGACGCAGGCGCGGCGCGCTGCCGAGCCGTTGACCGAGATCATGCCGCTGCCGCGTTGGCCCTTGATGGCGTAGGTGACGAAGCGCTCGCCGTTATCGACGTTCCAGATGTGGATCTGTTCGTTCTCGACCAGGTTGGCCGCTTCCATCAGGTCTTCGTCGATGGCGCAGGAGCCTTCGTAGTGCAGCTCGCAGTGCGTGGTCTTGACGCGGTGGATTTTGGATTTGAGCAGGGTGCGGTACATGAGAACGGGTCGATGCAAATGGAAAGCCGCTAAGTCTATAGGTCGGCTGCGCGGCCCTGGAAAACCAGGGTTTACAGGGGGGCTGACAGGGTGGGGTGGCTTGTTGTTTTCTTGCCTACAGGACGTATTTTCCAGGGCTTTCACGAGGGTTTCATGGGGGCTTCGTGTAATGCGCTCAGCCCTCGGGCTTTTTTCTTGATTTCACTACAGAACACACCATGAAACGAACCTTTCTGGCCTTGACTGCCCTGACCGTTGCTGCCGGTGCTGCCGCTCAAAATTCGAGTGTCACACTTTTTGGCGTGGCCGATGTTTCCGTCGCCCGCATTTCAACCACGAACAAGAGCGTGACTGGCTTGGCCAATGGTGGCAATTCCAGCAGCCGTTTGGGCTTTCGGGGTGAGGAAGACCTGGGCGCTGGCCTGAAAGCGGGCTTCTGGCTCGAAGGTGGTTTGAATGTTGATGATGGTGGCGCCGGCTTCAAGTTTGACCGCCGTTCTACGGTCAGTGTGCTTGGCCATTTTGGTGAAGTGCGCCTGGGCCGTGACAAGACCCCGTCGTACCAAAATTTGGAAACTTTCCATGCCTTTGGTGACAGCGGCATGGGGGCCATCAACGGTCACAGTTTGATCAGCGGTTCGGCTGCTGGGACGCCTGAAGGCTCCAACCCCAAACGGGTGTCCAACGGCGTGAGCTACCTGTTGCCCAAACTCGGTGGTGTGTATGGTCAGCTGAGCTATGGTTTTGGTGAACAGGCCGGTGATGCCAGCCTGTCGAGCACGATTGGCCTGCGCTTGGGCTATGCCAAGGGGCCGCTGAACGTGGCGGCGGCCTATGGCGTTGTCAAGGGGGGGACGGCTGCCGCTGGGGTGGATTACAAGAACTTCAACCTGGGTGCGGCGTACGATTTTGGTGTGCTGACCCCCTTGGTCTTGATCGCTTCGGAGCGGGGCAATGACAAGCGCGTGGATCTGTACAGCGTGGGGGTGAAGGCGCCGGTGGGCCCTGGAGAGTTGCGCGCGGCTTTCACGTTGTACAAGGACAAAAAGGTGGATAACAACGACTCCAAGCGCTTTGCCGTGGGTTATGGCTACAAAATGTCCAAGCGCACCGAGTTGTATGTGGCTGTGGCGCGGATGAGCAACGATGACAAGGCGGTGCGCAAGCTCGGTTCGTCGCTGAGCCCGACGCCGGTTGCAGGCCACAGCCTGACGGGCTACGAAATCGGTATGCGCCACAACTTTTAAGTTGTACGGTCATCATCGGGCTGGATTCTTTGGATGGGGAAGTCCGCCGCCCGTGTGAGCGCATCGCCCCGCAAGTCTTGGCTTGTGGGGTTTTTTCATGGGCCCTAGAGGGATGGGCGCGAAATGGGTGGGACGAGCAGGGTGGGTGCAGCCGGTGCAGCCATGTCGGGGTAGTCGCGGCTAAAGTGCAGGCCCCGGCTTTCGCGGCGCATCTGTGCGCTCTTGACGATCAGGTCGGCCACCTGCACCAGGTTGCGCAGCTCCAGCAGGTCGCGCGAGATGTGAAAGTGCGCGTAGAACTCGTTGATCTCGGCGGTGAGCATGGCGATGCGGTGCGCGGCGCGCTCCAGGCGCTTGTTGGTGCGCACTATGCCCACGTAGTCCCACATGAAGCGGCGCAGCTCGTCCCAGTTGTGCGAGATGACGACCGACTCGTCGGCATCCTGCACGCGGCTGTCGTCCCAGCGCGGCAGCGCCGGTATCTTGGCCCCTGGTGCGGCGGCAATGGTCTGCGCCGCCGCGCGGGCAAACACCATGCATTCGAGCAGCGAGTTGCTCGCCAGCCGGTTGGCGCCGTGCAGGCCGGTGTAGGCCACCTCGCCGACGGCAAACAGCCCCGGCAGGTCGGTGCGCCCGGCCAGGTCGGTGAGTACGCCGCCGCAGGTGAAGTGCGCCGTCGGCACCACGGGGATGGGTTCTTTGGTGATGTCTATGCCCAGGCCCGCGCAGTGCGCCAGGATGTTGGGGAAGTGCTCGTGCAAAAACGCCGGGCTCTGGTGCGAGATATCGAGGTGCACGCAGTCGAGGCCGTGCTTCTTCATCTCGAAGTCGATGGCGCGCGCCACCACGTCGCGCGGCGCCAGTTCGCCGCGCGCATCGTGCTGCGGCATGAAGCGCGTGCCCCCGGCCGAGGGCGGCAGCAGCAAACGCCCCCCTTCGCCGCGCACGGCTTCGCTGATGAGGAAGCTTTTTTCGTGCGGGTGGTACAGCCCCGTGGGGTGAAACTGCACGAACTCCATGTTGCCCACGCGGCAGCCCGCGCGCCAGGCGGCGGCGATGCCGTCGCCGGTGGCGGTGTCGGGGTTGGTGGTGTACAGATACACCTTGCCCGCGCCGCCGGTGGCCAAAATGGTGTGCGGCGCGCGGAAGGTGACAACGGCGTCGCTGGCGGCATCGAGCGCGTACAGGCCCAGGCAGCGCTGGCCGGCCAGGCCGAGCTTGCGGCTGGTGATGAGATCGACCAGCGTGTGCTGCTCGAAGATGGTGATGCCGGGGGTGGCGCGCACCTGCTCGATCAGGGTTTTTTGCACCGCCGCGCCGGTGGCGTCGGTGGCGTGCACGATGCGCCGCGCGCTGTGCCCGCCCTCGCGCGTCAGGTGCAGCTCTTCGCCTTCGAGCGAGAACGGCACGCCCAGGCCGCGCAGCCAGCCAATGGCCGCCGGTGCGTTCTCGACCACGAAGCGCGTGGTCGCCAGGTCGCACAGGCCGGCGCCGGCGATCTGCGTGTCCTCGATGTGCGCGGCAAAGCTGTCGTCGTTGGCGAGCACGGCGGCAATGCCGCCCTGGGCCCAGTTGCTCGAGCCGTCTTGCAGCTGGCGCTTGGTGATGACGGCCACGCGGTGCGTGGGCGCCAGGTGCAGGGCGGCGGACAGGCCCGCCAGGCCGCTGCCTACGATCAGAACGTCAAAGTCGTGCGATGCCATGGTGTGTGCAAAAAAGCGCCCCGGAGCTTGCCGCGCGGGGCTGGGTGGGCTTAATGGGCTAAGTGGGGGTATAGGCCAGGCGCACGTAGATCGGCGCGAACGCCTCGGCCTGGGTGATTTCGATCAGGGTTTCCTTGGCCAGCTCCAGCAGCGCGATAAAGGTCACGACCAGCACGGTGCTGCCCTTTTCGGGCTGGAACAGGGCTTCAAATTCGATGAAGCGCCGCCCCTGCAGCGCCTTGAGCACCATGCCCATGTACTCGCGTACCGAGAGCGCTTCGCGCGTGATGGTGTGGTGCTGCACCAGCTTGGCGCGGCGCAGGATGTCGCGCCAGGCTTGCTGCAGGTCGGCCGCCTCGACGTCGGGAAAGCGCGGCTGCAGGCTTTGCTCGATGTACACCTGGGCCTTGAGAAAGTCGCGCCCGTACTGCGGCAGGCGCCCGAGCTGCTGCGCCGCGAGCTTGATCTGCTCGTATTCGAGCAGGCGGCGCACCAGTTCGGCGCGCGGGTCCTGCTCCTCGGGGGTGCCTTCGACCTTTTTCGGCGGCAGCAACATGCGCGACTTGATCTCGATGAGCATCGCCGCCATGAGCAGATACTCCGCCGCCAGCTCCAGGTTGCGGCTGCGGATTTCTTCGACGTAGCCCAGGTACTGGCGCGTCACGTCCAGCATCGGGATGTCGAGGATGTTGAAATTTTGCTTGCGGATCAGGTACAGCAGCAGGTCGAGCGGGCCCTCGAAGGCTTCGAGGAAGACCTCGAGCGCATCGGGCGGGATGTACAAATCCTGCGGCAGCGCAAACAACGGCTCGCCGTACAGGCGCGCCAGCGCCACCTGATCGACCACCTCGGGCATGGCAGCGGCGGGGGCGCTGTGCAGGGCCTGGCTGTCCATGCTGTTGAATGCTACTTTATTGATAGCTGCTCGCGCTTGCTGCAAGCGCGTTAGCGCCAGTTTTTATTGTTTTTTGTTGCTGTACGCGTAGTACACATAGGGCTTTTGCGCCACGCGGCCAGCGCGCAGGTCTTGCCACAGTTCGCGGTCTACCGCCTTGTCCCACAGCAGGGCGCGGCCGGCCACTTGTTGCGCTTGCAGCTGCGGCTTGTCGGCCTTGAGCTGGGCGAGAAATTGGGTGGCTTCGGATTGGTAGTCGGGACGGCGGAAAATGGACATGTAAACCTCTCAGAACCGGGCATTTTAACGATGACAAAACCTCACAACCCTTTGGCGCGCATGGCCGGCGCCGTCAGTGCGGCTTTGGTGGCCTTGCTGGCGCTGATCGGCTGCGATGCGCAGCGCATCAGCGAGCTGCAAGTGGGCGTGGCCACCGAGGCCGATGTGCGCCAGCGCTTTGGCGAACCCGACGGCATCTGGCCCGAGGCCGGTGGCGGCCAGACGCTGGAGTACACGCGCCAGCCCGCTGGCCACAGCAACTACATGATCACCCTGGGCGCCGACGGCAAGCTGCTGGCGCTGCAGCAGGTGCTCGAACCGGCGCAGTTTGCGCGCGTGCAGCCGGGGCTCGATAAGCAGGCCGTGCGCCGCCTGCTGGGCAAACCCGCCAAGCAGACCATGTTCAGCCTCAAGCAGGAAACCGACTGGGACTGGAACTGGATCGAGCCGCCGAACCGCGAAAAAATCTTCACCGTCACCTTCGGCCGCGACGGCCTGGTGCTGCGCACGGCCAGCCTGGATAAACCCCAGAACGGGCCGTGAGCAGCATGGCGGCGGGGCACGTCAGGGCGCAATCTTGCGCTTGAGCGCGCGCGCCACCGGCTGGGGCAGGTTGGGCAGCGACTTGAGCAGCCAGGGCAGCACCTTGCGCTTGGCGCCCGAGAGCGACTCGGGCACCATGGCCTCGATCAGGTGCGGCCCCGGGTGCGCCAGGGCGTATTCCAGCGCCTGGCAAAAGCCCTCGGCGTCGTCGGTGCGCACGGCGTGCACGCCCATGCCCTGGGCGAGCTGGGCAAAGTTCAGCACCGGGCCCTTGAGGTCGAGCTGCGATTGCGCCTTGGGCCCGGCTTCTTCCGCGCCCACGCGTTCGAGCTCCACGTTCAGCACCGAGTAGCTGGCGTTGTTGAAGATGATGGTGACCACGTGCAGGTTCTCGCGCGCCATGCTCCACAGCGCCTGGATGGTGTACATCGCTGTGCCGTCGCCAATGAGGGCGATCACGGGCCGCTCGGGGCAGGCAATGGCTGCGCCCACGGCGTTGGGCAGGCCCTGGCCGATGGCGCCGCCGGTGAGCGTGATCAGGTCGTGGCGCGGGCAGCCGGCGGTCATGCTGTAGAGCATCAGGCCGCTGGTGATGGCCTCGTCGATCAGGATGGCGCCCTCGGGCAGCAGGTGGCCCACGGCCTTGCACACCTTGGGCGCAGACAGCGCCCCGCGCGGGCGCCCGGGGCGCTGCGCCGCCTGCAGCGCTGGCCGCGCCTGCTGCGCGCCCACAGCGGCAGCCAGGCGTTCGAGGCTGGCGACGGCGTCTTGCACCGGCGTGCTCAGGGTGTGCACCTGGCAGCCCGGCGGCACCAGGTCGCTGGCCTTGCCGGGGTAGGCGAAGAAGGACACGGGCGACTTGGCATCGACCAGCACCAGATGCTCCAGCGGCGCCAGCTGCACGCTGGCGAGCTCGGCCAGGTAGGCAATGCGCTCAATCAACGGCAGGCCGGCGCCGCGCTCCATGCGGGTGGGGAACACCTCGGCCAGCAGCTGCACGCCGCAGGCCTGGGCGATGCGCGCCGCCGCCAGCAAACCCGGCTCGCGCAGCGCCTGCGGGCCCAGCAGCAGCGCGGCCTTGGCGCCGCTTTGCAGCACCTGGGCAATGGCGGCCACGGTGCTGGCGCTGGCGGCCTCCGGGGCGGGCTCGGTGGGCATGGGGCAGGGCGCGCCGCCCTCGCCCCAGGAGACGTCGGCGGGCAAGATGAGCGTGGCCACCTGCCCGGGCAGGCCGCGCGCTGCTTGAACGGCGTCTGCCGCATCGTGGCCCAGCTGCGCCGTGCTTTGCGAGGTGCGCACAAAGCCGGGCGAGACGTTGCGCGCCACGGTTTCGATGTCGGACTGCAGCTGCGCGTCGTACTGCGTGTGGTAGGTGGCGTGGTCGCCCACGATGTTGACCACCGGCACCTTGCCCTTCCTGGCGTTGTGCAGGTTGGCCAGGCCGTTGCCCAGGCCGCAGCCCAGGTGCAAGAGCGTGGCGGCGGGCTTGCCGGCCATGCGCGCGTAGCCGTCGGCGGCGCCGGTGGCCACGCCCTCGAACAGGCAGAGCACGGCACGCATACGCGGCTCGGCGTCGAGCGCGGCCACGAAGTGCATCTCGCTCGTGCCAGGGTTGCTAAAGCAGACCTCGACGCCGGCATCGGCCAGGGTGTGCAGCAGGGCTTGTGCGCCATTCATGTTTTGCTCCTTTATTGATAGCTGGTTGCGCTTGCTGGATAAGCGCTAGAGGCCGATTTGGTTTGAAAGATCGAAATGCTGCGGCGGCGGCACTCAACACGGCGCAGCCTCGGGAATGAAGCGGCGCATGGTGAAGGCAAACAGCAGGCCGCCGGCGTACATCAGCACGCCGTAGATGGCGCCCGGAATGGCGAGCGCGTCGTTGCCCAGCACGCTGCTGGCGATCACCAGGGCCAGGGCGGCGTTTTGCACGGCGGTTTCAATGCCGAGCGTGACCGATTGGCGCCGCGACAAGCGCGCCAGCCAGGCCACACCAAAGCCCAGGCACAACATGCTGAGGTTGAGCACCAGGGCAAAGGGCGCCAGGCTGCTGAAGTTGGCGCGCAGCAGTGCCCAGTTTTTCACCACCGCCAGCACCACGATGAGGACGAAGAGCAGCGTGGCGATGCGCGTGGCGCGTGGCTCAAAGCGCAGCGCCCAGGCGGTGCAGCGCCGGCGCACCACCATGCCCAGGGCCACGGGCAGGCCCAGCACCAGGGCCACCTGGCCCATCATCAGGCCCACGGGCACGTTGACGGTGCTGGCCTCACCCAAAAAATGCCCCAGCGACCAGGTGACCACCACGGGCAGGGTGAAGATGGTGAGCACGCTGGCCACTGCCGTAAAGCTCAGCGCCAGCGCCACGTCGCCGCGCGCCAGATAGGTCAGCAGATTGGACGTGCTGCCCGTGGGGCAGGCCGCCAGAATCATGAAGCCGACGGCAAACACGCCGGTGATGCCCAGCAGCTGCAGCATGGCGTAGCACACCAGCGGCAGCAGCACGAAGTGGCACACCATGCCCACCAGCAGGGCGCGCGGCTGCGTCAGGATGCGCCCAAAATCCGCCGGCGCCAGCCCCAGGCCGAGTGAGAACATGATGAAACCGAGGATGAGCGGCAGCAGCACACTCGATGCGATGTCTCCTTGCATGGGGGGCCTCCTGTGGTGGTGAAACGGTGTTGGCTAGCGGTTGCGCCAGAGCATGACGTTGAGCATTTTGCTGGCCAGCCCGGTGTACGGCGGCATGAGGAAATCCACCGAGCGGAACACGCCCTGTTGGAACACCGGGCGCAACTTGGAAAACGTCAAAAAGCCCTCGCGCCCGTGGTAATGCCCCATGCCGCTGTTGCCCACGCCGCCGAACGGCAGCGCGTGCTGGCCGGCGTGCAAGAGCGTGTCGTTGATGGTCACGCCGCCCGAGAGCGTTTGCTCCAGGTAGCACTTTTGCAGCGCCTTGTCTTCGCTGAACAGGTAGAGCGCCAGCGGGTGGAGGCGGTCGTTGATGTACTGCAGCACTTCCTCTTTCTTCTGGTAGCTCAGGATGGGCAGCAGCGGGCCAAAAATCTCGCGCTGCATGACCTGCATACCGTCGTGCACGTTCAAGAGCGCCACTGGCGGCATGATGCGCCGCGCCGCATCGCCCTGTTGGCCGGGGCACAGCGGCACGGCCTGCGCGCCCTGGGCCACAGCGTCTTGCAGCATGGCCTGCAGGCGGTCGTACTGGCGCTGGTCGATGATGGCGGTGTAGTCGCCATTCAAGAGATCGGGGTAGCGCTGCGCGAGGATGCGGCGGGCGTGCTCGATGAAGGCTTGCTCCTGCCCCGCAGGCAGAAACAGGTAGTCCACATTGGTGCAAATCTGCCCGGCGTTGAGCATCTTGACCCACAGAATGCGCTCGGCGGCTTTGGCGAGCGGGTAGTCGGGCGCGACGATGGTGGGGGACTTGCCGCCCAGCTCCAGCGTCACCGGCGTGAGGTGGGCCGCCGCGTTGGCCATGACGGCGCGGCCCGTTTGCGGCGAGCCGGTGAAGAACAGGTGGTTGAACGGCAGTTGCGTGAACAGCGGGCCCAGCGGCTGGCCCGGCCCGGCGTCGTCGTCGGCAAACAGGCACACCTTGTCCGCAGCAAAGTACTTGGGCAGCAGCTTTTGCAGCAGGCGCGCGGTGTGGGCGGAGTTTTCCGACATCTTCACCATGGCGCGGTTGCCCGCAGCCAGTGCCCCAATGAGGGGCTGCACCACCATGGCGATGGGGAAGTTCCACGGCGAGACGATGCCGATCACGCCCACGGGCTGGGGCAGCACGTAGGCGCTGGCGAGCGGGTATTGGGTGATGTCCAGGTGGCGCTTTTGCTTTTTCATCCAGCGCGGTAGCTGGCGCATGGCGTCCAGGGCCGCTTCCTGGCCTTGCAGCAGCTCGGTGGCCAGGGTTTCAAAGTGGCTGCGGCAGCCAAAGTCGGCATTCACGGCATCGAGCAGCACGGCGCGATTTTCGACTAGCAGGCGGTGCAGGGCGCGCAGGTCGGCGCGGCGTTCCTCTAGGCTGGGGTAGCGGTTTTTGGCAAACGCCGCTTGCTGGGCGGCAAAGGCATCGCGCAAAAAAGCGGGCAGGTGCGCGGGGATGTGGATGGCCTGCCAGGCGGCGCTGGGGGGGGTGGTGGTCATGGTGTTCCTTTCGAGAGTCGCTCCTGGGCGCGGCGGGCAATGGCGTCGCCCACGGCGCGGGCGAGCTGCGGGGTGTGGCGCGAGAGGAAGGCGGTGAGCGCCGCCTTGGGTGTGTCGGTGATTTCAAACTCGCGCCGCGCAATGCCGCGCAGGAGCGCGGGCACGGATACATCGAGCGTGCTGCTGCCGGCAAAGGCTTTCATGGCGGCGGAGACGGGGTGCATGGTGCGCTTTTCGGCCACCACCATGGGTGTGAGGATTTCACCCGGGCAGCACAGGCTGACGGCGATGCCTTGCAACTTCATTTCATAGCGCAGCGCCTCGGCCAAGCCGCGCACGCCGTATTTGGACGCGCAGTACGCGGTGTAGCCAAAGTTGCCCGTGAGGGCAGCGAGCGAGGCGATGAAGGCGATCTGGCTGCCCGGCTGCATGTGCGCCAGCACGGCGGCGGCAAAGTGGCGCGTGCCTTTGAGGTTGACGTCCACCACCTGCTCAAAGTCGGCGGCAGAGGACTGCAGCAGCGGCCCGTTGTGCAGCACGCCCGCGCTGTGGATGGCGAGGTCGGGCGCACCCAGCTCCTGCACGGCCTGCGCCACGGCAGCGGCAATGGCCTGGGCCTTGCCGACGTCGGCGCGGTAGCAGGCAAAGCGTTGCTCGGGGTTTGGGGCCGCAGCACGCAAGTCCAACAGCACGGCGCGCGCATCGGAACGGTTGAACAGGGCAATGCTCGCGCCTGCGGCGGTCAGCTCCTGCGCCATGGCGCGGCCTATGCCGCTGCTGGCGCCGGTGATGAACACTGTGCGCGGCGCGCCGTGCTTCCAGGGGTAGTCGTGTTTCACTGCCAGTCCTCGCGCAGCAGGGCCGCGCCTTTTTCGCCCACCATGTACGTGGGCGCGGTGGTGTTGCCGCCGGGAATGTGGGGGAAGATGGAGCTGTCGATCACGCGCAATCCTTGCAGGCCATGCACGCGCAGGCGCGCATCGACCACGCTGTCCATGGCGCTGGGGCCCATGCGGCAGCTGCTGGTGGGGTGGTAGTTGGTGCCGGCCACCTGGCGGCAGTAGGCGGCGTAGTCTTCATCGGTTTGGCACTGCGCGGTGCGCAGGTCGGCCTTGACGCGGGCCTTCATCGTCGGCGTGTCGTACACCTGCAGCACCTGGCGCACGCCCTTGACCATGGTGGCCATGTCGTCGGGGTGGGAGAAGTAGCGGAAGTCAATCGCCGGGGCATCCTCCCAGCGCGGGCTGGCCAGTTGTACCGTGCCACGGCTCTTGGGGTGCAGCAGCAGCACATGGGTGGACATGCCATGCTTGGCGTACACCTTGCGTCCATGCTCCATGGCCAGCACGACGACGAACTCGTACTGCAGCTCCGGCATGGGCGAATCGGGCGAAAGGCGCATAAAGCCCGTGACCTCGGCAAAGTTGGTGGTGCACATGCCGCGCCGCTCCTTGCGCCAGCGCCCCATGGCCCGCCAGAAGCTGCGCGCCCCGGTGGGCGAGATGCCCACTAAATTCGGGTCGCCCGGAATGTGGTGGCCCAGGATCACGTCCAGGTGGTCTTGCAGGTGCTGGCCCACGGCGGGCAGGTGGGCGACCAGCGGAATGCCCATGCCCTGCAGGTGCGCCCCATCGCCCACGCCCGAGAGCTGCAGCAGCTTGGCCGAGAGCAGGCCGCCGCTGCTCACGATCACCTCTTTGCGGGCGCGAATCTGGCGCTTTTGCCCACCCTGCACCACCTCCACGCCCACGGCGCGCTGGCCCTCGAACAGGATGCGCGTGGCGTGCGCCTCGCACTGCAGCGTGAGGTTGGGTCTGCTCCCCAGGTGCGGCAGGATGTAGGCTTGGCCCGCGTGGTGGCGCTCGCCGCCCTTCATCATCACCTGCGTGGGGCGAAAGCCGTCTTGCACCGCGCCGTTGAGGTCGGGGTTGAGCGGCCAGCCCAGCTCCTTGAAGGCTTGGTTGAGCGTGCCGTGCCAGGGGTTGTCGGTGCGCAGTTCCTCCACCCACACCGGGCCGCTGTTGCCGTGGTAGGGGTCGCCGTCCTGGTTGAAGGTCTGGTTGTTCTCGCTTTTCTTGAAGTAGGGCAGCACATCGCCCCAGCCCCAGCCGGGGTTGCCTGCAGCGGCCCAGCCGTCGTAATCGAGCGGGTTGCCGCGCATATACATCAGCATGTTGAGCGACGTGCCCCCGCCCAGGCCGCGCCCCAGCGGGTGGTAGGCACGCCGCCCATTGAGCCCCGCCTGCGCCTGGGTGTTAAAGCCCCAGTTGTAGGCGCTGCTTTTGAGCCCATAGACGAGCGAGGCCAGCGCCGCATTGGTGGCGAGCAAGCCCTTGCGCTGGCCCGGCCCGGCTTCGAGCAGCAGCACGTTGTGGCGCGCGTCCTCCGACAGCCGCGAGGCCACGGCGCAGCCCGCAGGCCCGGCACCGATGACGATGAAGTCGTAATCCATTATTGCTCCTGATTTTGTAGCTACTTGCGCTTGATTGGTGGGCGCTAGAGCCTGTTTTTATTGAAATATCCTGTTCTGGTGCGGGCTGGCATGGCCCCCTCTCCCCCCGCCCCTCCCCCGCGAGGGGGGAGGGGAGCAGCAGCCGCTGTGGGCTGTGCCCGGGGTGGCTCCCTCTCCCCTTGTGGGCTTATGTATGCACACATCTTTTTTTGATAGCGCACAACGCTTGTTTGGCGCTGGTTTGCACTCCCTCTCCCCTTGCGGGAGAGGGTTGGGGAGAGGGGTGAATAGGCAAGGTGCTGCCAGCGCCCCCTCTCCCCTGGCCCCTCCCCCGCGAGGGGGGAGGGGAGCAAAAACCGCCCTTTGACCAGGCGGATGGGAGCCGTCAAAAGATGTGTGCATACACAAGCCCCTTGCGGGAGAGGGCCGGGGAGAGGGGGCGCCGCAGCCATGAGGTATGCCATGGCTTACCCGGTGACGATATGCCGCGCCGCCGCCCGCGCCGTGAGGATGCAGCCGGGCAAAAACGTGCCTTCCAGCGAGCGCTTGCCCGAGGCCCCGCCGCCGCCAAAGCCCGCCGCCTCGCCCACGCAGTACAGGCCGGGGATGGCACTGCCTGCGCCACCCAGCACGCGGCTTTGCAAATCGGTCTGCAGCCCGCCCAGGCTTTTGCGCGTGATGAGCTGGGTGTGGATGGCGATGAACGGCCCCGCGCCCGCCTTTTGCAGCGGCGCGGGCTTGCAGGTGCGCAGGCTGTCGGGGCGCCACTTGCGCGCCTCCAGAATGCGGCGCACCTGAATGTCGCCCTCGGGCTGGCCGCCGGGGGCAAAGAGCGCGTCCCAGGCGCCCACCGTGGCCTGCAATTGCTCGGCGCGGATGTCGTGCGAGGCCGTGAGCGCATTCATCTTCTGCGCCAGCTCGGCCAGGGTGCCTGCGACGATGAAATGCGGGCTTTGCGCCGCCATTTGATCGACCAGGCGGTGGTTGCCCAGCAGGGTATCTTTGACAAAGCGCAGAAACTGCCGGTCGCGGATGCGCGGGTTGTGCTCGGCGCCCGAGACGGCAAACTCCTTGAGCGCAATGCGCCGGTTCAAAAGCTGCCAGGTCCAGGGCTTTTCCTGCGCCGCCACCTGCTGGCACAGCCAGTGGGTGTCAAAACCCGTCACCAGCGGCTCCGGCCCCATGCGCTCGCCCCGGTGATTCAGCCACAGGGCCGACTTGCACGGAATGAGCGACAGGCCATGGCCCGGAAAATGCGGATACGGGTGCGGAATGCCAGCAGCGTAGTTCCACATCTCGCCCGCGTGGGTGATTTGCGCGCCCAGGTAATCCGCCGCCCAGTGGTGCATACGCCCATCGGCAAAAGGGTGGGCGCCGTTGAGCATGGTCTTGGGCAAAGGGCGGCCCGCAGGCCAGTTGCGCCGCGTTTGCTCGTGGCCGCCGTTGATGCCGCCCATGGCCAACACCACGGTGGGGGCGGTGAGAAGCACCTCGCGCCCCGTGGCCTCATCGACCGCCACCGCGCCCGACAGCTGGCCGCCCGACTGTTCCAGCTTTGTCACGCGGTGGCCGTGCAGCACCGTGAGCCGCCCGCCCTGGCCAGCAGCGCGCATCTGCTCGATGAGTCGCAGCGTCATGAAGCGCGACGTGCCCCAGACGATGTGGTAACGCGCCACGCTGTTGCCGTCGCCATTCATGCCGCGCTCGACCAGATTCACGGCGGGCATGAACTTGATGCCTTCTTTGAGCAACCAGTCATAGACCTGGGGGCGCGACTGTTCCACGTAATAGCGCGCCCATTGCTGGGGCCAGGTGTCGGCAGGGTCGAGCTCGCCAAAACGCTGCCAGTCGGCCAGCGCGCGCTCGGGCGAGTCGGCAATCTTCATCTTCGCCTGCAAGGGCGTGCCCACCAGCGCCATGCCGCCAAAGGCCCACAGCGCCAGGCCGCCAAAACGCTCGGGTGTGTCGCGGTCGATGAGCGTGACGCTTTTGCCCGCGCGCAGCAGTTCCAGCGCGGTAACGATGCCCGCCAGCCCGCCGCCAATGACCAGGGTGTCTGCTTTCATGTCTGCCATGTCCGGTTGTCTCCTGGGGGGTAAAGATAGCGGGGGAGGGCGTTTGGTGATTGACTTTAGGAGACAACATAATTGACTTTATGAGCTATTTCCCCGTCTGCAGTACAGCAAGATGCCGACGTTAGACTCTTGAAACTCAAGCGAAAGAACAACGTGACGGTGGCCTGAGAGACTGAGCCATCGCACCAAGCAAGGATGGATGGGCGCAATGCCAACACTGAACTGGATCTACGCCGCTGCCAACCGCCTGGGCACACGCGTTGCACGCGAGGGCATCACCTTCAAGCAGACGCCTTACGCGCTGGAGGTGTGAGGTGGCGCAGGACTTGAAAGTCATCGTCATCGCCGGGCCCAACGGCGCAGGCAAAACGACGTTTGCGCGCGAGTTTTTGCCCCATGAGGCGGCTTGCCCGGTGTTTGTCAACGCCGACTTGATTGCGGCGGGTTTGTCGCCCTTCGACGTGGAGGCTGCCGCCCTGCAGGCGGGGCGCTTGATGTTGCAGGAGCTGGAGCGAGCAATGAACACCCAAAAGCCTATCCACCAAGCGCGCACTGCCGATCTGCGCGGTTCATGGCAGGCATTGCTGCGCGCGGCGCAGCGCGCACGTGAGCTGGCGGCACAAACGGGGACTGAGCTGATTGTCAGTCGCGACGGGGTGATTGAGCGCATCCGGCCTTTGCCGGATGCAGCGGGTTCGCAGGTGCGCGAACCCGTATCGCCTTATGGGGACAAGGCATGACGGCTTTTCCGCCCAAAAAATACCAATTCGATCCTGTCGATGGCGGTGGTGTCCTCAACAGCGTGCAAGCCTGCTTCAAGGCTTGAGTTTTGTCGCCATGGCACTGCAAGCGACCGTTTCCATGAGCTGGGTCAACACCGTGCTCGACGCGGCCGCCCAGCAGGGCGCGCCGCGCGCGCAGGTGCTGGCGCTGGCGGGGATTGCGCCGCAGGAGCTGCAGAGCGAGCGCTGGCCCATCGACCACATCGCCCGGTTGTGGCGTGCGGCGGTGCAGGCCACGGGGGATGCGGGGTTTGGCCTCAAGGCCGGGGCATCGGTGGGGCCGGCGAGCTTTAATGTGGTGAGCTATCTGCTGCAGTCCGCGCCCACGCTGCGCGCGGCGCTGGCGCTGGTGCAGCAGTACCAGAGTTTGATTTCGGACGGCGGGCGCTTTCAGACGATTGCGGGCGAGGGGGCTTGCTGGGTGATTTACCACCCGCGCCAGGGCTCGTTGGCGTTCAGTCCGCACCAGATCGAGGCGGTGCTGGCGGCGGTGGTAGTTTTTGCGCGCTGGATCACGGGGCCCGGCCCGGCACTGGTGCCGCTGGCGGTGCAGTTCAACCAGCTGCAGATTGGGCCGTTAGCGGGTTACCGGGCGGTGTTTGCTTGCCCGGTGCAGTTTGAGCAGGCGTTCAGCGGCCTGCTGTGGGACAACGCTGTGCTCGATGCGCCGCTGCCGCAGGCGGATGCGCAGCTCGCTGCGGCCCACCACCGGCTCGCCAGTGCGCGTCTTGATGCGCTGGCGCCGCCGCAGGCGCTCGAAAAGGTGCTGGTGCAGGCGCTGCAGCGCTGGCTGCAGCAGCAGTTGCACGAAGGTGGTGCCGTGCCGACCAGGGCGCAGGCGGCGCAGATGCTGGGGCTGGGCGAGCGTACGCTCGCGCGCCAGCTGCAGGCGCAGGCGACGAGTTTTTCGCAGCAGCTCGATGCCGCGCGCCGCGACGCCGCCCTGCAGGCCGTGGCCCAGCCCGAGCGTGCGCTGGCCGACATTGGCCAGGCGCTGGGCTACGCCGAACCTGCGGTGTTTTGGCGTGCCTTCAAGCGCTGGACGGGCTGCACGCCGGCGCAGTGGCGTGCGCGCCAGGATGTGGGGTCTTGATAATTTGCTCTTTTTTCAGTAGCTGCTGGCGCTTTCTGGGCAAGGGTTGGCTGCCTTTTATCCAAATTCCTCGGCGTACTGCGCTTGCCTGTGGCCCAACGGCCAGATTCACGAACACGTTCTCGGGTGGCAGGCCGAGCCTGCTTGACGAGTCGCTCGCCGGTGCTCCTGCAGGTAGTGATGCCGCAGGGTGCGTATGGCCCGGGATTTTGTCGCCATCCACAGGTAGCCCGGCCCCGGGGGGCAGCGGCGTCTGGGTGCAGACCCGGCCTTCCTCGCCCCGGGGGCCGGGGCGATTGGTGGTTTATGCGTCGCTGCAGGCCACCAGGTCGGCAATGGTCAGCAGCGGCAGGCGGTGCGCCGCCGCGTAGGCGTGAACCTGGACGCCGCGCATCATGCTGCCGTCCGGGTTCATCAGCTCGCACAGCACGCCTGCAGGGCGCAGCCCGGCCAGGCGCGAGAGGCACACCGTGCCCTCGGTGTGACCCGCGCGTGCGCGCACGCCGCCGGGGTGGGCGCGCAGCGGAAAGACATGGCCGGGGCGCACCAGGTCGGCGGGCCGGGCGCCGGGGGCAATGGCGGCCTGCACGGTGGTCAACCGGTCGCGCGCGCTCACGCCGGTGCTGACGCCGTGGCGTGCCTCGATCGACACGGTGAAGGCCGTGCCGTGGGCGCTTTCGTTGTGCTCCACCATGGGCGGCAGCTCCAGCTGGCGCAGGGCTTCGTCGGTCATGCACAGGCAGACGATGCCGCTGCCGTCGCGGATCAGCTGGGCCATGGTCTGCTCCGTCAGGCGCTCGGCAGCGACGATCAGGTCGGCTTCGTCCTCGCGGTCGTTCGCGTCCTGCAGGACGACGGGGATGCCCTGACGCACGGCGTCGAGCGCGGCAGCGACGCGCTGATGCGCGCTGGTGGCTTCGGTGGTGGTGTGGGTTTGAGACATTCAAACGCTCCTCGATGGTAGGTTGAGAAGACGCTTTCGGGGCGCGCAGCCACGACGGCCCCAGGCCGGTGTGGCCGGGGGCCGCTGGGGCTTGCGCATCTTCTTTCATCCGGACTGTGACCGTCGGCTCTGGTGTGTGGCCAGATCTGCTGACCCCGGGGCTCGGACGATGCCTGGCTCCGGGCGCTCGCGGGCTCGCGGGGAACCAGCACCAAGGTGGTGCTGCCCCGCCTACCGCCGGTGGGGAATTTCGCCCCGCCCTGAAGACGCGATGCCGGCATGAGGGCCGGCGGCACGATTGTAGAGTTGATGTTGGTGATATGGAAAAAGCCGGGTTGGCTCTTGATGGGAGAGCGCAAGCAGCTATCAAATAAATAGCTAAATATCTTTCTCTATCGGCGTCAGCCGCCCGAGCTGGTGCGCCAGCTCGATGGCCGATTCGACGCCCATCTTCTCGAAGATGTTGGCGCGGTGAAACTCCACCGTGCGCGCCGTGATGCCCAGGTGCTCGGCAATGGTTTTGTTGTAGTGGCCCTGGATGAGTTCGTTCAGCACTTCGCGCTCGCGCGGGCTGAGGCTGGCGAGCGCTTGGCGCAGGCGCTGGCGCTGGCGCTCGCTGGCGCTTTGCTGTTGCAGCGCCTGCATGGCCTGTTCGACGCGATCGACCAGCAGGTTGTTTTGAAAGGGCTTTTCCAGAAAATCCCAGGCGCCGTTTTTGACGGCTTCAACGGCGGTGCCAACGTCGCCATGGCCGGTGAGAAACAGCACGGCCCAGGGGCAGCCCAGGGCTTTGAGGCGCTCGAACGTGACCAGACCCGAGAGGGGTTCCATGCGAATGTCGAGCAGCAGCACGGCGGGGCTCCAGGGCTGGGGCAGGGTTTGCACGGTGGCCAGAAGTGCGGCGCCGCTGTCCCAGGTGCGCACTGGCCAGCCGCGCGAGTCAAACAGCCAGGCCAGGCCGTCGCGCACGTCGGCGTCGTCGTCCACGATATGGATGTCGATGGCGGGGGGCGGTGGCAGGCTCATGGTGCGGGAGGCGTGGGCGCCAGTGGGAGTTCAACCGTGAACAGTGCGCCGCCGAGCTCGGCGTCGCGGGTGACGAGGATGCGGCCATGGTGCGCTTCCGTGATCGAGCGGCAAATGGCCAGCCCCATGCCCATGCCACCGGCCTGGGTGGTGTAGAAAGCGTCGAACAGGCGCTCGCTCGCTTCGGTGGCCACGCCAGGGCCGCTGTCGGCCACGGCCAGGCTCAGGCAGGATGCGGGCGTGCATTCGGGGGCGCTGCATGGGTGGCTTTGCAGGCGCAACTCGACCCGTGCGGGCAGCGCCGATCCGCGTGGTGCCCAGGCCAGGGCATTGCTGCACAGGTTGTGCACCAGCTGTTCGAGCAGCAGCGCGTCGCCCTGCACCCACAGGTCCTGCGCTGGCAGCTGCAGTTGCAGCGCCACGGGTTGCGGTTGGCTCTCTTGCTGCTCTTGCACGCTGGCGCCCACGCGGCGCAGCAGGGCGCTGAAGTTGAGCTGGCTCAGCTGCAGCTCGCGCCGGCGGGCAAAGGCGTTCACGCGCTGGATCACGCCGCCGGCGCGGTTGGCCAGCTGCGCCATGCGCTGCACCACGGGTTCCATTTCAGCCAGGCCGATGCTGTCGCTGTGCAGGCGGTTGAGCAGGCCGTTGGCAAAGCTGGCGAGTGCGCCCAGCGGCTGGTTGAGCTCGTGCGCCAGGGTGGAGGCGACTTCGCCCACGGCCACCAGGCGGCCCGAGGCTTCGAGTTTTTCCTGCTGCTGCGCGGCCAGTTGCTGGGCGCGCTTGCGCTCGCTGATGTCGAGCACCGAGCTCATCCAGCCGAGCTGGCGCCCGTCGGCGGCGAGCAGCGGCGCTTCGTGGATCAGCACATCGACCAGGCGGCCGTCGCGGTGCTGGAACTGGGTTTCCAGCCCTTGGCGCGGCGTGCCCTGGCGGATGACCTGGTGGTGCTGCAGCAGCAGCTCTTGCTGCAGCTCCTGCGGCCAGTAGGGCATGGGGGCGCTGCGACCGAGCAGTTCGGCGGCGCTCCAGCCAACCAGGGTGCAAAACGCGTCGTTCACGTACAGGATGCGCCCGCGCATGTCCCAGGCGCGCATCCCGACGCTGACCGAATGCTCCATCGCCGTGCGCAGCGCCACTTCGGCTTGCAGGCGCTGCTGCACCTGCTGGCGCTTGCCGATGTCGTGCCGCAGCGCCAGCAGGCTGGCCAACATGCCAAACAAAAACAGCAGCGCGACGACGAAGAACAGGCGCGGCACCTGCGAGCTTTGCGGCCCTTGCGGCACGACTTCGAGCAGCAAGTCGGTGCCTGGCAGGTTCATCACCATGCGGTAGGGGCCGCTGTTCTGGGGGCTGGGGCTGCTGCCATCGACCACCAGGCGCACCGATTGGGTTTGGGTGAACCAGCCGGGCAGCAGGGCGTCGAGTGCGCGGCGCATGGACAGTGCAATCAGCAGTGTGCCCCGCTGGCGGTTGCCGTCAAAAGAGGGCTGGGCGAGCCAGATGCGGTCGCTGGCCTGGCCGTCGGCGCCGCGCATGGGGCCGGCGTAGTGCGCGCGGCGCAGGCCGCTGGTGATGTCCAGCAGCGCTTGCAGCGCCTGGGCGTTGGTCGGCTGCGCCTGCCAGTCCTGGTGCCAGGCGGCCAGGTCGCCGCTGCTGCTGCCGTCGGTGTTGCGCCATACCTGGGCCTCGATCACGCCTGGCTCGCGCCACAGCAGGCCCAGCGGTGCCTGGCTGGCAGCGCCCTGGCCAAAGGCGGGCAGGGCGCTGGCGCCGCCTGGCGCGGCCTGGGCGGCCAGGCGGGCGGCGTCGTCTTCGAGGCGCCGGAAGTGAAACTGCACGCTTTGCTCCAGCCACTGCGCATCCGCGCCCCGGCGGCGTTCTTCTTCCTCGGTTTCAAAGTTGTTGAGGTACCAAAACAGCGCCAGTACGGCGCCCACCACCAGCACGGCCAGCCCCATCATCCAGAGCACGGTGCGGCGGCTGCGGTCGTGCAGCGCTCGGCTGCTGCTGTGCAGCAAGGTGAAGTCGTCCGTATCTGGCACAGTCAAAACAGGGGGGCGGCAAGGCAAAAAGCAGGCGCCGATAATACCGGCCATGCCCGCCCCTGACCTGACACGCCGCCATAGCCTGCACGCGCTGGCGGCCTTGGCCTGGCCGGGCGGTGCGCTGCGGGCGCAGACGCAGGGCATCACCATTCGCCTGTCGCATGTGGTGGCGCGGCAAACGCCCAAGGGTTTGATGCTCGAACACTTTGCGCAGCTGGTGCACGAGCGCAGCGCGGGGCGCATTCGCGTGCAGATTTACCCCAACTCCGAGCTGTATGGCGATGCCGACGAGATGCAGGCGCTGCAGTTGGGGGCGGTGGACATGCTCGCGCCCTCGCTCTCCAAGTTCAGCCGCATTGGCTTTCCTGAGTTTGAGCTGTTTGATTTGCCGTTTTTGTTCTCCGACGCCGTCCAGGTGCAGCGCGTGCAAAACGCTGCCGTGGGCCAGCGGCTGCTGGCGGCGCTCTCGCGCCAGCGCCTGGTGGGGCTGGGCTATCTGGACAACGGTTTCAAGCACATGAGCGCCCACCGGCCGCTGCGCGTGCCGGCGGAGTTTCGGGGGCTGCGGATGCGGGTGCAGGCTTCGCGCGTGATTGCGCAGCAGATGCGTGTCCTGGGGGCGCAGCCGGTGGTGCTCGACTTTGGCGAAACCCGCCGCGCCCTGGCCATGGGCGTGGTCGATGGCACGGAAAACCCGGTATCGAATTTTTGGACGCAGGGAATGCACGAGGTGCAAACCCACCTCACGCTCACGCACCACGCCTACCTGGGCTACGCCGTGGTGGCGCAAGAGCGTTTTTGGGCCCAGCTCGGGGTGGCCGAGCGCCAGCTGCTGGTGCAGGCGCTGCACCAGAGCCTGGTGTGGGGCAATGCGATTGCACGCCAGGAAAATGCCCGGGCGTTGGCCGCCCTGCGCGAGGTGGGCGGCACCCAGGTGCACGACCTGGCGCCGGCGCAGCGCCAGCAGCTGCAGGCGGCGACGGCGCCGGTGTACCAGGCGCTGGCGCAGCGCATTGGCCACCCTTGGCTGGCGCAGGTGCAGGCGGTAATGCAGGGATAAACGCAGTCTGGGGTAAACCCTAGCTGTGGAACACCACAGTTACCAGGTGGGGCCAAGCTGCCTACAGTGCGGCGCTTGTCGATCCCAAAAACCGAGGAGACCACCATGTCCTTTCCCCTGAAAAAAGTGCTCGCTTGTACCCTGCTGGCTTTTGGCGCCAGCCTGGCGGCGCAGGCGCAGACCGTCATCAAGTTCAGCCACGTCGTGGCGCAGGACACGCCCAAGGGCAAAGCGGCGGAATTTTTTGCCAAGAAGGCTGGCGAGCTGACCAAGGGCAAGGTCAAGGTGGAGGTGTACGCCAACAGCGCGCTCTACAAAGACAAGGAGGAGATGGAGGCGCTGCAGCTCGGTTCGGTGCAGATGCTCGCACCTTCGCTGGCCAAGTTCGGCCCGCTGGGGGTGAAAGACTTTGAAGTTTTTGACCTGCCTTTTATCTTCGATAACCGCGACGACCTGCACAAAGTGACCAACGGCCCCGTGGGTGCGAAGTTGCTGAAAAAGCTCGAATCCCGAGGTATCACCGGCCTGGCGTATTGGGACAACGGTTTTAAGATTTTCTCGGCCAGCAAGCCGCTCAAGGCCGTGGCGGACTACAAGGGGCTGAAGTACCGCATCCAGTCATCCAAGGTGCTGGAAGAAGAAATTCGCGCGCTCGGCGGCATTCCGCAGGTGATTGCCTTTGGCGAGACCTACCAGGCGCTGCAGACAGGCGTGGTCGATGGCACGGAGAACCCGCCGTCGAACTTCTACACGCAAAAAATGCACGAGGTACAAAAGCACGCCAGCCTGACCAACCACGGTTACCTGGGCTACGCCGTGATCGTCAACAAGAAATTCTGGGACGGCCTGCCCGCCGACGTGCGCGAGCAACTGAACGACGCCATGCGCCAGGCCACGGCCTACGCCAACCAGATTGCGCAAGACGAGAACGACCAGGCGCTCGAAGCCGTGAAGAAGAGCGGCAAGACCACCATCTACCAGCCGACCCCGGAAGAGCGTCTGGCGCTGAAGAAGGCGCTGGTGCCGGTGCACGACAAGATGTCTGGCCGCATTGGCAAGGAGACCATCCAGGACGTGTACAAGGCCACGGGGTTTGACCCGGCCAAGCTCTGATCCATTCCTGAGAGCACACCACAGACAGCGCCTGCGGGCGCTTTCTTTGTGCCCGGAGAAACACCATGAAAATCCTCGATCACCTGGAAGAGTGGCTCATCACCTTCCTCATGGGCGCAGCCACGCTCATCATCTTTGTGGCCGTGCTGCACCGCTACGCTGCCGGCTTTAATGTGCCGGGGCTGCAGGACTGGCTGCTGTCCATCAACATGACCTGGGCGCAGGAGCTGACCATCATCATGTTCGTGTGGATGGCCAAGTTTGGCGCCGCCTACGGCGTGCGCACCGGCATCCACGTCGGCGTGGACGTGCTCATCAACCGCCTGGGCAGTGCCAACCGCAGCAAGTTCATCATCTTCGGTCTGGGTGCCGGGGCGTTGTTCACCGGCATCGTCGCCACCATGGGCGCGACCTTTGTCTGGGAGAACGGTGCGCACTACGCCTTCTTTCACGGCCTGGGCATGAATGTGGACGAGCTGATCGAAGGCCCGACCACGCCCGACCTGGAGTGGCCGACCTGGATGGTCTACAGCGCCATTCCGCTGGGCAGCGGCCTGATGTGCTTTCGCTTTTTGCAGGTGCTGACTGGCTTCATCCGCACGGGTGAGCTGCCGCACCACGACCATGGCCACGTCGATGGCCTGGAAGAGGACGAGAAGCCGGCCCAGGACTACAACCCCTACGCCATGCGCGACAACCTGCACCCGGACGAACGCGCCCATGGGGAGGAGAAAAAATGAACGCCGCCATCATCTTCATCATCCTCACGGTGCTGATGCTCACCGGGATGCCGGTGTCCATCTCGCTGGGCCTGACGGTGCTGACCTTCCTGTTTGGCTTTACCGACGTGCCGCTGGAATCGGTGGCGCTCAAGCTCTTCACCGGCATCGAGAAGTTCGAGATCATGGCGATCCCGTTCTTCATCCTGGCGGGCAACTTCCTGACCCACGGCGGCGTGGCGCGGCGCATGATCAACTTTGCCACCGCCATGGTCGGCCACTGGTATGGCGGCCTGGGCCTGGGGGGTGTGCTCGCCTGCGCACTGTTTGCGGCGGTCTCGGGTTCGAGTCCGGCTACCGTGGTGGCCATTGGCTCCATCTTGCTGCCGGCCATGGTCAAGGCGGGCTTTCCGAACAAGTTCGGCGCGGGCGTCATTACCACCTCGGGGGCGCTGGGCATCTTGATTCCGCCCTCCATCGTCATGGTGATGTACTCGGTGGCCACCAACACGTCGGTGGGCGCGCTGTTCATGGCGGGCGTGGTGCCGGGCCTGGTGCTCGCTGCCGTGCTCGGCGGCGTGACCTGGTGGCGTGCGCGCAAGTACAACTACCCGCGCCTGCCCAAGGCCAGCTGGGGGGAGCGCTGGATGGCGTTTCGCCAATCCGTCTGGGGCCTGCTGCTCATCATCATCGTCATGGGCGGTATCTACACCGGCATGTTCACGCCCACCGAGGCAGCGGCCATGAGCGCGGTGTATGCCTTTGTCGTGGCGGTTTTTATCTACAAGGACATGCGCCTCAAGGACGTGCCCAAGGTGCTGCTGAACTCGGCCAACATGAGCGCCATGCTGCTGTACATCATCACCAACGCGGTGCTGTTCAGCTTCATCATGACCAACGAGAACATCCCGCAGGCGCTGGCCGACTGGATGCTGGGCAACGGCCTGGGCGTCATCACCTTCTTGCTGGCGGTGAACTTCATCTTGCTGCTGGCGGGCAACTTCATGGAGCCGTCGTCGATCATGCTGATCTTCGCTCCCATCCTGTTCCCGGTGGCGATGAAGCTGGGCATTGATCCGGTGCACTTCGGCATCATCATGGTGGTGAACATGGAAGTCGGTATGTGCCACCCGCCCGTGGGCCTGAACCTGTACGTGGCCTCGGGCATCACCAAAATGGGCATCACCGAGCTGACGGTGGCCGTCTGGCCCTGGCTCTTGGCAATGCTGGGTTTCTTGCTGGTCGTCACCTACTGGCCAGGCCTCTCCCTGTGGTTCCCGCGCTGGCTGGGGATGTTGTAACGCCCCTGAAACACCTGTGGAACGCCACAGTTACCGTCGCATTCAAAAATACCTACATTCAATACTCAGGTTTGTCTACCTGGGATTGACCCGAGGTTCTGACCGCAGGGTGGCACATGCCGCCCTGCGTTTTTTTTTGGATGGTGCCAAGTGATGATGGTGAAAATGAGTGTGAAGGCGGCCCTGCTGGCGGCCATGGTGGGTGCAACGACGTTGGCGGCGCAGGCGGAAATCCGCATTGGCCAGACGGTGGGCGTGACGGGTGCGGTGGCGGCGACGGTCAAGGAATCCATGGCCGGTGCCAAGCTCTACTTGGATCAGGTCAACGCCAAGGGCGGGGTGCACGGTGAGAAGATTGAGCTGGTGACGCTCGATGACGGGTTCGACGTCAAAAAAGCCGAGGCCAACGCCCGCAGCCTGATCGAGAGCAAGGGCGTGCTGGCCCTGTTCATGAGCCGGGGCACGCCGCACACCGAGGCCATCAACCAGGTGCTTGAGGAGCATCGGGTGGCGCTGGTGGCGCCCTCTACCGGTGCCATGGCGCTGCACCAGCCGGTACGCCCCTACCTGTTCCATGTGCGCGCCACCTACCAACGCGAGGCCGAGCGCGCCATGGCACACCTGGCCGGCCTGGGGCTGCAGCGCGTGGCCATCGTGCACGTGGACGACAGCTTTGGCCATGACGGTTTGCAGGGTGCACGTGGTGGCCTGAAGAAAGCGGGCCTGGAGCCCGTGGCCGTGGCCAAGTTCGATCGCAGCAAGCCCAACTTTGCCGCGTTGCTGCCTACGCTCAAAGCGGCCGATCCGCAGGCGGTGCTGGTCATCGGTTCGGGCACGGCGGTGGTCGAGGGCCTGCGCAGCATCAAGCAGGCCGGCATTGGCGGACAGCACCTGACGCTGTCGAACAACTCCTCCAACGGTTTCATCCAGATGCTGGGCCAGGACTCCAAGGGCATCATCGTCGGCCAGGTCATGCCCATGAGCCCGAACTACGCTTTGGTGACCCAGGCCAGCATTCTGGCCAAGGCACAGGGTCTGGACGACGTCAGCCCGGCCATGCTCGAAGGCTTTGCCGGCGCCAAAGTGCTGGTCGAGGCCCTGCGCCGCGCCGGTCCCAAGCCCAGCCGCGCGAGTGTGCACCAAGCCCTGGAGAACCTGGGGCGCTACGACCTCGGCGGCCTGGCCTTGGACTACAGCAGCGCCAGCCATTCGGGCCTGGAGTTTGCGGAGCTGACCGTGATTGGTAGCAGCGGTAAATTTCGCCGGTAAGCTATATTTTTTATAGCTGCTAGCGCTTATCCAGTAAGCGTTAGCGGCTATTTTGTTTCAAACTTTTCTCGTCAGGCCAGTGTGATGGGCTTGGTGGCGCGCACGCTGTGCCCGGCCTCGTCTTGCCACACCAGCAGCAGCGTGCCGCTGCTGCGGGCGACGAAAGTGAATTCGATGTACGGGTCCTGGGCGATGGAGATGCCTGGCTCCCAGGCGCACAGCAGTTGATCGCCCAGACGGGCTTCAAAGCGACGCACGATGTTGCGCGGACGCAGTTGGCCGGCGCCATCGTGGCGCAGGCCACTTTCCATGGTGTGCTCGATTTGGGCGCGCACGCGCAGGGTCTCGCCCAGCTTGGGCGCGCTGTTGCTGATCCACAGGCGTGGGGGTTTGCTGCTCATGGGGCTCCTTTCTGTCACATGCCGCAACCGCTGGCGGCAACGGTAACGCTCTGGCTCGCACCCAGAAGCAGGCCGCTTTTCATGCGCGCCAGGGCGTGCACGGTTTGCGTCTGCGTCAGGCGCAGCCGCACAGCGGCTTCGGCACTGCCGGTGGCGGCACCAAAGAACAGGCGGCAGGCCAGGGGTGCGGGGTTGAGTTCTGCGAGCACGATGATTTCCTCGCACCAGTCCTGCGCCGTGATCGGCAGCGTGACCTTGACCTTGACGGGCACGGCGCCTGGGTTGTCGGCCAGCGCCGGCAGCTCCAGCAGCAGCCCCTGGGGCTGGGGTTTGGTGCCGCGCGTGAAGTCGGCCCGGGCCTTGGCAAAGGCCGCCGGATTGGGCGCCAGCGCATCGGCCACGGGGGCGGCGGCCTGCGCCAGCGCCAGCGGGGGCAGGGCCAGGGCGGCGCCAGCGGCGCCCATGAGGGTACGGCGGTGCAACGTCATCACAGGGCCAGGAAGTCGGCAAAGCGGCCCCGGGCCCAGGCGAAGTCCTCGGCCACCATGTCGGTAGAGCGCACATCGACATCAATCTGCGTCTGGATGACCTTGCCCTGCGGATTGACTTCGTACTCGAACTTGACCGAAATTTCCTCCTGCGGGTCGCCGTTGACCATCATGTAGCACAGGTTGTCGGGCAGCAGCGGCGTGACCTCCTGGCCCGCAATGCGCTGGGCGATGTTCTTGGCCACGATGCGTCCGACGTAGTTGGCCACATGGCCGCTCTTGGGGTAGTGGCCAAACTGGTCGGAGATGGCGCCCATCAGGTCGCCGACGAAGTACACGCGGTCGTCACTGTGCGCGTGGAACAGGCGCGGGTGCATATCGGCCCAGCCGGTGGGTTTGCCGCTGGCGTCCTGGCCAATCAGGCCGGCGTGCCAGACCATGTCTGCCGCCTGGTGCGGGGGCATGAAAATGGCCTCGTCAAACTTCCACTCGCCGGCAGCGGTTTTGATCTGGCGGTTAAAGGGATCGACCTCCTGCACGCGTGCGTTCGGTACGTGGGTGATGATGTCGGGGTACAGCTCCTCGAACGCCTGCTTGTAACCCGCGCCGATGGGGGCAATCTTGGGCTTGGGGTCGAGGATGACGATCTTGCCGGGAATTTTGTTTTTCTTGATGTGCCAGGCAATCAGGCAGGCGCGCTCGTAGGGCGAGGGCGGGCAGCGGTGCGGTGGCGGCGGCAGCGTCATCACCAGCGTGCCGCCCTTGAAGTCCTTGACGCGCTGCTTGAGGGCAAACATCTGTTGGTTGGGCAGGTAGGCGCTGCTGAAATGCGTGCGCGTGTAGTCGATGGCACGTTGGTCGTTGCCAAACCAGGCCTCCCAGGCGTCGCGGATGCCGCCCGAGAGAATGAGGTAGTCGTACTCGATCAGGCCCAGGGCGGTGCGCACCAGCTTTTTGTCGCGCTCAAAGCCCGTGACCTCGGTTTGCAGCAACTGGTAGCCGTAGCGATTGGCCGGGCGCAGCATGTCGTGCTGCACAAAATCGGTTCCCACGATGTCAAGCAGCCATTTGTTGCTCATGGGGCCGGACCAAAAGGTGGGGTTGCGCTCAATGACCACCACGTCGGAATTGGGCACCAGCTCGCGCAGGTAGCGTGCTGCCGTCAGCCCGCCCCAGCCGCCGCCGCAGATGACGATGCGCGGCGCGCTGCCCTTGCGCGCCAGGATACGCGCCTGCGGCGTAATGACGGCAGGTGCGGCCAAGGCCTGCAGTGGCAGCGCGCTGGCTGCGGCTGCACCCAGGGCCAAGGTCGGGGGATGGAGGAGAAAGTTACGGCGTTTCATGGGAAGGCTCCAGTAGGGCGGGAAACAAATAAGCGTGCGCTTGGAGGGTGAGCAGGGCGCCTGCGACGATACCCGCACAGGCGGGCAGGCTGGCGTAGGCCAGGGTGGATAGCCCCGACAGGCCCTGGCCGATGGAGCAGCCGACGGCGAGCACGCCACCCACTCCCATCAGCACCCCGCCGCAGGCCGATGCGGCCAGGGCGCGGGGCTGGGCAAAGCCCTCCCAGCGCGCGCTGCGCGTGGCCAGGGCGGTAGCGCCCGCGCCGAGCAAGGTGCCCGCCACGATGGCAGGGCCCAGGCTGGCGGCGCGGCCTGTGGCCAGCTGCAGGTAAAACAGGCCCTCGGCCACGGGGCCGATGAAGCTCAGCGAGGTCAGTGGCGTGGGCTCAAAGGGATCGACCCCGACCTGCGCCGTCAGCCACCAGCCTGCTGCCACCAGGGTGCCAATCACCAGCGCGCACAGCAGCTGCACCGGTGTGCGGCGCAGTGCCGGAGGCCCCAGTGCGTAGCCCAGCAAAGCCAGGGCCGGTACGGCGGCAGCGCCCAGCGTGGCCAGGCCCAACCCCAGGCCCTGGGCCTGTAGTTGCTGCGCCAGCGTGGCATGACTGAGGTGGATGGTGCCCAGCGCTTGCAGCCACTGCCGCAGCGGGGCAAGTACCCCCGTGAGCGTAGCTTGTGCCGCCAGGCCCAGGCACAGCAGGGTGACCAGGGCGCGCAGATGTCCCCCGGCCAGCAGTACCAGCGCGCGGGCACCGCAGCTGCGCGCCAGCGCCATGCCGGAGCCAAACAGCAGGCCGCCCAGCAGTACGGCGGGCAGCGAAAACTGGGGGCGCACTAGCTGGGCACTGCCCAGATCGGCCAGACCGGCCCAGGCCAGCGCCTGTGAGGCCAGCAGTGCCACGGCCAGCGCCAGGGCAAAGGCCTGCAGTTGCGGCGCCGCGCCGCCCGCCAGGCGCTGGCGCAGACCGCGCAGCAGGCAAAAGTCCCCCAACCGAGACGCCACGCCAAAGGTGCAGCCCAGGGCGCAGCCGGCCCACAGCAGCGTGAGCGTCATGCGGCCAGCCCCCAGATGTCTTGGGTGATGGCCTGGTACCAGTCCTGGCCCTGTGTGGCCTCGGCACTGCGGTAGGCCGCGTCGGCGTTGAGCGGGCTGACGCCACCAGCCATTTCGTGCAGCTGCCCACCCTGGGCGCGGTATAGGCCCACCACCGAAATGCCGTAGCCGGGGGCGATCAGGCTGTAACAGGTGTTGCTGTAGGGCGCGCTCGGTGGTTCTTGCCCCAGCAGTGCAGCAGCGATGTGCGCGGCCGCTACTTTGCCCTGCACATTGGCGGCGAATCCGGACTTTGGCATGGGTGCAGCCTGTGCTGCGTCGCCCAGCACGTATATCTGCGGCTGCAGGCGTGCGGCAAAACTCTCGGGCTGCACGGGCGCCCAGCCACTGGCGTCGAGCACGCCGGCGTGTGCAGCAATGGCCCCCGCTTGTTGCGGTGCAATAACGTTGAGCACATCGGCGCGGTGGCGGGTACCAAAGGCGGTTTCAACCTCCAGGCGCGCAGCGTCCACGCGCAGCACTTGGCCGTCGTCTTTTTGTCCGATCCATTCGATCATGTCGCCGTAGCAGGCTTTCCAGCCCTGCAGGAAAAGGGCTTTTTTGGAGAAGTTGTCCTTGGCGTCGAGCAGCAAAATCTTGCTGCGCGGTTTGTGCTGCTTGAAGTAATGCGCCACCATCGCCGCGCGTTCGTAGGGGCCGGGGGGGCAGCGAAAGGGGTTTTCTGGAATCACCATGACGAAGCGTCCACCGTCGGGCATGGCCTGGAGCTGGCGGCGCAGCAGCTGGGTTTGGGCACCGGTTTTCCAGGCGTGTGGTGCGTGTTCGGCCGCAGCTTGGTCGTAGCCTTCGATGGCATTCCAGCGCATGTCGATGCCGGGCGAGAGCACCAGGCGATCCCAGCGCAGCTGCTGACCATTGTCGAGGCGCAGGGTGCGAGCCCGGGTGTCCACCGCCTCGGCCCGGGCGTGGATCACGTCCACCCCGGCGGCGCGCAGCCCGGCGTAGCCCTGGGCCAGTGCGTCCCAGCGCTGCAGGCCGGCAAGGTAGAGGTTGGAAAACGGACAGGTGTAATGCAGCGGCTCGGGCTCGATCAGGCTCACGCGCAGACCGGGGGCCAGACGGCGCAGTGCGCGTGCGGTTGTGGCGCCGCCAAAGCCGGCGCCGACCACCACCACATGGGCGGCGCCGGCGCCAGCACGCACCAGGGCGGGAGCGGCCAGGGCGCTGGCCAAAAAGGTGCGGCGCTGCAGGCTCATGGCTGGCGCTCCGCTGTGCCGCCTTGGTGTGCAAACCACTGCGCCAGGGCCTGCAGCTCCTGGGCTGTCAGGCCCTGCAGCAGCCGGGGCATGACGGTGGCGTGGCGATCCTGGCCACTTTGCAGGGCCTGCAGGCGTGAGAGCAGCGCGTCGGCATGGCGGCCCGTGAGGGCGGGAATGCTGGCGCTGCCCTGCGCGCGGTGGCAGTTGGCGCATTGGCTGGCGAGCAAGGCGGTATTTGTCTGGCTATCGGGCGTGGCCAACGCCGCCCAGGGCGCAGCCAGCACCAGGGCGCAGGCGGGGCGCACAAGCAAACGCAACATACAGACTCCTGGCAAGGTGGCCTGCGGTGCGAAAGAGGCTGCTGCCAGCGCAGAGCTGCAGCACCCGCCTCAGCCGTCACGCGGCACAAGGGAAAATGGATAGCTATTGTTTTTGTAGCTGCTTACGCTTTACTGACAAGCGTTAGCGGCCTTTTTCATCAATGAATCCGCATCCCCGGCTGTGCGCCAGGGAAGGGTTCGAGCACGTACACGCCGGGCTGCGCCTTCTCGTCGGCGTGGCTGGCGGCGAGCACCATGCCTTCGCTCAGGCCGAACTTCATCTTGCGCGGCGCCAGATTGGCCACCACCACGGTGAGCTTGCCCACGAGCTGCTCGGGCTGGTACATGCTGGCGATGCCGGAAAACACGTTGCGCGTTTTGCCTTCGCCCACGTCCAGGGTCAGCTGCAGCAGCTTGGTCGAGCCTGGCACCGCCTGGCATTCGACGATTTTTGCAATGCGCAGATCGACCTTGGCAAAGTCGTCGATCTTGATCTCGGGCGCAATTTCCTCGCCACCGGGAATGACTTTTTCCACCACCGGCTCAGGCAGGGCAAACAGGGCGTCGAGCTGCTCGGCGGTCACGCGCTGCATCAGGTGCTGGTACGCGCCGATGGCGTGGCCTGCGCCCAGCAGGTTGTGGGCGTCGGCAAACTGCAGTGGCGCGATGCGCAAGAAGGTTTCGACCTGCGCCGCCACCGCCGGCAGCATGGGCTTCAAGTAGATGGTCAGCAGGCGGAAGGCTTCGATGCAGGTGCTGCAGACGTCGTGCAGGCGTGCGTCCTGGCCCTCTTGCTTGGCCAGCTCCCAGGGCTTGTTGGCATCGACGTAGCTGTTGACGCGGTCGCACAGCAGCATGATGTCGCGCGCCGCGCGGGCGCTGTCGCGCGCCTCGTAGGCGCTGGCAATGGCCTCGCTTTGGGCACGCAAGGCCGCCAGCAGCTCCTGGCCGTCGTTTGACACGCTGCCGAGCTGGCCGCCAAAGCGCTTGGCGATGAAGCCGGCGGCGCGGCTGGCAATGTTCACGTACTTGCCGATCAGGTCGGCGTTGACGCGGGCCATGAAGTCCTCGGGGTTGAAGTCGATGTCCTCGTTCTTGCCGTTGAGCTTGGCGCCCAGGTAGTAGCGCAGCCACTCGGGGTTCATGGCCAGCGCCAGGTACTTGAGCGGGTCCAGCCCCGTGCCCCGGCTCTTGCTCATCTTCTCGCCGTTGTTCACGGTCATGAAGCCGTGCACGCAGATTTTGGTGGGCGTCTTGCGGCCTGAAAAATGGAGCATGGCCGGCCAGAACAGCGTGTGGAAGGTGATGATGTCCTTGCCGATGAAGTGGTACTGCTCGAGCTGCGGGTCGGCCATGTAGGCGTCGTAGTCCTGGCCGCGTTTGTCCAGCAGGTTTTTGAGCGAGGCCAGGTAGCCCACGGGCGCGTCGAGCCAGACGTAGAAGTATTTGCCTGGCGCGCCGGGGATTTCGATGCCGAAGTAGGGCGCATCGCGCGAGATGTCCCAGTCGCCCAGGCCCTCGCTGGTGCTGCCGTCGGGGTTGGTGCGCACCGAGAACCATTCCTTGATCTTGGCGGCCACTTCGCTTTGCACGTGCACGCCGTTTTGCGTCCACTCTTGCAGGAATTCAACGCAGCGCGGGTCGGACAGGGTGAAGAAGAAATGCTCCGAGGTCTTGAGCTCGGGTTTGGCGCCCGACAGGGCCGAGTAGGGCGCGATGAGCTCGGTCGGTGCATAGACTGCGCCGCAGCTCTCGCAGTTGTCGCCGTACTGGTCCTTGGCGTGGCAGCGCGGGCATTCGCCCTTGATGAAGCGGTCGGGCAGGAACATGCCCTTTTGCGGGTCGTAGAACTGCTCGATGGTGCGCGTCTCGATCAGGCCGTTGGCCTTGAGGTCGAGGTAAATCTGCTGCGCCAGCGCGTGGTTTTCGGGCGCGTCGGTGCTGTGCCAGTTGTCAAAGGCGATGTGAAAACCGTCGAGGTACTCCTTGCGCCCGGCGGCTATGTCGGCGACGAACTGCTGCGGCGTTTTGCCGGCTTTTTCGGCAGCGATCATGATGGGCGCGCCGTGTGCGTCGTCGGCGCCGACGAAGTTCACCTCGGCACCCTGCATTCTTTGGAACCGCACCCAGGTATCGGCCTGGATGTATTCCATGATGTGGCCGATGTGGAATTTGCCGTTGGCGTAGGGCAGGGCGGTGGTAACAAAGAGCTTGCGTGGGGTCATGGGGGCATCCGTAGGGGCAGTCAAAGCCAAGCCCGCGATTTTAGGGCGCTGCCAGGCTCAATCAATGTAGGGCGCACGTTCTGGCAGGGCGTTGCCAGGGTCTTGCCAGGCAAAGAAGCGGCAGACTTCGCTGCGCCGCGCCAGGGTGTCGGCGTAGCCCAGCGCCATCAGCTCGCGCGTGTAGGCGCGCTCGAACAGCAGGTAGCTCAGCAGCGCCGAGCCGCGCACGTCGCCGGCCTCGCTCGTCACGCCCAGGGCGCCGAGCATGGTGCGCATGGTGATGGGCAGGGCCGTGACATGGCGCGCAGCAATGTCGTCGATGCGCTCAGAGGGCACGATCATGAGCACATCGACCGGGTGCAGGCCGCTGGCAGCGCGCTGCTCGGGGGCAATCAGCGACACCGTGCGGTTCACGCGCAGCGCGCGCTCCACGTCCACGCCCAGGGCGTCGAGGAAGATGTTGGACAGCGCATGGCCCGCAATCTGCGCCAGCGTAGGGTAGGTGGGCGGTGGCTGGCCGGCGCGCGGCGGCTCGTGCAGGCGCCCTGTGCCTATCACCAGCAGACGCCGCGCGCCCATGTGGATGGCAGGCGCCAGCGGTGCCGATTGGCGCATGGAGCCGTCGCCAAAGTATTCCTGGCGGTGTTCGATGTCGAGCTGCTGGGCCGGAAAAATAAACGGAATGGCCGAGGAGGCGAGCAGGTGCTCTGTCGTGATGCGGGTGCGCTCGGCCTTGCGCTGCGAGCGCGTCCAGCTCTCGACCTGGGATGCAGCCTCGAAGTAGGTCACGTGCTCGCCCGAGCTGTAGCTCGACGCCGTCACCGCCAGCGCGTGCAAGTGGCCCTGGCGGATCAGCATGGGCAGGCGCACCAGCGGCACCATTTGTGCCAGCAGGTGCTCCAGCGGCGCATTGTTCAAGAGCGAATGCGGGCGCGTGCGCTGCCAGCGCGCCAGCGCCCAGCCCAGCGACAGCAGCGTCAGCCAGCGCGCCCCGCTTTGCATCACGTGCAATGAATCGGCGTGGTACACGTGGCCGACGCGGATATGGCTCCACATGCGCGCGATGCGGCGCACGGCGTGCTCGAAATGATCCGCGCCGCAGGCGAGCGCGGCGCCGTTGATGGCGCCCGCCGATGTGCCGGCGATGATGGGAAAGGGGTTGGGCCCGCGCCCCTCGCCACACAGGCGGCGCAGCGCCGCAATGGCTTGGAGCACACCCACTTGGTAGGCCGCGCGCGCGCCGCCGCCGGCCAGCAGCAGGCCGGTCATGGGGCGGGCGGGGGGCTGTGTTTCGGGCATGGTCGGTGGCTGAGTGTGCCGCTGCCGTCGCACGTTGGGCGCCGAGAAAACCCGAGATTTTTTGTTTTTACCGCTTGGTTTGCGTCTTTTTTCGTCCTGTCATGGTCTCGTCACTAAGGTTTTTTAGATTTACGGTTTTCCACAATTCCTAGGTGCTTTTGCATGATTCGTACGGCAGCCTTCGCCAAACTTGTTCTCGCCATGGGCGCCATCTCCAGCCTTGCCGCTTGCGGTGGTGGGGACGATGCCCCCACGTGGCCGCCAGAGCGAGCGGTGATTGCGCATCGAGGTGCATCCGCATTGCGTCCTGAACATACCCTGGCGGCCTACCAAAAAGCGATTGACGACGGTGCCGATATCATCGAACCCGATTTGGTCATCACCAAAGACGGCGTGCTGGTATCTCGTCACGAGAACGCGATCGCCATCCTGAACACCGACGGCACGGTGCGTGAGGCCACCACCAACGTGGCCGAACGCCCTGACTTCGCCGGTCGCAAGACCACCAAAACTATTGACGGCAGTATCATCACCGGTTGGTTCATCGAGGACTTTACGCTGGCTGAAATCAAGACCTTGCGTGCCCGCGAACGCATTCCGACGATCCGCCCTGCCAACACCAAGTACAACGACCAGTTCGAGATTGCCACGCTGCAGGAAATTATCGACCTGGCTAAGTCGCAATCGGCTGTCAAGGGCCGCACCATCGGTATCGAGCCTGAGACTAAGCATCCCACGTATTTTCAATCCATCGGGTTGCCACTGGAAAAACCGCTGTTGGTCACGTTGGAGAAGAACGGCTGGAACAACAAAAATGCACCGGTCATCGTGCAGTCGTTTGAAGTCACCAACCTCAAAGAACTGAGCAAACTGAGCACCGTGCGCCTAGCACAATTGGTCAGCAACAACGGTCGCCCCTATGACTTCGTGGCACAGGGCGTGTCCAACACCAGAACCTACGCCGACATGATCACGCCCGCCGGCCTGAAAGAAATCGCTACCTACGCCCATACCGTGGCGCCCTACAAGGAACTGATCATTCCTGTCGTACGCGATGCATCCGGCGCGGCTACGGGCCTGGGCCAACCTACTGACCTGATCAAGAATGCCAAGGCTGCGGGCCTGAAGGTGCACACCTGGACCTTTCGTCCGGAAAACAACTTCCTGCCCGCCTCGCTCAAGGGTGCACCGGTCGGTGATGCCAACGCCCGTGGCAACAGCGTGGCCGAAATTCAGGCCTACCTGAAGGCCGGCCTGGATGCGTTGTTCACCGACGATTCCGCCGTGGGGCGCCAGGCGGTGGATACTTTTAAGCCGTGACGTAGATCCCCATCCTTTTTGCGCGACTTGTGCCCTGCACTAGACTTGCTCCCCCTAGGAGTTATTCAGCATGGCAATCACCGAACAAGCCCTGCTGGCCGCAATGGCCAGCGTGCAAGACCCCCACAGCGGCAAAGATTTCGTCAGCAGCAAGGCGCTGCGCAATGTGCAGATCAGCGGCGCCGATGTCGCTTTTGAGCTGGTGCTTGGCTACCCGGCGCAGAGCCTGGTGGCGGCCTTGCGCAGCCAGTTGATCGAGGCTGCACGCAGCCTGCCCGGGGTCGGCAACATCTCGGTCAACGTGCGCAGCGAGATCGAGGCGCACACCGTGCAGCGCGGCCAGCAGCTCTTGCCAGGGGTGAAGAACATCATCGCCGTCGCCTCGGGCAAGGGCGGCGTGGGCAAGAGCACCACGGCGGTGAACCTGGCGCTGGCGCTGGCTGCTGAAGGTGCGCGCGTGGGCCTGCTCGACGCCGACATCTACGGCCCGAGCCAGCCCATGATGACCGGCACCTCGGGCGACGTCGAAAGCCTGGACGGCAAACTCATGGAGCCCAAGCAGGCCATGGGGCTGCAGATCAACTCCATTGGTTTTTTGGTCAAGGACGAGCAGGCCATGATCTGGCGCGGCCCCATGGCCAGCCAGGCGCTGGAGCAGCTGGTGCGCCAGACGCGCTGGGACAACCTGGACTACCTCATCGTCGATATGCCCCCGGGCACGGGCGACATCCAGCTGACCATGGCGCAGAAAGTGCCCCTCACGGGGGCGGTCATCGTCACCACGCCGCAGGACATTGCGCTGCTCGATGCCAAAAAGGGCATCACCATGTTCGAGAAAGTCAGCGTGCCCATTCTCGGCCTGGTGGAGAACATGGCGGTGCACGTGTGCAGCCAGTGCGGCCACCACGAGCATATTTTTGGCGACGAAGGCGGCAAGAGAATGGCGGCGGCGCAGGGCATTGACTACTTGGGCGCGTTGCCGCTCAAGCTCTCCATCCGCGAGCAGGCCGACGCCGGCCGCCCCACCGTGGTGGCCGCGCCCGAGAGCGAAGAAGCGCGCCTCTACAAAACCATCGCCCGCACCGTGGCCGTGAAGATTGCCCAGCAGGGCAAGGATTTTTCGTCCAAGTTCCCCACTATTACCATCAGCAAAAAATCATGAGCGTTGCCCTGCCTGGCCCGCGCCTGACCTCGCTCTCGCACGGCGGCGGCTGCGGCTGCAAGATTGCACCTGGCGTGCTGTCGGAAATTCTGGCCAGCAGCGGCGCTGCGGGCTTCGTGCCGCCCGAGCTCATGGTGGGCATAGAAACCGCCGACGACGCTGCCGTCTACCGCCTGAACGACGCGCAGGCGCTCGTGGCGACGACGGATTTTTTCATGCCCATCGTCGATGACCCGTACGAGTTTGGCCGCATTGCCGCCACCAACGCATTGAGCGACGTGTACGCCATGGGCGGCAAGCCCATCATGGCGCTGGCGCTGGTGGCCATGCCGGTCAACACCCTGCCGCTGGAGGTGATTGGCGCCATCGTGCGCGGCGGGCAGGACGTGTGCCGTGCCGCTGGCATCCCGATTGCGGGCGGCCACACCATCGACTCGGTCGAGCCCATCTACGGCCTGGTGGCCCTGGGCCTGGTGCACCCCGAACGCGTGCGCCGCAACGCCGCTGCCCAGGTGGGCGACGTGCTGGTGCTGGGCAAGCCCCTGGGCGTGGGCGTGTACTCGGCGGCGCTGAAAAAAGAGCAGCTCGGCGCCGAAGGTTACCGCCACATGATCGCCAACACCACGCGCCTGAACACCCCCGGCCCGCTGCTGGCCGAGCTGCCCGGCGTGCATGCCATGACCGATGTGACGGGCTTTGGCCTGGCCGGCCACGCGCTGGAGATGGCGCGCGGCGCGGGCCGGACGGTGCAGCTGCACTGGCCGCAGGTGCCGCTGCTGCCGGGCGTGGCCGAGCTGGCGGCGCAGGGTTTTGTGACCGGCGCCAGTGGCCGCAACTGGGCTGGTTACGGCGCCGACGTGCGCCTGGGCACGGGCCTGCCCGCCACGGCGCAGGCGCTGCTGACCGACCCGCAGACCTCGGGCGGCCTGCTCGTGGCCTGCGCACCCGAGAGCGTGGCTGCGGTGCTGGCCGTGTTTGAACGCGAGGGCTTTGCGCAGGCGGCGGTCGTCGGCCAGGTACAGTCCGGGCCGGCGCAGCTCTTCATTTCAGCAGACTGAGAAACTCGCGGCGCAGGCTGTCGTTGCGCAAAAAGCTGCCGCGCATGACGGAGCTGCGCATCAGCGCATCGTTTTCCTTCACGCCGCGCCAGGACATGCACAGGTGGCTGGCCTCCATGACGATGGCCAGGCCATCGGGGTGCACGCGCCGCTCCAGCTCGTCGGCGAGCATGACGATGGCTTCTTCCTGAATCTGGGGCCGGTTCATCACCCAATCGACCAGGCGCGCAAATTTGGACAGGCCGATCAGATCGGACTGCGCGCTGGGCAACACCCCAATCCACACCCGGCCCATGATGGGGCACAGGTGGTGCGAGCAGGCGCTGCGCACGCTGATCGGGCCCACCACCATCAGCTCGTTGAGCTGCTGCACGTTGGGAAAGGCGGTGACGGTGGGCGCCGGCTCGTAGCGGCCCTTGAACACTTCGCTGACAAACATCTTGGCCACACGGCGGGCGGTGTCGGCGGTGTTGTGGTCGTTTTCGGTGTCGATCACCAAGGCGTGAAGCACCTCTTGCATACGCGCCTGCACCTCCTCGCGCAGCGCCTGCAGCTCGCCGGGCTGGATGAAATCAGCAATGTTGTCGTTGGCGTGGTAGCGCTGTCCCGCTTGCTGCAGGCGGTAGCGAATGCGGTCGGAGACGGACATGCGCTGCGTGATGTCGTTTTCCGTCACGGTGGATTGGGTGGGCATCAGCATGGGGCATTTCCCTTTCTTAAATGAAGACCTGGCTGAGCAGGGTCAGAAAACCCGAGACGGCTGTACTGGCGTGTAGCAGCACCAGGCCCTTGGGCGGCATTTTTTTGCGCAGATGAAACACCGCCAGCACCAGCGCGGCCGTGCTGAGCAGGCCCGCGCCCACCAGCAGGCGGGTGGGCGTCCAGCCCTCCAGCATGGGCGTGAGCAGCAGGGCCAGGCCCACCAATCCCAAAAAAGCATGTACCGGCGACAGCGACCAGGGTGGAAAACGCCCGCGCAAAATATGGCTGGCCAGGTACAGGCCCAGGGCGGCTGCAACGGTAAAACTCAACAAAGGGAGTGTGAGCATGACGACAATCCATCGAGCAGGTGGGAGCACAGGAAAAGGGGCGATGAGGGCATCGCATCCATTCGATGGGCGCACCGTCGCTCGCGTTCCCACTCTGGGGCAGGGAGGCCGCTACCTGCGTCGGCAGAAACTCAGCGGTTCGTGAGGATGCAATGATGTGGTGGTGTTCCCGGTTGCGCCAAGAGCGCGACGCTGCCCAGGCCCAGTGGCAAGCGGCGCAAGAGGAGTTGCACTTGGCGCAGGCCGTTTTCGCCTCGGTGCAGGCGGTGCTGGTGGCCAACCCCAAGGGAGTGATAGAGCGCGTCAACGACGCCTTCACGGCGCTGACGGGCTACAGCAGCGCTGAAGTGGTGGGCAAAACCCCCTGGCTGCTGCGCTCGGGCCACCACGACGAGGCGTTTTACGCCGCCATGCGCCAAAGCATAGGCACGACTGGCAGCTGGGAAGGCGAGATTTGGGACCGGCACAAAAGCGGCGCCGTCTTTCCCAAGTGGATGAAGATTGGCGCCGTGCACAACGCCCAGGGGCAGCTCACGCACCTGATTGCCACCTATGTGGACATCAGCGAGCGCAAACGCGCCGAGGAGCAAATCCACCAGCTCGCGTTTTATGACGTGCTCACCGCCTTGCCCAACCGCGCCCTGCTGGCCGAGCGCCTGCAGCAGCGCCTGCGCTCGACGGCGCACGCGCCGGGCAGCATGGGGGCGCTGGTGTGCATCAACCTCGATGATTTCAAGCGCATCAACGACAGCCTGGGGCTGCCCCAGGGCGATGCCCTGCTGCGGGAGGTGGGCCAGCGTCTGCAAGCGTGCGTACATGGCAGCGACACCGTGGCGCGCATCGGCGGCGATGAGTTTGCCGTGCTGCTCGACCAAACCTGTGAGGGCGGCGGCGAAGCGGCCTGCCAGGTCGGCCCCCTGGTTGAGCGCCTGCGCCAAGCCCTGGCCGAGCCTTATGCGCTGGGTGATGGGCAATGGCGTTGCACGGCCAGCCTGGGCGTGGCGGCTTTTGGCCATGCACCGATCAAGGGTGAGGCCAAAGGCGACGCAAAGGCCAATGAAGTTGACGAGGCCGTGGCCGCGCAAACCCTGGTGCAGCAAGCCGAGCTGGCCATGCACGAGGCCAAGGCCCAGGGCGGCGACGGCCTGCATTTTTACGACGCGCAGCTAGAGCAAGCCGCCCGGGCGCGGGTGCAGACCGAGCGCGATCTTGATGCCGCCTTGGCGCAAGGGCATTTGCGCCTTTTCTACCAGCCGCAAGTGGCGCAAGACGGCAGCATCTACGGCGCCGAGGCCCTGGTGCGCTGGCAGCACCCGCAGCGCGGCATGGTCAGCCCGGCAGAATTTATCCCCCTGGCCGAGCAGACCGGGCAAATCCTGCCCCTGGGGCGCTGGGTGCTGCAAACCGCGTGCGCGCAACTGGCCGCGTGGCAGCAAGACCCGCAGCGCGCTGCCTGGGTGCTGGCAGTGAACGTGAGCGCACGCCAGTTTGTGCAGCCCGATTTTGTCGATGAGGTGGCCGCCTTGCTGCAGCGCAGCGCCATCGTGCCGGCGCGGCTCAAGCTCGAACTCACCGAAAGCCTGCTGGTGGCCGAGCCCGAGGCGGTGGTCGCCAAGATGCACGCCCTCAAGGCGCTGGGGCTGCAGCTCTCGCTCGATGACTTTGGCACGGGTTACTCGTCGCTGGCCTATGTGCAGCGTATGCCGCTCGACCAGCTCAAGATCGACCAATCCTTTGTGCGCGACATGCCGGGCAGCGCCCAGGCCGTGGCCATTGCCCGCGCCATTGCAGCGCTGGCGCACAGCCTGGGGCTGCAGGTGGTGGCCGAAGGGGTGGAGACCTGGGCGCAGCGCCAGGCGCTGGCGGCGCTGGGCTGCAGCCTGTTCCAGGGCTACTACTACAGCCGCCCGCTGCCGCTGCCCGAGCTGCAGGCCTGGAAGGTGCCGCCGCCGCCGCCGGATTCGGCCCCTTCAGCCCCGTAATACGGGCTGGGCGCGCTGGCGTGCCAGCACCCCGGCAACGATGCGGTCGCAGCGCGCGCCGTCGAACGCGAAGGCGTCGGCCATGCCCACGTCGATGGCGCTGGCCAGGCCCTCGCGCAGCAGGCTGCGGGCGCGGAAAAAACGCGTGCGCACCGTGGCCTCGGGGATTTGCAGCACCTGCGCCACCTCTTCCACGCTCATCTCCTCCACCCCGCGCAGCATGAACACGGTGCGAAAGGTGTCGGGCAGCAGGTCGATGCGCGCCTCGATGAGCTGGCGCAGCTGCGTGCGCATGGCAGAGCGCTCGGGGCTGCGCTCGGCGTCTTCGGTCAGGGCGTTCTGGGTGTGGGGGTCGGGGCTGAGCATGGCGGCGTCCAGGGGGATGACGTCGGCCCCCGAGAGCATGTTCTTGCGCCGCAGGCGCCCCAATGCCTCGTTGGCGACGATGCGCACCAGCCAGGTCGAGAGCTTGGCGTCGGCGCGAAAATCCGCCAGTGCTCCCCAGGCGCGCAGATAGGCGTCCTGCAGTGCGTCTTCGGCCTCCTCGTCGCTTTTGAGGATGGCGCGGGCGGTGCGAAACAGCAGCCGGTTGTGGCTGCGCATGATGGCTGCAAACGCCGCCTCCTCGCCCTGGGCGGCGCGGGCAATGAGCGCCGCCTCGGGCGTGGCGGTGCTGATGGGGCTGTGGGCGTGGGCGGCGGGCACGGCGTGCAAGGTCATGTCAGTGCCTGGTGCTCAGTAGCCGTAGAACTCTTCGCTGCGCACGTCGTCTTCATCGGCGCCGGCAGTCACCAAAACCTGCCGCAGCGCCTGCACCATGGCCGGTGGGCCGCTGATGTAGAAGATGGGCGCGGGCAGATCGGCCGTGCAGCGCTGCACAAAGGCGCTGTCGATCATGCCCTGCGCGCCCGCCCAAGGCTGGCTCGATTGCGCCATGTCCGTCATGGTGGCGTGCAGGGCAAAGCCGGGCAGGTTTTTTGCCAGCGCCTGCAGCTCGGCCAAAAAGGCCGTGTCCTCGGGGCGGCGGTTGGAGTACAGCAGCGCCAGGCGCTGGCCGCTCGGTTGCTGCGCGGCGTGGCGCAAGATGCTCATGAATGGCGTAATGCCGATGCCGCCCGCGACAAAAACCGCCGCGCGCTCGGTTTTCTTGTGCAAGGTGAGGTTGCCAAAGGGGCCGTCAATCTCCAGCGCCGTGCCCGGCGGCAGGCTGGCCAGGTGGCGCTTGTAGGTGCTCTCGCGCATCCGCGTGGCAAACACCAGCTCGGCCTCGTGCGGGGCGCTGACGATGGAGAACGCATGGTGGCCATCGTCACCCGCCGCTGCGCCGGGCAGTATCACTTCCATCGCCTGGCCGGGGCGAAACTCAAAGCCGGCCGGCTTTTCCAGATAAAACGCCCGAGTACCCTGGGCCACTTCTGCGCTGCGAATCAAATGGGTGCTGTAGGTCGGCATCGTCACTCCTTGGGGGTTGCACTATTGGATGCGGTCAACGCCGGTTTTATTCCCAGCCGGGCTGGGGCTCAGCGGGCGAGGGGAATATCGACGATCAGGCCAGGGTCAAACAGCGGGTTTTCCGGCACGCCGTCTTTGGCGTAGCCCCGGGGGTTGCACAGCACGCGCGTGCCTTGCATGTCGTAGTCAAAGCTGTCGTGCGTGTGGCCGTGTATCCACAAGGCGGTGCGCTCGCCGCCGAGCAGCCAGGCGGCGTCAGAGACAAAGTTGACGTTCAGCGGCGAGCCGGCAAAGCGCGGGTGCACGCTGCCCAGCGTGGGTGCGTGGTGGGTGATGACGACGGTGGGGCCGGCAAAGGGCGTGGCGAGTGCCGCATCGAGCCAGCGGGCATTGGCGGCAAAAAGCTGCGCGCAGTGCTGCGGGGTGAGCCGCGCTGCCCCGTCGCCCGGGTGCAGGCGGATGCGGCTGAAATCGCGGTTGAACGCCAGCGATTGCGCCATGGCCTGCGCCTGCGCGGCGCCGTCGCCAGCGGCGCGAAAGTCGCTCCACAAGGTGCTGCCCAGAAAGCGCACGCCGCCCCATTCCCACGCCTGGTTGTGCAGCACCTGCACGCAGCTGCCTGCGGCCAGGGCGCGCAGCTCGGCGGTGGTGCTTTCGAGGTCGCTGCCGTAGAACTCGTGGTTGCCCGGCACGTAAATCACGGGCTTGCCCAGGGCTTGCGCCCAGGCCATGGCAGCGGCTGGCCGGTCAATGTCGCCCGCGAGCACGATGAGGTCGGCCGTGCTTGGCGCCAGTGCCAGGGGGTGCACGCTCAGGTGCAGGTCTGAGAGGATGTGCAGGCGCATGGAGGGACTTATTTGCTATGATTTTTATAGCTGCTTGCGCTGGATTGGCAAGGGTTTGAGCCCGCAATCGTTCGGTATGAATGGCGGAAAGGAGAAGGAGTCGAACCTTCCGGCCACGCGTGGCGCAGCCCACCGGGTTTGAAGCCCGGGCGCCCCACCAGGGACGCTTCCCTTCCGTTGTTCAGAACAGCACTGTGTCTGGCCGCAGCAGGTGCTGGTCCTTGACGCGGCGGGTCAGGCCCACGCGGTCAAAAAATTCAAGCACCTGAATGGCCCGCTTGCGCCCCAGGCCGCTGGCGTCGCGAAACGCCGCCGCGTGCAGGCCGCCCGGGGCGGCGGCGCAGGCGCGCGCCAGGTCGGCGAGTTGCTGCAGCGCAAGGCGCGAATAGTACAGGTCTTTGACCACGGCAAAAACCTCGCCGCGCCGCGCCAGGCCCACCAGCGTTTGGCGCACGGCCAGCTCGGGCAGGGCCAGGTCTTGTGCCAGGTTGCGCGCCCAGGGTGGGGCGAACGCGCCCGCTTGCAGCAGCGGCAGCAGGCGCTGGGCGATGTGCTCCTCTTGCGCCGAGAGCTCGGCACCGTGCGCCGGCAGGTGCAGCCAGGGGCCGGTGCGCGCCAGCGTGGCCTGTGTGAGCAGGGCGTCGGTGAGCGCCTGCCACAGCGCGTCGCTGGCGCGGGGCGCGGCCAGGCGGCGCAGGCGCCGGCTGTCGGGGCCGATGTCGCCGGGGTGCTGTTGGTGAAATTGCCCCAGGCAGTCCAGGGTATGGGCTTGCAGGGTGGCAAAGGCGCCAGGGTCTATGGCTTGCGCGCTGGCGGTCAGGTGCAGCACAGCGGGCGGCCAGGGCAGGGCGCTGGCGGCTTGCCCTTGGGCGCGGGCCAGGGCCGCCGCGTCCACCCCCAGCGGGCTGGCAGCGAGCAGTGCGGCCAGCCGTGCGCCGGGGTCGGGCAGCTGCAGGGCGGCGAGCTGCTGCAGGCGCTCGGCGCTGTTACGCCAGCGCTGTGGGGCGAAGGGGTCGAGCACCTGCACCCCGGCCAGGGTGCGTTGGGCCGAGGCGTCGCGCAGCACGCCCCGGCTGCCGTGCCAGGCGGCCACGGGCGTTTGCAGCACCAGCTGCGCCAGGGCGCTGGCGCCGGGGGCAAGTTCGCTGCCTTGCAGCAGCACCAGGGTGCCCAGCACGTCGGCACTGCCCAGGTGCACGTGCACGCGCTGGCCCGAGCGCAGGGGGCGCTCTTCGCCCTGCCAGTGCTGGCACAGCACGTCCAGGCGCAGGCTAGACAGGTCCACAGAGGGCGCGCACAACCAGTGGCCGCGCTGCACCGCCTCTTTGGCGATACCGGCCAGGGCCAGGGCGCAGCGTTCGCCCGCCTGGGCCGATTCGGCCTGCTGGTTGTGCACGTGGATGCCGCGCACGCGCACGCTGTGCCCGGTGGGGGCGGTGTGCAACACGTCGCCCACCGCCACGCGGCCACTGGCGACCATGCCGGTGACCACCGTGCCCACGCCCGAGAGGGTGAAGCTGCGATCGACCGCCAGGCGAAAGCCCTGGGCGGCGTCAGCGCCGGGCTGGGCGTGGTGTGCCTGGGCGCAGCTTTGCAGGTGCGCGCGCAGGGCGTCCACCCCTTCGCCGCTGTGCGCCGAGACGGCAAAAACCGGCGCCTGCGCCAGCGCCGTGGGCGCGAGCAGGGCGCGCACCTGGGCTTGCAGCGCGGCCAGCCGTGCGGTGCGTTCGGCGGTGGGGATGCGGTCTATCTTGGTCAGCACCACCGTGGCGTGGGTCAGCCCCAGCAGGGCGAGCACGGCCAGGTGCTCGCGCGTTTGCGGCATGACGCCATCGTCAGCGGCGACGATGAGCAGCGCGTGCGCAATGCCCGTGGCCCCGGCCAGCATGGTGTGCAGCAGGCGCTCGTGCCCGGGCATATCGACAAAACCCAGCACCGCCTGCCCCGGCGGGTGCAGGTAGGCGTAGCCCAGCTCGATGGAGATGCCCCGGCGCTTTTCCTCGGGCAGGCGGTCGGTCTCGACGCCGGTGAGGGCGCGCACCAGCGCAGTCTTGCCGTGGTCGATGTGACCTGCGGTGCCAATAATCATGGTTTTACTATTGTTTTAGGAGCTGCTTGCGCTTGCCTGACAAGGGCTAGAGGCCAATTTGTTACTTATCCAGCGTCAGCGCCTCAAACCCCGCCAGGCTGCGCGTGTGCTCGCTGAACTCGACGCCGATGAGGTGAATGGGCTGGCCCAGGGCGCGGTATTTGTCGGCGTAGCGGCGCGTTTGCAACTGCGCCAGCGCCTGGCCTGCGGGGGCGCGCTCAATGACTTTGAACTCAAACAAATACACCTGGCCGTTAAAGCGCACGGTCATGTCGATGCGGCCCTGGCAGGTGGCGTCTTCGAGGGTGATGTCCAGGCCCAGGGCGGCAAAGTGGCTGTAGAACACGCTGGCCCAGTAGCCCTCGTAATGGGCGATGGGGTTGTTGCGGTACCAGTCGTGGGGGATGCTGGCGAAGAACGCATTGAACAGCGCCTGCAGGCCCGCAAAGTCGTTGGCACGCAGCAGGCCGACCAGGCGCGAGACATGCTGCAGCGCCTGCGAAGCGGCCACGCCCAGGCCGGGCAGCAGGGCGCGGTTGAGGCTGGTGCGTACCTCCAGATTCGGGTAGCCCAGGGTGTAGAGCCACTGGCCGGGCAGCACTTCTTCTTGCTGGTGCAGGGTCAGGTAGCCGGCCTGGAACAGCAGGGCGTCGGTTTCGATGCGATCGACATCAAAGCTGGAGAGCAAATCCAGGTCTGTGAGGCGCTGCGCCAGCCCCGGGGTGAAGGTCTGGCGCTGGTGCAGCAGGTCGAGCAAAAACGTCGGCGTTCCCGTCTCAAACCAATAGGGGCGAAATTGGCGGCTGTCAAACAGCAGCAGGGCATCGAACGGGTTATAGACGCTGGTGCCGCCCCAGTTGTAGCCGTTGTACCAGCGGCGGATTTCCTCGCGGTCGAGCCCCGGCAGCTCGGGGGCAAACACGGTGTCGAGGTCGTCGTCGGTGTAGCCGCACAGGGCGCTGTAGCGGGCGTCGAGCGTCAAATCGCGCAGATTGTTCAGCCCCGAAAACAGGCTGACCTTGCTGAACTTGGACACGCCGGTGAGCAAGATGAAGCGGATATGCGCGTCGGCGTCTTTCAGTACCGAATACAGGTTGCGCAGGCCGTCGCGCATCTGGCGCGCTAGTTCGGGGCTGGTGATGTTGTCGAGGATGGGCTTGTCGTATTCGTCGATCAGCACCACCACGGGCTGGCCGCTTTGCTGGTGCAGTTGCAGCAGCAGGTGTTTGAATTGGCCGGGAATGTCCAGCCCCGGTGGCAGCGCCAGGCCCAGGCGCAGGTAATTTTCTTGCACGATGCTGCGGATGCGCAGGTCCAACTCATCGCTGCTGCGCATCAAGCCCGCGCCAAAGCTGATGCGCACCACCGGATGGCGCACGCTCCAGTCCCAGTGCTGCTGGGCGTACAGGCCGTCAAACAGCGCCTGCTGGCCCTCGAACAGGTTGGCGATGGTGTCGAGCAGCAGGCTTTTGCCAAAGCGGCGCGGGCGCGAGAGAAAGTAGGCTTTGCCCTCGCTCGCCAGTTGGAGGATGAAGGGCGTTTTATCGACGTAGTAATACCCCTGCTCGCGGATGTGGGCAAAGGTTTGTATGCCGATGGGGAGCTTCTTGCGCGTCATGCGGGCCATTGTGGCATTGCCGTGGCTACCGGGAGGGGCCTTGCAGGGCGCTCGAGAGGGCGCCGAGCTGCGCTGTGAACGGCGCCATGTCGGCCGCCTCCAGGCAGCGCAGGTCGAGCCACAGCGCGTCGCTGGCGATGCGCCCGATCACCGGGCGCGGCAGGCTGCGCAGCGCGCCTTCGAGTGCGGCAAGCGCCCGCCCCGGGCGCTTGCCGTCTGCCGGCGCCAGGGCCAGGCCCCAGCTCGGGAGCTGGTCGATGGGCATGGCGCCGCTGCCAATCTGGCTGAACACCGGCGCGCTGCGCACGCTCCAGCGCGCGCCCAGCGCCGCCTGCAGCAGCGGCAGCAGGGCCTGGGCCTGGGCGTGCATCTCGGCCTGGGCGCGGGTGAACAGGCGCAGTGTGGTCAGCTGCGCCGGCAGGTGCTCGGGCGTGAGGTACAGGCGCAGCACGGGTTCGAGCGCGGCCAGGGTCAGCTTGCCCACGCGCAGGGCGCGCTTGAGCGGGTTTTTCTTGATCTTGGCGATCAGGTCTTTGCGCCCGACGATGAGCCCGGCCTGCGGGCCGCCCAGCAGCTTGTCGCCGCTGAAGGTGACGATGTCGGCCCCGGCGGCGACCACGTCGCGCACCGTGGGTTCGTGCGGCAGGCCCCACTGCGCCAGATCGACCAGGGTGCCGCTGCCCAGATCGACCAGCAGCGGCAGGCTGCGCGCGTGGGCGATGCCTGCCACCTCGCCCTCGGGCACGCTTTTGGTAAAGCCGGTGACGGCGTAGTTGCTGCAATGCACCTTCATCAAGAGCGCGGTGCGCGCGGTGATGGCCTCTTGGTAGTCCTTGGCGTGGGTGCGGTTGGTGGTGCCGACTTCGACCAGCTTGGCGCCGGCGCGGGCCATGATGTCGGGGATGCGAAAGGCGCCGCCGATCTCGACGAGTTCGCCGCGCGAGACGATGGCCTCCTTGCGCGCCGCCAGGGCGTTGAGGCTGAGCAGCACGGCGGCGGCGTTGTTGTTGACGACGGTGGCGGCTTCGGCGCCGGTGAGCTCGCACAGCAGCTCGTTCACCAGGTCGTCGCGGTCGCCGCGCCCGCCGGTGGCGAGGTCGAATTCGAGGTTCGCCGGAGCGCGCATGGCCTGCACCACGGCCTGCACGGCGGCCTCGGGCAGCAGGGCGCGGCCCAGGTTGGTGTGCAGCACCGTGCCGGTGAGGTTGAAGACGGCCGTGAGGCGCGGCGCAAAGCGCTGCGCCAGCAGGGCCTGCACCTGCGGCGCGATGGCCTCGGGCGTGAGCTGCGCGGCGCTCAGCGCCCCGGCCAGGGCGGCGGGGCGCAGGGCATCGAGCTGCTGGCGCACGGCGGCGGTGGTGGCGCTGGCGCCGTACTGCGCCGCCAGGGCGCGCACGCTGGGCTGGCCCAGTACCTTATCGACGCTGGGCAGGCGGGCGGCGGCGCTCATGGCGTGGCCGTGCTGGGGGCTGGGGCGCTCTCTGCCTCGGCCATGGGCAGCAGCGGGTTGAGGCTGGCGCGGGCGTAGGGTGTCTCGGCCATGAGCAGGTCCAGCATCAGGCTGGCGAGGTCGTCGGCCAGGGGCTCGGCCAGGGGGTCTTTGTCCTGGTGGGCGATCTTGCGGTAGTGGTGGCACTGGTCGCAGGTTTCCGCCAGCACGCTCTCGTCCGTGCCGCTGGCGCCCTCCAGGCCCTGGTAGCGCACGCCTTCGGTCGATTCGCAGTGGCTGCACTTGACGCGCACCATATGCCACTCGGTGGCGCAGGTGCCGCAGTGCAGAAAGCGCAGCCCGTCTGCACGAGCGCCGATGCGCTGCACGCTGGCCACGGGGGCGCTGGCGCATACCGGGCAGACGGTGGCCGGGTCGGTGTAGGGGATGTCGCGCTCTTGCAGGCGGCTGGCGCGGTCGGCAAACACCACCTGCAGCGCGGCCATGGCGATGGGGGCGGCGGCGAGGTCGCCGGGCTCGGTCAGAAGGCCCAGCAGCACGCGCCGCGCCAGGGCTTGGCGTGCTTCAAAATTCATAGCTGCTAGCGCGCTCAGGACGGGCGCTAGAGCCAGATTTTCTTCATTTTTGAGGGTGGTGAGCAGCTGGTCGAGCACGCCTTGCCATTCGGTCGGGATGTGCTCGGCAGCGGGCAGCAGCGGCATCGAATGCTGCTGCGCGCGTGCGATCAGGGCCGGGTCGGGCGCGGCGGTCTGCACCGTGCCTGCGGCCTGCTGCTGGGCGCGCACCAGGCGGGCGAGGAACTGCAGGTACTCGCCAATCGGGTGGCCTTGGGCCTTTTGCGCCAGGCGGGCGGCGCGCTCGGCAAACAGGCTGGCGGGCTGGGGCAGGCGGATGCGCGGCGGCTGGGTGTGGTCCAGGGCTTCGATGTCGCCGGGTTGGAGGATGCGTTGCATGGGAGGGCAGGGGCTACATAAAAAAACTGCCGCCGGGGCAGGCGTGCGACCGGCGGCAGGCGGGTGGGGCGAGGGTCGCGGTTAGCGGTTATCCCCGGTGACCTTGCGGTACCAGCCCCGGTGGTGCTGCTTGGCCCAGGCGCGGGTGACGGTGCCGTACATCATGGCGCGGATGGTGCCACGCGTCCAAATGGCGGCGTAGACATGCATGATGATGAGGCCGATCATGCCCACGGCGGCGCCGGCGTGCACGAGCGAGCCCAGGCGCGCCAGGGCGATGGGCGGCGTCCACCAGGCGCGCCACATGAGAACGCCCGAGCAGCTCAGCGCCACCATGCACAGCACCAGGGCCCAGAACAGGACTTTCTGGCCGCCGTTGTACTTGCCCTGTTCGGGCATGTCGTGGTCGTTGCCGTCGATCATCTTGTTGACGTTTTTGAGCCACTCCTTGTCGCGCGCCTCGATGATGTTCAGGCGCCAGAAGCGAAAGAACATACTCACGAACGCCAGCGCCATGACGACGCCGATGTACGGGTGCAGGATGCGCGTCCAGGGCCCGCCGCCAAAGAGCTGCGTGAGTGGAAACAGCGCCGGGTGGAAAAACGCCAGGCCCGAGAGCGCGAGCAGGATGAAGCAGATGCCCACCAGCCAGTGGTTGGCGCGCTCGCTGGCGTTGTAGCGCTGCAGGTCGCGGGGGTTGCGTCTCATGGCTGGCCCTCCTTTTCAGCTTGGCGGTCTTGCTCTTCCATCTCTTTTTCCAGTTCCCTGGAAACGTCGTTGGGGCCTTTGGTGATGTAGTGGAACAGCCCACCGAGCGCGGCAGCGCCCAGCGCTGCCATGGCCAGCGGCTTGGAGACGCCCTTCCACAGGCGCACGGCGTTGCTCACCTGCGGGTCGGCGGGCAGGCCGCTGTAGAGCTGCGGCTGGTCGGCGTGGTGCAGCACGTACATGACGTGCGTGCCGCCCACGCCCGCCGGGTTGTACAGCCCGGCCTGGGCGTAGCCGCGTTCCTTGAGGTCGGTGATGCGCGTCTCGGCGTGGTCGAGCATGGCCTTCTTGGTGCCAAAGACGATGGCGCCGGTGGGGCAGGTCTTGACGCAGGCGGGCTCCTGGCCGACGGCGACGCGGTCCGAGCACAGCGTGCACTTGTAGGCTTTTTGGTCCTTTTGCGAAATGCGCGGCACGTTGAACGGGCAGCCGGTGACGCAGTAGCCGCAGCCGATGCACTTCTCCTCATGGAAGTCCACGATGCCGTTGGCGTACTGCACGATGGCGCCGGGCGAGGGACAGGCTTTCAAGCAGCCCGGGTCCTCGCAGTGCATACAGCCGTCCTTGCGGATCAGCCATTCGAGGTTGCCGGTCTGCTCGTTGTCGTGCTCGTGGTAGCGCATGACGGTCCACGAGTTGGCGCTCAGGTCGTTGGGGTTGGCGTAGGTGCCGTGGTTGGTACCGGGCTCCTGGCGCAACTCGTTCCATTCCTGGCAGGCCGTCTGGCAGGCTTTGCAGCCTATGCACTTGGAGACGTCGATCAGCTTGGCGACTTCGCCGGCTGGGGCCGAGCGCGCCTGCGGCGCAGGCGTGGTCGTGGCCGACAGGCGCTTGATATCGAGGGATTGCAATGACATCGTGTACGCCTTTCCTTATGCCTTCTCGACCTTCACGAGGAAGGACTTGAACTCCGGCGTGTTGGTGTTGCCGTCGCCCACAAACGGCGTGAGCGTGTTCGCCAGGTAGCCCGGCTTGGTCACACCCTTGAAGCCCCAGTGGATGGGGATGCCGACGTGGTGGATGGCACGGCCCTCGATCTGCATCGGCTTGATGCGCTTGGTGACCACCGCCACGGCCTTGATGGTGCCGCGCTTGGAGCTGACTTTGACCTTGTCGCCCGCCACGATGCCCATCTCCTTGGCCAGGGCCTCGCCGATTTCGACGAACTGCTCGGGTTGGGTGGTGGCGTTGAGCAGCGAGTGCTTGGTCCAGTAGTGGAAATGCTCCGTCAGGCGGTACGTGGTGCCGACATGCGGGTAGTCCTTGGCGCTGCCAAATGTTTCCCAGATGTGCTTGAACACGCGCGCCGCCGGCGACGAGGTCGCCTTCGGGTTCTCCGGGTACATCGGGTTGTAGCCCAGCGGCGTATCAAACGGCTCGTAGTGCGTGGGGAAGGGCCCTTCGTTCAGGCCCTTGCGCGCAAAGAAGCGCGCCACGCCCTCGGGCGTCATGATGAACGGCCCGGCGCCGGTCTCGGGCGCCAGCGTCAGCCCCATGTCGGGCACGTCGGCGCCGCCCCAGCTCTTGCCGTTCCACTCCACCAGCTTGCGCCGGGGGTTGAAGGCCTTGCCCTGCACGTCGGCCGAGGCACGGTTGTAGAGCACGCGGCGGTTGGCCGGCCAGGCCCAGGCCCAGTTCAGCGTATTGCCGATGCCGGTGGGGTCGGAATTGTCGCGCCGCGCCATCTGGTTGCCCGCCTGTGTCCAGGCGCCGGCGTAAATCCAGCAGCCGCAGGCGGTGGAGCCGTCGTCGCGCAGCTCGCCAAAGCCGCTGACCTGCTGGCCCGCCGGGCGCAGCACCTTGGCCGGGTCCTTGGGGTCGAGCAGATCGACCAAAGCCTTGCCGTTGTACTCCTTGGCGATTTCCTCCGAGCTGGGGTGCTCGGCTTCGGAGTACTTCCAGTCCAGGTTCACGATGGGGTCGGGGAAGGCGCCGCCGTCCTTCTCGTACAAGGCTTTGAGGCGGTGGTGCAGCGCGGCCATGATGGCGACGTCGGTCTTGGCCTCGCCCGGGGGCTCGGCCGCCTTCCAGTGCCACTGCAGCACGCGCGAGGAGCTGACGACGGCGCCCTCTTCCTCGGCAAAGCAGGTGGTGGGCAGGCGAAAGACTTCGGTCTGGATGTCCTCGGTCTTGACGTCGTTGAACTCGCCGTAGTTCTTCCAGAACTCGGACGTCTCGGTCGCCAGCGGGTCCATGACGACCAGGAACTTGAGCTTGGACAGGCCGTCGCGCACGCGCACGCTGTTGGCCAGCGAGGCGATGGGGTTGAAGCCCTGCGCGATGTAGCCGTTGACCTTGCCCTCGTTCATGAGCTGGAAGACTTGCAGCATGTCGTACTGCTTGTCGAGCTTGGGCAGGTAGTCAAACGCCCAGTTGTTCTGCGCCGTGGCCGCCTTGCCAAAGAGCGACTTCATCAGGCTGACGTGGAACTTGCCGTAGTTCTGCCAGTAGCTCATCTGGCCCGCGCGCAGCGGCTTTTGCGTGCGCGCGGCGATGTAGGCGCCGTAGTCCTGCTCCTTCTCGCCCGGCAGCGTGAGGTAGCCCGGCTGGGTGTTGCTCATCAACCCCAGGTCGGTCAGGCCCTGGATGTTGGAGTGCCCGCGCAGCGCGTTCATGCCGCCGCCGGCGACGCCGATGTTGCCGCACAGAAGCTGCACCATGGCGGCGCAGCGCAGAATCTGCGCGCCGATCGAGTGCTGCGTCCAGCCCAGCGCGTACATGATGGTGGCCGCGCGCCCGGCGACGGCCGTGCTGGCGAACTGTTCGCATACGTGCAGGAACTTGTCTTTGGGCGTGCCGCAGGCGCTCTCGACCTTCTCCGGGGTGTAGCCCTCGTAGTGCTTTTTGAGCAGCTGGTAGACGCAGCGCGGGTGCTGTAGCGTGGCATCGGTCTTGACGAAACCGTCTTCGCCCAGCTCGTAGTCCCAGCTCTTTTTGTCGTACTGGCGCTTTTCCTCGTTGTAGCCCGAGAAGATGCCGTCCACGAATTCAAAGTCATCGCGCACGATGAAGCTGAAGTCCGTGTAGTTGTGCACGTACTCGTGGTGGATTTTGTCGTGCGTCAGCAGGTAATTGATGATGCCGCCGAGGAACACGATGTCTGAGCCCGAACGGATCGGGGCGTAGAAATCGGCCAGGGCTGCCGAGCGGTTAAAGCGCGGATCGACCACCATGAAGTGCGCCTTGTTGTGCGCCTTCGCTTCGGTCACCCACTTGAAGCCGCAGGGGTGCGCTTCGGCGGCGTTGCCGCCCATGATCAAAATAACGTCCGCGTTCTTGATGTCGACCCAATGGTTCGTCATCGCACCACGGCCAAACGTCGGGGCAAGACCTGCCACCGTCGGGCCGTGTCAGACACGGGCTTGGTTGTCGAACGCGAGGATGCCCCAGGAGCGGGCGACCTTGTAGGTGATGTAGCCAGCCTCGTTGCTGGCGGCCGAGGCGGCCAACATGCCGGTGGTGAGCCAGCGGTTGACCGTGAGGCCATCATCCGTCTTGGCCTGGAAGTTGGCGTCACGGTCTTGCTTCATCAAGCTGGCGATGCGGGTGAGCGCGTCGTCCCAGCCCATGCGCTTCCACTCGGTCGAGCCGGGGGCGCGGTACTCGGGGTACTGCAGGCGGTTGGGGCTGTTGACGAAGTCCAGCAGGCCCGCGCCCTTGGGGCACAACGTGCCCCGGTTGACCGGGTGGTCCGGGTCGCCCTCGACGTGGATGAGCTTGGATTTGACGTTCAAACCATCACCGAGCGAATGCATCAGCAGGCCGCAGCCGACGGAGCAATAGGTGCAGGTTTGGCGCGTGACTTTGGTGGCGGCCAGTTTGTACTGGCGCACTTCGGCCAAGGCGGTGGCGGGCGAAAAGCCCAGCGCCACCAGGCTTGAGCCCACCAGGCCCGCTCCGCTCATGCGGAAGAAGTGCCGGCGGTTCATGTCCATGAAGGAACCTCCTATCGTGGGTGCTTGTTATGTGCCCCGGCATGTTCGTGGCATGTCGGGGCTGGGGCTACAGGGATTACGCGCAAGGGCGTGGCCCCGGTTTTTGCAAAAGGCGCGGATCATAGGCACACCGGACTGACGTGAACCTGATGCCGCGCCGATACCCGACTGGTAGGCCGCATAGTTGTTGCGCCAAAGCAAACTCTGTGCAAGGCGCTGGTATGGTGCGCGCATGTGGATGAATGAAATACCTGATGCGGCCTGCCGCCTGGCCGGCGCTGCGCCGGCGGGGGCACCGCTGTCGAGCGTGGCGGTGCAGCACTGGCAGGGCGCGCAGCTGCAGGCGCCAGAACTGGCCTGCGACGTGGCCGCCGAGGTGCCGGTGGCACTCGTGTTCAACGGCATCTCGCACGCCGTGATGATGGCCACGCCGCAGGACCTGGAAGACTTTGCGATTGGCTTTGCGCTCAGCGAAGGCATCGTCGAGCAGCCCGGCGACTGCCGCGACCTGCAGCTGCAGGCGCACGCCCCGGGCACGCCCGACGCCAGCTACGCCGTGCACCTGGAGATCGCGCCGCGCCACTTCATGCGCCTCAAAGACCGCCGGCGCACCCTGGCCGGGCGCACCGGCTGCGGCGTCTGCGGCATCGACAGCCTGCAGGCCCTGGACCTGCACCCGCCGCCGCTGGCGCCCGCCCCCTGGTGCGCGGCGCTCGACGGCGCCACCATCTTGCGCCCGTTTGCCACCCTGGCCTCGCGCCAGGCGCTCAACGCCCACGCCGGCTCGCTGCACGCCGCCGGCTGGGCCACGCCGGCGGGCGAGTTGACCGAGGTGCTCGAAGACGTGGGCCGGCACAACGCGCTCGACAAACTCTTTGGCCGCCTGGCGCGCAGCGGCCGCCTGGGCGAGCCCGGCTTCGTCGTCATGACCAGCCGCACCAGCTATGAGCTGGTGCGCAAATCGGCGCGGCTGCAGGTACCCGTCTTTGCCACCATCTCCGCCCCCACGGCGCTGGCGCTGCAGCTCGCGCGCGAAGCCCGAATGCAGCTGTGGGCCCTGTGCCGCCCGCCGACGGCATTGCGCTACGTTTGATTTGCTATTTAATTCATAGCTGTTCACGCTTGCCTGGTAAGCGCTGGAGCCATAAAACACCATGAACCCCTCGATCTTGCACCTTGCCTGGCGCAACCTCTGGCGCGATCTGCGCGCTGGCCAGCTGCGCCTGGTGCTGGTGGCCGTGACCCTGGCCGTGGCGGCGCTGACGGCGGTGGGTTTTTTTGCCGACCGCCTGCAAGGCGCCCTGGCGCGCGACGCCCGCCAGCTGCTCGGCGGCGACGCCGTGCTCGCCAGCGACCAGCCCACGCCCGCCGCCTTCAGCGCCGAGGCCGCCCGCCTGGGTCTGCGCAGCAGCAGCACGCTGGGCTTTCCCACCATGGCGCGCGCGCCCGAGGCGCAGGGCGGCGCCAGCCGCCTGGTGGCGCTCAAGAGCGTGGCCCCGGGCTACCCGCTGCGCGGGCGCCTGCAGGTGGCCGCCAGCGCCGAGGCGCCGGGCCAGCCGACCGACACCATTCCCGCCCCGGGCGAGGTCTGGGTCGATGCCGCCCTGCTGCAGGCCCTGGGCCTGGCTGTGGGCGACGCGCTGCTGCTGGGCGACGCCCGCCTGCGCGTGGCGCGCATCCTCACCTTTGAACCGGACCGGGGCGCGGGCGTGCTCAGCTTTGCCCCGCGCGTGCTGCTCAACGCGCACGACCTGGCCGCCACCGCCCTGGTGCAGCCCGCCAGCCGCATCGGCTACCGCTTCGCCGTGGCCGGCGAGGCTGCCGCCGTGCAGCGCTACAGCCGCTGGGCGCAGGCCGAGATCGAGGGCAGTGGCCTGCGCGGCCTGCGCCTGGAAACGCTCGATACCGGCCGCCCGGAAATGCGCCAGACGCTCGAACGCGCGCAGCAATTCCTGAACCTGGTGGCGCTGCTGGCGGCGCTGCTCTCGGCCGTGGCCGTGGCGCTGGCGGCGCGCGGCTTTGCCAATGAACACCTCGACAGCGCCGCCCTGCTGCGCGTGCTCGGCCTGGCGCAGCGGCGCATCGCTGGCGCCTACGCACTCGAATTTGCCGGCGTTGGCCTGCTCGCCAGCAGCCTGGGCCTGCTGCTGGGCTACGGCGTGCACTTTGGCTTTGCCCTGCTGCTCGCCGGCCTGGTGCCCGAGGGCCTGCCCCCGCCCAGCGCCTGGCCGCTGCTGCTGGGCCTGGGCGTGGGCATGACGCTGCTGCTCGCCTTTGGCCTGCCGCCCATGCTGCAGCTGGCGCAGGTGCCGCCGCTGCGCGTGCTGCGGCGCGACCTGGGCGCGCTGCGGCCCGCGTCGTTCGCCACTGTGGTGCTGGGCCTGGCTGGTTTTGGCGCCCTGCTGCTGGCCGTGAGCCGCGACCTGCGCCTGGGCCTGATCGCCGTCGGCGGCTTTGCCGGCGCCGCGCTGCTGTTCGCCCTGCTCGCCTGGGTGGCGCTGCGCCTGCTGCGGCGCAGCGTGCCCGAGGCCACGGCGCCGCCCTGGTTGGTGCTGGCCACGCGCCAGCTCGCCGCGCGCCAGGGCTACGCCGTGGTGCAGGTCGTGAGCCTGGCGCTGGGTCTGTTGGCGCTGGTGCTGCTGGTGCTGCTGCGCACCGACCTCATCGCCAGCTGGCAGCAGGCCACGCCAGCGGACGCGCCCAACCGCTTCGTCATCAACATCCAGCCCGACCAGGCGCAGGACTTTCGCCAGCAGCTGGAGCGCTCGGGCGTGGCGCAGTACGACTGGTACCCCATGTTCCGGGGCCGGCTGGTGGCCGTGAACGACCGCGCCATCGGCCCGCAGGACTACGCCGACGAGCGCGCCCGGGGCCTGGTCGAGCGCGAGTTCAACCTCTCCTACGCCGCGCAGGCGCCGGCGCACAACCAGGTCGTTGCCGGCGCCTGGCAGGCGGGCGAGGCCGGCGCCGTGAGCGTGGAGGAGGGCATTGCCAAAACCCTGGGCCTGCACCTGGGCGACCGGCTGCGCTTTGACGTTGCCGGCGTGACCAGCGAGGCGCGCATCACCAGCTTGCGCAAGGTCGATTGGAGCTCGCTGCACGCCAACTTCTTCGTCATGTACCCGCTCGCCGCCATGCCCGAAGTGCCCGCCACCTACCTTGCCGCCTACCGCGCGCCCATGCAGCCGGGGTTTGACAACGCCCTGGTGCAACGCTTTCCCAACGTCACCAACGTCGATATGGGCGCCACCGTGGCGCAGCTGCAGACGGTGCTGGCGCAGGTGGTGCGGGCGGTCGAATTTTTGTTCGCCTTCACGCTCGCGGCGGGCCTGGTGGTGCTGTTTGCCAGCGTGGCCGCCACGCGCGAGCAGCGCGCGCGCGAGTTCGCCATCATGCGCGCCATGGGGGCCCGGGCCCGCCTGCTGCGCCAGGTGCAGCGCGCCGAACTCGCCGGCGTGGGCCTGCTCGCTGGCGCCCTGGCCAGCAGCGTGGCCGTGCTCATCGGCTGGCTGCTGGCGCACTACGTATTTGACTTTGCCTGGACGGTGCGCCCCTGGGTGCCCTTGGCCGGCAGCCTGGCGGGTGCGCTGCTGGCGCTGCTCGCCGGCTGGTGGGGCCTGCGCGGCGTGCTGCGCCGCCCCGTGGTGCAGACGCTGCGCCAGGCGCTACAGGAATAACGATGGACACCCAAAACAACGGCAAACCCGCCTGGCCACAGGCCCCCGAAGGTTTTGACTGGCTGGCGCAGGACGCCGACGGCCAGTGGTTCTGGTACAGCCAGCAGCCCGAATGCGGCTGGGCCGGCGGCATCTGGCGCGCCAACTCGCGCCACCAGCAGCGCGCCGGCCAGGGCGCGCCCAACCCCGACTGGGAGCAGACGCTGGAGCGGCGTTAATGCTCTTGTTTTGATAGCTGCTAGCGCTTGTTCTATGAGCGTTACAGGCGGTTTTGATTCAAATTTGTTGGCGAGAGGGAGCTTGCCGTGTCAAACGCATCGTGGTTTTTCTGGGCTGCTTGGTCGGCCGTGTTTGCCGCCCTGACGGCGATTTTTGCCAAGGTGGGTATCGCCGGGGTCAACGCCGATCTGGCGATGCTGGTGCGCACCGTGGTCATCGTGCTGGTGTTGACGGCGTTTGTGCTGGGCACGGGGCAGTGGAGCAACCCGCTGCAGCTGCCCGCGCGCACCTGGGTGTTTTTGGTGCTCTCGGCCCTGGCCACGGGCGCCTCGTGGGTGTGCTACTTCCGCGCCCTGCAGCTGGGGCCCGCCTCGCAGGTGGCGCCGGTGGACAAATTCAGCCTGGTGCTGGTGGCCCTGTTCGCCTGGGCCTTTCTGGGCGAACGCCTGAACCCGCGCGAGTGGCTGGGCGTGGCGCTGGTGGCGGCAGGGGTGCTGGTGTTGGCGATCAAGCGCTGAAGCCCCGTAGCGTCTTCTCAAGCGCTGGAGATGCAATTTGGCTCACCCCCCGAATGGCCCCCTCCAGGTATGCCATGTCCTTTGGAGAGGCACCGAACTGCTCAAAAAACGGCTTCCACGCACGGGCCACCAACCACACCTCGTGCAGCGCCTTCAGCGCCTCCACCCTGCTCGAAAAGTACACAGCCCAGTGGGTCATCATGTTGTCCAGGGTGGCGAGCCTGCCTCTTTCCCCCACCTCCAAATGCAGCATCCGTTCCTGGGCAACGACGCTCATGGGGAGCACGTCATAGAGTGGACTGAGGGTCCATCCTTTGGCTGCGACCTGGTACAGGAAGCCGTGATTGCGCAAGTGGTCATCCGTGTTGGTGACGAAGATGTTGAGCGCCTGGCGCTTGAACAGCTCGCGCAAGTCCCGCGCGAGGTACCTGGGAAGCGCGCGGGCACGCATTTGCTCTGCCAGGGCTTTGTAGGAGCTGCGTGTTGCTTCGTGCTCATCCATGCCCATGAGCGTGAGCGCCGAGCAAAAACCTATGCGGCCTTCGATAGACTGCTGGCCTCTAGGCCCTTCCAACGGCTCCCAACTTTCTTTGTCGGGGGCAGGCACGACCCCAGGCGCTGCCCAGTAGCGGTCGAATCGCCGGATGAACAGCACCTTGGCATCGCCCACCTGCTTGACCTCTACGGGCGGCACACGAAGCCCCGCAGCACGCGCCAGCTCCAATGCACCAGCTTCGAGGACAGCGTTACAGGCGCGGTCTGACTTGGATGGGAATTTGGCGAGCCAAAGCACACCGTCTGCGGTGCGCACGCAGGCCTTGGGACGCGCGCCGCCAGCGCTGCCAAGGCTGCTGAAGTAGATGGCGAGGTCTGCCCCGACGTATTCCTCATTCTCGATGCGGTCTGCTGCCTCCAGAAGGCGTGCCAGGTCCATCTCGGCAGCTACCGGGGCCGTAGCCTGGGAGTCCCGCTGAGGGCGCACATCCAAGGCGCCCACCCGGTCTGAGCCCGCTTCCAAGAGATAGGCCACCTCCGGCAGCTTGTTGGCAGCCACCTTGAGCTTGTTCTCAATGACCCTGCGCCCCCAGGCATCCGGGGCCGCGTCGCGGATACCCCCGAACTCCGTGAGCCCCGCCAAGACAAAGCGCTTGGCGCCGCCCGCCTCGTCCTTCAGTGGCAAGGCGACGGGATCCATCTCGACTGCGTAGGGGCGCTGCACGTAGCGCTTGCCGTAGACAAAAACCGGTTGCGTGGTGTTTGCGCCTTCGAGCGAACCCGCTGGCACGAAGTCAGTGCCATGCTCGTCCGCCACGTGTGCGAACACGAAAACGTCACGGGGAGGACGGGCATAGGGGTGGCGGTCAGAAGTCATACGGGTCCTTTTCAGCCTTGCGTCCAGTGCTTGCCTTGGGCTTGTGGACGCGCTGGACGCGGGGCGCTTCATTGAAGACGCGCACGGCAGCCGACTGGTCTTTCAGCAAGCCAGCCAAGGTCAGCCCGGGCTCCAGGGCGTGCAAGTAGCGCAGAACCTGCGAGAGCGTGCGGCTTTCATCCCCCTGCTCCAGCAGCACCGCCGTGGAGCGCGAAACACCAGCGCGCGCTGCCGTCTCACTCTGGGTCATGCCGCGCGCAATGCGCAGTGTGCGCAGCTGGGCGCCCACCTGCTCTGCCTCTTTCAGGCGGACTTCAGGCGTGCGCAGGGATTCGTCATATTTCATGGATTTCCCGCAGGAGTGGAGCCCGCCGTTGCAAGGCAGCAGGAAGCGGCTGGGCCGTAACGTGGTACGGGTTATTGTGTGTGTAATAACAGTCGTTGTCTATATTATGGACTGCAATTGCAGTCAATGTATTATTAAACCCAAGAGCAGCCAAGGCGATTGCAGCGCGTGAAGTGTTGACGGGGAGCGGGCTATCAAACGTTCAAATCACTATAAAAAGCATAGCTGCTAGCGCTTGATAAATAAGCGCTAGCAGCCTATTTCATTGGTTTTTTAGCGCTGGCGCCCCGGCGCCAGCAGCACCACCAGTGCGCCGGCGCCGCCATCGGCCGGGCGCGCCTGCACGAAGGCCAGAACCTCTTTTTTCTGCACCAGCCAGGACTGCACCCGGCCCTTGAGCACGGGTTGCTTGCCGGGCGAGCCCAGGCCCTTGCCGTGCACGATGCGCACGCAGCGCAGGCCGGTGCGGTGCGCCAGGCGGATGAACTGGCCCAGGGCCTCGCGCGCCTCGTCGCGGCGCAGGCCGTGCAGGTCGAGCTGGCGCTGGATGCTCCAGGTGCCCGCGCGCAGCTTGCGCGTCACGTCCAGGCCGATGCCGGGGCGGCGAAAGCTCAGCTGGTCGTCCACGTCGAGCAGGGTGCTGACGTCAAACTCATCGCTCATCGCCTCCTGCAGCACCCGGGCGATGTCGAGTTCGTGCTGCAGGGGGCGGGGGCTGGGCGCTGGCGGTGCGCTGTGGTGGCGGTTGGCTTCGCCTTTGAGCGTGTGCACCGGGCCGACGCTGTGCGCAAACAGCTGGCGCTCGCGCGCCGCAGCGGCGGCGGCGGCGCGTTCGGCAGCAGCGCGTTCGGCCGCCTGGGCTTGCTGCGCTGCCAGGGCGCGGCGCAGGGGCTGCAGCGCCTGCAGGCTGTGGGCGGTGAGGGGGGCGGGCTTCATGGCGCAGGCATACGCTGGCACTGCGCCGGGTCTTGGCCCGGCGGCAGGTACTGGGCGGCGATGAACTGGGTGCGCTGCGCGGGGTTGAAGTTGTTGTCGCTCACCAGGATCAGCACGCAGCCGCCGCCGGGCAGGTCCGGGCCCCAGGTCATGCCTTCGAGGTTGTCGATGCTGCCCAGGCCGAGGTCGGCCAGGTCGGCCACCAGGGTCTTGGGCGCCACCTCGTGGTTGCCCGGGCGCAGCGCGGGCAGCGCCAGGGTGTTGCTGCCCTGGCGCGTGTCGATGCGGTAGAGGCGGGCGTGAAAGCCCTGGCCCAGGCTGTAGGCGCGTTCGAGCACCAGCAGGTGGTGCGGGCCGTCGGCCAGGATTTCGCTCACGCCTTGCAGGTACTGGCCCCACTGCACCAGGGGCTGCTGCGGCACGGCGTCGGGTTGGTAGGCGATTTGGCGCAGCGCGTCGCCGCTGGCGAGGTCGATGGCGGTCAGGCGCACCGGCGCGCCGGGGTCGCTCGGGCTGGCGCGGGCGCCGTCTTGCCACCAGGGCAGCTCCATGGCAAGCCAGGCGCTGCGGCCATCGGGCGTGAGGGCGATGCCTTCGAGCGTGCCGTTGGCGCGCGGGCCTTGGCGTTTTTGCGGGTCGGGGGTGAAGCTCTGTGGCAGTGGGTAGTGGCGCTGCACGCTGCCATCGTGCCAGCGGCTGCGCCGCAGCTGCGGGCCAAAGCCGCGCCGGAAGTCGCCTTCGCTGCTCCAGAGGAAGTCGCTGCTGCCGGGCAGCCAGCGCACGGCTTCGGCGTCGGGCACGTCCATGCCGTCGATGGCGCGGTGCTGCGGTGCAAAGCGCTGGCCACTGTCGTGCTGCAAAAAGCGCACGCCGGTCCAGCGCGGGGGCTCCAGGGCGCTGGCGCTGTAGTGCAGCGCCAGGGTGTAGGCGCGGGCCGGGTCGTGCGTGGCGCGGTCGTCGCTGATGGCGATGTAGCGCTGCTGCACCGGGTCGTAGTCGATGCCCGAGAGGCCGCCGACCAGGGTGTCGGCGTAGCGGGTGGAAAAGTCGAGCGTCTGCACGCCGATCACGCGCAGCTGTGCCGGGGCTGCGGCGGTGGGCGCTGGCGCCTGGCGCGGCAGCGGCGCGCAGGCCGCCAGCAGCGCGAGCAGGGCGCTGGCGAGCAGGGGTGGTTTCATAGCAGTCCTTGTTCGGCCATGGACAGGGTGGCGCCGGGGGCGACGATGACGTGGTCGAGCACGCGCACGTCGATCAGCGCCAGCGCGGCCCGCAGGGTGTGCGTCAGTGCCTGGTCGGCGCTGCTGGGGGTGACGTTGCCGCTGGGGTGGTTGTGCGCCAGTACCAGGGCGCTGGCCTGGTGCTGCAGCGCGTGCAGCACGACTTCGCGCGGGTAGACGCTCGTTTGCGTCAGCGTGCCGCGAAACAGCGCCTCGAAGGCGATCAGGCGGTGCTGGCTGTCGAGGAACAGGGCGCCAAACACCTCGTGCCCCTTGTGCGCCAGGTGCAGCTGCAGGTAGGTGCGCACGGCCTGCGGGCTGTCCAGGGCGGGGCGCTCCTGCAGCTGCTGCGCCAGGGCGCGGCGCGCGAGTTCGAGCACGGCCAGCAGCTCGGCGCGCTTGGCCGGGCCCAGGCCCTTGATGCGGGCGAGCTCGGCTGCGCCCGCGTGCAGCAGCCCGGCGATGCCGCCCAGGCCGCCGCTGGCGGGCGGCGCGAGCAGCTCCTGCGCCAGCTGCAGCACGCCCTTGCCCTGGATGCCGGTGCGCAGCAGCAGGGCCAGCAGCTCGGCGTCGCTGAGCGCGCCGGGGCCGCGCGCGAGGAGTTTTTCGCGCGGCTGGGCCTGCTTGGGCAAGTCTTTGAGGGGCATGGACAGTACGGGTATCCCCGGTTTTTTAGAATCGCGGCAGTTTAAAGGGACTCCCATGACCACCAGCAACGCCCCCGCCACCGTGCAAAACGGCTCTTTCCTCACCCTGCACTACCGCCTGTCGGGCCCGCAGGGCGATGTCATCAACACTTTTGACGACAAGCCGGCGACGCTGTCGCTGGGCACGGGCGAGCTCTCGCCGGCGATGGAGCAGCGCCTCCTGGGCATGAGCGAGGGCGAGCGCGCGAGCTTCACCCTGCTCGCCGGCGAGGCGTTTGGCGAGCGCAACCCGGACATGCAGCAGTGGGTGGCGCGCAAGCTGCTCAATGAGTTTGGCGACCCCGACGAGGAGTACCTGGTGGGCGACGTGGTCGAGTTCCCGGCCCCCAACGGCGCCGGCAGCTACGCCGGCGCCGTGCTGCAGGTGCGGGACGATGGCGCGGTGCTGTTTGACTTCAACCACCCGCTGGCGGGCCAGCCGGTGACCTTCGAGGTGCAGCTCATCGGGGTGCTGTGATGAACACGCCGCAGGAGATCCTGCTGGCCGAACCGCGCGGCTTTTGCGCCGGGGTGGACCGGGCGATCGAGATCGTCGAGCGCGCCCTGGCCAAGTTTGGTGCGCCCATTTACGTGCGCCACGAGATCGTGCACAACACCTACGTCGTCAACGACCTCAAGGCCAAGGGCGCGATTTTCATCGAGGAGCTGGCCGAGGTGCCGGCGGGCGCAACGCTGGTGTTCTCCGCCCACGGCGTGAGCCAGGCCGTGCAGCGCGAGGCGCGCGAACGCGGCTTTACGATTTTTGATGCCACCTGCCCGCTGGTGACCAAGGTGCACGTCGAGGTCGCCAAGCTGGCCAAGGAGGGCTACGAGTTCATCATGATTGGCCACAAGGGGCACCCCGAGGTCGAAGGCACCATGGGCCAGCTCGACGGCGGCATCCACCTGGTGGAAGACGTGGCCGACGTGGCCCGCGTGCAGCCGGCGCAGACCGAAAAATTGGCGGTGGTGACGCAAACCACGCTCAGCGTGGACGATGCGGCGCAGATCACCGCCGTCGTGCGCGCGCGCTTTCCGCGCATCCGCGAGCCCAAGCAGCAGGACATTTGCTACGCCACGCAAAACCGCCAGGACGCAGTCAAGCTGCTGAGCCCGCAGGTGGATTTGCTGATCGTCGTCGGCAGCCCCACCAGCTCCAACAGCAACCGCCTGCGCGAGCTGGCGGCGCGCCTGGGCACGCCGGCCTACATGGTCGATTCCGCCGAGGAGCTGCGCCCCGAGTGGTTTGACAACATCGCCCGCGTCGGCCTGACGGCGGGCGCCTCCGCGCCCGAGGTGCTGGTGCAGGCCGTGATTGCGCGCATCAAGGCGCTGGGGGCGGTGGCCGTGCGCAAGATGGACGGCATCGAGGAAACGCTCAAGTTCCCCCTACCCAAGGGGCTGAAGATGGGCGAGACGGCCTGATGGCGGGCTGGTGGCTATTCGGTAGCCATTCAATTGCTATTTAATTGATAGCTGCTTGCGCTTGTCTGGTAAGCGCTGGCGGCCATTTTCTTCAAAATCCAGTCGCTGGCGGTTCGCCGCTCCAGAGGTCCAGCGGCGGGTTGCCTGCGACGGCGCGCAGGATGTCCGAGCGCGAGACGAAGCCCTGCAGCTGGCCGCTGGCATCGGTCACCGGCAGGCCGGGCAGGTCGGTGTCGAGCAGCACCTGGGCCACGCGGCGCAGCTGCGCCTGGGCATCGACCGTCGGCACGGGGCTGATCATGACCTCGTGCACCGGGCGCCGTGCCAGGGCAATGGCCTGTTGCACGGCGCCGGGCTCGGGCAGCAGATCGAGTGGTGCCATGTCGGCGCGCAGCAGCAGGCCCACCACCTGGCCCCGGGCGTTGACCACCGGCGCCTGGCCCACCTGGTGCTCGGCCAGGCGTTGCCAGGCGAGGTTGACCATCATCTCGGGCGGCACGCTCAGCGGCTGCGCGCTCATCACGTCCTGCACCAGGGTCAGGGGCTGGCGCGGCGCCTGCGGGCCCTGCGCGGTTTGCGTGTAGGCGGCGAGGGCGTCCTGGTGCAGGGACGGCGGGGCGGGCGCTGGGCGCGCGCTCGCTTCGGGCGTGACGGTGTCGGGGGGCTGCACGATGCTGCCGTGGGTGCGCAGCGCCTGCACGCGCCGGGTGCGCCGCACCGGCCCGATCTGGCCGAGCTGGTCGGCGCTGCCGCGAAACACCTGCCCTGCGGGGCCAAAGACAAAGAACATCGCTGCCTCCTGTGCCGCCATGTTATCGGCGAGCGCCCACTAAAATCGAGCCCATGCTAGATATCCTCCTCCTTCGCAAAGACCTGGCCAGCGCCATCGCCCGGCTGGAAACCCGCAAAACCCCCCAGGCTTTCCTCGACGTGGCCACCTTCCAGGCCCTGGAAGCCGAGCGCAAAACGCTGCAGACGCGCACCGAGGAGCTGCAGGCGCAGCGCAACCAGCTGTCCAAGCAGATCGGCATGTTGATGGGCAAGGGCGACAAGGACGGCGCCGAGGCGGCCAAGGCGCAGGTGGGCGTGCTCAAAACCGAGCTCGATGGCTCGGCCACGCGTCTGGAGCAGATCCAGGCCGAGCTGCAGGCCATGCTGGTGGCCGTGCCCAACCTGCCGCACGAGAGCGTGCCCGTGGGCACCGACGAGGGCGGCAACGTGCAAGTGCGCTGCTGGGGCCAAGTGCCGGAATTTGGCTTTGAGGTGAAAGACCACGTCGATCTGGGGGGGGCGCTGGGGCTGGACTTTGACCTGGGCGTCAAGCTCTCGGGCGCGCGCTTTACGGTCATGAAGGGCGGCATTGCCCGCCTGCACCGCGCCCTGGCGCAGTTCATGCTGGACGTGCAGACCACCGAGCACGGCTACACCGAGTGCTACGTGCCTTACGCCGTGAATGCCGAGTCGCTCAAGGGCACGGGGCAACTGCCCAAGTTCGAGGGCGACCTGTTTGCCGCCAAAAAAGGCGGCCAGGAAGGCGAGCCCCAGCCAGACCACAGCGCGCTGTACCTGATTCCGACGAGCGAGGTGCCGCTGACCAACTTCGTGCGCGACGTGCTGCTGACCGAGGCCCAGTTGCCGCTCAAGCTGACGGCGCACACGCCGTGCTTCCGCTCTGAAGCCGGCAGCTACGGCCGCGACACGCGCGGCATGATCCGCCAGCACCAGTTCGACAAGGTCGAGATGGTGCAGATCGTGCACCCCGAGCACAGCTACGCCGCACTCGAAGAAATGACCGGCCACGCCGAAGCCATCTTGCAAAAACTGGGCTTGCCCTACCGCGTGATGGCGCTGTGCACCGGCGACATGGGCTTTGGCGCCGCCAAAACCTACGACCTCGAAGTGTGGCTGCCAGCCCAGGGCACTTACCGCGAGATCAGCTCGGTGAGCAACTGCGAAGCCTTCCAGGCGCGGCGCCTGCAGGCGCGCTTCAAGAACGCCCAGGGCAAGAACGAGCTGGTGCACACCTTGAACGGCTCCGGTCTGGCCGTGGGCCGCACCCTGGTGGCCGTGCTGGAGAACTACCAGCAGGCCGACGGCAGCATCACCATCCCCGAGGTGTTGCGCCCCTACATGGGCGGGCTGGAAAAGCTCACGCCATAAATCCCAGGTTGCGCTGGCTGTAGTGGCCCAGGTGGGGCAACACCAGCGCCTGGTCGCTGGCCGAAACCCCCATCCACTGGGCCAGCGTGGCGGCGTACTGGTCCACCGCCAATGCGGGCAGCAGCCGGCCCTGGCCGACGTCGTCGGGGCCGCCGCTGGCAATCACCGGGGGCTTGCCGTAGAACTGCGCTCCGTGCACTGCACCGCCGAGCACGAAATGCATACTGCCCCAGCCGTGGTCGGAGCCGTCGCTGTTGCTCACCAGCGTGCGCCCAAAGTCAGAGGCGGTAAAACTCGTCACCTGCTGCGCCACCCCCAGCTCCTGCGTTGCCTGGTAGAAGGCCGCCATGGCGCTGCCGACCTGGGCCAGCAGGCCGGGGTGGACTTTGAGCAGGCTGTCGTGCGTGTCAAACCCACCGATGGAGACAAAGAACACCTGCCGCTTGGCCCCCAGCGCGCTGCGCGCCGCAATCAGGCGTGCCACCATCTTGAGCTGGTCGGCCAGATTGTTTCCGCTGGGGAAAGGGGTGCTGAGGCTGACCCCGGCCAGGGCGCTGGTGAGCTGGGCGTTGGCATCGAGCGAGCGCTGGCAGACGCGCACGTATTCGTTCTCCAGCACGTGGCTGCGGGGGCTGGTCATCAGGGCCTGCAGCACGGCGGCGCCGGTGCTGCTGCCCAGCAGCGGTTGGCGCAGGGCCTGAACGGCGACGGAGCCATTGCTGGTGACTTGGTATTGGGCCGCGTTTTGCCCCGACAGATACACCGCGTTGCCCGAGACGCCAATGCTGGTGAAAGTGGCATTGCCATTGCCGGCGGCAAAAAAATCTCCCATGCGCCCGCCCCAGCCGGAGGTGGCCCCTTCGGGGGAGGCTGATTGCCAGTACGACTGCTGGTCGTTGTGCGAAAACAGCTTGGGCGGCAGCGGCACGGAACGCGCCTGGTACTGCGCCAGCGTGGTGGGCTGCACCAGCGTGCCGACGTTGAGCAGCACCGCCATCTGGCCACCATGGAACAGCGGCACCAGCGGTTCCAGCCCCGGCGCCAGGGCGTACTGGCGCCCGCCGTCGAGCCCCTGGCGTGGCGTGAGCAGCAGCGGCGCCAGGGCGTCGCGCTCGATGCGCAGGTTGCTGCGCAGCGCGTACTGGGCGTTGTAGCTCGCCAGGTCGTAGGGCACCAGGGTGTTGGCGTAATCGTTGCCACCGTAGAGGAAAACGCACACCAGGGCCTTGTAGTCTTGCGCCGTGGCAGCGGCCGCCTCGGCCATGGCCGAGAGCGACAGCGCCCAGGGGGCGGCGCTGCCGACGACCGACAGCAGGCCAGCGCGCTGCAAAAAGCTGCGCCGTGAGGCGTTGGGCGCTTGTGTGGGTGCTTGTGTGGGCGTGTGCAGGTGGGGGAAGGGCAGCATGGTGGGCCTCACTTTTGCACGAGGTATTCGGGCGCAGCCATCACCAGCAGCAGCGCCATGTAAACGCGGTTGCGCGCACCGTCGGTGGCGTTCAGGGGCAGGCTATCGACGGCGGTTTGGATTTGCACCAGGGTTGGTGCAGACAGGCTGCCCGCCGCCAGCACCGTATTCAATTCGGTCAGCAAGGCGGCGCTGTCGCCCGCCAGGGCCAGCAGGCTGCCATAGTCGGCCCGCCAATCGCCACTTAGAGAGCTGGCAATCACCTGCTGCATGAAATTGACATAGCCGGCAACCGACACCTCGGTAGTGATTTGAAACTCCGGCCCCACCAGCCCCTGCGCCGCCAATGCCGTGTTGGGTGGCACGTAGCCGGGGCGAAAGAAGTTGAACACCGAAGGCGAATGCAGCGGGCTTTGCCCCAGGCGCGTGCCGGGGTCGGACAGATCGCCCAAGGCCCAGCTGTCGCTCACCGATGTGAGCTGGTAGGCGCGCGCCCAGTTGAGCAGCCGCACCACCGGTTCGCGCAGCTTGCCAAAGCTCGGGCCTGCGGCCACCTGGGGGTCGCGGGCCTCGGGGTCGAGCAAGATGGCGCGCAGCAGGGTCTGCATGTCACCGCGTACCCCCTGGCCATTGTTGGCAAAGGCGGCGGCTACGCGTGCCACGTAAGCGGGGCTGGGGTTGCTCGTGACCAGGCGCTGGATCATTTGCCGGCCCACAAACACCGGCAGGTTGGGGTGTTGGAACAGGGTGTCGAGCGCACTGTTGAGTGCCTCCATGGCCCCCGTTCCGGCTGCGATGGCGGAGCCTAAAAAATTCTTGGCACCGCTTTCGTAGCGGCTGGCGACTTGCACCATGGGGCGGCGCGCGACATCGGGTGGATAGGGATTGGCAAAGCCGCTGGTGTCCACATCCCAGCCGGTGAACACCCGGGCCAGGCCGCTGACGTCGGCCTGCTTGTAGGTTTCCACAGGCTGGCCGTTGGCGGTTTGCACGCTGCCATCGGGTTGCAGCTGCACCAGCCCGATGGTGAACAGCTGCATCAGCTCGCGCGCATAGTTTTCGTCCGGTTCGCTGCCGGTTTGGGGGTTGGCTTTGGTGTTGCCCCGGTAGGTAAGGTAAAAGCCCATCGCCGGACTCAGGCTGATCTGGCCGAGCAATTGGCGGTAGTTGCCAAAAGCGTTGGCCTCCAGAATGTCGAGGTAATTGGCAACGATGAACTGACGCCAGGGGGCATTGATGCCCAGCACCGACACCACGCACAACTGCGACAGGGCCAGCACCACGCGCTGGCGCAGCAGATCGGGGCTGGCGATGAGCTTGCGCCAGATGGTGTTGTCCAGCCCCTTGGCATTGTTGCGGTAGGTTTCCGCTCCATAGCCTTTGGCCAGCAGCCAGTCGAAGTGGGCGCTGCTGCGCGGCATGGCAAATTGCGCTTGCAGCCAGTCGGTGTAGGAGTTGCCGCGCACCAGCGCGTCAAGATCGGTGCGGCTGTAGCCCAGGCTGGCCTGGGTTAAAAAACGGGCCGCATCCCGAACCGAGCTCGGTTGTGTGCGGGGCGTGTTGGTGGGGGGATTTGCCGGTGGCGCGGTCGGCGGCTGGGCCGGCGGCGGGTTGCTTGCGCCCCCACCACCCCCGCCGCAGGCACTGAGCGCTGCGGCCGTACCAAGAAGGGCGCTGACTGCCGGGAGGGAGGAGGTATCGGTCGATTCCGACATGCGGCATTCGTGCATAAGACCATCCTGTGAATGGCTGGGGTACGTAAAAGGTACAGGCGCAGCAGCATAAAACGGACCCAAAACCCGAGCAAGTCGGGCTTGTGCTGCCTGCCATGCCGGCGCTATAAAGAAGAGTGAAATGTCTGCTAGAATCGCAGGCTTCGACACGAATGCAGGAGAGGTGGCAGAGTGGTCGAATGTACCTGACTCGAAATCAGGCGTAGTGGCAACACTACCGTGGGTTCGAATCCCACCCTCTCCGCCAAAATGGAAAAAGCCTTGTAAGTGAACAGCTTACAAGGCTTTTTGCTTTGAGCGTGCTAGCAAAACTGGTAGCAATTCACAGGCTCGGTTTGTACATCGATCGCTTGGATTTCAGTCGCTACTTGCACACCCGCGTAGCACAGATGAAAGCCTGAAAAGACAAAAACCGTGGTGTTGGATGCACCACGGTTTTTGATATTGATTTGCTGATCGGTGGCTGAGATGCCATTAATACCATTGAAAATCAACAAGTTATAGGAATATTTTGGCGGAGACTGTGAGAGACGAAGCGCTAGCAATGGCGCGGCTTACGGGCGTTTTTAGGCTTCATGTAGGCCATACCGTAGGCCATGGGAATTAAACACATTGGCGGCCCGATTAAGCGCCTTCCAGGGCATGTTTGCAGGGTGCATCTTCGTGAAAATCAGGACGAAAAAACCCGACAAATCACGACACTTAAGGGAACCTCTAAAAACCCCCGTCGTTCCCTGAGCGCCTGCACAAAAAACCAGAAAATCCCCACATGAGCCCACCTCCCGCCCGCAGCGCCCTCAAGCCCGACCTGTTTGCCGACGCAGCCCACAAGCGCAAAATCGAATCGCTGGGCGACCCGCTGCAGCTCATCGCCCGGCACATTGACTTTGCCCAGCTCACACAGACCATCGACACCCTGCTGCCTCGCGGTGACGCCAGCCGGGGCGGGCGTCCACCGTATCCCACCGAGGTGATGGTACGCATCCTAGTCTTGAAGCATCTGTACAAGCTCAGCGACGAGCAGACCGAGTACCAGCTTCTCGACCGCATGAGCTACCGGCGTTTTTGCCTGCTGCAGGACAGCGCCACCATTCCTGACCGTAACACCATCTGGCACTACCAACAGCGCCTGGGCGTTGATGGCGTGACGGCGCTGTTCCAAGCCATGGACAACCAACTGCTGCGCCACGGCTATCTGGCGCGCTGCGGGCAGATCATCGATGCCACCTTGGTGAGCGCCCCCATCCAGCACTTGACCAAGAAGGACAAAGAGCAGCTCGACCAAGGCGACATCCCCGAAGACTGGAGCGCAGCCAAGCGCAGACAGAAAGACCTGGATGCGACCCATACCAAGAAACACGGCAAGAGCTACCACGGCTACAAGCTGAGCATCTGCGTGGATGTCAAACACAAGTTCATCCGCAAGATGACCATCGGCACCGCCAGCGAGCACGACAGCAGGCACTTTGACGAAGTGATCGATGAGGGCAACACCAGCCTTGACGTCTATGCCGACCGGGGTTACCCCGGCGCTCGGCGCAGTGAAATGCTCAAAGTGCTGGGCTATCGCGAACACATCCAGCGCAAGGCCAAGCCCAACCAACCCCTGAGTGACTGCCAGAAGGGCCGTAACAAGCGCATCGCCAAGACCCGTGCGCGGGTAGAACACCCCTTTGCCCAGATGCGCCACATGGGCGGCAAGATCATCCGCACCATCGGACAGGCCCGCGCCACGGTGGCCATGACCATGATGGCCACCTGCTACAACCTCAAGCGCCTGGCGCGGTTCCTGGAAGATGGAGTGGATGTGTTCTTCAAGGTCAAGCCATCAAAGAGCCAGGTGCGTCTGCAAGGGGCCAATGGGTGAAAAATGGGGCGGGAAATGGCTCAAAATGGCTTGAATTGCCTAAGAAATGGGCAAATTCGAGAGGGTGGCCTCGCTGCGATTGGCTCGGGGTGAAAACTGGCGGTTTTTAGAGGTTCCCTTAAAAAGAGCCAAAAATCGCGCGCAAGCCCGCGCCAGGCTTTGCGCTGGGCGGGGGCGGCACTGCCGACAAAAACGACACATCAAGCGGGCAGGTGTGGCGGGGTCTCAACCGCGCGCCGGGGGGTTGGGTGGGGGTGCGGGGTGTAGGGACGGCTGGCGGGGGGGCTGGGGCGCGTCAGGAGGGGCACTGTGGGGCGTTTGCGGTCACGGCAAGGGGTGCGCGAGGGTGAAAAAAAGCCCGCACGTGGCGGGCTCAGGGGTGGGATGTGGCGGGGCAGGTTATGCGGGCGGGGTGACCAGGGCCTGCGCGTCGAGGTGGGCGCCTATGTCGTGCATCTTGCCTGCGATGCGCTCCAGCGTGGGGGCATCGAGGCTCAGGCGTGCAGCGATGAAGAAGAGCATGTGCAGGTTGAGCTGACGCGGCTGCTCGCCGCCGGTGTACTTGCGCCACTGCGCGCCACCGGCGACGCTGGCCAGCGCGGCCATTTGCTCGCCGGTGTAGCCCAGCTGTTCCTTGAGGCGTTGCAGCTGCTGCGCTGTCGGTGGTGTGTATTCGATCATCGTAAAAAAGGCCCGCTGGGGGCCGTGATTCAGAGGAAGGTTTTGAGAATTGCCGCCGTGGCACCTATCAACGCGGCGGCGGCGGTGGCTCCGACCGCTACCGGGTACCAGTAGCGTTCACGGTTGAGTTTGGAGGTTTCAGCGTTGAGCTTGCTGGTTTCGGCCAGAAGCTTGCCAGCTTCTGCGATCAGCTTGCCGACCTCGGCTTCGATCTTGGCGGTGTCCATAGCGTGCATTGTGTTCGTCCTTGCGGGGTGTCGGGCTGCGCGGGATGCGCTACCACTGGGGTTAATGTAGCCCCTTTGGTTCTATTTGTCAAGAAAGAAGGGGGCCAGCAGCAGGATCGTCTTGTAGCCGGTAGGGCTTGAACGCACAGGCCGGAGCGCCGGCCCAGGTGTTGATGGCGTTGGCCATGGCGGCCTGCAGCGGGGCGATCTCGTTGCGTGCAAAAACCAGGGCAGCTTTTTCCACGTCACCAAAACCGCCGACGTTGTTGGGCAGCATCCCCATGAGCTGGGGCGGTACGCGGTGCGCGGCCAGCACGTCGTCACGGCTGACGTTCTTGATGTTCATGAAGTCGTCCTTGGCAGCCACCTCGCTGATCGGAATGAGCTGAATGCCGTCCTTTTTTCCGTTGGGCGCGTAATAAAAAAGATTGCGAAAGTTGCCAGAGCCTTTGGCCTTGGTCAGCTGCTCGCGCATCTTGTCGATGTCGCCCTGGGCCTGGGCCGCGTCGGTCACGTAAAGGATGAAGCCGGCGTGTGATCCGTTGTTGTAGTAGCGCCGGCGAAACAGCGTGGCCGATTCGCCCAGCATGGCCGATTGCAGCGCGCCAAGGTAGGGCGGCAGGCCGTAAATTTCCTGGTGGATGTCTTGCTCGCGCAGCTGCAGCACGGTGCCGGGGGCAAATTCGTGGGGGCTTTGCAGATCCGTCACGAAGAAAAAACGCCCGTCCTGCACGCCCCGGCGCACGTACTTACCCAGCGCGTGGCGCAGTTCGAGCAGGCCGCCCAGGCGGTTGCTGCGCCGCTCCAGGTAGGCATTGCCCAGCACCAAAAAATCGAGTGCAAAGGCGCGAAAGGCTGCGCTGCTGAGCCAGCGCGAGGGCTCGAACGTGCTGGCCAGCACGTTGACCTTGAAGCGCAGCGCCGACTCGTGGTGCGCGCCCACGCGCAAAAGGCGCGCCAGGGCAGCCAGGCTCACGGGCGGCTCGTACCAGTCGCCGTTTTGCAGGCATTCGGCATATTCAAGCAAAGCACTGCGCCCGCCCAAAACGGGCTCGGGCTCGCCCATGTCGAAAGTGAAGGCTTGCGCGGGTGCGCTGGGGATAGCTGCGGGGGCCGCGTCGGCAGGAGAGTGGTGCATGGAAGTCATTCAGAAATTTCAAGAAAGGATTGCCCCTGCGCGCTGGCCAGGCCGGTGCCGGTTTGCAAAGGCTCGTTGGAGAGGGCATTCATGCAGGCCCAGGCGATATCGGAGTGGCCTGTTTCCTGGCTGCGCCCGGCGGCGTAGGTCACGCTCTTGCCGCTGGCCGTCAGCTCGCGCTTGATGGCCATGAAGCTGCTGGCCAGCTCCTTGGCGCCCGCGTCAAACTGCAGGCGCTTGGACTGGATCACCTGCTGGGCCTTGAGCACCAGCATGGTTTTGGATTCGACGTTGTAGTTAATGCCGCGCGCTGCCGGGTAAAACTGCTGCACCAGCTGGAACACCCCCTGGCCGATGCCCGTGGTATCGACCGTCAAGGCGGCCACGTTGTAGCGCTGGCACACAGCCTTGATCGCCTTGGCCTGGGCCTCAAAATCTGCGCCCTTGAACTGCTCAAAATGCAGCACCCGCAGCAGCCCGCCGGGCTTGGCCGGCGGCGCCACCAGCACCAGGGCCGCGCTGTCGCCCGTGTGGCTGGGGTCATAGCCCAGCCACACGGGGGAAAAGCCAAAAGGCCGCTGGCTAAACGGCTTGAAATCGCTCCACAGCTCCCAGCTGTCGACCATGCACGGCTGCAGCGCGGCCAGGGGGAACACCGAGTGTGAATCGTCCACAAAGCCGCACATCAGCAAGTTGTCGTACTCGGGCGGCGCGTACTCCATGCGCAAATCGTCCAGGTCGAAAAGGTCACAGCCGCCCGCCTGCGCATCCTCGATCGTGACGATGTGGCGCCAAATCTTGTCCTCGCACAGCTGCCCCGGCGCCAGGCGCAGGTGGCCCACATCCATGTCCACCTTGGTCACGCGCTTCATGCGCGCGCCCGACCACAGGCCATAGGCCGCGTGCTGGATGCTGCTGGGAGTCGAAAAATACGTCTTGCGCCACTTCTTGTGCATCGCCATGCCAGAAGCGACCTTGTTCAGCCGCTCAAAATCCTGCGTCCAAAAAAACTCGTCGAAGTAAAAATTGCCGTGATAGCCCTGCGCCGTGCGCGCGTTGCTTCCCAAAAAATACAGCGTCGCGCCGTTGGGCAAAACGATGGGATCGCCCTTCAATTCAACCCCCGTCACCTCGTGCACGAAGGCCGCGATGTACTGCTTGAAGATGTGCGCCTGCGCCTTGCTGGCCGACAAAAAAATCTGGTTGCGCCCCGTCTCCAGCGCATCGATGAGCGCCTCGCGCGCAAAGTACCAAGTCGCACCAATCTGACGACTTTTGAGGATGGCGCGCGTGCGCTGCCAACTGTGCTGCCACCACTGCAGCTGGTACTTGAAAAGCGAATCGAGAAACGCCGATTTGAGCTGCTCGACATGCTCCTCGGACAGCGCATTCTTGCCACGGGGTTTTTTGGGCCCCGCATTGCGCGCCTCGATATTGGGGTTCAGATCCACCTCGCGCCCCGTCTTTTCGTACTTGCCGATGCGCGCCAGGCGCTCCAACTGGCGGCCCAGCAAATCAATCTCCTTGAAATCGCCGCCGGACTTGGCATCCTTGGCCACCAGCGTCACAAGGCGCGACTCCAAAGCCCCCTCAACCCGGACAGACGCGCTCGCCTCCGACCACTTTTCGGCCTTGCTCCAGCCGTGCAGCGTGCCGCGCGCAACACCCAGGTGCTGCGCAATGTGCGACAGCCGCCAGCCCATCCAAAACAGCGTGCGCGCCTGGCGGCGCAGGCCCGCCGCCGCATCGAGCGCGGGCAAATCAAACGGCAAATCAGCGCCAGGGGCGCAAGGCGTTACTCCAGTCATGCGGGCAGCGTAGGAGCGCGCAGACAAAAACCGCAGCAGACAAAAACCTGCAAACGGCAGCCACAACGCAAGGGCATTGAATCGCCAATAAATGACCTTGAACATAGCCGCCAGCGCAACAACCAACCGCCACAAGAACCATGCCCAGCAAATTTTTCCGCGTCGCCACCGAAGGCGCCACCACCGATGGCCGCGAAATCCAGCGCACCTGGATCGAGCAGATGGCAAAAAACTTCAGCCGCGAAAAATACGGTGCCCGCGTGTGGCTCGAACACTACCGTGGCCTCGTGCCCGGTGGCCCGTTTGACGCGCTGGGCGACGTGCTGGCCGTTGAAGCGCGCCAGGTGGAAGACGGCAAACTCGCCCTGTTTGCGCAAATCGAAGCCCTGCCCGGCCTCGTGGCCCTGAGCAAAGCAAAGCAAAAGCTCTACACCAGCATCGAAGTCGATCCCAACTTTGCCAAGACCGGCGAGGCCTACCTCACCGGCCTGGCCGTCACCGACACCCCCGCCAGCCTGGGCACCGAGATCCTCAAATTTGCAGCTGGCAACCCCGCAGCCAGCCCCTTTGCCGGGAAAAAACACAGCGAACAGGCCCTTTTCAGCGAAGCAGTTGCCACCGACCTGGGCATGGCCGAAGCCGGTGATGCGCACAGCATCGCCGCGCAAATGCTGCAAAAGTTCACCGACATCCTCGCCAGTTTGCGCAGCGCCGCCGCGCCCCGTCACACGCCAGAAACCGCCGACCACTTTGCTGCCAAAACGCTGGAAGTGCTGGGCGCGGCGGACGCTGCCATTTCCGCCCAGGCCAAAGAACTGCAGGCCACCACCGCCGCCCATGCGCAGCTCGCCAAAGAGCACCGGCAGCTGCAAGCGCAATTCACTGCACTGCAACAAACCCTGGGCGCGCAAGACGCCAGCACCGGCAAGCGCCCGCAGGCCACCGGCGCCGAAGGCCGCCTGATTGCCGACTGCTAAGGCAGCGCCCACCACCGCCAACGCCACCACCACAAGCCAAAGACACCACCCATGAAAAACACCACCCGCCAGCACTTTGACGCCTACCTGGCCGTACAAGCGCAAATCAACGGCGTGCCCAGCGCCGCGCAAATCTTCACCGTCGCCCCCAGCGTGCAGCAGCGCCTGGAAAGCCGCATCCAGGAATCGAGCGAATTCCTGGGCGCCATCAACGTCATGCCCGTCGATGAAATGCAGGGCCAAAAAATCGGCATCGGCACCAATGGCCCCGTGGCCGGGCGCACCGACACCACCACCGCCGAGCGCCAAACGCGCGACGCCGCCAGCCTCAAAGGCCAGGGCTACCAGTGCGCGCAAACCAACTATGACACCCACGTGCGCTACGCCACGCTCGACAGCTGGGCCAAGTTCCCCGACTTTCAGCTGCGCCTGGCGCGCGCCATCCAGCAGCAATGCGCGCTCGATCGCATCATGATCGGCTTCAACGGCGTGAGCATCGCCGCCGACACCAACCGCACCACCCACCCCCTGCTGCAAGACGTCAACAAAGGCTGGCTGCAATACCTGCGCGAGAACGCGCCCGAGCGCGTGATGAGCGGTGGCAAAGTCGCCGGCAAAGTGCAAATCAAAGCCGACGGCACGGGCGACTACAAAAACCTCGACGGCCTGGTGTACGACGCAACGCACGCCCTGCTCGACGCCTGGCACGCAAACGCCGGCGACCTCGTCGCCATCGTCAGCCGCAGCCTCATGCACGACAAACTGTTCCCGCTGGTCAACGACCAGAGCGCGCCCACGGAGGTTTTGGCCGCAGACATCGTGCGCAGCCAAGCCCGCCTGGGCGGCCTGCAAGCCATCGCCGTGCCCTACATGCCCGAAGGCAGCGTGCTCATCACCAGCACCAAGAACCTGAGCATCTACTACCAAGACGGCGCCCGCCGGCGCGCAGTGCAAGACAACCCCAAGCGCGACCGCATCGAAACCTACGAATCGAGCAACGACGCCTTCGTAGTGGAAGACCTGGGCAAAGCCTGCCTGATCGAAAACATCGAGCACCACTGAGCGCACCACGGGCGGCCCTGAAACTCAAAAAAAGGGCCGCTCAAAGCACGCAAAAGCCAGCCAACGCCATGCGCCAGACCCCCGCCCAACGCCACCGAATGCACGCCCTGGCCCTGCAGCAAGCGAGCGCACAGCAAGCCGCCCAGGCGCATGGCCACACAGTAGGCACAGCCTACGAACTGCAGCTCGCGCAGCTGCACCAACACCGCTTGATGCTCAAAGACATCAAAAGCATCGAGCGCAAAATTGAAGCCAAGCGCAAACTCCTGCCCGAGTACGACGCCTACCTCGACGGCGTACTGCAAGCGCGCCCCGGAACGCAAGACGACGTCCTCGCCACCACGCTGGTATGGCACATCGACGCCGGCCACATCGAGCGCGCGCTGCAGCTGGCGCACTACGCGCTCGAAAGCGGCATCGTCCCACCAGACCGCTACCAACGCGACCTGGCCACAATCGTCCAAGACGAAGTCGCCCAAGCCATCCTGGCCGGCACCATCACAGGCCGCGCCGGCGTAGAGGCCGCGCTCAAAGCGCTCAGCCTCACCAACGGGCGCGACACCCCAGACCAGGCCCAAAGCAAACTGCACAAAGCCGCAGGCTGGGCCATCCTGGGAAAAACCGCCAGCCACGATGTGGACATGAAAACGCGCACCCTGACAGCCTGCAAAAAAGCCCTACCGCTGCTGCAGCGCGCCATGGAACTGGACGCGCGCGCCGGCGTAAAAAAAGACATCGAGCGCCTGGAGCGCCGCCTGGCCAAGCAAGACTAGCCATGCGCACCAGCCCCTTGAACCCGAGCGAACCCCGCACCGTGGCGGCCCCAGGGCCAGGCACAGGCCAAGCGCCTGCCGCCAACGCCCTGGGCCACCGCCACACCCACCACCACCAAAAGGCGCGGGCATGACCTTCATCACCACAGCCAACCCGCCGCCCCAGGCAGCAGAACCGCCCCTGGCCAACGAACCTTTCTGGCCCGACATCAGCCCAGCGCACCTGCGCGCCGAGCGCCGGCTCGACGGCACCGTCACCGCCGAGCGCCTGGCCCAGGCCATCGAGGCCGCCATGTGGGACATCAACGCCGAACTGCGCCCGTGGCAGCAAGCGCAAGAACTCGCAGGCCACCAGCAGCTCGCCGACGTACCGGCGCCAGCGGCCAAAGTCAGCGGCGAAAGCCTCAAAGTCAAGATGTACCGCCGCGCCGTGTACTACCACGTGCAAGCCCAGCTGGCAGAGGCCTACCGCGACATGGACACCCTGCCCACCGGAGTCAACAAAGAGCAGCGCGTCCTGAGCGCGCTCGAAATCCGCGTGGACGGCTTTCGCCAGCAACTGCGCTGGGCGCTGGCCGACCTGCAAGACAAACCGCGCACCATCGTGGAGCTGCTGTAAATGCAAGCCACCGCGCAAGACAACGAACTGCTCGACCAGCTGTGCCAGCGCCACCTCGGGCGCACCGACGGCGGCACGGTGGAGGCCACGCTCGCCCTCAACCCCGGCCTGGCCGCACAAGGCCCGCACCTGCGCGCCGGGCAAACCATCACCCTGGCCGAGCCAGCGCGCAGCAGCACCCGCGCCACCATCCAACTCTGGGACTGACATGGACAAAGAAACCATCGCCCGCACCATTGCCGTAGAAAGCGCCAAAGCCGCGCCCCCCGTCACCGTCATGAGCCACGCCGCCGCCAACGGCTGGACACTGACGTCCACCGCCACCGCCTTGACCATTACCTACGTGCTGGTGCAACTGCTGTACCTGGCCTGGAAGTGGCGCAACGAAGCCCAAGACCGCGCCGATCGCAAGGCAGGCCCAGGCACAAACACCCCAGAAGGCAAGGCATGAGCGCAGAGCGCATCCCCGCGCGCCTGCTGCACGTGGGCGCAGCCATCCTCGCCAGCTGGATCGCCTGGGAGGGCTACAGCGGCAGCGCCTACATCCCAACGCAAGGGGACGTGCCCACCATAGGCCACGGCGCCACGCAATACGAAGACGGGCGCCGCGTGCGCCTATCGGATGCGCCCATCAGCCGCCAGCGCGCCGCCGAGCTGGCCCAGCACGAGCTCGAAAACCGCTACGGCGCCTGCGTGCGCACCAGCCTGGGCGACACGCCCATGCACCCCACAGAATTCGCCCAAGCCGTGGACTTTGCAGGGCAATACGGCTGCAGCGCCTGGCAAAAATCAAGCATGGCCCGCCTGTACAACCAGGGCGACTACCAAGGCGCCTGCGGCGCCTACCTGCGCTACAAATACGCTGCCGGCTACGACTGCAGCACCCCCGGCAACCGCCGCTGCGCCGGCGTCTGGACACGCCAGCAGGCCCGGCACAGCGCCTGCAGCGCCGTGGTGCAAGGGCAAACGCCATGACAGCGCGCCTGCTGCTCGCTGCCTGCGCCCTGCTCGCCGCCCTGGCCGCCTGGCAAAACACCCGCCTGGCGCAAGAGCGCACCGCCAACGCAAAAACCAAAACCGAGCAAGCGCAAGAACACGCCGCTGCTGCTGAGGCAGCGCGCGCAGCCGAGCGCCGCTACCGCACCCTGGAGGAAAAACACCGTGAAGACACCCAAGCCCAAGGCGCGCGCGCACAAGCAGCGCTCGACGCTGCGCGCCGCGACGCTGACCACGCTCGCGCTGCTGGCCAGCGCCTGCGCGCAGACCTCGCCGCCTACCTTGACAGCCAGCGCAGCGCCGGCGCCGCCAGCGCTGGCAGCGCTGAACCCGCAAGCGCGCCAGGGCATCAAGCCGCGCTACTGCTGGCCGAGCTGTTCGAGCGCGCTGACAGCAGAGCGGGAGAACTGGCGCAAGCAGCTGACGACGCCCGCGAGCGCGGCGCCGCCTGCGAGCGCCAGTACGACAGCGCCCGTGAAATGATGCAAGCCGCGCGCCATGCTCAAACCCAATAGCCTGCGCGCGGCGCTCACCGCCGCCCTGCCCGAACTCGCGCGCGATCCCGAGCGCCTGAACATGTTCATCCTCGGGGCCAGCGTGCACAACACCGGCACGCGCACCCTCAGCTTTGAATACCGCTACACCCTCACCATCCTCGTGCTCGACTACGCCGGCCACATCGACGCCATCATGGCGCCGCTGCTGCTGTGGGCAAGGCGCCACCAAAGCGACATCTTCGACAACCCAGACAAACGCGAAAAAGCAGTCCACTTCGACGCTGAATTTTTAAGCACAGAAACCGCCGACATCGCCATCAGCATCGAGCTGACAGAAGCCGTCCTCAGCCGCCCGCACCACAGCGCCGCCGGGGCGCTGCAGCTCATCCACAAAGACGAACCGCCGCCCGTCACCTGGGGCGACAAACCCGAGCGCTGGGAATTTTGGGTGCACGACCAGCTCGTGGGCACCTGGGATCACGACCCGCGATGAGCGCATACCTCAACATCGAACAGCTCGCGCACTGGCTCACCCCGCTCACGGGCCAGCTCCAGCCCACCGCGCGGCGCAGCCTGGGCCTGGAAATTGCGCGCGCGCTGCGCCAAAGCAACCAACAGCGAATGCGCGCACAGCGCGGCCCAGAAGGCCAAGCCTGGGCCGCCCGCAAAACCGCCCGCAAAGCGCCGCGCCCACTGCGCGTGCTCTACAAAGCCCGCGACGGCCACGTGCGCGAGCTGGAAATGAGCAGCTACCAAAAAAGCAGCAAAGGCAACATCACCGGCTACGACAAAGAGGCCGGCGGCCTGCGCACCATCGCAAAAAAAGGCATCCTGCAGCGCCTACTCCCAAAGTACAGCGCCGGCAGCGAGACAGCGCGCAAGAAAAAAGCCAACGCCATGATGGTCGGCCTGGCAAGCGCCCGCCGCCTGCAAGCGCGCGCCGGAGCAGAACAGGCCGTGGTGCAAATCGAAGGGCGCAGCGAACGCATCGCACGCGTGCACCACCTGGGCCTGCGCGACCGCGTCAAACCCGGCGGGCCAGAGTACGACTACCAAGAGCGCGCACTGCTGGGCATCAACGCCCAAGACAAAGCCAGGATCGAAGCGCTCCTGATAGCGCACCTCGCGCGCGCGTAAAGCGCCTTCCGCGCAAAACTGGGCAGCGCAGCCACAACGCGCCGCGCGTGCAAAAAGCCGCTCCATCCTTGAGCATTGGCCCATGCACCAGCCGACAGCGCAAACCGAAAGCCCGTACGAAATCGTGCGCCGCATGGAAAACATGCTGCGCGTGGGCACCGTCGTGCAGGTGCGCCACGGCCACCCGGCGCGCTGCCGCATCAAAACCGGAGACCTCACCACCACCTGGATACCCTGGGTAGCCGCACGCGCCGGCGGCAAAGGCCGGAGCCAGTGGTGGCCGCCCGTAGTGGGCGAGCAGGCCATGGTCATGGCCCCGGGCGGTGACCTCACCAACGCCGTAGCCCTGCCCGGCATCTACAGCGACGCCAAGCCCCAAGGCAGCGACAGCGCCACCACCGCGCGCCTGGACCTGAGCGACACCGAAAGCGCAAGCCACGACAGCGCCACCGGCGCCCTGAGCATCACCATCGAGCAAAACATCAGCGTGCGCCTGGCAGACGGCACCAGCGTGCAAATGCAGCCCGGGCGCATCACCCTGAGCGCCGGCGGCGGATGGCTCACCGTGGACGGCAGCGGCGTCACCGCCGGGCCAGACGTGCGCGCCGGCGGTATCAGCCTCATCGGCCACCGCCACAGCGACGTGCGCAGCGGCACCAGCAACACTGGAGGTCCGCTGTGAACCGCAGCACAGGCCGCTCAATTGAAGGGCTGGAGCACCTGCGCCAAAGCGTGGGCGACATCTTGAGCACCCCCATCGGGAGCCGCGTCATGCGCCGCAGCTACGGCAGCCTGGTACCAGCGCTCATCGACCAGCCAGACAACCAGGCCACGCGGGTACGCATCAACGCAGCCATCGCCGGCGCACTCATGCGCTGGGAGCCGCGCATCAGGCTCACCCGCATCAGCATCAGCCGCGACCCACAGGCACCAGGAAAAGCACAAATCACGCTCATTGGCAGCCACAACAACAGCCAGCGCGCCCCGCTCAAACTCAACATCAACGTGTCAAGCCAGGGAGCCAGCACATGAGCACCACCGTGCCAGAGCTGAGCAACCTCGCGCCGCCAAGCGTCGTAGAGCCGCTCGACTTTGAAACCATTTTGGACGCGCACCGCGCTGACCTGATTGCACGCTACCCTGCAGCGGCAGACGTCATCCACCTTGAAAGCGAGCCGCTGACCAAGCTGCTCGAAGCACACGCGTACCGGGAACTGCTTTTTCGAGCCCGCGTCAACGACGCTGCGCGCGCGCACCTGCTGGCATTTGCCACCGGCGCAGACCTCGACCATCTTGCAGCGCTCTTCGGCGTCGTGCGAATGCCAGGCGAGAGCGACGATCGCCTGCGCACAAGGCTGCAGCTGCGCATTGCAGCATTGGGCGCACAAGGGACAAAAGAACACTACGAGCTCCACGCCATGAACGCATCAACAACGGTGCGATCAGCTGCAGCAAGTCAACCACAGCCGGGCCACGTGCTTGTCATGCTGTGGGTGACAGACAAGACGCAAGCGAGCGCAGTGCGGCAGCAAGTCGAAGACGCACTCAATGTCGATAACGTAAAAACACTGGGAGTAGAGCTGTCAGTCGCCGTTGCTGAGCCAAAGCCCATCAACATCACGGCGCGTATTACGCGCACGCGCAACGCACCAGCAGACCTGCTGCAACAGCTCACGGCAAGACTGGCGAGCGCATTTGACAGCATCGGGACTTTGCAGGGCAGCATCGCCCGCTCTTGGATCACCACAATCGTGCACGTCAATGGCGTGCACGCCGTGGACTGGCCAGATGCTGCTGCACCACAGCAACTCACTGCCATCGGGGTGGGGGAGTACCCAGTCATGGGGGCGGTGAACCTCATTGATGCGGGCGCTGTGTAATGGTCAGCAGCGTGCGAGCCATCTTGCCAACAGGATCGACCGCATTAGAACGTGCGGTGGATACGACATTCCCGCGCAGCTGGCAAACGCTTGCTGCAACGACAGACCCATCGTCAACTGCAACAAACAGCACACTGCTTCCATGGATGGCACAGCAGTGGCAGGTGGCGCAGTTCGCCCCCTACTTCGCCACCACGGCAGAACTGCTGGCGGCAGCAATACCATGGTTAATGGAGCGAGGCACAGCAGCTAGCGTGCGCCGCGCCATGTCCTGGCTGGGATACAACGGCGTCACCATTGAGGACATCGGCCCTTGGCTGCACATTGACCCGGGCCGCACAGTCAATGCACAGCAAATGCCAGCCATCGCAAAAGTGGTGCTCGCGAGCATCCCTGCCCACGTGGACTTCTACCGCGTGTACCACGGCAATGACCTACGCCCCATCGTCCTCGACAAAGGCCCCGCGCTGGACGCCGGAATGCTCGACGGCTACAGCGGCGTACCCGGCAGCGACGGCGTCGTCGAATCCTTTGCCCTGCGCGCGGGCCGCACCCTGTCTGTCTACCCCGTGGGCCGGCCCCTGGGGGCGCGCACCGACGTGCGCGTATCGATCGCCCGCTACGCCGACATGCCCGTGCTGGATGCCTGGCGCCTGGACAACAGGGTTCTGGGTGCCACGAGCGGCGGCATCATGGAACTGGCCATCACCGCCAGCAACGCCCCCAGCCAAGACGGCGGCGCAAGCGCCTACAGCAGCACCAAGGCATACACCTGCGCCTGGGCGGCACCCGCACCCAAGTGCAGCGCCACCCACACCAGCATCCGCACAGCGCCAATCCCCATCATGCCCCCGCGCCGCTGGGGCGGGCTGTGGGGCGGGCCGTGGCGGGGGCATTTCCAACACCGCACCACCGAGGAACCCTGACCACCATGGCAACACTGCAAGACAGCGGGCGCATCGCCCTGGCCAAGGCCATCGCCGCCCAGCCGCTCTACATGGCCTACGGGCGCGGCCTGCCCGCATGGGACGCCACGCCAGAGCCAGAGCCCACCACCGCCACCACGCTGGTCGATGAAATCGGCCGGCGCCTGGTCACCGCCGTGCAATACGTCGTGCCCCATGCCGGCGGAGAAATCGAGTTGCCAGACGGAAGCCGCTACACCGCCAGCGCCCAGCCCAGCAAATGGCTGCACGCGCGCTGGACGTTCGACTACGCCGACGCCGCCGGCGAGACCGTGCGCGAGATTGGCGTCTTCATCGGCGGGGCCATGCAGGCCGGCCTGCCCGCCGGCCAGCGCTACTTTGACGCCGCCCAGGTGGCACAGCCCGGCGACTTCTACACCATGGAGCGCGTAGTCGCCTTCGTGCGCAGTGCCAGCACGCGCCAGGTGCAGGAATTCGTGCTGCCGTTCTGATACCCCCTCTTGCCACACCGCCGATCATGACGAACACCACCATCCACAACCGGTTCGACCCGGCAAAGAGCTTCGAGTCCATTGCTTTTCGGCAAGACAAGGTACTGCAGTCTGCAGAGCTCAACGAGATGCAGGCCATGCAGGCACACCGCCTGCGCGGTATTACCGATGCACTGTTCAAGGACGGTGATGTGGTGCGCGGCGCGCGCATTACCGTGAATGCCGACACAGGCGCCGTAAAGGCCGAAGCTGGAGCCATTTATTTGCACGGTGCAGTGCGTGGCGTGCCGCCGGGAGCATTCACCGTGCCCACGGTGGGCATCGTCAACGTCGGCATCTATCTGCGCAGTCGCACCGTCACGGAGCTGGACGATCCCAGCCTGCTCAACCCCGCCACAGGAACACCCGCCTATCAGGAAGCGGGGGCCTGGCGAACCCAGCTCACCCCCACATGGGGATACGCTGGAGACGGTCAAGCAGGGGGATTTTTTGCCGTCTGGGAGGTGGAAGACGGCTACGTGCGCAGCAAAGAGCCGCCGCCCAACCTCGACGCCGTCACCCAGGCGCTGGCCCGCTACGACCGCGATAGCGCAGGCGGCAGCTACATCGTAGAGGGCCTGACTGTCGCGCGGGCGCCAGACATGGCCACCGGCGAGCAGGTGTACACCATTGCCGAAGGGCGCGCCCGCGTGACCGGTTACGGGATGGAGCAGCGCAGCTCCCGCCGCGTGGTGTACGCCACGGCGGCAGACATCAAACTGATCGACAGCGAGCCGCACCTGAGCGCCACCGAGGCCGCGCAACGCGTTAATCTCGACCGCGCACCGGCCTTTGGCGTGCCCCAGGTACGCATCACCGCCCGCAAAACGGTTGACGTGGTGCACGGCGGCTTTGAAGGCGCCGCCGACCCACTACCAGACGCCAGCGTGGTCGAGCTTGAAAGCGTCAAGCAAGGCGCTACCCACTTCCCCATTGGGGTCGTCTGCAAACTCACAGCCGGCCAGGTGGACTGGAGCGCCGCAGGCCCTGAACCCGCACCGGGCAGCACCTACCAGGCCACGTACAAATACGTATCCAATGCCAATCCGACCGACGTAGACCACGGAGGCTTCACCGTGGCAGGGGCCCTGGCGGGAACGATCATCTTGGTCACCTACCAGCAGCAGCTCAAGCGCATCGACCGCCTGTGCATGGACGCGGGCGGAACGCCGAAGTGGGTCAAGGGTATTTCTGCAGAATGGGCCGCAGCGCCGCCGACAGTGCCGCCGGGGTTGCTGCTGCTCGCCAGCGTCTACCAAAGCTGGGATGGCCACAGCCGTGTGGTGCAAGACGGCGTGCGCGTGGTGCAAATGCCAGAGATTGCCAGCTACGCCAGCCGCATCGACCGCATCATGGAAGACCAGGCCGAGCTGCGCCTGGCCGTGGACGTCAGTGGCCGGCACGCGGGTGTGCGCAAAGGCTTGTTTGCCGACCCCTTCATTTCAGACGCCATGCGCGATGCGGGCGTGGCGCAGACGGGGGCCATCGTCGGCGGTGCGCTGCGCCTGCCGCTGGCCGTCGCCGTGCATGAGGTCGGCCAGGCCATCACCATGATCCAAAGCGTGGCCCACGGCTACAAAGTGGTGGTGCAGCAAAGCCTGCGCACCGGCGCCATGCCCATCAACCCCTACCAGTCGTTTCGGGTGCTGCCTGCGAGCGTGGTGCTCACACCTGACGTGGATCGCTGGACGGACATCACCACGCAATGGGCATCGGCCATCACCAATCGGCTCTACAGCGGATATGGCAGCCTCACCAGCTATGCAGGATCGAGCACCAGTGTGCAGCTGATCGGAGAGACCAGCACCAACATCGAGCACCTGCGCCAAATCGACGTGCGCTTTGACCTGGCGGGCTTTGCGCCCGCAGAGCAGCTGGCATCCGTCACCTTCGATGGCATTGGCGTAGCCCCGCAGGCACTGCCAGGCGGCACCCTGATTGCCGACGCACAAGGCAAGCTCTCGGGCCGGTTTCGCGTACCGGCGAGCGTGCCGGCCGGAACAAAGGAAGTCACGTTTGCAGGCACTGGCGGCAGCACCGGCGTGCAGTTCTTCACCGGGCAAGGCACAGCCATCCTGCAAAAAAAGCAAAACGTCACCACCGAGCAATGGAATCGCTATGACGCACCCGTGTCCAGCGGCGGAGGCTACGTCGTTGGGCCAGGCAGCAACAACGGAAACTCAAAGCCCCAGGAATCGGCTTGCAGCTCGCGCTGGGCATTCGTTTTGGGGCTCGATCCGCTGGCGCAAACCTTCAGTCTGGACGCTGCCGGCCAGATTGCAGGGGTAGATGTGCGCTTTACCAAGGCCGCCGGCGACGTCATCGTGCAGGTGCGTGAGACGCTGGTGGGCATCCCATCGAGCGAGGTGCTGGTACAGCAAACCGTGCGCGCACAGGACATGGTAGCCAATGGCTACACCCGCATCACATGGCCGCCCATTTTGCTGGCCGCCGGGCGCGAATATGCGCTGGTACTCATTTGCAACGACCCCGACACCGCCGTCTCCATTGCCGAGCTGGGGGCCGCAGACATCGACAGCGCCCGCTGGGTCACCAGCCAGCCGTACCAGGTGGGCGTGCTGCTATCGAGCTCCAACGCCAGCACCTGGACGCCACACCAAGACCGGGATCTAACGTTTCGCCTGTTGGCTGCGGACTACACATCAGCAGAACGCGTCATCGACCTGGGCAGCGCAAACGTAGTTGGCGCGACCGACCTCATGGTCATGGGCTACGCCGACAGCCCGGCCCCCGGCGCATCCATGGTGTTCGAGCTGGAGTTTCCGGGCACGGGCGGGCAAACCGTGCGCGTGGCCGATGGGCAAGTGATCTGGCTGGGCGCGCCCTACACCGGCGCCGTGCAGGTGCGTGCACGCCTGCGCACCAATGCCGGCATGGCCGCCGTACTGCACCCGGGTGTGCAGCTGATCGCGGGCGCACTGCAGGCAGCAGGCAACTACATCACGCCCATGGTCACGGCGGGAGCCAACAGCCGCGTGCGCGTCATCTTTGATGCGGAAATACCTGCAGGCGCCGCCGTGCATGTGCACTGCCAAGGCAGTGCCGAAGGCGCCGCATGGGTCGAAGTGCCTTACCTGACATCGAGCGCAGCGACGGCGGGCGTGCGCGAGATACAGCACGAGCTGGACGGCTTCACCGCCGATCGATTGCGTGTGCGCATGAGCCTGAGCGGCAACACCGCAGCCCGCCCCAGCGTGCGCAACTTGCGCGTCGTGGTGCTGTAACCCAAGGAACCGCCATGCCAACCACCACCCCGGGACACCCCATAGACCAGCGCACGCAGCAGCTGTCCATTCCGCTGCCGCACATCGACAACTGCCACGAGGATGACGTACCGCGCCTGAGAACGGCCATCGAAATGATCGATGCCGCCGTGCACGGCGCCCAGGAGCAATTGGCAGGAATTAATGCCGCCAACGCAACTGCGCTCGCCGACAAAGTTGACAAAGTAGCGGGCAAGGGCCTGAGCGCCAATGACTACAGCAGCGCGGACAAAGCCAAGGTGGCGGGGCTTGGCACAGCGGCTACTGCCAATGTCACAACTTCACCCTTAGATACAACCGCAGGGCGGGTGCTTAAGGTTGGTGATTTCGGGTTGGGCGGGCCGACCCAGATACTGAGTAGCGCGCAGGAAAATGCGCTTGGGTCTAGCAGTACTTGTTCCTACTCAACCGCTGATGAGTCCAATCTACAGTCGTACTCTGGAGTGCTGCAGATTGGCTATCACATGGGCGCCTACGCCACGCAGATTTCATCGGGGATGGGCAATTCAACACCTGTCTTGAAAGTGCGCGTACTTAACGACGGCGCATGGGGTGCGCCTGCCACACTCTTGCATACAAACAATATCGCGCAGTCCGAGGGTGGCTCCACCGGCTACCCCATGTCGCAAGCCGCGACGACGGCTGCTATCAACAACCACACCCATAGCGAATTTAACAAACTCCACCGCCTTGGCAGCGTGACAAACCTGGGGCAGGACGGCGGCGCAAAGACCATGGATTTGTCCGTGGGCGGCACTTTCTCATGCTGGGTTAACGCCAACACCACGTTCGCATTCAGCAACGTCCCGGCTGGAGCAGATTGTGAAATCTCCCTGGAGATAGCCCACATCAGCGGCACCATCACACTGCCCGCAGATTGCTATTGGTCAAATGGGATAGCCCCTCAATTCACCACAAGCAAGTGCCATGTGCTTTTCTTCAAGCGCCGATCGCTGGGAGGCTGGTATGTTTCTGCATTGACAGGATTCGGATTATGAGCCGACGCATGATGATGGCGGCGAGCAATGAGTTTGTATTGAATATCGCCACGAATGTGGCCGCCCCAAATATCTGGGCACTGGCTATTGCTCAGGGGTGGGATAAAACAAAAAAGTTGCGCGTAAATATCACAGCGCCGCTGGTAAATGTATTAAATATACACAATAACGCATATCCCGGAGGGTTGCATATTGATATTAGTGCAGCAACGAGGATTGGTTCAAGCAGCCAACTAAGTCCAATTTCCGCCCTATATACATTTGTAAATTGCACAATCAATAATTTAGGAATTATTTCTGGCGCTGGCGGATGTGGTGGTAGTGGCGCCACATGCTGGGTACGCTACTCATCAGGAGGTGAAGTATTTGGGATTGGTGGCTCAGGTGGCATGGGCCACGGCTTTGAGTCCGTATCCAGTCTAAATATCATCAATGCGCAACCAGGGAGTTCAGGTACATACGGACAATACAACGGCTCGATTATTGGCGGACATACAAGACCTTGGGCGAATGGGGGCAGTGGCGGCAGTGGTGGCAACACATGGGGTGCGCAGGGGGGCTATGGCCTTTACGGTTCATACGGCGGTAATTATTCTAGTTACGATCCAGGTAATCCGTTTCCTGGCTCCACAAGCATTTCAGTGGAAGGCAACAACAAAATCACATGGATAAACACAGGCACGCGCTTGGGAAGCATCCTGCCATAGGAGAATAAAATGCATATCAATACCACTACCATGGAAGCAGTCAATCTGGAGCAGCTGCGCCAAAAGTATCCGCACACGATATTTCCAGACCAATTTGAAGGTGATTTTGAAGAGTACGCCTTCATTCATCCGGAGCCAACGCCTGAATATGATGCAGCCACGCACAAGGCGGTAGAAGGCGAGCCTGCACGGGATGATGGCGGCGTGTGGCGACAGGTGTGGGGAGTCGTCGAGCTGACGGAGCAAGAGCTTGCCGCCAGAGTCCCACAGTCCTGCACCCCAGCACAGGGATTGGTCGCGCTGTATGCAATCAAGGGCGTTACTGAGCAAGACATCTTGGATGCCATCGAATCCATCCACGATCCGGCGCAAAAGTACGCGGTGAAGATTGGCTATCAACGGGCTATCACCTGGGAGCGCCAAAGCGCATCTATGCAAGCCATGGCTGCGCTGCTGTCTCTTTCTCCTCAAGACCTGAATGACTTGTTTAGTCATGCATACGGGGTGCAGGTATGAATTCCTGGATCGCCCGCCTCTTGATTGCCATCGACCAGCTCGTGAACGTGCTCCTGAACGGCGAGCCCGACGAAACGCTGTCGAGTCGCGCCCACCGAATGCGTGAGAAAGGCCAGCCCTACTGGGGCTGGACTGCGGGCGCAATTGACCTGCTTTTCTTTTGGCAGCCAGAGCACTGCCGCCAGGCGTACGAGAGCGAATGCCGGCGCCTGCAGGCGCCGCCGCAGCTGCGCAACTGACACCACAACCGCACCAAACCACTGGAGATCATCACCATGGCAGTAGCACCCTTTCACCACGGCATTCGCGTCAACGAAGTCAGCGACGGCATCAACGCCATTCGCATCGTCTCCACCGCCATCATTGGCCTGGTGGCCACAGGCAGCGATGCCGACGCGGCAACCTTCCCGCTGAACAAACCCGTGCTCGTAACCAAAGTGGATGCCGCCCTGGGCAAGGCCGGCACCAAGGGCACACTCGCCCCGGCGCTGGCGGCCATCAAAGAGCAGTGCCGCCCGGTGATCGTCATCGTGCGCGTCCCGGACGGCGAAGGCGCAGACGAAGCCGAAAAAATCGTTGACCAGGACGCCAAAGTCATCGGTACCACCGTGGGCAGCCAGTACACCGGCATTCAAGCGCTGCTGGCGGCGCAAAGCCAGCTCGGAGTCAAGCCGCGCATCATCGGCGCGCCAGGGCTCGACAGCCAGCCCGTGGCAGACGCGCTGGCATCCGTCGCCATCAAACTGCGCGGCTTTGCATACTGCGCCGCAATTGGCGACAACGTAAGCGAAGCACAGGCCTACCGCGACAACTTTGGCCAGCGCGAGCTCATGCTGATCTGGCCGGGCTGGAAAGCCTTTGACGTGCGCAGCGCGAGCGTGCAAACCGTCTCGCCAGTGGCATACGCCATGGGCCTGCGCGCAAAAATCGACCAAGAGCAGGGCTGGCACAAAACGCTCTCGAACGTGCCACTGTCGGGCGTGCTGGGCATCTCGCGCGACGTGCACTGGGACTTGCAAAGCCCCGATACCGACGCCGGCCTGCTCAACCAGAACAGCATCACCACCCTGATCCAAAGCCAGGGACACCGCTTCTGGGGCTCGCGCACCTGCTCCACCGACGAACTCTTTCGCTTCGAGTCGGCCGTGCGCACCGCGCAGGTGCTGGCAGACACCATGGCCGAGTCGCACTTTTGGGCCATCGACAAACCCATGCACCCCAGCCTGGTCAAGGACATCCTCGAAGGCATCAACGCCAAGTTCCGCGAGCTCAAGGCGCTGGGCTGCATCCTCGACGGAAAAGCCTGGTACGACGAAAGCGTGAATGAAACCGCCACCCTCAAAAGCGGCAAGCTCGTGCTCGACTACGACTACACCCCCATCCCGCCGCTCGAAGACCTGAGCTTTCGCCAGCGCATCACCGACCGCTATTTTGCCGACTTCGCCCTGCGCGTAGGCACCGGCCAGTAACCCAAACCACCAAAGGAGAACCCCATGGGACTGCCCCGCTCCCTCAAAAACTTTGCCACCTTCATTGATGGCAACAACTACGTCGGCGAAATGCCCGAAGTGGGCCTGCCCAAGCTCACCCGCAAAATGGAAAAGTACCGCGCCGGCGGCATGAACGGCGAGGTGCAGCTCGACTTCGGCATGGAAGCCATCGAGGCCGAGCTCACCGCCGCCGGCTACATGAAAGACCTTTTCACCACATGGGGCACCATGCGCCACGACGGCGTACTGCTGCGCTTTGCCGGCGCCCTGCAGGGCGACGACAGCGAAGGCGTGGACGCGCTCGAAGTCGTCATGCGCGGGCGCTTTACGGAAATCGACGCCGGCAAAGCCAAGGCCGGCGACAAAACCGAGATCAAGTACAAGGCAGCCGTCAGCTACTACAAGCTCTCCATCAACGGCGAAGTGCTGCTCGAAATCGACCCCGTCAACTTCATTGAAGTCGTCGGCGGCATCGACCGCCTGGCGCAAGTGCGCGCCGCCCTGGGCATTTAACGCCCGCGCAGGGGCCCGGCCCCGGCAACCCACCCAAACCACACCACCACCACACCACCACCATGAAACAAGCCACCGAAGCCACCACCACCATGACCGAAGCCCCCGCCCGCGCCCGCGCCAGCGTGCAGCTGCAAGAACCCATCGTGCGCGGTGCCCAGCGCATTGAAACCCTTGCCATCTTGCGCCCGCGCACCGCAGACCTGCGCGGCCTGGCCCTGACAGAGCTGCTGCAAATGAAAGCCGACACCGTTGCCGCCGTGCTGCCGCGCATTACCGAGCCCAGCATCTTGCGCCACGAAGTGGACGCCATGGACCCGGCAGACCTGCTGGCCTGCGCCGTGGAGGTAACCGGTTTTTTGGTACCCAAAGCAGTCACGGCATCCCAGGCCGAGTAGAAGAGGCCATGGCCGACCTGGCCATCCTCTTTCACTGGCCGCCCAGCGCCATGGACGCCATGGAGCTGGGCGAGCTCATGCACTGGCGCGCCCTGGCCGTAGAGCGCCACCAGCAGCTGCACGCCAGCGCCGACTGAGCCCGCCAACGCCAGCCGCCCAACACCCGCCGCCCAACACAAGCCCCACCGCCAGCGCTACCATGCAGCACCATGACCGCCCTCCTCACCAACGCCGCCATCATTGCGCTGCTGATACTGGCCCTGCTGGTACTGGCAGGCTGGCTACTGACCGCCGCCCAGCTTGCGCGCCAGGCCGCCAACGCCCTGAGCGCACCCGCGCAGCGCCAGGCCCAGCAGGAGTACGACGACACCATGGCCCTGCTGCAAGAATGCGAAGCATTGCGCCTGCAGGTGCAAAAAGAACAGCAGCAGCGGCGCCAACGCCTACCCCTGCCGTAGCCGCGCGCGCCGCCATGGGGGTGCGCCATGGCTGACATGCGAATGCGCCTGCTCATCGAGCTCAAAGACCGCGCCCTGGCGCCGCTGCAGCGCATCACCCAAGGCAGCGGCAAAGCCGCGCAGGCGCTCAAAGACACCCAGGCGCAGCTCAAGCGGCTGAACGAGCAGCAGCGCACCCTGGACAATATGGGCTCCAGGCGCCAGGCGCTGGGCGATGCAGCCAAAAAACTGCGCGAGCTGAAGCAGCAGCTCCAGGCCATGGGCGCCGCTGGCCAGGCCAGCGCCAAAGACATGGCCGCCCAGCAAAAAGCGGTGGACAAAGCCAGCCAGGCATGGCGCGCCCAGCGGCAAGCCGTGCAGGCCCTGCGCCGCCAGCTCACCACCTTGGGCATCAGCAACACCGCAGAAACACAGCGCAACCTGGGCGCCGCCATAGAGCGCACCAACGCCGCCGTGGCCAGGCAAGAAGCGGCCATGCGCCACGCTGCAAAAGCCAGCCAGGCCCTGCAGCGCGCCCAGCAGCGCGGCATGGGCATGACGGCCACCGGCGCCGGCGCCTACTGGGCCGGGCGCAACGCCCTGCAGGCCGGTGCGCATGGGCCCATGGAGCAAGGCAAGAGCGCAGCCATGGAAGAGGTGCGCATTCGCGCCCTGGGGCTGCAAAAAGAGCAGGCCGACGAAGCCATAGCATTCGCGCGCGACTTCAAGAGCTACGGCACCAGCACGCTCGACAACTTGCAGCTCATGCGCGACGCCGTGACCGTCTTCAACGACACGCACCACGCCAAAGACGCCCTGCCATTCTTGGCAAAAATGAAAGCTGCCAACGAGGTGGTGTTTGGCCAGGAGCACGCTGCCGACAATGAGCGCAAGTTCATGGACATGATGAAAGTCATCGAAATGCGCAACGGCGCCAACAACCGCGAAGACTTTGAGCGCAACGGCAACCTGGTGCAGCAAGTCATTACGGCCACCGGCGGGCGCGTGGGCGCTGAAGACTGGCTGCACCTGATCAAAACCGGCGGCGTGGCCGCCAAGGGACTGAGCGAGAAAGAATTCTTCTACCGCCTCGAACCGCTGGTGCAAGAAATGGGCGGCGACAGGGTGGGCACGGGCATGATGAGCGCGTACCAAAACCTCTACCAAGGCCGCACCACAAAACGCGCCGCGCAAATGCTCGACAGCCTGGGGCTGATTGCCGACCCGAGCAAAGTCAAGCACGACAAGGTGGGGCAAATTTCACAGCTGGGCGTGGGCGCGCTCAAGGGCGGGGAGGTGTTCCAGCGCAGCCAGTACGAATGGCTCAACACCGTTCTGGTACCGGCCCTGGCGGCAAAAGGCATTACCGGCGAAAAAGAAGTGCTCGATGCCATGGGCGGCATATTCAGCAACCGCACCGCTGCCGCCCTTTTTGCCACCATGTACCAACAGCGGCAGATGATCGACAAGGCGTACAAACTCAACGCCTCTGCAGACAACGTCGATACCCTGCACCAACGCGCCAAAGGCACAGCCAGCGGTGCAGAACGCGACCTGAGCGCCCGCAAAAACGACCTGTACGAACGCCTGGGCGCCGCCGTGCTGCCAGGCTACGTCAAGCTGCTCGAAGTCGTCACCGACGTGGTAGAGGGCCTGAGCAACTTTGCCAAGGCCAACCCCGGCGTCACTGCCGCCATTGGCTACACCGCTGCTGGCATTGCCGGGTTGATGACCACCGTAGGCGCGCTGCTGATACCGCTGGGCATCTTGCTGGCCAAGGGCGCGCTGCTGCGCTGGGTGCTCAGCAAAATAGGCCTGGGCCTGTTTGGCGCCGGCGCTGCAGCACAGGGCGCAAGCGCTGGCCTGGGCCTGTGGGCACGCATGGGCGCGGCCATTGCCGGCGCGTGGGCCTGGGTCAAGGCCGGGCTGGGGCCGCTGCTCGCGCGCCTGGGGCCCATGCTGGCCAGCGCCTGGCGCGCAGCCGTGCCCATGCTGCTGGCAGCAGGGCGGGCGCTGCTCATGCTGGGGCAGTTTTTGCTGGCCACGCCGCTGGGCCTGGCCATTACGCTGCTGAGCACGGCGGCCTACCTGCTCTACACCCGCTGGCAAGACATCAAAGGCGGGGCCATGGCCCTGTGGCAAGACATGCAGGCCCTGGCCGGGCGCATGGCCAGCGCTGGGGCCGACATTGTGCAGGGCCTGGTCAACGGCCTGGGCAGCGGCTGGGCAGCGCTGCGCGAGCGCGTGGGCAGCATGGCCGACGAGGTAGCCGCCACGTTCAAAGAAAAACTGGGTATCAACAGCCCATCGCGCGTGTTCATGGAATACGGCGGCTGGATTGCCCAGGGCGCCGCCCTGGGCATGGAAGGCGGCCAGGCCGGCGTGCGCGCCGCCGCGCTGGCCATTGCCGGGGTGGCTGCGGGCGTGGCCACGCCGGCCATGGGGGGTATGCCAATGCCTGCGCCCCTGGCCGGTGCCGCAGCCCAAGGCAGCGGCCAGGCCGGCGCGGCCAGCGCCGCCATGGCGCCAGCGGGGGGCAGCAGCTACCAAATCACCATCAACGCCGCACCCGGCATGGACGAACGCGCCCTGGCGCGGGCCGTGGCGCAGGAGCTGGACAAGCGCGAGCAGCGCGGGCGCTCGCGCGTGCTCTCACAGCTGTCGGACATTGACTGACGCACCAAAGGACACCCCACCATGCTCATGGCACTGGGCCAATTTGTATTCGGGCTCGACACCCTCGCGTTTGAGAGCCTGCGCCGCGCCAGCGCCTGGCGCCACCCCAGCCAGTCGCGCGTGGGCGCCATGCCTGCGCGCCAGTACCTGGGCGCGGGCGACGACACCATCACGCTCTCGGGCGTGCTCGCGCCCGAGTTTCGCGGCACGGCCACCAGTCTGGCGCAGCTGCGCGACATGGCTGGCAGAGGAAACGCGTTTGCGCTGGTATCGGGCGCGGGCGACATTTTTGGCGCCTACGTGATCGAGAGCCTGCAAGAGACGGCCACCCTGTTCGTGCCCGATGGCCGGCCCCGGCGCATCGAATTCGAGCTGCAGCTGCAGCGCGTGGACGCGGCCCTGAGCGACGCCGCCGGCGGCACCGACCCCGGCGGCGGCACGGGCGAGGAAGACTGGTGGGAGTGGTGGCTGTAATGGCGGGCAAACTCCACACCCAGGCCGAGTACCCCAGCCACCAGCCCACGTTTGAGCTGCTGGTGGCCGGGCGCAGCATTACGCGCACCGTTGAATCGCGCCTGATCAGCCTGAGCCTGGCCGAATCGCGTGGTGAAGAGGCCGACCAGCTCGACCTGGTGCTTGACGACAGCGACGGCTGCATGGCCCTGCCAAGCAAGGGCCAAACCATCGAGCTGCGCCTGGGCTGGGCCGGCTGGGGCATGGTGGACAAGGGCAGCTACACGGTCGATGAGGTGGAGCACAGCGGCGCGCCAGACAAAATCAGCATCAAAGCGCGCGCCGCCGACATCAAGCGCAAGCTGCGCTCGCGCGCCGAGCACAGCTACCACGACACCACGCTGGGCGCCATCGTGCGCGAGGTGGCCGCGCGCAACAAGCTCCAGGCCAAGGTGGACGCCAGCCTTGACGGCGTGAAGGTAGAGCACGTTGACCAGACGCACGAGAGCGACCTGCACTTTTTAAGCCGCCTGGCGCGCCAGCACGACGCGGTATGCACGGTGAAAAAAGGGCGCCTGGCGTTCCTGCCCATCAACGGCAGCAAGAATGCCGCCGGCCAGGCGCTCGATGGCTGGCTGCTCACCCGCGCAGACGGCGACCAGCACCGCTACCACAGCGCCGAGCGCGACGCCTACAGCGGCGTGCGCGCGCACTGGCACGACAAAGGCAAGGCCGAAAAGCAAAGCGCCCTGGTGGGCACCGAGGAGAACGAAAAGCGCCTCAAGGACACCTACGGCAGCGAGGCCGACGCCCTGGCCGCCGCCCGCGCCGAGATGGGCCGCGTCAAGCGCGGCAAGGCCACCATGGAGCTGACCATGGCCCTGGGCCAGCCCCTGCTCATGCCGCAAACGCCCATCACGCTGCGCGGCTTCAAGCCCGAGATCGACGCCACGCCCTGGCTGCTCAAAAAAGTCACGCACGAACTGGGAGACGGCGGCTTTACCAGCACGCTCGAACTGGAGACGCGCGGGGGAAAGGGTGACAAGGACGGAAAGGACGACAAGGAAAGCGACGACAGCGGGGATGGCAGCAGCACCGGCAGCGACGCGGGCAACACCGATTAGTAACGTTTGACGATAGTAACGCCGTGGGTTACTATTTCGGCATGGCGATCCAATCCTTCAAGTGCCACGACACGCAAACCCTGTTTACCCTGCAGCGCGTGCGCCGCTGGATCAGCATAGAAGCGGTAGCGCTGCGAAAGCTGCGCATGTTGCACGCTGCAGCAGATTTGCGTGATCTGCTGATACCGCCGGGCAACCGCCTCGAAGCACTGCGGGGCGACCGTGCGGGGCAGCACAGCATTCGCATCAACGACCAGTGGCGCGTGTGCTTTGTCTGGACGGCGCAAGGCCCCAGCCATGTTGAGATTGTTGACTACCACTGACAGCGCAAAGGAGCACGAAGCCATGACGCACCGCCTGACCCTGCCCACCCCCGGCGAAGTACTGGCCGCAGAGTTTTTGCAGCCGCTGGGCATCACACCCTACCGGCTGGCCAAGGAAATCCACGTACCGCAAACGCGCATTGCAGCCATCATCAAGGGAGGCCGCACCATCACCGCAGACACGGCCCTGCGCCTTGCGCGCTACTTTGGCACCAGCGCCGCCTTCTGGCTCAATCTGCAGCAGCAGTACGACACCGACACCGCCGCACAGCGCCTGGCGCAAGAGCTTGCCAACATCGAGCCCCTGGCGCTGCTGGCCTGACGGTGTGCGCTGGCTGTAATGGCTGCGCACACAGCACGCACCACACAAGCAAGCCAGCGAAAGGTCAACAATGGGGCAATGCACACCCCCAACGAAGTGATTGACCTGGCCGAGAAGCACAGCCAGGAAGTGGCCCGGTTTAGCCTGGCCGGGCTTGAAGAAGCGCGCAAGCGCGCCAACGCGCTACTGGTGCTGCTGCTCGCTGGCGGCGGCGCACTGGGAGGGCTTGGGTTGGCGCGGGTGGATGCGTACTTGCCACTTGCAGCCGCTGCCATGGCCGGGGCAGTGCATTGGTTTGCGCTGGCCGCCTACGTGGCATGGAACGCAAGCACCACAGCGCAAATTCGCAGTTGGGCAACGCCAGAGCTTGCGGAACATGGCTATGGCAAATGGCTGGCCTATGCCAAGGCAGCGAATGCAGAGGCCGCAGCACGTGGCACAACGGACAACGGGATCAATGTGCTGCAAGAGCTGCGCCTGGAGGCCGTGCGCAACTGCGAGCAGGCCGCGCAAGAATACCGCGCCGCATCTGGCGCTGCCTATGCCGTGGTGGACAGGGCTTACCGCCTGGCGGCCTGTATGCCGATCAGCGCTGCGGCGGCTGCGGCGCTGGTGCTGGTGCTGGGCGGTCGTTAAGGGTCGTAAACAGCTGCTTTTTGCGAACATACAAAGCATGAAAAAACGCAAGCCCTTCCCAATTTTCAAAAGCCGCGCGATTGGCTCGACGTACGATTTTGCGGCCTCACTCATGCGCCAAAAAGCCGCCGCCCCAGCGGCACAAGCTGTCGCATCAATGCGTCGTACTCCTTGCGCAGCCGCAGCGGCAGTTCAATCTCACCATGCTGGTCTGCCAAAGTTCCAGTGTTGAGAATCTCAAACCGCCGCTTCATCAGATAGATGAACTGGCGCACCTTTGGGTCTTTTGTCAGCGGCTTTCGCACGTTGTCAACTTGGCGCCCTTCGTATTGCCGCGTTGGGTCGGCAACAAAGGTGATGGACGAAAACGGCATCGGGCGCTGGGCTATATCAAACAATGCACCATTGGCCGGGTGTGACCAAACGGCATGAAATTCCGCCTCGATGAGTACGCCAGGAGCTTCCCAAAATGCCCAGCCAAGAACGCGGCTTCCACCTTCTTCACGCACTCGCTGGTCAACGGTTTCAAAACAATCCATCTGCAAGGCGCGCGGATCTGGGGTGCAGGGTATAGAAACGGCAGCAGCGCCGGGCACCACCTCTTGGCAAAACGCAGCGACATGGGGCATCGCAATATCAGCGGCAATTGTCATAACGGTCCTTAGATGCCTTTGCGGTACAGCACCTCGCAACGGTACTGGCGTTTTTGAATGCTTCCTTGAACGACATGGCTACAACCGCCGCCCATTCCACCCCCACACCACGCGCCCGCAGATACGCACCTGCTGGCTGCCGTCGAGCACGTCCACGGTGTTGACGTGGGGGTTGTCGCTGCTGACTTCGTGCGTGCCGTTCATCTTGCGCGTTACGCGCTTGATGAAGAGCTGGCCGCCGGCCTGCAGCACGTACACGCCATCGATGTCAGCCACGGTGGCGTCGGTATCGACGATGGCGAAGTCGCCCGAGTTGAGCGTGCCCGCCATGCTGTCGCCGTAGGCGTGCACCAGCTGCAGCGCCTCGGGCCGCGAGCGCGGCACGTTCAGCTGCAGCCAGCGGCGCGACATGGGCACATGGCCGAGGATGACGTCCTCGCTCAGCAGCTCATTGCCGCAGCCCATGCTGCCGGCGGCGCTGAGCAGCGGGATGTGGATGGCATCTTCGGCATCCGCAGGAGCTGGGGCAGGGCCGGTCAGGCTTACAGCGCTGCGACGGCCTGTAAACAGGTAGGGAACATCTACACCTGCCGAAGCGATGGCTTCGAGGTATGCGGTATCAGGATTTCTAGCGCCGCTCTCATAGCGCAGTTGTGCTTCCTTCCCCACACCGCCAGCCTGCCCAAGTTCCGTTTGGTTCAAGCCGAGCCGCTTGCGCTCTTCCTTGAGTCGATCATGAATATCTGCCATTTGGTCACCAAATACTTGACATGGTTGCCAAATGGCCACCATAATGCGGCGCATCACAACACAAAACGCCATCCATCACGATGGTACACGCGCCGACACAGGCGAGGAGGTATGGCAATGGCATACGAGAACAAGGAGCAGCGGCGCGTGTTTCGGCACACGGTGCGGTTCAAGCGGGCTGACGATGTGCTGCTTTCCGTGCTGGCTGACCGCCTGGGGGTGCAAAAGGCCACCTTGATCCAGTCCATGGCGCTGCTGGCCGCTGAAAAGGAGCTGCAGAAGATTGGTTTGGGCGCTGCCGCTGGCATGGCGCACTGCTGACGCGAACAAGGCCATGTGCAATGCAAACCACAGAAACCCAGGTGGAGGTGTCCGCCGAGCTGCAGCACCAGCTGGAGCTGCTGCGCCGGGCCTACCGCCTGCCCAGCGCCGCTGCGGTGCTTGAGCTGCTCATCAGCACCCAGATTGACCGCAGCGTGTACGAGATGACGGGTATCAAGCCAGGCCCGAAGCTGGCGATTGACAACACACCAGGAAGAACATGATGCACACCGCAAAGAACCAAGCCACCACCAGCTTCAAGGCCCTGGTGGCGGCCAATCGCACAGCCGGGCGCCTGGCCGCCCCCGTGGCACAAGAGCCCAAGAAGAAGATGGTGCAGGCAGGCATGCGCCTGTGGCCCGAGGAACTGCTCAAGGCCCGGGAGCTGGCCGCCGACGAAGAACGCAGCGCGGCGAGCTTCATGCGCCGCGTGTACCTGCGCGGGCTGGAGAGCTACATGGCCGAGCGTGGCAACGCCACGCCGACGCAGTAAGGGCCGCAAATAGCTGCGCAAGAGCCGCTCAAAAGCTGCAAAACGATGTCCACCGGGGAAAGCATGTCCAACTCGCAGACCGAGCACGAAGCGCTGCAGGCCGCAAAGCCGGGGCGCCAGCGCACCAGCCACCAGGGGCGCAGGCTGCGCTATGAGGGCACTCGCTTTCAGTGCCCCCACTGCAAGGCGTCGTCAGAAATTCGCACCGGCCGCATGGTCAGCGACACCATGCGTGAAGCGATTTACGCATGCACGAACGTCGAGTGCGGCCACACCTTCGTGGTGCTGTCTGAGGTGGCGCGCACGTTGAGCCCTTCGGCGACGCCTGACCCTACCGTGAACCTGCCCCTATCCACCCACGTGCGCCGCGACATGGTGCGGGTGGTGCTGGACAACGCCGGCGAATCCGAGCACCAAGCCCGCTACACGCTGCCCGTGACGGGCGACCTCTTCGCCGGGAACACCGACACCTCGTAGCCGGGCGCCCCACCAGCCGCTGATTGGCAGCGGCATCCATCACCACCAACACCGATTTTTTGCAAGGCGGAAACGCCTGGCAGGGACTTTTTTTGCCCAAAAAACCTGAAAGGACGGCCATGGCTGACATGACAGAGGACAAGAGCACCGATGCGGCGCCCTTCACGCTGCGCTTCATGGAGTGGCAGTGCGGCCACCACGGCACGCGCCCCGACGACATTCCGGTACACAGCATCGAGCAGGCCCAGGCCATCGTGAATGCGCTGGGGTACGCCATTAGCCAGCCCGGCCATGCGCGCGCCGCCCTGTTCAATGCCGAGCGCGGGGTGTCGCTCTACCTGACCGACGACCACGCCGACACCATCCAGAAGGATGAATGGCAATGGGGTTACCGCACCACGATCTACCGCGCCACGCCGGAAGAACTGGCTGAGCTGCAGGGCCTGCGGGCCGCCTTCGACTACGTCGTCGGCGGCGAACTGCAGCCATGGGATGGCACGAAGTACCTTGACGACATGGAGGTTGTCACGACGCTGACGCCCGAAGCCATCGAGGCCGCCATCGCGCCGGTCTGTTGGTACGAAGCCGATCAGCGCGGCGCCGTGTGCGACGTGCCGCCCGTCATCAAGCCTGCCGCCGAGCTGCTGGCCGAGCTGCGCGAAGCGGCCGCCGAAATGGCAGGCGAGGCGGCCGATGGGGGGCAGCCATGAAGCCGAGCCAGATGAAAACGGGCCTGCGCGTGTTCTTGCGCGTGCCGCCCGTGCGCGATGCACGGGGCCGCACGGTGCGGCCCGAGCGGCTGCTGCCTGCCACGGTGATGGGGCGCGATGGTGGCGGCGCGGGCCGCGTGGCGTGCACCGCGCTGTGGGTGCCGGAGTATGCGGCGTACGCGCAGGGCCGCGTGTTGATGAACGACCATGAGGTGGCGCGGCTGCTGGTGCGCGCCGACCGCCGAGGCATGCCCATGCTGCGGGAGGCCACCCCATGCGCTTGATGCTGATCGCGCTGATGGCCTGCGCCTGGGTGGCGGCGGGCTGGGTGATGGGCCATGCCATGCCGGTGTGGATGGGCGCCGCCCTGGCGCTGGCGGGCCTGACGCTGTGGGCCGGGGGTGCGCGGTGAGCACCTTCATGATGACCTACCGCACCGCGGGCGAGTTGCGCGCGCAGCCGCTGCTGGCGCGCTCGATGGCCGAGGCATGGGCACGGGCTTTCGAGGTGGCAGAGGCGCTGGGCTGCGGGCCGCTGTGCGGCTTTGCCGTGCGGCGCTGCGGGGGTGGCGCATGAACGACGCGACGGTCGAGCACAGCGCGCACGTGGCTGCGCACTTGCGCTGGCAGCATCGGACGAGGTTGACTGAACTGCGCGACGACTTTGTGCAGATCGCCAGCAACGGGCGCTTTGTTTCTGCCGCAGCAAAGGAATGGCGTGAGCTGCATAGCACCTGGCGCATGGTGCTGCTGATGGTGGCGGGCGTGGGTGTGGATACCGACGACCTGGGCACGCTGGCCACGCGCTCATGGCAGGAATTGCCAGAGCCAGAGCAGCAGGCGGTGCGCTGGGCCGTGCGCGATGCCAAGAAGAACGTGGCGGCCCTGGCGGCCCTGGCCGCACGGGTGTAGCCCATGCCCACCATCCCGCGCAAACCGCCAACCGGCTCGCTCGCCGAGTGGGAAAGAAGCAAGCCCACGCTGCGCATGGCGCACGGCCACATGGAGCGCGTGGTGGCCAGCGCCCCCGCGGGATGGCAGGCGGTGGTGCGCGAGCGGCTGGCCGTGGGCGCGCTGTCGCCCATCAAGTCGCTGGATGCATCCAACCTCACGGCCGAGCAGTACCTGGCCCAGCCGCCGGAATGGGCGCAGGCCTGGGACCTGCTGCAGGCCATTGCCGACTACGAGGACCGCGTTGGCCTGGCCAGCCTGTGGAACCTGGAAGACTACGAAATCTGCCGCATGGCCAAGAAGCTGGCGGCCGAGGCGGATGAACTGGATGCGCTGGCCCAGGGCCAGGGCTGCACCCTGGCCGAGCGCGTGGACTCCATCCGGCTGCTGGTGCGCTGCGTTGGTATCGCCGAAGACAAGCCCATCGTGGGCCTGCCCGCCATCCTGCGCGCGCAGGACCCGGCCTGGTGGCGCCGCCGCCTGCGCGTGCACGTGGCGCGCGTGGTCGAAGCCGGGGCCGTGGGCATGGGACTGGTGCACCGGGGCACGGGCGGCTATGTGAGCCGCGATGGCCTGCAACGGCGCCAGGCGCAGCTGCGACGCAACGCCGAAGCGCTGCACCGCACGCTGTACCGCAACGAAGCCGGCCAGGTCTGGGCGCTGGACGAACTGGCAGCGCTGGGCACGGCCAACCCGGCGGTGCGCGGCGGCGAGCTGATGACGCGCATACGCGGCGCCGAGGAATACGCCGATGCGCGCGCCCACGTTGGGCTGTTCCTCACCATGACCCTGCCCAGCCGCTTCCACCCCGTGAAGCTGGCCAACGGCGGGCGGCCGGTGGCGAACAAGAAATACAGCGGCGCCACGCCGCGCGACGGCCAGATGTGGCTGCGCGCCATGTGGCAGAAAGCACGCGCCAAGCTGCAGCGCCTGGGCGTGCGTGTGTACGGCCTGCGCGTGGCCGAGCCACACCATGACGCCACGCCCCACTGGCACGCGCTGCTGTGGTGCGAGAACGAAGCCGACGCGCAGGCGCTGGAGGCGGTGATCCGCCACTACTGGCTCAGCGATGACGGCGAAGAACGCGGGGCGCAGGAGAACCGCATCAACGTCAAGCGCATGACGAAGGGCGGCGCAGCGGGCTACGTGGCCAAGTACATCGCCAAGAGCGTGGGCCACATTGCGCTGGCCGAACACCAGGACGTGGTGGACGGGCAGCAGCTGGCGCTGGACTTTCAAACATCCTGGGATGCCAAGGATGTCAAGGAGCCCGCAGGCCAGGGCCACATGAGTGTGGACGCCTGGGCGGCTACCTGGGGCATTCGGCAATTCCAGACCATTGGCCTGCCCAGCGTGACGGTGTGGCGCGAGCTGCGCCGCGTGACGAATGACCAGCTGGAGCTGTTCCAGCGCGAAGGCGACCGCGACACCGTGCGGGCCTACCACGCCTGCCACCGGCACGGGGAAATTCGGGCCGACTTCCGCGCCTTCATGGAAGCCATGGGCGGCCACGCCTGCAAGCGCGGCGAATGGCTGCTGCGCACGGCGCACCGGCATGTGGAGCCGGGGCAGGCGAACCGCTACGGCGAAGCGGTGAAGGTGGGGCGCATCGTAGGCCTGGTGCCACAGCGCGGGCGCATGTGCGGGCGCTGGCTGGTGAGCCGGCGCATTGCCTGGCGCCCGGTGGTGCAGGAGCACGCGCAGGAAGGCGCCCAGGGCGGCGGACAAACCAGCGCGCAGGCCCCGGCGCCGGGCGCGGCGCGCGCCGCCTTGGCGGCGCCTTGGACTCGTTTCAATAACTGTACGGCCCGCATGTCGGGCAGCCTGCGCCGGGAGGTTTTTGGCCCCGGCGACCACCACAACCACTACGCCGAGAGCTGGTGCACGCCCGATGTGATGCAGCAATTTAGGCGGCAGAGGGCTCAGGAGGCCATGCAATGACCCCCCATTCAGGCACTGCCAAGGCTTTGCCGAGCGACCGCATGGGCCGCAAGCTGGTCATTCACGACTGGGAGCGGCGCCGCCAGGCAGATATGGCCGCTGCTGCCGAGCGCGCAGCCCACAAGCGGCTGCAGCTGCGCGATCAGGTGCTGGCCCAGGCGCTGCGGGTGTCGCAGGCGATGGGCGAAGGGCCGCAGGCGCGCCAGCAGTGGCACAGCGATGTGCGCGATACGCCCGAGGAGCTGCTGCAGGAGCTGCTGCAGCAGCTCAGCCGCTTTGAGGCGTGCTGGGCAGATTTTTCGGGCCTGGCCGAGAACGAGCAGGTCCAGCCACAGGTTTTTTTCACTACCGAAGGAGGTCAGCCATGAATGCCAAACGCACCGAGCCGCGCGTGCACTGCTACGCCCGTCCGCTGGCAGGGGGGTATGTGTCGGCGGCGCGCAGCACGACGGAGCACTTGCAGGCGGTTTTTGCCGCTGAGCGCGAGCGCCTGGCACTGGCGGCCAGGCCGCGCCGCCAGCGCCGCCCACGCATTGATCGGGCTGCGCAGTTGCCAGCGCCTGGGCAGATGTTGCTGGTGGCGTGAGCGCCGGCGGTTTTGAGGTTTTTTCATCTTTTCAACGGAGGTTTTTTCATGTTCAACCAGATTCGAGAATTGCGCAGCTACCGCGTGCATTTGCTGCCATTGGAGTGGGACGGCTCCAATGCAGATCACCTGGCAGACGAGGGGCTGCTGCCGTCGGTGCGCGTGAAGGCGGCGAACGCTGCGCACGCAGAGGCGCTGGCGCACCTGGCCACAGGTCGGCGCGTGGTGCGCGTTGAGCGCGTTGAGCACGTTGAGCGCATGGAGCGCGCAGCGCAGGAGGTGGCGCAATGAAGTTGTCCTCTGCTGCCATGCATTTGCACGCCAAGCGCCAGGTGCTGCCCCGTGGGCGCCGTGGCCTGCACGCGGTGGGGCCGGCGCAGCTGCATTCGCAGCGCCTGGTGCCTTCGGCCCCTGCTTTGCCTGCTGCACCTGCTTTGCAGGCTGCGCAGGAGCAGCGCTGCGATGTGTGCGACGGCGCCGAGCTGCGCGCAGCCACCCGCCCGGGTGCCGAGGATCATCGCCAGTGGCCAAGCCGTATCGGCAATGAGCTGCATTTCCTGGATGGGCGGGTGCTGGATGGGCGGGTGCTGGCAAAAGGGAGGCGGTGATGGCGGGGCGTAAAAAGCCCAATCCGCTACTGTCACCAGTGGGCCGGGCCCTGGCGGTGCAGGCGCTGCAAAGCGAGGTGCTTAACCAGGGCCTGGGCTGCCTGCTGGCCGAGCATGGCAGCGAGCAGCGCGAGCTTCTCGCTTGCCTTGCTGTGCTGCTGGGCGTGGGCGCAGAGGTGGCGGCGCAGGTGCAATGCGATGGCGACAATGCGCCGGGCTTGCATCAAGCGCTGGCAGTCGTGGTACGCATGGCCGCCGATGGGTGCCGCTGGGATGATGCATGGGGCGCGCAGCTGCAGCTGGCACTGGAGGTGTCTTCACAGCTGATTCGGGAGCACAGCGCGCTGGCCGCACGTGTCTTGCCGGGCGCGTGTGCGCTGTCGCAGGATGTGAAGCTGGGCCGCGTGCGCGCCGATGCGATTGCGCCACTGGTGTTCAAAGGGGAGGTGCTATGCGGATGACGATGAGCAAGGCGCAGTTGCTGGAAGAACTGGACATTGCAGAGAACACGCTGCGCGCGCTGATCGAGCAGCGCGGCTTTCCGCACCCGCGCAAGATGGGGGCGAAGCTGTTTTGGCTGGTGTCCGAGGTGCTGCAGTGGCTGCAGGGTTGCCCAAGGGCCTGGGGCGGTGAGCAGGGGCCGGGGTGAGCGGTGTTTACGCCACCAACTCGCGCAGCACCTCAGGATGGCGCTGCGCCACGGCCAGCAGTGTTTGCGCTGCGCCAGAAGGCTGGGTGCGGCCTTGTTCCCAGTTTTGCAGTGTGCGGGCGGAAACGCCAAGCAGCGCGGCAAACCGCGATTGCGATAAACCCGTCTTGGCCCGCGCATCTGCAGCAGGCGAGAGCTTTACCTGGGTGACACGGGCGGCGCGGCCCGCCTTCATGTCGCGCACGGCCTCCATCAAGTCGGCCTGGAATGCTTGCATTTCATGGTCAACGGTCATCTTCAATCTCCTTTTTGAGGGCCACCAGAAATTCGGTGGGCAGGTTGTCAAATTTGGCTTTGGCATACCCCACCAAAAGCCAAACCCGTCCATCGCTGAGTTGGGCGTAGGTGATGATGCGCGCACCGCCACGCTTGCCCCGGCCAGACGCGGCCCAGCGCACCTTGCGCAGGCCACCGCTGCCAACGATCACGTCTCCAACCAAGGGGTCGGCGGCGATAAAAGACACGAATTCGGCGCGCTCTTCGTCGCTCCAAAATGCGGCTGTCGTGCGCAAGTAAGCATGGGTTTCTATCACTGTCAGCATGGGAGGATTGTACGCTAAAAGCGTATATTCATGCAACGCGGTGATATGTGGTGTTACACTGTCTGAGCCTCGAAAGAGGTGGAGCGTAAGAACTCCAAAGACAAGCGGAAGAACCGCACCCGATAGCAGGCGGTTTTTTTGCGCCCCGGTTTCCAAATGGACAGATCTGTCCATTTAGATTTCAGGCCGGGAGGGCGACGGATACAAGACCCGCAAGGGGAAGAAGTCCGCCTGACTTGTCTCAGGTTCTTAACCTCCCGGCCGCCTCGTGGGCAGCGCGTAAGAACGCTCCCGCGAGGCTTTCAAAGTCTCGACAAGGAGCCGCGCCATGACGCAATCCATCCAAGCCTTCACCATTGGTGAAACCACCGTCCGCCAGCACACCGGCCTGTTCAGCCTCAACGACCTGCACCAAGCATCAGGCGGCGAAGAGAAAAGCGCACCGAGCAAATTCCTGCGCCTGGACACAACGCAAGCGCTGATCGAAGCCATCCAGGCCACCGACAGTGCGGCCTGCATCGAAACCCGGCGCGGCGCGGGCGGCGGCACCTACGCCTGCCGCGAGCTGGTAATTGCCTACGCCGCCTGGATCTCTGCGGCCTTTCACCTCAAGGTCATCCGCGTGTTTCTTGCCGTGGCCACGCCGCAGCCGCAGCCGCCACAACAGGCCCCCGCCATGGCGCACGCGCGCGGGCCGGCAATGATGCTGGTGACCGAGGCCGAGCGCCGCCACCTGGAGGTGTTGCGCTTCACCATCTACGCCGGGCGCGAGGCGGTGTACGAGCTCGCGCGTGATGTGCAGAAGTACCACCCGTGGGTCGATGGCATGGCCGCCATGCCCCACAACACGGCCCGCCATGTGCCGGGCCTGGGGCGGCTGCAGGGTGGCTGGTGATGCACTATCATTTTTATAGCTGCTTGCGCTTGCAGGGCAAGCGCTTGCAGCATTTTTGCTTGCTATTTTTGCGGCTGTGCGGGTGGTTGGCTGCCGCCGCTGGCCGCGTAGTCGGCCCAGTCCTGCATGATGGCGGCACGTTTCTCCAGCATGTCGCCGCGCCGGTAGGCAGCTTCGGTCTTGGTGTCGATGGTGTGGGCCAGGCACAGCTCGACGGCATCGCGCTGGTGGTGCGTGGTTTCGCCCGCCCAGTCGCGGAAGGTAGAGCGAAAGCCGTGGGGCACGGCGGCCAGCTGGTGGCGGCGCATGAGGGCGGTGAATGCCATGTCCGACAGCGGGCCTTTGCGGGTGCTGGGAAACACGTGCTCCACCAGTTCCTCACGCGCTGCAGCCTGCGCGCGCAGCAGCTCCACGGCCTGGCGGGACAGGGGCACACGGTGTTCCCGGTTGGCTTTCATGCGGTTGGCAGGAATCACCCACAGGGCGGCTTCGAGATCGACCTCGCTCCACACCATGCCGCGCACCTCGCCCGAGCGCACGGCGGTCAAGATCAAGAAGCACAGCGCGCGGGCGCTTTGGCCGTCAACGGCGGCTATCTGCTGGTAGGCGACGGGCAGATCGGCCACGGGCACGGCGGCGCGGTGTTTGACCGGGGCGACCTTCTCCGGGTTGGCAAGGATGTGCTCCAACTGGCCGCGCCAGCGCGCCGGGTTGGGGCCGCTGCGGTGGCCGTGGGCGGTGGCCCAATCGAGCACCTGCTCGATGCGCCCGCGCACGCGGGTGGCGGTTTCGGTCTTGGTCTTCCAAATGGGCGAGAGCGCGCGCAGCACGTGGGACTGCTCAATCTCGGAGACGGCCAGGCGGCCAAAGTGCGGCGAGGCGTAGGTGGCAAGGGTGTTGCGCCACTGCTGGGCGTGTTTGGCGTTGCGCCAGGTGCTTTCGTGCTCGGTGATGAAGGCGTCGGCGGCCTTGTCGAACTCCAGCCGTTGGGCGGCAGCCAACCGTGCGGCTTCGCGCGCATCCTGGCGTGCCTTGATGGGGTCAATGCCTGCATCGCGCTGCCCCAGCGCCGCCCGCGCCGCCTCACGCGCAGCGGCCAGCGTCACGCCAGGATAAGCACCCAGGCCCATGCGCCGACGCTGACGCATGTGCACATAGCGCAACACCCAGGTGCGCGACCCGCCCTCAATCCGCAGGTACAGCCCACTGACCCCGCCAACAGCGTGCGAGCCTTCCACGCGCAGCCTGGAGACTTCCAGCGCCGTCATTTCAAGGATTCGCTTAGGCATGGCTCAGTTTCTGTGGGCCATCACGTAGGCCAAAAAAAATTGAATTGAGCATGGATGACGGTTGAATGCCGGATGATGGAATACTGTATAAAACAACATGATATGAAGCGTATCACGTTGTTTTATAACGGGTCAATGCCTGGGGCAGGCATAAAAAAACCCACTCAAAAGAGTGGGGTTTTCTAGGTCTGGCGGAGACTGTGAGATTCGAACTCACGGACGGTTGCCCGTCGGCAGTTTTCAAGACTGCTGGTTTAAACCACTCACCCAAGTCTCCGGGTAGCCGGCGATTCTACGATGCCGCACGGGGCGTTTTTACATGCCGAGCGAGCGCAGCAGTTCCTCGGTGTCGCTGTCGCCTGCCGACGGGGCGGGCGCAGGGGCTGGCGCATCGTGGTTCTGGGCCATGAGGGCGTCGGGGTCGGGGCGTTCTTGGGGGGTGAAGTCGCAGATTTTCACGAACTCGGTGCGGTCAATGGCCAGTTCGAGGTAGAAGATGTGGTTGTTGCTGGTGTAAAAGCTCACGCGCCGGGCTTCGGGTTGGTCCAGGTTGGCGTCCACGCTGAGCATGACCTGGCGGTTGAGCACCAGCATCTTGGGTTGGTTTTGCGTGATGTGGGTTTGCAGCTCGCGCCGTACCTTGCTGGTGAAGTCGCCCGCCACCTGGTTCATCAGCTCGCCCATGACGTTGGCGACTTCGTCGGAGGTGTAGGAGGTGGCCAGGTCTTCGCGCCCCATGCCCATGTTGAGCAAATAGCGTTCGTACAGCTCCATGGCCGCCTGGGCGGTGAAGTTGATGATGACCAGGCCGGAAAACCCACCATCAAAGAGCACAAAGCAGCCAATGTCGGGGCGCAGGCAGGTCTTGCTGATGCGTTGCACCATGGCCGAGTAGTGGATCTGGCTGTGCGAGGCCTTGCCCAGTACATGGGTGACGGAGTTGCACAGGCTGATCAGGAGATCCTCGGTGTCGTAGGTCTCTGGGGGGGTGTGCGCGTTCATGGTGTCTCGCTCAAATCAAGAGGGCCTGGCGTTTGCGCAGGGGATGTGTCCGGTTGTAGCAGATTTGTGCCGGCCTGGGCCAGCGTACTGTTTACTGTGCAGCGGCGGCCAGGCTTTGCAGGGCTTGTGTGAGGGCGTCGATGCCGGCAGCGTCCAGCGATTCGTGCAAGGCGCTGATGGCAGCGAGCCCTTCTTGCTGCAGTCGGGCGATGGCCTGGCCGGCTTCTTTGGGCTGGGCAAAGGCCAGGCTTTGCAGCAGCAAGGTGCCGTCGGCGGCCAGGAGCTTGAAGTAGAACTTGCCGTCGGTCTCGCGGTATTGTTTGAAGCTTGGCAGCTGCGTTTTGGCGGTTTTGCTTGTCTTGGTCGCCGGCTGGCCCTGGGCCAGGTGGCGCAGGCCGACGGCGCTGCGCAGCTGCTGCATGAAGGGGGTGGCGCTGGCGCGGGCGCGCTGGGCGCCGGCTTGCAAGATGGCTTCGACCTGTGCGGGCTGGGCCATCAATTCCTCATAACGTGCACGCAGCGGGGCGATGCCTTGGTCGATGCGCTCGAACAGCAGTTCCTTGGCTTCGCCCCAGGCGATGCCGTCGGCGTAGGCTTGGCGCAGGGCCTCGGTTTGCTCGGGCGTGGCAAAGGCTTGGTAAATCTGGAACAGGGCTGAGCCTTCGACTTCCTTGGGCTCGCCGGGCGCGCGCGAGTCGGTGACGATGCTGCCAATGAGCTTTTTAAGCTGTGCACGCGGGGCAAACAAAGGAATGGTGTTGTCGTAGCTCTTGCTCATCTTGCGCCCGTCCAGGCCGGGCAGGGTGGCGACTTGTTCGTCGATCACCGCCTCGGGCAGGGTGAAGTGCACGCCGTAGAGATGGTTGAAGCTCGCGGCCATGTCGCGGGCCATTTCAATGTGCTGAATCTGGTCGCGGCCCACAGGCACTTTGTGTGCGTTGAACATGAGGATGTCCGCGCCCATGAGCACCGGGTACATGAATAGGCCGGCGGTGACGCCGTCATCGCTTTCGCGCCCGCTGGCTTGGTTGGCATCCTGCGCGGCCTTGTAGGCGTGGGCGCGGTTGAGTACGCCCTTGCCGGTGACGCACGAGAGCATCCAGTGCAGCTCTGGAATTTCTGGCACGTCGGACTGGCGGTAGAAGGTCACGCGCTCGGGGTCGAGCCCGGCGGCGAGCCAGCTCGCTGCAATTTCCAGTGTGGAGCGGTGCACGCGCGCAGGGTCTTGGCATTTGATGAGCGCGTGGTAGTCGGCCAGGAAATAGTAGTTCTCGATCTGCGGGTCGTGCGTGGCAGCGATGGCGGGGCGCATCATGCCGGCGTAGTTGCCCAGGTGGGGGGTGCCCGAGGGCGTGATGCCGCTCAGAAAACGCGTCTTGCTCATGAAAATAACAGGCTTGGCAGAAAAAAGGGTCAGCGCAGCAGTGCTGCGATGGGAGAGAGAAGGAGCTGGATCAGGGTGTAGCCCAGACCCATCAGCGGGCGCAGCCACAGCTGGCCGACGATGCCCGCCACGACCAGGCCCATGACGATGAAAAAGCCCCAGGGCTCGATGCGCGCCACCATCTGCGCCTGGCGCCAGGGCAGCAGGCCGACGAGGATGCGTCCGCCATCGAGGGGCGGCAGCGGAAACAGGTTGAAGGCCCACATGACGAGGTTGACCATGATCCCGGCCTGCGCCATTTTTATAAAGAATGGCTCTTGCACACCCAGGCCGCGCAGCACCATCCACAGCAGGGCCCACAGCAGCGCTTGCACGAAGTTGGAGGCGGGCCCGGCCAGCGCCACCCACACCATGTCGCGTTTGGGGTTGCGCAGGCGCCCAAACTGCACCGGCACGGGCTTGGCGTAGCCGAACAGGAAGGCGCCTGAGGTGGCAAAGTACAGCAGCAGCGGCATCAAGATGGTGCCGACGGGGTCGATGTGCGGCAGCGGGTTGAGCGTGCAGCGCCCGAGCATATAGGCCGTGTTGTCACCAAAGTGGCGGGCCGCGTAGCCGTGGGCGGCTTCGTGCACGGTGATGGAAAACAGCACCGGCAGGGCGTAGAGGAGAACGGTTTGGATAAGGTTGTTGAGGTCCACGGCGCGATCTTACAAGCCCAGTGCTTGCAGACTGCCGCGCCCGGCACGCACGACCACCGGATCACCGCCCAGGGCCATGGGGGCGAGGTCGAGCACCGTGGTCGGCTCGCTCGGGCAGGCGCCATCGTCAATGATGGCTTCGAGCTGCTTTTCAAAATGGGCGCGGATGTCCTCGGGGTCGCCCAGCGGCTCGCTCTCGCCGGGGGGGATCAGCGTCGTGGCCAGCAGCGGTGCGCCGTGCAGCTCCAGCAGCAGCAGCAGGCTCTTGCGCGTGGGCACGCGCAGGCCGATGGTCTTGCGCTGCGGGTGGCTCACGCGCCGGGGCACTTCTTTGGTGGCGTCGAGGATGAAGGTGTAGGGCCCGGGTGTGCCGAGCTTGAGCAGACGGTACTGGCGGTTGTCCACGCGGGCGTAATTGGCCAGCTCCGACAGGTCGCGGCACAGCAGCGTCAGGTGGTGCTTTTCATCGACCTGGCGGATGCGGCGCAGCTTGTCCACGGCCGCCTTGTCGTCGAGTTGGCAGACCAGGGCGTAGCTCGAATCGGTGGGCACGGCGAGCACGCCGCCTTGCAGCAGCAGGGTGGCGGCTTGCTTGAGCAGGCGCAGCTGCGGGTTTTCGGGGTGGATTTCAAAGTATTGGGCCATGGTGTTTTTATTGGATGCGGTCGGCCAACAGCTGCCACACGGGCGTCAGGCCAGTGGGCAGGGGCGGCAGGCGGCCCAGGTCGGTGTGGGATTCTTGCGGGCTGTGAAAGTCGCTGCCGCGCGAGGCGGCCAGGCCAAACTCTTGCGCCATGGCGGCGTAGGTGGCGTATTCGGCCACGCTGTGGCTGCCGGTGACGACTTCCACCCCCTGGCCGCCATGCTGCTGGAATTCGGAGAACAGCGCGTATTCCTCGTTCGGGCTGAAGCGGTAGCGCGCCGGGTGGGCGATCACGGCCAGGCCGCCGGCGTTGCGGATCCAGCGCACGGCGTCGCCCAGCGCCGCCCAGCGGTGTGGCACGAAGCCGGGTTTGCCTTCGGTCAGGAAGCGGCGAAAAACCTCGTTCGTGTCCTGGCAGGCGCCGATTTCCACCAGGTAGCGGGCAAAGTGGGTGCGCGAGATCAGCTCCGGGTTGCCCACATAGCGCAGCGCACCCTCGTAGGCGCCGGCAATGCCGGCAGCCGCCAGCTGCGCCGCCATCTCTTGTGCGCGGGCGCCGCGCCCGCCGCGTGTGGCGGCCAGACCCTGGGCGAGGGCGGTGTCGCTGGCATCAAAGCCCAGGCCGACGATGTGCACCGTGGTGCCGATGAAGGTGACGGAAATCTCCACCCCCGTGAGGTAGGGCAGGCCCAGGGCGCGGGCAGCGGCGGCGGCGCGCTGCTGGCCGCCGATCTCGTCGTGGTCCGTCAGGGCCCAGAGTTGCACGCCGTTGGCGTGCGCACGCGCAGCCAGTTGCTCGGGCGTGAGCGTGCCATCGGAGACCACGGAGTGGCAGTGCAGGTCGGCATTGAGAAGGGTGGTAGTCACGCAGAAATTCTAAGGGCCGGCCCGGGGTGGCGCCGGGCATAGAGCGGCAACCCTACTGTGGGTGGGCTGCGGGAGAACCCGCTTGCACTTAAATGTAATTGAATGTATTTTCAGCACGATCGTTCTTTTATTTCGGTGGTGCTGATGCAACTCGACAATATTCCTGTGTTTCGCAAGCTTTGGGGCATGTTTTTGGCGTTGATGCTGGCGGCGCTGGTCATTTCTGCCTGGCAGCTCCATCGTGCCAACCAATCCATGTCGCAGGCATTGCAGGATGCGATAGCCATCGAAGGACGGATTACGGAGGCGGTGCGCTGGCGGGGTGATTCGGAAACAGCCGTGACCATGCTGATGGGCGCGGCGGTGACGTCCGATGCCGTGCTGGCGCAGCAGTACGACGCCAAGGTCAAGGAGCTGCTCGTGGCTGTGGGCCAGTTGCAAAGTGACATCGTCGCGCACACGCAGCAGGCGCAAGAAAAAGTGGCGTTGCAAGAGGTGCTGACGCAGTACGCCGCGCTGCAAGCCGCCACGCGCCGGGCCTGGGATTTGAAGGGCGAGGGCGATGGTGTGGAAACGCAGCGTTTTGCCGACGAGGAGCTGGCGCCGCAGGTGGTGCGCTTTTTGAAGGCGCAAGAGGCTTTTGTGGCCCAGCTCGGCGTGAGCCGCGACGCCGTGGTGGCGCAGGCGCGCGAGCGCCGCGTGCGCTACGCCATCGAGGGCCTGAGCGCCACGGCCTTGGTGATGGGGCTGTTTTTGTTTCTCGCCTGGAAGCTGGTGCGCTCCATCAACAACCCGCTGCAGCAGGCCGGCGGCGTCATCGAGGCCATTGCCAACGGTGAACTCACGCGTGAGCTCGACAGCCAGCGCAAGGACGAGTTCGGGCAGATGCTGCGCGCCCTTGCTGGCATGAGCCAAGGGCTGCGCAGCGTGGTGGCGCAGGTGCGCAGCGGCGTGGAGTCCGTCACCACGGCGGCCGGTGAGATGGCGCAGGGCAACCATGACCTGTCGGCGCGCACCGAGCAAACGGCGTCGAACCTGCAGCAAGTCGCCAGCAGCATGGAGCAGCTCACGGCCACCGTCAGCCAGTCGGCCGATACCGCGCGCCAGGCGCACCAGCTCGCCGACGAGGCCGTGCAGGCCGCCCAGCAAGGCGGCCAGGTGGTGCAGCAGGTGGTCGATAGCATGGAGGGCATCACGGCGTCGAGCCGCAAGATTGGCGACATCATTGGCGTGATCGACGGCATCGCCTTCCAGACCAACATCCTGGCACTCAACGCAGCAGTAGAGGCCGCGCGTGCTGGCGAGCAGGGCCGGGGCTTTGCCGTGGTCGCCGGTGAGGTGCGCAACCTGGCGCAGCGCAGCGCCGAGGCGGCCAAAGAAATCAAGCAGCTCATTGCGCAGTCGGCAGGCAGCGTGGCCAGCGGCTCGGCCCAGGTGGCGCAGGCCGGCCAGAGCATGGCGGCCATCGTGCAAAGCGTGCGCCGGGTGGGCGATTTGATTGGCGAGATTTCCGCCGCCAGCGCCGAGCAGCGTGACGGCATCGGCGCCGTCAACCAGGCGGTCACGCAGCTCGATCAGATGACGCAGCAAAACTCAGCCCTGGTCGAACAATCGAGCGCTGCCGCCGCTGCCATGCGCGAGCAGGCACAGCACCTGAGCGCTGTGGTGGCGCGGTTTGATGTGGGCGCACAACCCGCAGTGGCTGCAGCCGCTGTTGTGGCGCGGACGCCGCATTTTGTAAGTGCGAATAACAATTCGCTGCAGCGCCTTGATTACTCCTAAATTGATAGCTGCTGGCGCTTGATGGACAAGCGCTAGAGCCTTGTTTTGCTTTGAAAAACAGCCTGTGCTGGCGTTGGTGCGCTGTGCGTGGACGGTGCGCGTCAGTTCGATGGGGGGGAATTGTGCGAGCATGGCGGTATGGCAACGCCGCAGGGTGCGGCAGTTTCATACGGAGTGCACAACGATGTTTTTCAATCATTTGTCGGTGGGCCGCAAACTGTGGGCCCTGGTGCTGGGGCTGACGCTGGCCCTGTTGGTCTTGATGGGGGCGCTGCTGTCGCATTTGCTGGGGTTGAGCGACGAGGCAGCGCGCACCGTTCAATTCAGCGAAAACCGCATCAGCATGGCGGTGCGCTGGCGCGGCATGGTGGCGCTTGATGCGCACCGCGCCGTGATCCAGATGAGTACCAGCGACACGCCCCTGGCCGAGCGCATGAACAAGGAATCGAGCACCAGCACCCAGGCCATTACGGATGTGCAAAACAAGGTCAAGGAGCTGGTTGTTACGGATGAAGGCAAGGCCCAGCTCGAACGCATTGGCGCTGCGCGCAGCCAGGCGCTGGACATCATCAAGCAAGCCGCAGCCCTGCGCAGCAAGGGCGATACCGCAGCGGCTGCGAGCCTGATCCAGGATAAATTGCAGCCGGCGGTCGATGCTTACATCGCCGAGCTCGATAAATTCGTTGTGCTGCAAGAGCAACGCCGCGACGAGACCAAACAACAGGCACAGGACAAGCGCCAGAGCGCGCTCTGGTTGGGCCTGGCCATTGGCGCTGTGGTGGTACTGGGGGCGCTGGCCTTGTCGGCCTGGTTTGTGCGCTCGCTCACCGAGCCGCTGCAGCGCGCCGTCAGCCTGGCGGACGCGATTGAAGGCGGCGACCTGACGCAGGATGTGCACGACGAGCGCGGTGACGAGCTTGGCCAGCTGCTGCGTGCCCTCTCGGCCATGGGTGCCAAGCTGCGCACCGTGGTGGGCGAGGTGCGCTCGGGCGTCGAGTCGGTTTCGGCAGCGGCGGGCGAGATTGCCACCGGCAACCACGACCTGTCGGCGCGCACCGAGCAGACGGCGGCCAACCTCGAGGAGACGGCGGCCAGCATGGAAGAACTCACCGCCACCGTGACGCAGTCGGCCGACACCGCGCGCCAGGCCAATCAGCTCGCCGCCAACGCCGCCCAGGCCGCACAGCGCGGTGGCGAGGTGGTGGGCCAGGTGGTTTCGAGCATGGAGCACATCACCGAATCGAGCCGCAAGATCAGCGACATCATCGGCGTGATCGACGGCATTGCCTTCCAGACCAACATCCTGGCGCTCAACGCCGCTGTGGAAGCCGCGCGCGCTGGCGAACAAGGCCGGGGCTTTGCCGTGGTGGCCGGTGAGGTGCGCAGCCTGGCGCAGCGCAGCGCCGAGGCGGCCAAAGAGATCAAGGGCCTGATCACGGCCAGTGTGCAAAACGTGGAGCAGGGCTCGCAACAGGTCGGCCAGGCCGGGCAGAGCATGGGCGAGATTGTCGAGAGCGTGCGCCGCGTGAGTGACCTGATCGGCGAGATCACCGCTTCAACCACCGAGCAGCGTGACGGCATCGGCCAGGTCAACCAGGCGGTGGCCAACCTCGACCAGATGACGCAGCAAAACGCCGCCCTGGTGGAAGAAGCCAGCGCCGCCGCCGCCTCCATGAGCGAGCAGGCGCAGCGCCTGGCGCAGGTGGTGTCGGTGTTCAACGTCGGCGGCTACGCCAGCAGCAATGCGGGACGCAGCGCCCCGCGCACCAGCCCGGCGCCCCGCCCGGCGCCCCGTCCGGTGGCGGCCAAGCCCGCAGGCAAACCCCTGCCCAAGCCCGCCGCCAAGGCCGTGCCGGCCCCCGCTGCTGCGCGCATTGCCGCCAGCCCCAAGCCGGCTGCGCCACCGGCGAGCGCCGAGGGCGATTGGGAAAGCTTCTGACGCCGGCAGGCGCACAACAGGACAGGGCGGCCCGACGGGCCGCCCTTTTTCTTGGGCCTGGGTTGTGTGGTGCGTGGCGTGGCGATGTCTGGCAAGCGAGTGCTTTTGAAACAATTAAACACACGTAAACTTACGGCTTGTTCGCTGCGCGCCGTGGGGCGCGTTTTTTTCGCCTGTACAGAGGCCCCCCGCGCGGGGCTGGGTTTAGGGAGTGTTTACCCGTTATGTCGTTCAACCATTTGTCGGTCGGCCGCAAGCTGTGGGCCATTGTGTTTTTCCTGATGGCGTCTTTGGTCGCGCTGGCGTTCGGGATGCAGCAGTACACCGTGCACATTGAGGAGGAGACGGCACGCAACGTGGCGTACAACAGCGAGCGCATTGCCACCGTGCTGCGCTGGAAGGGCATGACGGCCCTGGCCGTAGAGCGCCAGCTCATTGCCGTGGCGGTTGACGATGCCAAGCTGGTGCAGCGCCTGCAGGAGCAGGTCAATGCCGGTATTCAGGAAATTTCGGTGCTGCAAAAGCGCATTGTGGAATCGACCCGTACCGACGAAGGCAAGGCGCAGCTGGCGCGCGTGGGTGAGGCGCGCGCCGAGGTGCTCAAGGCCAAGGATGAAATCCAGGCTGCGCGCAGTACCGGCGACGTTGCCACGGCGCAGCGCCTGGTGGCAGAGCGCCTGCAAACGGCGGTGGGCCGTTATGGCCAGGCGCAGGAAGACTTCTTGAGCCTGCAGGAGCGCCGCCGCAGCGAGGCCCACGCAGCGGGCGAGCAGGCGCGGGTGACAGCGCAGTGGCTGGGCGCGGGCATCACCCTGGTGGTGCTGGCGGTGGGCGCTTTCCTCGCCTGGCTGACGGTGCGCTCCATTACGGAGCCGCTGCAACGTGCGGTGGGCATGGCCGACGCCATCAAGGACGGCGATTTGACGCAAGACGTGCACGATGAGCGCGGCGACGAGCTCGGCCACCTGCTGCGCGCGCTCTCGGCCATGGGCGCGCAGCTGCGGGCCGTGGTGGGGGAGGTGCGCTCAGGCGTTGAATCGGTCTCTAGCGCCTCCAGCCAGATTGCCAGCGGCAACCAGGATTTGTCTTCGCGCACTGAGCAAACCGCCGCCAGCCTGGAGCAAACCGCAGCCAGCATGGAGGAGCTGACCGCCACCGTGACGCAGTCTGCCGACACCGCTCACCAGGCCAACCAGCTGGTGGCCAACGCCGCCCTGGTGGCGCAGCACGGTGGCGAGGTGGTGGGCCAGGTCGTCTCCAGCATGGAGCACATCACGGCGTCGAGCCGCAAGATCAGCGACATCATTGGCGTGATCGACGGCATTGCGTTCCAGACCAACATCCTGGCGCTCAACGCCGCCGTGGAAGCCGCGCGCGCTGGCGAGCAAGGCCGGGGTTTTGCCGTGGTGGCTGGCGAGGTGCGCAGTCTGGCGCAGCGCAGCGCCGAGGCGGCCAAAGAGATCAAGGGCTTGATTACGGCCAGCGTGCACAGCGTGGAGGCGGGCTCGCAGCAGGTCGAGCAGGCGGGCCAGAGCATGGAGGAAATCGTTGCCGCCGTGCGCCGCGTCAGTGATTTGATTGGCCAGATCACCGCCTCCACGCGCGAGCAGCGCGACGGCATCGGCCAGGTCAACCAGGCGGTGGCCAACCTCGATCAGATGACGCAGCAAAACGCCGCCCTGGTGGAGCAATCGAGCGCTGCCGCAACCGCCATGCACGACCAGGCGCAGCGCCTGGCGCAGGTGGTGTCTGTGTTCAACGTCGGCGCACAGGCGGCGGCCTCTGCCCCCGCACGCACGGCCGCGCTTCAGCGCCGCCCAGCTGCGGCCCCGGCCAAACCACTGGCACCAACTCCCGCCCGCACCCGGGTTGCCGTGGCTGCCAAACCGGCAGCAGTACCCGCATCAGTGCCCGCCCCCCGCCTGGGCAGCAGCCAGCCCAAGGCCACAGCGGCAACGACAGCGCAGGACGACTGGGAAAGCTTCTGACTGGGGAGGCCCGCCTAAACCCGGGCTTTCCCAGGGGGCGTTCAGTCGCGCCCTGTGGCACAAATGCCCCCCGGCGGCGCACCCGCGCCGTCTTGTGGGGGATATATGAGCGTTTCAAAAAACCACAGCCCACTGTACTTCCCCGCGCTCGACGGGGTGCGCGGCTGGATGGCGCTGGGGGTGTTGGTTGCCCATGTGCACCTGGCCTGGTTTCCGGGGGCCATGGTGCTGATGGAGCTGTTTTTCGTCATCTCCGGCTTTCTCATCACCAGCATTGTTTGGCGTGGGGTGCAAGGCGGCGCTGGGGTGGATTTGCTGGTTTTTTGGCAGCGGCGCCTGCAGCGCCTGATGCCAGCGCTGGTGTGCGTGGTGGCGCTGTGCTCGGTAGTGGCGTGGACGGTGGTGCCCGATTTTGGCGTGGTGGCGCGCGATGCGCTGCAGACGCTGCTGTATTACTCCAACTTCACCAAGCTCTACAACTACATCTACCCCGGCCCCTTTGCCCAATCCTGGTCACTGGCGGTAGAAGAGCAGTTCTACCTGCTTTGGCCGGTGCTGTTTTTTGCTTTTTACAAAGGGCATTTGCGCCGCTGGCAGGCGGCGTCGGTATTGGTCGCGCTGGCCCTGGCCTGCATGGCCTGGCGCTATCACCTCATTGCCCAGGGCGCACCCTGGTCGCGGCTGTACTACGCCCTCGATACGCGCATGGATGCCTTCGTCGTCGGCGGTTTGCTGGCGCTGTGGTACCCCCGGCTCAGTGCCTGGAGCCAGGGGCGCTGGGCGCATGGTCTGCTGTCGTTGGCCGCCTGTGCTTTTCTGGTACTGGTGCTGTGGGGTACGCCCAAGGAACTGGCGTATTTTTATTGGCAGCAAACGGCAGCGGTGCTGACGGCGGCGCTGCTGGTGCTGCTGCTGGCATCGCCGCGTGTGGGGATGTTTCAGTGGCTGTGCAGCCTGCCGGTGAGCAAGTTTTTGGGGCGGCGCTGCTACAGCCTGTATCTCTGGCATTGGCCGGTGATCTGGATTTTGCTCATGCTGCGCCCCTGGCCCGAGGCTGACAAACCCTGGCTGCTGGCCCTGGTGCTGCCGCTGACGGTGCTGCTGTCGATGGGCAGCTACCGCTGGTGCGAGCGCCCCTTCATGCGCCAGCGCCGCGCCCTGGCGCAGGCCGCGCAGGCGCCTGCGCTGGCGCTGGCGCCGGGCGTGGCGTGAGGCTCACGCCTGCCAGCCCTCGACCAGAAACTGCACACGCCGCTGGCCGCGCCATTCGTTCACGTCCAGGCGAAAAGCGAGCAGGGCGTGCTCGGGCAGGGGTTCGTTGTGGCCAAACCAGATGGCATCGACCGGCTGGCCCTGGTATTGCAGCTTGAGCTGCAGATGGTTTTTGGCTTCGCCCACCAGGCGCTGGCTCAGCACCTGCACCTGGTCGCTGAAGGTGGGCGGGGCAAAGCCCTGGCCCCAGACTTCGCCGGCGAGCAGATCGACCAGGTCGGCGTGCAGGTACTCGGGTGCCAGCGGGCCATCGGTTTCGAGCTGGCGCGTGAGCGTGGCGGTGTCCAGCCATTCGCTGGCGACTGCGGCCAGGGCCTGCTCGAAAACCTCGAAATGCTCCTGGGCGATGGTGCAGCCCGCCGCCATGGCGTGGCCGCCAAACTTGAGCAGCACCCCCGGGTGGCGCTTGGCCACCAGGTCGAGCGCGTCGCGCAGGTGAAAGCCGGCGATGGAGCGGCCCGAGCCCTTCAATTCATGCGCCTTGCCCGGCGCACCGCTGGCGGCAAAGACGAAAGTGGGGCGGTGCAGCTTGTCCTTGATGCGCGAGGCGACGATGCCGACCACGCCTTCATGAAAATCCGGGTCGAACACGCTCACCGCTGGCGGTGGCTGGTCGGCTGCCGGGAACAGGTTTTCGGCCAGCGCAAAGGCTTGTTCGCGCATTCCACCCTCGATGTCGCGGCGCTCGCGGTTGATGGCGTCGAGCTGGCGCGCCAGCGCCTGCGCGCGGGTAGCGTCGTCGGTCAGCAGGCATTCGATGCCCAGCGTCATGTCCGCCAGGCGGCCGGCGGCGTTGATGCGCGGCCCGAGGGCGAAGCCGAAGTCGAAGGTGCTGGCCTGCTCCCAGGGGCGGGCGGCCGCCTCGAACAGCGCCCGCATCCCGGCGGGCATGGCACCGGCGCGCACGCGCTTGAGGCCCTGGGCCACCAGGCGGCGGTTGTTCGCGTCCAGGCGCACCACGTCGGCCACCGTGCCCAGGGCGACGAGCGGCAGCAGCGGCTCCAGGCGCGGCTGGCTGGCGGCGTCGAACACGCCGCGTGCGCGCAGCTCGGCACGCAGCTGCAGCAGGGTGTAGAACATCACGCCGACGCCCGCCAGGCTCTTGCTCTCAAACGTGCAGCCGGGCTGGTTGGGGTTGACGATGGCGTTCGCCGGCGGCAGCTCGGTGCCGGGCAGGTGGTGGTCGGTAATGAGCACGGCCAGGCCCAGCGCCTTGGCCGCCTGCACGCCGGCCACGCTGGCGATGCCGTTGTCCACGGTCACGAGCAGGTCTGCGCCCTGGGCGTGCACGCGCTCGGCAATGGGCGGCGTCAGGCCGTAGCCATCGACCACGCGGTCGGGCACCTGGTAGCTCACCTGCTGCGCGCCCAGCAGGCGCAGGCCGCGCACGGCCACGGCGCAGGCGGTGGCGCCGTCGCAGTCGTAGTCGGCGACGATGCAGATGCGCTGCTGCTGGGCGATGGCGTCGGCCAGCAGGCGGGCGGCGGCTTGCACGCCCTGCAGGCCGGCAGGGGGCAGCAGGCGCGCCAGGGCGGCGTCGAGCTCGTCGCTGCTGCGCACACCGCGTGCGGCGTACAGGCGCGCAAGCAGTGGGTGCAGGCCGCTTTGCTCCAGGGCCCAGGCGCTGCGCGGTGGAATGTCTCTTGCTATTATTTTCATAGCTGCTCGCGCAGGTGTATCAAGCGCTGGGGCCTGAAAAGGCTGTGAATTTTCTGCCCCAGGGAGCGGGGCGCGCTGCGCCAGCTGCGGGCATGGCGCTCGCCGCACAGGGTCAGCTGCACGGCCTGGCCGTTGGCCGCCTGGCGCGCCAGGGGGGCGAGCACTTCGGTGTCGATGGAGCGCCAGGCCGCCGTCCAGGCGCTCCAGTCTTCTTGCAGGGCGGGCGTGCGCAGGCGCTGCTCCAGGGTGACGTGCGGGCGGGCCGGTGGCCGTTGTGCCAGGCTGCCGGCGCCGTGCAGCCAGAAGGCGTTCACGGGCGGCAGGCCGCGCGCGGTGCGGGCGTCGTTGAAGGGGTGGTTGTAGAGCAGCATCTGCAGCTCGCTGTGCAGGCGCTGCCACAGGCGCTCCTGCGGGCCGCGCGGCAGCCAGTGGCGCACGTCGCGGCCCTGGGCTTGCTCCAGGGTGGCGCATTCCAGGCCGGCCAAGTGCGCGCCGCTGGCCAGCCAGCGTTCGGGGCTGTGGTACTGCAGCGTGATGCCGTCCTGCTCCAGCCAGGGGGCGATCAGCGCCAGCAGCGCCTGCGATTCTTCGGCCTGCAAGCCCAGCGCAGCCACCGGGTGCATGTGGATCTGGTCGGCGCCCACTTGCCAGTGGCAGGGCGTGATCCAGGCGCAGGGCTGGCCGGTGTGGGCGCTCTCCCAGGCGGCCCAGGGGGTGGCGGGCGCGGGCAGGCCCAGGGCGCGGGCCAGGGCGCGTTCGTGCGGGGCGGCGTAGTCAAGCTCGTCGCCCAGCTCGGGTGGGCAGGGGGCCAGGCGTGCCAGCAGCTGGTGCAGCTGCGGCAGGGCCAGGCCGGGCAGGGTTTGCGCACAGCCTTCGGCCAGGGAGCTGGCGTAGGCGATGAGCACGTGGGGCTGGTCGGACATGGGGCGGTATTGTCCAAGATGCCACAATCGGCCCGCCCCGCGCGGGGCTGCTTTCTTTTTTCTCATCCATGCAAATCCCTTACGAACTGGCCCTGGGCTGGCGTTACACGCGCGCCGGCCGCGCCACACGGCGCAACGGCTTCATCTCGTTCATCTCGGGCGCTTCCATGCTGGGCATTGCCCTGGGCGTGGCGGCGCTGATCATCGTGCTGTCGGTGATGAACGGCTTTCAGAAAGAGGTGCGCGACCGGATGCTCAGCGTCGTCTCGCACATTGAAATCCTGGCCCCTGGCGGCGCGGCCCTGCCCGATGTGGCCCGCACCATGGCCGAGGCACGGGCCAACCCGAATGTCGTCGGTGCTGCACCTTTTGTAGCGGCTCAGGCACTGCTGGCGCGCGGTGAGGAAATGAAAGGCGTGTTGCTGCGGGGCATAGACCCGGCCCTTGAAGGCGATGTCACGGACCTGGCCGCCGCCCAGCCCGAGGTGCTGCAGCAGTTGCAGCCGGGGCAGTTTCGCATCGTCCTCGGGCTGGAGCTGGCGCGCCAGCTGGGCGTGCGCGTGGGCGACCGGGTGACGCTGATCGTGCCCAGCGGCCAGGTGACGCCGGCGGGCGTGCTGCCGCGCTTGAAGCAGATGGAGGTCGCGGGCATCTTCCACTCCGGCCACTACGAGTACGACGCCGCGCTGGCGCTGCTGCACCACGAGGATGCGCAGCGTCTGCTGCGCCTGGAGGGGCCGACCGGCGTGCGCCTGAAGCTCAAGGACTTGCACCAGGCGCCGGCGGTGGCGCACGAGCTGGCGCAAACGCTCAGCGGCCCGGTGCGGGTGCGCGACTGGACGCAGCAGAACAAGACCTGGTTTGCCGCCGTGCAGGTGGAAAAACGCATGATGTTCATCATCCTGACGCTGATCGTGGCTGTGGCCGCGTTCAACCTCGTCTCCACCCTGGTGATGACGGTGCAGGACAAGCGCGCCGACATTGCCATCTTGCGTACCCTGGGCGCGAGCCCGGCCAGCATCATGGGCGTGTTCGTGGTGCAGGGCGCCATGGTCGGGGTCATAGGCACCCTGGCCGGGCTGCTGCTGGGGCTGGCCGTGGCGTGCAACATCGACGTCATCGTGCCCGCCATCGAGCAGGCGCTGCACACCAGCTTTTTGCCCCAAGACATTTACCTCATCAGCCAAATGCCCAGCGACCCACAGGCCAGCGACATCGTGCCCATCGGCCTCATCTCCTTGCTGCTGGCCTTCGTGGCCACCCTGTACCCGAGCTGGCGCGCCAGCAGCGTGAACCCGGCGGAGGCGCTGCGTTATGAATGACATCGTGTTGCAGGCCCAGGCCCTGGGCAAACGTTTTACGGAGGGGCCGCTGGACGTGACGGTGCTCGCTGGCGTCGATCTGCAGGTGCGCCGGGGCGAGACGGTGGCCATCGTCGGCGCCTCGGGCTCGGGCAAGAGCACGCTCTTGCACCTGCTCGGCGGCCTCGATGCGCCCAGCAGCGGCAGCAGCACGCTGTGCGGCCAGCGCCTGCAGTCGCTTTCGGCGGCCGAGCAGGGGCGGCTGCGCAACGCGCAGCTGGGCTTCATCTACCAGTTCCACCACCTGCTGCCGGAGTTTTCTGCGCTCGATAACGTCGCCATGCCGCTGCGCATTCGTCGCCTGCCGCTGGCCGAGGGCCACGCCCGCGCCGCCGAGCTGCTCGATGCAGTGGGCCTGGGTGCGCGCGTGCAGCACCGCCCGGCCGAGCTCTCGGGCGGCGAGCGCCAGCGCGTGGCCATCGCCCGCGCCCTGGTGGGCCGGCCCGCCTGCGTGCTGGCCGACGAGCCCACCGGCAACCTCGATCGCAGCACGGCCGATGGCGTGTTTCGCCTCATGCTCGATCTGGCGCGCAGCCAGGGCACAGCGTTTGTGATGGTGACGCACGACGCCGCCTTGGCCGCGCGCTGCGACCGCGTGCTGCACCTGGTGGCGGGGCGGCTGGCTTAGCTTTTTTGATAATTGTCGTTATAATTGCGGGCTTTGCAGCGTGTCGCTGGCCGGGTGGCCAAGTCGCGTGTCTCAAACGCCGCAAGAAAACCGCAGCAATGGCTGCGCTCCACCCGAAGGAACAACCATGGTCGTGATCCGACTCTCTCGCGGCGGCTCCAAAGCCCGTCCTTTCTACAACATCGTCGTCGCCGACAAGCGCGTGCGCCGTGATGGCCGCTTCATCGAGCGCCTGGGCTTCTACAACCCCCTGGCCAAGGGCGGCGAAGAAGGTCTGCGCATTGCCCAAGACCGCCTGGCCTACTGGGTCGGCGTCGGTGCCCAGACGTCCGACACCGTCGATCGCCTGGTCAAGCAAGCCGCCAAGAAGGCCGCTTAAATCTGCCGGGGCCTGTGCCCCAGCCCAGGGCGGGTGCCGTCGGTTCATACTGGCGGCCCCGCCTTTTCTTTTTTCTGCCATGCCTGAATTTCCACCACTTGCAGCCGCTGCGCTGCCCACCGACGCCGTCGAAGTTGGCCGTATTGCCGAAGCCTGGGGCGTCAAGGGCTGGTTCAAGGTGCACGCACACAGCAGCAATCCCGAGGCACTGTTTACCGCGCGCGAATGGTTTTTGCAGCCCGCCGAGCGCGGCGCAAAAACCTTCGCCGACACGCGTGTGCTGGCGCTGCGCCAGGTGCGCCCCCATTCGGATTCCATCGTCGCCAGCGCCGAGGGCGTGGACGACCGCAGCAGTGCCGAGCTGCTGCGCGGGGCGCGCATTTTCATCGCCCGCAGCTACTTCCCGCAGACGGAGGATGGCGAGTATTACTGGGTCGATCTGATCGGCCTGGCCGTGGTCAACCGCGAAGGCGTGGCCCTGGGCCAGGTGCGCGAGCTGCTGGCCACCGGGCCGCAGACCACGCTGGTGCTGAGCTACGAGCAAGACGGCAAGGCGGGCGAGCGCCTGATTCCGTTCGTCTCGGCTTTTGTCGATCAGGTCGATTTGCCGGGGCGCCGCATCACGGTCGATTGGCAGCCCGATTACTGAACGGCAGGCCATGCGCTTTGACCTCATCACCCTGTTCCCCGAGCTGTTTGCGCCTTTTTTGAGCGCCGGCGTCACGCGCCGCGCCTACGCCAGCGGCCAGGTGCAGGTGCACCTGTGGAACCCGCGCGACTGGGCCGAAGGCAACTACCGCCGCGTGGACGACCGCCCGTTCGGCGGCGGCCCCGGCATGGTGATGCTGGCCGAGCCGCTGGCCGCCTGCCTGGCGGCGATCCGCGCGGCGCGCGCCGAGCCTGTGCCTGAGCAGGCGCCGCTGGTGCTGTTTTCGCCCATTGGCGAAAAGCTGCAGCACGCGGGCGTGGCGCGGTGGGCCGACAGCCGTGGTGCCATCTTGCTGTGCGGGCGCTACGAGGGCGTGGACCAGCGCTTCATCGATGCCGAAGTGCAGCAGCAAATCAGCTTGGGCGACTTCGTGCTCTCGGGCGGCGAGATTGCCGCCATGGCGCTGCTCGACGCCGTGGCGCGCCTGCAGCCGGGGGTGCTCAACGATGCGGGCAGCCACCAGCTCGACAGCTTCAACCCGGCGCTCGGCGGGCTGCTCGATTGCCCGCACTACACCCGGCCCGAGGTGTGGCGCGGCCAGGCCGTGCCGGCGCCGCTGCTCTCGGGCCACCATGCACAGATCGAGCGCTGGCGGCGCGAGCAAAGCCTGGCACTGACGGCGCGCCAGCGCCCGGAGCTGCTGGCCCAGGCCCGCGCCGAGGGGGCATTGAGCCGCCAGGACGAGGCCTTTTTGGCAAAAAACGCCAGCCCGTTATAATGGCGGGCTTTTCGATCCTCTGGCCGGCCGCTGCACTGCGATGCAGCCACATGGCGCCAATCCCGGCGCTTGCCAATTCTGGCGCGGACAAGAACGCAAGGAAATGAACATGAATCTGATCCAGACTCTTGAGCAGGAAGAAATCGCCCGCTTGAACAAGGAAATCCCTGAATTCGCGCCCGGCGACACCGTCATCGTCAGCGTGAACGTGGTCGAAGGCACGCGCAAGCGCGTGCAGGCCTACGAAGGCGTGGTGATCGCCAAGCGCAACCGTGGCCTCAACAGCGGCTTTACCGTGCGCAAGATCTCCAGCGGCGAAGGCGTGGAACGTACCTTCCAAACCTACAGCCCGCTGATCGCCAAGATCGAAGTCAAGCGCCGTGGCGACGTGCGCCGCGCCAAGCTGTACTACCTGCGCAGCCGCAGCGGCAAGTCGGCCCGCATCAAGGAAAAGCTGCCGGCCCGCAAGGTCGCTGCCGTGGCCGCCCAATAAGCTGCCCGCAGTCTGCAGACTTTCTGCCCAGCCGCTACAGTGCCCCTGTAGCGGCTTTTTTTGCTTTTCGTGACCGATACCGCCCCCGTTTTTACCCCCTTGCCCGCCTTCGATCCGCGCCAGATTCCGGTGGCCCGCGTCGATGCCGATCTGCCGACCGTGCCGCTGGCGGCGCAAACCCCGGCGGCCCTGCGCCAGCGCTTTGCTCAGCCGCCGCTGTGGCAGCCCGAGCTGCGCGAGGAAGCCAAATTCATGCAGCGCGAGATGGCGGCTGCGGCCGTGTTGCTGCCCATCGTGCTGCGCCAGGAACCCATGGTGCTGCTGACCGAGCGCACGGCGCACTTGTCCACCCATTCGGGGCAGATCGCCTTTCCTGGCGGACGTGTGGATGCGGGCGATGCCAGCGCCAGTGCCACCGCGTTGCGCGAGGCGCAGGAGGAGGTTGGGCTCGATCGCGCCTGCGTCGAGGTGCTGGGCCAGCTGCCCACTTACACCACCGGCTCGTCTTTCGTCATCACCCCGGTGGTGGGCTTGGTGGCGCCCGGGGCCGCTCTGCACGCCAACCCGCACGAGGTGGCGGCCATGTTCGAGGTGCCGCTGGCGTTTTTGCTCAACCCGGCACACCACCGCCTGCACCGCGTGCAGTGGCAGGGGGTGCAGCGCGAGTGGTTTTCCATGCCCTACCAGGATGGGGCGCACAGCCGCTTCATCTGGGGCGCAACGGCGGGCATGTTGCGTAATTTTTATCGTTTCATGAGCGCCTGAACGCGGGCGCGGTGTGCGCCAGTATGATGGGCGCCCATGAGTTTCTTCGCCATTCTGTTCGCTCTGCTGATCGAGCAGGCGCGCCCGCTCTCGCGCAGCAACCCCATCCATGCCGGGCTGCGTGCCTGGGCCTATTCCGTGCAGCGCAATTTCGATGCCGGCGGCCTGCGTCACGGCTGGCTGGCCTGGGCCCTGGCGGCGGTGCTGCCGGCGCTGCTGGTGCTGGGTCTGCACTGGCTGCTGCTGTGGCTCATCGGCTGGCCGGCAGCGGTCCTGTGGAGTGTTCTGGTGCTCTACGTGACCCTGGGCTTTCGCCAGTTCAGCCACCATTTCACCGCCATCCGCGATGCGCTGGAGGCCGCTGACGAGGACGGCGCCCGCGCCGCCCTGGCCGATTGGCAGCAGGTGGACGTGGGGCTGCTGCCGCGCAGCGAGATCGTGCGCCACGTGATCGAGTATTCCGTCATCGCTGCGCACCGCCATGTGTTTGGCGTCCTGGCCTGGTTCTCCATCCTGGCGGCGCTGGGCCTGGGGCCGGCGGGGGCGGTGTACTACCGCATGGCTGAATTCGTCGCACGCTACTACGACCACGAGCGCGCCAGCCCGGCGCTGTACCAGGCGGCGCAGCAGGCCTGGCGCCTGGCTGACTGGTTGCCGGCACGCCTGACGGCGCTGAGTTTTGCCGTGGTTGGCAGCTTTGAGGAGGCCATCGACGGCTGGCGCTTTCATGCCGAGCGTTTCCCGCAGGACAACGACGGTGTATTGCTGGCTGCCACTGCCGGTGCGCTGAACGTGCGCCTGGGCGGTGAGGCGCTGCGCGGGCGCAGCGGCGCCACTGCTGATGCCGAGGGCCTGGACGCGCACCCCGAGCCCGACGAGGAGGGGGCGGACAGCAGCAGTTCCACCCCCGGGCGCACGCCCGAGGTCGGGCACCTGCGCAGCGTTGTCGGCCTGGTCTGGCGCGCGGTCGTGGTGTGGCTGCTGCTGTTGGCCCTGCTGACCCTGGCACGCCTGCTGGGCTGAAGCGCCCGGGCCTTCAGTAACGCGGTGCCGCGCTCAGTTCGGTAAACAAATCACTATAGATTTTATAGCGCATCGCGCTGATGCTGCCTGCGCTGGAGGCAGTTTCAACCTCTGCCTGCACGGCGCAGCCGGGTTCGTGCAGGTGGCTGCAGTTGTAGAAGCGGCAATGGCTGGCCTGGGCGCCGATGTCGGGCATACAGCGTGCCAGGGCGCTGGGCGCGATGTGGTGCAGGCCAAATTCCTGAAACCCCGGGGAGTCGATCAGCGCCGTCTGGCGCGCGGCGTCCATCCAATACCAGCGGGTGCTGGTGGTGGTGTGCTTGCCGGAGTTGAGCGCCTGCGAGATTTCGCCGGTCTGCGCCTGTGCGCCGGGCACCAGCAGGTTGATCAGGGTGCTCTTGCCCGAGCCCGAGGGGCCGAGGATGAGTGTGGTCTTGCCCTGCAGCTGCGCCAGCAGGGTGCTGCGGGTGGCGGCGTCGGCCTGCGCCAGGGACAGCGGTAGCACCGGGTAGCGGGCACTGGCGTCGTCGGCCTGCATGGCGCGGTAGGGCGCCAGGCGTTGCCAGGCCTGGGCGAAGGGCGCGGTGAGGTCGCTTTTGTTCAAGGCGATGAGCGGGCGGATGCCGGCATCTTCGGCGGCGATCAGGGCGCGGGCGAGCTGGCTTTCGGAGAACACCGGCTCGGCGGCGATCAGGATCAGCACCTGGTCGAGATTGGCGGCAAAGGATTTGGTGCGGATTTCATCCTGGCGGTAAAACAGGTTGCGCCGGGGTAGCACCTTCTCGATCGTGCCCTCGTCGCCCTGGCCTGGCGGCGGTGCCAGCCAGAGCACGCGGTCGCCGACCACGGCCTGGCTTTTCTTGCCGCGCGGGTGGCAGATGCGCTGCTGGCCGTCGTCGCTCTCGACCACGCAGTGGCGCCCATGGCTGGCGACTACCAGGCCCTCGCTGCCCTTCATGGCGCGGCCAGCAAGGCGTCGATGCGCGCGGCGCAGTCGATGTCGGTGGCCGAGATGCCGCCGACGTCGTGCGTGCTCAGGCGCACGATGCAGTGGTTGTAGTGCACCGACAGATCCGGGTGGTGGTCCTGGGTGTGGGCGATGAAGGCGACGGCGTTCACGAAGGCCATGGTCTCGTGGTAATTGGCGAAGGGGTAGTTTTTTTCCAGCGCCCCGTCGCGCAGTTTCCAGCCCGGCAGTTGGGCCAGGATTGCTCTTATTTCAATAGCGATTAGCGCGCTTCTGGATTGGCTGGACCAGTCTTTTTTAGGGAGCATGGGAGTTGGGCCTGGGCGGTGGGGGGAAGGCGGGCGAGGCGCTCGCTGGCCGGGGGGTGCGAATAGTACACGGCGGCGTAGAGCGGGTCGGGGGTGAGGGTGGAGGCGTTGTCCTGGTAGAGCTTGAGCAAGGCGCTACGCAGGGCGCCGGCGTCGGCCTGATGGGCGGCGTAGGCGTCGGCCTCGAACTCGTGGCGGCGCGACCATTGCGCCAGCAGCGGGCTGACGAAGAAGCTCAGTGTGGGCAGCGCCAGCAGGAACAGCAGCAGCGCCAGGGCGTCGTTGGGTGCGCTGCCATCGAGCGACAGGTTGGGCAGCACCCCGAGCCCGGTGTAGAACCAGCCCTGCGCCGCCAAGGCCCCCAGCGCGGCAAAGCCGACCAGGCTGAGGGCGAACATGCCGACCATGCGCTGCGTGATGTGGCGGCGTTTGAAGTGTCCGAGTTCGTGTGCCAGCACGGCTTCCACCTCGGCGGGTTCGAGCTGCGCCAGCAAGGTGTCGTAGAAGACGACGCGCTTGGAGCGGCCAAAGCCGGTGAAGTAGGCGTTGGCGTGCGCGCTGCGGCGGCTGCCGTCCATGACGAACAGGCCCTGGGCGGCAAAGCCGCAGCGCTGCATCAGCGCCGTCACGCGCGCCGTCAGCGCTGCATCCTGCAGCGGCTTGAACTGGTTGAACCAGGGGGCGATGAAGCTCGGGTAGAGCCACAGCAGCAGCAGGTTAAACCCCATCCAGGCTGCCCAGGCCCAGAGCCACCACAGCGTGCCCGCTGCGCCCATGAGCCACAAAATAAGGGCCGCCAGCGGCAGGCCGATCAGTGCGCCCACCAGGGTGGATTTGAGCAGGTCCGAGAGCCACAGCGCCGGCGTCATCTGGTTGAAGCCAAAGCGCTGCTCCAGGCCAAAGGTGGCGTACAGCGACAGCGGCAGCTCCAGCAGCCCACCAATGAGGGCAAAGCAGGCCAGCAGCGCCAGCTGCTGCACCATGCCGCCGCCCAGGGCGGCGAGCAGCGCCTGGTTGAGGGCATCGAGCCCGCCCAGTAGCGTCCAGCCCACGAGTATGGCTGCGCCCCAGGCCAGCTCGATCAGGCCCAGGCGCGCCTTGGCGATGGTGTAGTCGGCCGCTTTTTGGTGCGCCGCCAGGCTGATGCGCTCGGCAAACGCTGCGGGCACGCTGGCGCGGTGCCGTGCCACATGGCGGATCTGGCGCGTAGCCAGCCAGAACTTGAGCAAGAGCCCGGTGCACAGGGCCAGAACAAAGAACAGGGAAAGAGCCAGCGAGGGCGAGAGGGAGTCAAAAGGGCTCATGCGCGGCGAGTGTAGGCGATCGGCGAAAATCCTGGGATGTCTGAAATTTCTACCCCCCTTCTCCCCAAATCTGACCAAAACCTGGTGTGGCTCGACTGCGAAATGACCGGCCTGGAGCCCGAAACCGATCGCCTGATGGAAATCGCCGTCGTCGTCACCGGCCCGAACCTGGAGCCGCGCATCGAGGGCCCGGTGTTCGTCATTCACCAAAGTGACGCCCTGCTCGACGGCATGGACGCCTGGTGCAAGGGCACGCACGGCAAGAGCGGCCTGACCGACAAGGTGCGCGCCAGCCAGACCACGGAGGCCGAGGCTGAGCGCCAGTTGATCGACTTTTTGAGCCAGTACGTACCCAAGGGCAGCAGCCCGATGTGCGGCAACACCATTGGCCAGGATCGGCGCTTTCTGGTCAAGTACATGCCCCAGCTGGAAGCCTTTTTCCACTACCGCAACCTTGACGTGAGCACACTCAAGGAGCTGGCCAAGCGCTGGAAGCCCGAGGCCTACAGCAGCTTCAAGAAAGCGCAAAAGCACACTGCGCTGGCCGACGTGCATGAGTCCATCGACGAGCTGCAGCACTACCGCCAACACCTGCTGGCGGTGTAATCGGTTGCACCTTTTTCTGGGGTTTGGGGCTTGTGGTTGCATAAAGGGTTTACCCCGGTTCGATTTTTGGGGTTGCGGCTCTACCATGCGCCCCTGTCCTTGCGCAGTGGTGCTGGGGTCGCGGTGTTACCCACCCGTCGCTTCGGTCGCTGCCTTTTCCCGTAACCCTTGCCGGAAGCCAACCCCATGCAACGCATCACTTTCAAAACCACCCTGGTGGCCGCCGCCGCCCTGGCCTGCGCCGCCGCCGTGCAGGCGCAAGAGCAGGTCGTAAAAATCGGCCACAGCGCGCCCCTGTCGGGCCCGAATACCTTTGCCGGCCGCGACAACGACAACGGCGTGCGCCTGGCGATCGAAGACCTGAACGCGCGCAAGCTGCAGGTGGGAGGCAAAACGCTCAAGTTCGAGCTGGTGGCCGAGGACGATCAGTGCGACGCCAAGACCGGCGTCGCCGTGGCGCAGAAATTCGTTGATACCGGCGTGCGCTACGTGATGGGGCCGTACTGCTCGGGCGTGGCCATTCCCGCTTCGCGCGTGTACGACGGCGGCGGCGTGCTTCTGTCCACCGTGGGCACCAACCCCAAGGTCACGGCCGGTGGCTATAAAAATGTGTTCCGCATCGTTGCCAGCGATACGCAAATTGGCGCCAACATGGCCGCCTATACCGCGCAGGAACTCAAGGCAAAAAAAGTGGGCGTGATTGATGACCGCACGGCTTTCGGTCAGGGCGTGGCCGATGAGTTTGCCAAGGATGCGCAAAAGAACGGCCTGACCGTCGTCGGGCGCGAGTTCACCACCGACAAGGCCACCGACTTCATGGCCATCCTCACCAGTCTCAAGGCCAAGCAGCCGGAAGTCATCTTCTACGGCGGTTACGCGCCGCAGGCCGCGCCCATGGTGCGCCAGATGAAGCAGCTGGGCATTACCGCCAAGCTCCTCGGCGGCGACACCCTGTGCAGCCCGGAAATGGCCAAGCTCGCGGGCGATGCCGTCAACGATCTGGTGTATTGCGCCTACGCTGGAATGCTGATGGACAGCGATGCAGGTGCAAAAGCTTTTCAGGAAAAGTTCAAAAAGCGCTTTGGACAGAACCCGGATGTGTACAGCCCGTTCTACTACGACCAGGTCATGAATCTGGGCGAAGCCATGCAAAAGAGCGGCTCGACCGACCCCAACAAGGTGGCGACGTTCTTGCGCCAGAACAGCTACAAGGGTGTGATGGGTAACTACGAGTACGACGACAAGGGCAACCGCCTGAAGGCGCCCACCGTGGTCAACACCTTCCGCGCCGGCAAGCCTGCACCGCTGGCGAGCTTTTAATACCGTAATTTTTGACAGCCCTTGCGGGCAAACCCTAAATCCGCCATAATAGCGGGCTGCACCACCTGCGGGTGGTGCAGTTTTTTGTGCATCTCCCTTCACACACCGGGCCCTGCACGCCAGCCGCACCACTCTCGCGTGCCGCAGCGTTTGCAAACAATGCCCACCCAGGCCATCCGCTATGGCCTTTGGTTTTGTTTGATGGTTGATGTTTTGTAGCCATCAAGCGAAGCCCACCGCAGAACAGCGTCTGCGGCGCTTTTCGTGTGAGCAAATCATGACTGAATCTATTGCCCTGCAGGCCGAACAAGCGCCTGCTATTGCCTCTTTGCCTGTTGCTGACGAGGCCGTGGCCGCGTCTGTCGTCCCTGCAGAAAACACGGCCCCCGCGCCTGTTGCTGCGCCGGCCTTCCCCGAGGGCTTTGCCCGCCTGGGCCTGGTGCCCGAGTTGCTGCGTGCCGTGCAAGACCTGGGCTACACCGAGCCGACAGCGGTGCAGCAAAAAGCCATTCCCCTGGCCATGGGCGCCGGTGACGAAGAAGGCCGCTTCATCGACCTGATGGTGTCGAGCCAGACCGGCAGCGGCAAGACCGCCGCCTTCCTGCTGCCCGTGCTGCACACCCTGGTGCAGCAGCAAGAAGCGCAAATCGCCCGTGAGCGCGCTGAATTTGACCGCCAGGCGGCCGAAGCTGCTGAGCGTGGCGAGGCACCGCCCAAGCGCGCCCGTCGCAAGAACCCCACGGATGCACGCAATTTCAAGGCCGCCGTGCCCGGCGCTCTGGTGTTGTGCCCCACGCGCGAGCTGGCGCAGCAGGTGGCGCACGACGCCATCGAGTTGGTCAAACACTGCAAGGGCCTGCGCATTGCCAACGTGGTCGGTGGTATGCCCTACCAGCTGCAGATTGCCAAGCTGCAAAACGCCAACCTGGTCGTTGCCACGCCGGGGCGTTTGCTGGATCTGCAGCGCTCCATGCAGATCAAGCTCGATCAGGTGCAGTTCCTGGTGGTCGATGAGGCCGATCGTATGCTCGACCTGGGCTTTGCCGACGACCTGGCCGAGATCAACCAGCTCACCGCCCAACGCAAGCAGACCATGATGTTCAGCGCCACTTTCGCGCCGCGCATCCAGCAGCTGGCCATGCGCGTGATGCACGACAACGGCTCGGCGGTGCAAAAAGTGCAGATCGACTCGCCGCAGGAAAAGCACGCCAACATCCAGCAAAAGCTGTTCTGGGCCGACAACGCCCAGCACAAGCGCAAGATGCTCGACCACTGGCTGCGCGATGCCAGCATCAACCAGGCGGTGGTGTTCGCCAGCACGCAGATCGAGTGCGACGGCTTGGCGCAAGACCTGCAGCAAGACGGCTTTAGCGCCGTGGCCCTGCACGGCGCGCTCAGCCAGGGCCTGCGCAACCGCCGCCTGATGGCGCTGCGCAATGGCCAGGTGCAAATCCTGGTGGCCACCGATGTCGCCGCGCGCGGCATCGACGTGCCCACCATCACCCACGTCTTCAACTTCGGCCTGCCGATGAAGGCCGAGGACTACACGCACCGCATCGGCCGCACGGGCCGCGCTGGCCGCGACGGCCTGGCCGTGACCTTTGCCGAATTCCGCGACCGCCGCAAGATTTTTGACATCGAAGGCTACAGCCGCCAGCAGTTCAAGGCCGAGACCATTCCGGGCCTGGAGCCCACCCAGCGCTTCCCGCAGGGCCGCCCTGAAGGTGGCCGTGGTGGCCGCGACGGTGGCCATGGCCGGGGCGAGCGCCGCTTTGGTGGCCGCAGCGAAGGCCGTGACGGCGGGCGCGGTGGTTTTGGTGACCGGGGTGGTTTTGGTGGTGGCGATCGTGGTGGTGACCGTGGTGGTTTCGCTGAGCGCCGCCCTGCGGAGCGCGGCGGTTTTGCCGAGCGCCGTCCCTATGGCGATCGCCCCGATCGTCCTGAGCGCCCGGCGTACGGCGCACGCCGTGACAGCGAAGGCTATGGCCGCAAAGGTGGCTTTGGCGAGGGTGCGCAGGGCCATGGCCACTTCAACCGCGAAGGCGCAGGCCGTGGTGGTTTCAACGACGCAGGCCGTGGCAACTGGGGTGGCAATGGCCGCGCTGACGCTGCGCCGCGTGGTGACTGGGGACGCAAGCCCGGCGGTTTTGCCAAGCCCGGCAATACGGGCGGCGGCAAGCCTTTTGTGCCGCACAAGCGTCCTGCGCGCTAATGGATCGAACCGGCTCCTTGGAGCCGGTTTTTTTATATCTGCGCTCGCCGTACGCCAGTTGTGCGTCAGGGGCGCCGGGATAATGTGCAGCGGAGGTATTGACCGTGGTAACCGATTTGGCATTCGGCGTCGCCGACGAGGCGCTGTTCGACCTCGCTCCCGTTTCCTTGTGGCTCGAAGATTACAGCGCACTGCGGCAGTTGTTTGACCGCTGGCGTGCCGCCGGGGTGCGCGATTTGCGCAGCTTTCTGCAGCAGCAGCCCGAGCGGGTGCGCGAATGCAGTGCCGCCTACCGGGTGCTGCGGGTCAACCGGCGCACGCTGGAGCTTTTTTCGGCCCCTGATCAGCAGACTCTGATTGCGCGCCTGGCCGAGGTTTTTCGGGGCGATATGCACCAGCGCGTGATTGATGAGCTGGTGCAGCTGTGGGAGAGTGGCCAGGGCTTTGCCACGCAGACGGTGAACTATGCGCTCGATGGGCGGCGCCTGGACGTGCGCGTGCAGGCGCGCATCCTGCCGGGCTACGAAGGTGACTGGCACCGGGTGCTGGTGTCCCTCGAAGACGTGACGGCCGAGGTGCAGGCCAGCGAGCGCCTGCGCCAGAGCCAGCGCTACGCTTGTGATTTGTTCGAGTACTCGCCGGTGTCGCTGTGGGTCGAGGATTTCAGCCAGGTCAAGCGCCTGCTCGACGAGTTGCGCGCCATCGGTATTTCTGACTTTGCCACCTTCCTCAAGGTGCATCCTGAATTCGTTACCCGTTGCATTCAGGAGATTCGCGTCATCGACGTCAATCGCCAGACCCTGCGTCTGTTCGGCGCGACCAGCAAGGGCGAGCTCTTGAGCAGCACGGCGCAAATTTTTCGGGATGAGATGCTGCACTCATTCGCCGAGCAGTTGCAAGACCTGTGGGACGGCAAGCTGGTGCAGCAGCGCGAGGTGGTGAACTACGCCCTCTCGGGCGATGCGCTGCACATCCACATGCAGTTTGCCGTGCTCGACGCCCACGCGCAGGACTGGAGCCTGGTGCTGCTGTCGCTGATCGACATCACAGCGCGCAAAAAGGCCGAAAGCTATCTCGAATACCTGGGCAAGCACGACGTGCTGACCCAGCTGCGCAACCGCGCTTACTACATGGAGGAGATCAACCGCCTGACGCGCAAGGGTCCCTGGCCGGTGGGCGTGTTGGCGATGGATTTGAACAGCCTCAAAGAGGCCAACGACGAGCATGGCCATGCCGCTGGCGATGCCATGCTGCGCCGGGTGGGCGAGGTGCTGGCCAAGGCGGTGGATGCGCCCGCCTGTGCCGCGCGTATCGGCGGCGATGAATTCGTCGTCTTGCTACCGGCGACCGATGAGCGCGGCGCCTTTGCGGTGCAAGAGCGCATTTTGTCGTTGCTCGATCTCAATAACCAGTTTTATCCGGGGCAGTTGGTCAGCCTGTCCATGGGCCTGGCCTGTGGCCGCGAGGGTGAGGCCATAGAAGCCGTGGTGCAGCGCGCCGACCAGGCGATGTACGCTGCCAAGGCCCGCTACTACGAGGACAAGGAGCTTGACCGCCGTCGTTTACACGCGACTGGCGTGGCGCCCGATGTCGGGCCAATGGTGGTGCAAATACACCCAGGCGAGTAACCCGACCAGCATCAGCGCCAGCGAAGCGGTGGCCAGCCCAACGGCTGAATGCATCACCAGCGGCGCCAGCAGGCCGGCGACCAGGCCGTTGGCGCTGGCGCCCACAAAAGCCTGCAGCGACGAGGCCATGCCACGGCGCTGCGGGAACAGGTCGAGCACCAGCAAGGTGACCACGGGCACCATCAGCGCCCAGCCAAAAGAAAAAATGCCAATCGGCAGCAGCGCCCAGGGCAGGGCAGGGGCGGCCAGCAGATTGCCGCCCAGGTTGGTCAACGCCATCAACAGCATGATGAGAAAGCCGTGGCGGATCTGGCGCTTGGGCGCAATCTTGCCCGCCAGGCGGCCGCTGACCCAGGCGCCGCCCATGATGCCGGCGATGGTGACGAGAAAGAGCCAGAAGAACTGCGTTGGCGCCAGCCCCAGGATGTCGCCCAGGAAGGCGGGCGCCGAGAGTACGTACAGAAACATGCCGTTGAACGGGATGCCGCTGGCCAGCGCCAGCAGCACGAAGCGCAGGCTGCTACCCAGCTCCCAGTAGCCGGCCAGCAGGTGGCGCATGTGCAGCGGCTGGCGCTCGCTCGGGCGCAGGGTTTCGGGTAGCAGGCGCCAGTTGGCCAGCCACAGCAGCACGCCAACGCCGGTCAAAAACCAAAACACGCTGTGCCAGCCCAGGTACACCGAGACCGTGCCGCCCACAATGGGCGCAATCGCCGGTGCAATGCCAAAGAAAATCGTCACCTGGCTCATGACCTGCTGCGCCTGCGCGGGTGCGAACATGTCGCGGATGACGGCGCGCGAGACCACAATGCCGGCCCCGGCGGAGAGCCCCTGCAGGGCGCGAAACAGCACCAGAGTGCCAATGTTCTGCGCCAGCGCGCAGCCTGCCGACGCCAGGGTGAACACCGCCAGCCCCCACAGCACCACGGGGCGGCGCCCAAAGCTGTCGGAGAGCGCGCCGTGGAACAGCGTCATGAAGGCAAAGGCGAACAGGTAGGCTGAGAGCGTCTGCTGCATCTGCACCGGCGTTGCCGCCAGCGCCTGGGCAATGGCGGGGAAGGCGGGGAGGTAGGTGTCGATGGAGAACGGCCCGACCATGCCGAGCAGGGCCAGCAAAACGGCCAGCAGCCAGCGCGGGCCGTGCCAGAGTTCTTGGGCATGGGGGTGCATGGGGCCTTGCAGGTAGGAGGAGAAAAGAAAAAAGCACCTGGCGATTCCTCGTCAAGTGCTTTATATCTTTTGTGTTTTTGGTGGGCCCTGAAGGATTCGAACCTTCGACCAACGGATTAAGAGTCCGCTGCTCTACCAACTGAGCTAAGAGCCCCCTCTTGGGTTTCTGACTGCGCTGCAGCAGAGACCGCAATTATGCACTATTTTTTCTTGCGCCATGAAAAATTGCCTGCGCTGTGCGCAAAAAATCACACCATGGCGTTGCGCTGCGCCAGCTCCATGAACAGGCCGCTGTGGTCGAGCGTGCCCAGGCCATGTGCGATGCCGCTGGCGTACAGGGTTTCAAACAGGGCTGTGATAGGGGCGTCAAAACCAAGCTCTTGCGCTGTGGCCAGGGCGTTGCGCATGTCCTTGAGCTGTACCTGCATCCGTGCGCCTGGGGTGAAATCGCGCTGCACCATGCGCGCACCGTGCAACTGCAGGATGCGGCTGTCGGCAAAGCCGCCGCTGATGGCCTCGCGCACGCGCGCTATGTCGGCGCCGCCCTTGGCGGCCAGCAGCAGGGCTTCGGCGACGGCACCGATGGTGATGCCCACGATCATCTGGTTGGCCAGCTTGGTCAATTGCCCAGCACCGTGCGGGCCGACGTGGGTGGCGCGCCCGAGGGTGGCAAACACCGGCGCGGCGCGGGCAAAGTCTGTCGCCTCGCCACCGGCCATGATGGCCAGGGTGCCGGCCTGCGCGCCCACCGTGCCGCCGGAGACGGGCGCGTCCAGACAGGCCAGTCCCATAGAAGCGAGCTGCTGCGCGTGCGCGCGCGCCTCGCGCGGTTGGATGGATGCCATGTCGATGAACAGGTTGCCTGGGCGCATGGCTGCTGCCGCACCCTGGGCGAACAGCACCTGGTTGACGACGCTGCCGTTTTCCAGCAGGCTCAAGGTGATGTCGGCGGCTGCGGTGGCGCTGGCGGCGCTGGCGTGCAGCTGGGCACCATCGGCGGCCAGGGGTTCGGCCTTGGCGGCGGTGCGGTTCCAGGCGTGCACCTGGTGGCCGGCCTGGCACAGGCGGCGGGCCATGGGTAGGCCCATCATGCCGGTGCCGAGCACGGCAACGCGCAAAGATGGGGGCAAAGAAGGGGGCTTGGGTTCAAAGGTCATGGACTGCCGCGCGGAGATCGTCAATACGTTCTGAGGAGTTTGGCATGGAAACACCATCGTTCGATCCGGCCTGGCTGGAGCGCATGTACAACCACCGCGCCCAGGTGCCCGAGTATCCGCAGTACCTGCAGCGCTGGGTAGCCGCTTCGGTGCGGGTGCGCCAGGCGCTGCCCGTAGTGCTCGATACCGCGTATGGCAGCGATGCCAGCGAGCGGCTCGATATATTTCCCGCTGCGCCAGCGTCGGCGGCGGCGCCGGTGCTGGTGTTTTTGCACGGCGGTGGCTGGAGTGGTGGCGACAAGTCGGACTACGCCTTTGTGGCCGCGCCCTTTGTGCAGGCCGGTTTTTGCGTGGTGCTGGTCAACTACGGCCTGTGCCCGGGGACGGTGGGGCATGGCGTGACCATTGCCCAGATTGCGCGCCAGGTGGAGGCGGCGCTGGCCTGGGTCTGGCGCCACATTGGCGACCATGGTGGGGATTGCAGCCGCATCACGGCGGTGGGCCATGGTGCGGGGGGGCACCTGGCGGCGCTGCTGCTGACCAGCGCCTGGCCGCTGATAGGGGCGGGCGATTTGCCCGAGGCGCTGGTGCGCAATGCGCTTTCCATCTCGGGGCTACACGACCTGACACCGCTCATGCACACGCCGTTTTTGCAGGCCGTGCTGCAGCTCAATGACGACCAGATCGAGCGCTTTAGCCCGGCGCTGCTGTCGGCGCCGACCGAGGGCATTTTGCACGCCGTGGTGGGCGGCGAGGAGAGCGAGGAATACCAGCGCCAGTGCCGCCTGATCGAGGTGCGCTGGCACTCGCACGCCGTGCCGCGCTGCCAGGTGCTGCCGGGGCTGAACCACTACGCCATGCTCGACGCGCTCGCCCAGCCCGGCCACGACCTGCACCACATGGCGCAGAACCTGTTGCGCCTGTAGCGCTGGCTGGGCGCGTTACATGAGCAGGTGCTCACCGGCGTTGTCGCCGCCGAGGATGACGTAGTTCACCTTGCGGATGTCGAGCAGCTTCTTGCCGCCGGCGTAGCTGATGGAGCTTTGCACGTCCTGCTCCATCTCGATCAGGGTTTCGGCCAGCTTGCCCTTGACGGGCTCCAGAATGCGCTTGCCCTCGACGTGCTTGTACTCGCCCTTGTTGAAGTCGCTGGCCGAGCCGTAGTACTCCTTGTACAGCTCGCCGTCCACCTCCACGGTCTTGCCGGGCGATTCCTCGTGGCCGGCAAAGAGCGAGCCGATCATGACCATGGTGGCGCCAAAGCGGATGCTCTTGGCGATGTCGCCGTGGCTTCGGATGCCGCCGTCGGCAATGATGGGCTTGGTGGCCACGCGCGCGCACCACTTGAGCGCTGACAGCTGCCAGCCGCCCGTGCCAAAGCCGGTCTTGAGCTTGGTGATGCAGACCTTGCCCGGACCGATGCCGACCTTGGTGGCGTCGGCGCCCCAGTTCTCCAGGTCGATCACGGCCTCGGGCGTGCCGACGTTGCCGGCAATGACGAAGGCGCCGGGCAGGTGGGCCTTGAGGTACTGGATCATCTCCTTGACGCTGTCGGCGTGGCCGTGGGCGATGTCGATGGTGACGTACTCGGGCGTGATGCCTTCGGCCTTGAAGCGATCGACGGTGGCGTAATCGGGCGCCTTCACGCCCAGCGAGATCGAGGCGTAGCAACCCTTGGCGTGCATGTCGCGCACGAACTGCAGGTTGTCCAGGTCGAAGCGGTGCATGACGTAGAAGTAGCCGTTTTGCGCCAGCCAGGTGCAGATTTTTTCATCCACCACCGTCTTCATGTTGGCGGGCACGGCGGGCAGCTTGAAGCGCCGCCCGCCCAGCTCCACGCTGGCGTCGCACTCGGCGCGGCTTTGCACGCGGCACTTGCGCGGCAGCAGCAGGATGTTGTCGTAGTCGAAGATTTCCATGAGGTTCCAAGCTCCTTTGAAAGGTCGTCCGCACCGGATGGCGCGGGCGTGGGGCGCTTGGCTTGAAACCGGCTTCGTGGGCAGCGGCGTGGCAGCCGGTGCCGAACCCTGCGTGTGCGCAGGCACAAAAAAACCGGGCATCAAGAAACTTGGGCCCGGTGCTTGATTGTACCGGCTTGCCGGGGCAGGGTTTTTACAATCGGCCGATGCATTCCCACGCTTCTTCTTCCCCCCTGCTCGCGGGCCTGAACGCCGAGCAGCTCGCCGCCGTCACCCTGCCTGCAGGCCACGCCCTCATTTTGGCCGGGGCCGGCTCGGGCAAGACCCGGGTGCTGACCACGCGCATCGCCTGGCTGCTGCAGCAGGGCCTGGCCACGCCCGGCGGCATCTTGGCCGTCACCTTCACCAACAAAGCGGCCAAGGAAATGCAGGCACGCCTGGCGGCCATGCTGCCGGTGAATGTGCGCAGCATGTGGATTGGCACCTTCCACGGCCTGTGCAACCGCCTGCTGCGCGCGCACCACCAGGCGGCGGGGCTGGCGCAGACGTTTCAGATCCTTGACACGCAAGACCAGCTCTCGGCCCTCAAGCGCCTGTGCAAGGAGCACAACGTCGATGAGCAGCGCTTCCCGCCCAAGCAGCTGCAGTACTTCATTGCCAATTGCAAGGAAGAGGGACTGCGCCCGCGCAACGTGCCCAGCCACGACGAGGAGGGGCGCAAGAAGGTGGAGATTTACCAGCTCTACGAGCAGCAGTGCCAGCGCGAGGGCGTGGTCGATTTTGGCGAGCTGATGCTGCGCTCCTACGAGCTGCTGCGCGATAACGACCCCCTGCGCGTGCACTACCAGCGGCGCTTTCGCCACATCCTGGTCGATGAGTTCCAGGACACCAACCGCCTGCAGTACCTGTGGCTCAAGCAGCTCGCGGGCGACGAGGAGGGCGGGCGCCTGCAGGCGCAGGGCAGCGTCATGGCCGTGGGCGACGACGACCAGAGCATCTACGCCTTTCGCGGTGCGCGCGTGGGCAATATGCAGGACTTCGTGCGTGAATTCGGCGTGCGCCAGACCATCAAGCTCGAAGAAAACTACCGCAGCCACAGCCACATCCTGGACTGCGCCAACCAGCTCATCAGCCACAACCAGGGCCGCCTGGGCAAGAACCTGCGCACCAGCCAGGGCGCGGGCGAGCCGGTGCGCGTGTTCGAGGCTGCCAGCGACATCGACGAGGCGCGCTCGATGGTTGAGGAAATCACCCAGCTCACGCGCCACGATGGCCTGGCGCGGCATGAGGTTGCCATCCTCTACCGCAGCAACGCGCAAAGCCGCGTCATCGAGAGCCAGCTCTTCAACGCCGGCCTGCCCTACCGCGTCTATGGCGGCCTGCGCTTTTTTGAGCGCGCCGAGATCAAGCACGCCCTGGCCTACCTGCGCCTGATCGAGAACCCGCAGGACGACAACAGCTTTTTGCGCGTGGCCAACTTCCCGGCACGCGGCATTGGCGCGCGCTCGCTCGAAGTGCTGCAAGACCAGGCCCGCGCCCAGGGCTGCACGCTGCACGATGCCGTCGCCAGCGTGCCCGGGGCGGCGGGCGCCAAGCTCAGCGCCTTCGTGGCGCTGCTGCAGCTGCTGCGCGAGGCGGCCGAGGGCCAGAGCCTGCGCCAGATCATCGAGCACATGCTGCAAGCGAGCGGCCTGCTGGCGCACTACCGCAGCGAGAAAGAGGGCCAGGACCGCATCGAGAACCTGCAGGAACTGGTCAACGCCGCCGAGAGCTTCGTCACCCAGGAAGGCTTTGGCCGCGACGCCGTGGCGCTGACGCAAAGCCCGGCCAGCCAGGGCCTGGACCTGGAGCAGCCGCTGCAGATGCCACCGATAGACGCCGACACCGGCGAGACGCAGTCGCCGCTGGTGGCCTTTCTCACCCACGCCGCGCTGGAGGCGGGCGACAACCAGGCCCAGGCCGGGCAGGATGCGGTGCAGCTCATGACCGTGCACGCCAGCAAGGGGCTGGAGTTTGACGCCGTGTTCATCGGCGGGCTGGAAGAAGAGCTGTTCCCGCACGCCAACGCCGCCAGCGACAAGCAGGGCATGGAGGAAGAGCGCCGCCTGATGTACGTTGCCATCACGCGTGCGCGCCAGCGCCTGTACCTGAGCCACGCGCAAACGCGGCTGCTGCACGGCCAGACGCGCTACAACCTGCCAAGCCGCTTTTTGGACGAGCTGCCCGAGGAATGCCTCAAGCGCCTCTCGCCGGCGCGCCCGGTGGCCGGATCAGGAGCCGCAGGTGCTATTAATATGAGAGCTGCTGGCGCTTGCTGGACGGGCGCTTCAGGCCAATTTGGCTCTAAAAATTCGGCCCCGGCGCCCATGCCCAGCAGCAATACGCGCACTGTGGAGGGCCTGCGCGTGGGGCAGAAGGTGTTTCACACCAAGTTTGGCGAAGGCGCCGTGCTGGCGCTCGAAGGCGCTGGCGCCGACGCCCGTGCCTACATCAACTTCCCGCGCCACGGCTGCAAGTGGCTGGCGCTGGCGGTGGCCAAGCTCACGCCGGTGGATTGATGCTTATGCGTCCAGCAGCGGGCAGGGCCAGGCGAGCAGCTCGGCCAGGCGCTGTATGCACCAGCGGGCTTCGGCGGGCGTGAGCCCGGCCTCGGGCGCGGCCAGGGCCTGGTGCAGCGACAGCAGCACCTGCGGCTCGCTCGGGCAGGGGCCGTGGTAGAGCTGCTGCGCCTGCTCGACGAGGGCGCTGGCCAGGTCCTCGCACAGCTCGTAGCGTGCGCGCAGCGCATCGGGGCGGCATTGCAGGCGCCCCTGGGGGTTGCTGTACAGGGCCACGAAGGAAGGTGGCACCAGAATCTGGTTCTCGTCCGAGCCGTCGGCTGTCATGGCGTGCGCTGCGTGGGTTTATTCCGGCGCGCCAAAGCAGTCGCGGAAGGTAAAGACGATGGAGCTGAAGAACATCGCCGCCAGCAGCATGGCGCTCAGCAGCATCAGCCCGTGCGCCGCCAGGCCCATGAAGACGGCGACGAAGCCGGTGGCTATGGCCACCACCAGGCCGGCGGCGGTGAACACCGCCAGCCACGCCAGGCCGAACAGGGCGAAGGCCCAGAGGTTGCGCAGGCAGGCGACGGCGCTGAAAAACAGGGCCTTCACCGGTGGCACGCCGTGCCAGTGGACCAGGCCCGGTGCGTGCCAGAACAGGGCCGACAGCGGCAGGTACAGCAGCAGCGCCAGCCACATGGCGCTTTGGAAGTCGCTGTTGGCGGCAATCTCGCGCGTCAGCGGCTCGCCGCCGAGGTAGACGCGGGCGAACTGGCCGCCATCGACGGCTGCCGACAGCCCGATCAGCGCCAGAAAGCAGCCGGCGTAGAGCGCGCCCAGCACCAGCATGGACTGGCGCCGCTCGGCGCCGCTGCGAAAGGCCACCAGCACCAGCGCTGGCAGCGGAAAGCGGCCCTGCAGGGTTTCGGCCGTGGCCACCATCATGCTCAGCTGCGCCGCCGGCAGCAGCGCCAGCGCCAGCGCCGGGCCGACCAGGGGGATGACGGTGATCAGCGACATCGCCGCCATGGCCATGAAGAACAGCCCGGTGAGCGCCAGCGGCTGGCGCCAGAAGGTGCGCACGCCTTGCTGCACCCATCTCACCCCGGCGCTGGCGCGCACGAGCAGTAGCTTCATAGTGTGTCCAGTCGCAGTGGGTGGGCCACGCGCTGGCGCAGCACGCGTTCAAAGTGGCGGGGGTCGTGTGGCTGCAGCAGCGCGGCTTCGCGCGGCAGGTAGAAGTCCCACAGGCGCGAGATCCAAAAGCGCAGCGCGCCGGCGCGCGCCAGCGCAGGCAGCAGCTCGCGCTCGGCCGGCGTCAGCGGGCGCACCGCCTGGTAGGCGGCGAGCAGCGCCTGGGCGCGGGCGCTGTCGTGCGCGCCGCTGGGCAGGTCTATGCACCAGTCGTTCAGGCACACGGCCAGGTCGAACAGCCAGTGGTCGATGCCGGCAAAGTAAAAATCGAAGAAGCCGGTCAGCTGCGTGCCGTCGAACATGACGTTGTCGCGGAACAGGTCGGCGTGGATGGGGCCGCGCGGCAAGGCGGCGTAGGCGCTGCTGCTGGCGATGTGGTTCTGGTACGCCAGCTCGGCGCGCAGCAGCGCGGCCTGCTCCTCGTCGAGGTAGGGCAGCACCAGCGGCGCGGTTTCGTTCCACCAGGGCAGGGCGCGCAGGTTGGGCTGGCTGCGCTCAAAGCTTTGCCCGGCCAGGTGCATCTGCGCCAGCATGGCGCCAACGGCGGCGCAGTGCACCGCCTCGGGCGCGAGCTGGCTGTGGCCGGCGAGCTTTTGCACCACGGCGGCGGGCTTGCCGCACACCTGGTGCAAGATGGCGCCGCTGCGCGCCTCGGCCTGCGGGTCGGGCACGGGGATGCCGTGGTGCGCCAGGTGCTTCATCAGGTGCAGGTAGAACGGCAGCTGCGCGGCGCTCAGGCGTTCGAACAGGGTCAGTACCCACTCGCCCTGGGTGCTGCTCAGGAAGTAGTTGGTGTTCTCGATGCCGCCCTGGATGCCGCGCAGGCCGGTGAGCTGGCCCAGGGACAGGCGCGTGAGCAGCGCCTGGGCTTCTGGTTCGGAGACGGTGGTGAAAACGGCCATGGCAGGGGCGCGCGCCGCCGGGGCGGCGCGCGGCAGGTCAAAAAGGTGGGTTAGAACTTGAGCACGTTCCAGACGCGCGGGCCGTTGGTGTCGTTGGTGTCGCTGCGGCTGCGGTTGTGCAGCTGGCTGCCGGGGGGCTGCACCTCGTAGGCCGGCAGTTCGCCGGTTTTGGGCTGCACCGTAATGCTCTGGGTTTGGCCGCCAATGCGCAGCTCATCGACGCGGCTGCCGGCATCTTCGACTTCGATGCGCTCGGCGCGCTGGTTTGAGAGGCGCCGGTCTTGCTCATTATTTGATAGCTGCTCGCGCTTGCCTGGCGTGCCTTGTTGGGCAGTTTGACCATGGTTTTGGGCGAGGGCGGGGCTGCTGGCCAGGCAGGCCAGCAGCAGCAGGGGGAGGGTGTGGGCGCGCATAAGGCGCCGATTGTAGGTGCTTAGGTGCTGGCTGCGCCGGCGCGGTTTAGCAGCTTTTGGCGCTGCAGGCGCTGGTGCGCGGGCCGATCAGCTCGCGGTATTTCTGGCCCATTTTGCCCATGCGCTCGCACACGTCGCCGCTGGCGTCAAAGGCAAAGCCCTGGCTGGCGTCGGCGTTGAGCAGTTCCACGCGCGTGAGCCCGGCCTGGGCGAATTCCTGCGGGTGGCGCCATTGTTCGGCGCAGATGCTGTGAAAGACGAAGCTCGAATACGTCAGCTCCGACACCTGGGGCTTGTTCATCTGCAGGCGCAGCACGCCTTTGTCGTTCATTTGCGCCGTTTGCAGGCCGTTGCCCAGCAGGGGCTTGCGCAGCACGTTGGGCACTTGATCCATATTGGGCTCGGCCAGAGCCAGGGTGGAGGCGGCGGCGAGCAAGAGGGCGAGCAGGGGCTTCATCGGTGTTTTCCAAGTTGACACAACGGCGGCTATTGTGCCTTTGGCTGTGCCCATGTGCGATGCCGCCCTTGCTGGGACAATGCGCCCCATGACCCAAGACAAAAAATTGGTGCTGGTCGATGGCTCCAGCTACCTGTACCGCGCTTTTCACGCCATGCCCGACCTGCGCGGCCCTGCGGGCCAGCCCACGGGCGCCATTCGCGGCATGGTCAATATGCTGGCGGCGCTGCAAAAAGAGCACCCGGCCGACTACGCGGTGTGCGTGTTCGACGCCAGCGGCCCGACCTTTCGCGACGCCATCTACCCCGAGTACAAAGCCAACCGCAGCCCCATGCCCGACGACCTGCGCGCGCAGATCGAGCCCATCCATGAAGTGGTGCGCCTGCTGGGCTGGACGGTGCTGGCCGTGCCCGGCATCGAGGCCGACGACGTGATTGGCACGCTGGCGCGGCAGGCGGCGGCGCAGGGCGTGCAGGTGCTCATCTCCAGCGGCGACAAGGACTTGAGCCAGCTCGTGACCGAGCGCATCACCATCATCGACACCATGAACGGCAAGCGCCGCGACGTGGCCGGGGTGACGGCGGAATTTGGCGTGCCGCCGGCGCAGATGATCGACTTCCAGGCCCTGGTGGGCGACACCGTGGACAACGTGCCCGGCGTGCACAAAGTCGGCCCCAAGACCGCCGCCAAGTGGCTGGCCGAGTTTGGCAGCCTCGACGCCCTCATGGCGCGCGCGGGAGAGGTCAAGGGCGCCGCCGGCGAGAACCTGCGCGCCGCCCTGGCCTGGCTGCCCACTGGGCGCGAGCTGGTGACCATCAAGACCGACTGCGACCTGAGCGCCTGGGTGGCGGGCCTGCCTGCTCTTGATTTGATAGCTACTGGCGCAGCGCAGACGAGCGTTTTGGCCGATTTTTATCAAAAACACGGCTTCAAGGGCCTGGCCCAGGCGCTGCAGGCCAAGGCATCCACCCCCACCCCCACTTCCACTTCCACCACATTTCCCGCGATGCCCGGCGAAAGCGGCGACCTGTTTGCCGACCACAGCGCCAGCCCCGTGGCCGAGGCGGCGCAGCAGCGCCCCGTGGTGTACGACACCATCCTCAACTGGGCCGACTTTGACCAGTGGCTGGCGCGCCTGCAGCGTGCCGAGCTGGTGGCGCTCGATACCGAAACCACCGCGCTCGATGCGCTGCGTGCCCAGTTGGTGGGCATATCGTTCAGCGTGCAGCCGGGCGAGGCGGCCTACATCCCGCTGGCGCACAGCGGGCCGGACGCACCCGCGCAGCTGCCGCTGGAGCAGGTGCTCGCACGCCTCAAGCCCTGGCTGGAAGATGCGCGCTGCGCCAAGCTCGGCCAGCACGTCAAATACGACCGCCATGTGTTGGCCAACCACGGCATCGAGGTGCGCGGCTACGTGCACGACACCATGCTGCAAAGCTACGTGCTCGAAGTACACAAACCGCACAACCTGGCCAGCCTGGCGCTGCGCCACACCGGGCGCAAGGGGCTCGATTACGAAGACCTGTGCGGCAAGGGCGCGCACCAAATCCCCTTTGCCCAGGTGGCGGTGGACAAGGCCGCAGCCTACGCCTGCGAGGACGCCGACCAGACCCTGGACGTACACCAGGCGCTGTGGCCGCTCTTGCAGGCCAACGAGCGCCTGCGCGCCATCTACGAGCTGGAGGTGCGCAGCAGCGAGGTGCTCTACCGCATCGAGCGCAACGGCGTGCTCATCGACGCGCAGCTGCTGGCGCAGCAAAGCCAGCAACTGGGCCAGCGCATCGTGCAGCTCGAACAAGAGGCCTACGCCATCGCCGGCCAGCCCTTCAACCTCGCCAGCCCCAAGCAGTTGGGCGAAATCTTTTTCGACAAACTGGCCATGCCGGTGGTGAAAAAAACCGCCACCGGCGCGCGCAGCACCGACGAAGAAGTGCTGGAAAAGCTCGCCGAGGACTACCCCCTGCCGGCCAAAATCCTGGAGCACCGCAGCCTCTCCAAGCTCAAGGGCACGTACACCGACAAGCTGGGGGCATTGGCCTTGCCGCGCACCGGGCGCGTGCACACGCACTACGCGCAGGCCGTGGCCGTGACCGGGCGGCTGTCGAGCAACGAGCCGAATTTGCAAAACATCCCCGTGCGCACGCCCGAGGGCCGGCGCATCCGCGAAGCCTTCATCGCCCCGCCCGGGCGCGTGATTGCCAGCTGCGACTACTCGCAGATCGAGCTGCGCATCATGGCGCACCTGAGCGGCGACCAGGCGCTGCTGCACGCCTTCCAGCACGGCCTGGACGTGCACCGCGCCACGGCGGCGGAGGTGTTCGGCGTCGCGCTCGACCAGGTCACGAGTGAGCAGCGGCGCTACGCCAAGACCATCAACTTCGGCCTCATCTACGGCATGAGCAGCTACGGCCTGGCCAAGGCCCTGGGGCTGGACAACCAGGCGGCCAAAAATTACATCCAGCGCTACTTTGAGCGCTACCCCGGCGTGCTGCAGTACATGGAAGAAACCAAGGCCCGCGCCAAGGCCCAGGGCTATGTGGAAACCGTGTTTGGCCGGCGCCTGGTGCTGCCCGAAATCAACTCGCCCAACGGCCCGCGCCGCGCCGCTGCCGAGCGCGCCGCCATCAACGCGCCCATGCAGGGCACGGCGGCCGACCTCATCAAGATGGCCATGGTGGCGGTGCAGCAGCAGCTCGATGCACAGCAGCCAGACATCCTCATGCTGATGCAGGTGCATGACGAACTGGTGTTCGAGCTGCCCGAGACCCAGGTCGATTGGCTGCGCGAGCAGGTGCCGCGCCTGATGGCGGGCGTGGCCGATCTCAAGGTGCCGCTGCTGGCCGAGGTGGGCGTGGGCGCCAACTGGGAGGCGGCGCATTGATGGCCCTGTGCCCAACCCTTGCGGCCCAGTTGACGCCCGCCACCCGCATGGGCCTGTCGATTGCTGTTGCCACCGGGCTGTACGGCATCTCGTTTGGCGCCCTGGCGGTGGCAGCCGGGCTTTCGCTGGCGCAGGCGCAGGCGCTGAGTCTGCTGATGTTCACCGGTGGTTCGCAGTTCGCCTTCATTGGCGTGCTCGCCAGTGGCGGCACCGGCGCCTCGGCCCTGGGCGCCGCCACCCTGCTCGGGGTACGCAACGCCGTCTACGGGATGCAGATGCAGCGCCTGCTGGGCCTGCGCGGCTGGCGGCGCTGGCTGGGCGCGCACGTCACCATCGACGAATCGGCCGCCACCGCCGTCAGCCAGGTTGATGCGGCCGAGCAGCGGCGCGGCTTCTGGGTCGCCGGCCTGGGGGTGTTCGTGCTCTGGAACGCCTGCACCCTGCTGGGCGCGGTGCTGGGCGACGCGCTGGGCGATCCGCGCCGCTACGGCCTGGACGGTGCTGCCGTGGCGGCCTTTCTGGGCCTGCTGTGGCCGCGCCTGCACGCGCGCGAGCCGGTGGCCTCGGCCCTGGCCTGCGGCCTGGCTGCCACCTTGGCCGTGCCTTGGGTGGCGCCGGGCCTGCCCATTGTGCTGGCGGCGGCGCTGGGCGCCGCCTGGGGCGCCTGGCGCGGTGGCCACGGAGGCGCGCCATGAATGGCCTGAACTTCAGCCTGGATGTCGGCCTGTGGGGCTGGATCGTGCTGGCCGCGTTGCTCGCTTGGGGCACCAAGCTGCTGGGCTACTTCATTCCCGCCCGCTGGCTGGCACAGCCGCGCGTGGCGCACGCCGCCGCCAGCATGACGGTGGCGCTGCTGGCGGCGCTGGTGGCGCTCAACACCCTGGCCGACGGCCAGCGGCTGCAGGCGGACGCCCGCTTGGGCGCCCTGGGCGTGGCCGCGCTGGCGCTGTGGCTGCGCGCGCCGTTTTTGCTGGTGGTGCTGCTCGGGGCCGGGGCCTCGGCGCTGCTGCGCTGGTGGTGAGCGCACGCGAGCGCCGCAGTTTTGGGACAATGGCGGCCTTTTTTTAGACATTTTTGGGCTCTGGCCCTTGCCTAATCAGCGTAAACAGCTATGACATTGATAGCAATCATCGCCGCCACCCTGGCCGCTGGCATCGGCAGCGTGTGGCTTGCGGCCCTGCTCATGCGCGCCGGCCTGGGCGGGCGTTGGCGCGTCGGGCCGCAGCATCTGCTGAGCCTGGCGGCCGGCGCACTGCTGGCCACGGCTTTCATGCACCTGCTGCCCGAGGCGTTCGAGAGCGGGGCCGAGGCGCACGACCTGTTCGCCGTGCTGCTGCTCGGGCTGGTGTTTTTCTTCGTGCTGGAAAAAGCCGAGCTGTGGCACCACGGCCATGAGAACGGCCCCCAGGGTGCGCCGCACCTGCACCACGACCACAGCCATGACCACGAACATCACCACCACGGCAAGGGCGGCTGGACGCTGCTGACGGGCGACAGCGTGCACTGCTTTGGTGATGGCGTGCTCATCGCCTCGGCCTTTGTGGCCGACCTGCGCCTGGGGCTGGTGGCGGCGCTGTCGGTGCTGGCGCACGAGGTGCCGCACCACATCGGCGACCTGGTGGCGCTGCGCCACCGGGGCGGCGGGCGCAGCATGGCGCTGCTCAAGGTGTCGCTCGCCGGCTCGGTCACGGCGCTCGGCGGCATCGCCGGCTACGCCCTGGTGGGGCACTGGGATGCGGCGCTGCCGTATTTCCTCGTCGTGGCGGCGAGCAGCTTTGTGTATGTGGCGCTGGCCGACCTGATTCCGCAGCTGCAAAAGCGCTTGTCAGCGGCGCAGTCGCTGGTGCAGATTGGCTGGCTGCTGCTGGGCATCAGCGCCGTGGTGCTCATCAGCCGCCTGGTGCACGCGCAGGGGCATTGAGGGCAGCGCGCACCCCCGGCAGCTGGCGGCGCGAGACGGTGAGCAGCTCGCCCAGGCCGCGCAGGCGAACAGCCCAGCCTTCGCCTTCGACCGGGTCGCAGTGGCGTTCGAGCGCGCGCACGGCGTCGCGCGCCACCAGGGCGTTGCGGTGGATGCGCAGAAAGTGCGCCGGGTAGCGCGCCTCGTAGTCGCTCAGGGCGCCGTCGAGCACGTAGGTGCGCCCGGTGGTGCGCAGCGTCAGGTATTTTTGCTCCGCCTTCAGGTACAGCACCTCGTCCAGGGGCACGCGTTCGCTGCGCCCGCGCTCCTGTATCAATAGCGCCTCACGCTCTGTGGGAGCGGGTTGCAGGGTGTTTTGATGTGGCTGGCGCTGCACTTTGGCGAGCGCTTGCTGCAGGCGCTGCAGGCGCACGGGCTTGCTCAGGTAGTCCAGGGCGTCGAGCTCGAAGGCGTCGAGCGCGTGGCCGGTGTCGGCGCTGACGAACACCAGCGCCGGCGGCGTGGCCATGCCGCGCAGCTGCTGCGCCAGCGCCAGGCCGTCCTGGCCGGGCATGTGGATGTCCAGCAGCAGCAGATCGACGCTGCGCCCCGTGGGCGACTGCAGCAGCGCCAGCGCCTGCGCGGCGTGGGCGGCCTCGCTGATGTGCAGATGCGGCTGCGGCGCCTGCGCCTGGCAGTCGGCGAGCAGGGTGCGCAGGCGCTGGCGCGCCAGGGCTTCGTCGTCAACGATGAGGATGTGCATGGCGGGTCAGCAGGGCAGGGTGATACGCACCTGGTACAGGCCGTTTTTGACTTTGGTGTGGAATTCGCCCTGCACGTCGTGCAGCAGTGCCAGGCGTGCGCGCACGTTGGCCAGGGCGATGCCGTGGCCGCCGGGGCGCGCCTGGCCCTCGGGCGGCAGGGTGTTGGTGATGCTGATGACGGCGCGCGCGCCCTTGCGTCGGGTGCTGATGCGCAGCCTGCCGCCGGCGCGGTTGGGCTCGATGCCGTGCAGCACGGCGTTTTCCACCAGCGGCTGCAGCAGCAGCGGCGGCAGGCGGGCGCCGTCGGCGCTGGGGTCGAGCAGCCACTGCACGCGCAGGCGCTCGCCAAAGCGCACCTGCTCGATCGCCAGGTAGCGCTGCGCCAGGGCGATTTCTGCGCCCAGGGTGGTGGCCTCGTCCTGCGCCGCCAGGGCGTGGCGAAAGAGGTCGCTCAGGTCTTCGAGCAGGGCCTCGGCCTGTGCCGGCTCGGTGCGCACCAGAGCGATGGCGCTGTTGAGGGTGTTGAACAAAAAATGCGGCCGGATGCGCGCCTGCAGCTCCGCCAGGCGTGCCGTGGTGGCCGCCGGCGTGCGTGCGCGTGCGCGCGCCACCAGCGCCGCCACCAGCAGCAGCGCCAGCAGGGCGCCGCTGGCGCTGCCCGCGAGCCAGGGCGGGTTGGCTATCAGGCGTGAGAGCAGCAGCAGCGCGCAGGCCATGGCCCCGGCAGCTGCGCCCAGCAGCAGGCCGGCGGCGTACTGCGCTGCCATGGGCAGGCGCTGCAGCAGGGCCTTGGCGCTGCAGGCGATGAGCAACCAGGCCAGGGTGGCGGGCAGGGCGCCGCCGGTGGCCAGGGCCAGGTTGGCCAGCCATTGCCAGGCGTCGGCGCTGGCGTAGAGTGCACCCACGGCCAGCACCAATTGCACCCCCAGTACGGCGCGCAGCACCACGCCGGGGTGGCAGGCGTCGAACACCAGGGCGCGAGGGGGGGGCGGGCTCGATAAAATTTGTGTCTCTTGCATAGCGGCGTCCGGGTGTTCCGGGGGTCGCAAACCCTTGGATTATTCCCTTCCCATGACCACCAGCCAAGCTTCTCTTCCGTCCTCGCAGCCCTCTGCCGACCAGCTCGCCACCAAGGCCCAGGCCTGGTCGGCGCTGTTTTCCGAGCCCATGAGCGACTTGGTCAAGCGCTACACCTCCAGCGTGTTTTTCGATAAACGCCTGTGGCAGGCCGACATCGCCGGCAGCCTGGCGCACGCCCAGATGCTGGCGGCGCAGGGCATCATCGGCGCGCAAGACCTGGCGGACATCGAGCGCGGCATGGCGCAGATCACGCAAGAGATCGAGTCTGGCGCCTTCGAGTGGAAGCTCGACCTCGAAGACGTGCACCTGAACATCGAGGCGCGCCTGACCCAGCTCGTGGGCGACGCCGGCAAGCGCCTGCACACGGGCCGCAGCCGCAACGACCAGGTGGCCACCGACGTGCGCCTGTGGCTGCGCGGCGAGATTGACCTGATCGGCGGCCTGCTCACCGACCTGCAAAAGGCGTTGGTCGAAGTGGCGGCGCAGAACGTGGACGTGATCCTGCCCGGCTTCACCCACCTGCAGGTGGCGCAGCCGGTGAGCTTTGCCCACCACCTGCTGGCCTATGTGGAAATGTTCGCCCGCGACGCCCAGCGTATGCAGGATGTGCGCCGGCGTACCAACTGGCTGCCGCTGGGCAGCGCCGCCCTGGCCGGCACCACCTACCCGCTCGACCGCGAGCGCGTGGCAAAAACCTTGGGCATGGACGGCGTGTGCCAAAACAGCCTGGACGCGGTGAGCGACCGTGACTTTGCGATTGAATTCACGGCAGCGGCCAGCCTGTGCATGGTGCACGTGAGCCGCCTGAGCGAAGAACTCATCATCTGGATGAGCCAGAACTTTGGCTTCATCAAAATTGCCGACCGCTTCACCACCGGGTCGAGCATCATGCCGCAGAAGAAGAACCCCGACGTGCCCGAACTCGCGCGCGGCAAGACCGGGCGCGTGGTGGGCCACCTGATGGGCCTCATCACCCTGATGAAGGGCCAGCCCCTGGCCTACAACAAGGACAACCAGGAAGACAAAGAGCCGCTGTTCGACACCGTCGATACCCTTAAAGACACGCTGCGCATCTTTGCCGAAATGGTGGGCGGCCAGGTGAACCCCGCCACTGGCGCCAAAGAGGGCGGCATCACCGTCAACGCCCAGGCCATGGAGGCGGCTGCGCAAAAAGGCTACGCCACCGCCACCGACCTGGCCGACTACCTGGTGAAGAAGGGCCTGCCATTTCGTGACGCGCACGAAACCGTGGCCCACGCCGTCAAGGCGGCGCAAAGCCATGGCTGCGACCTCTCGGAGCTGCCGCTGGCCGTGCTGCAGGGCTTTCACGCCAGCATCGACAAAGACGTGTACGAGGTGCTCAGCCTGCGTGGCAGTCTGGGCGCGCGCAATACCCTGGGCGGCACGGCGCCGGCGCAGGTGCGCGTGCAGCTGGCACGCCACGGCGCCCGTCTGGCAGGCTGAGGGCGCGCATTCTCATGCACCGCTCGCGCCGCCACCTTTTACAGGCCCTGGCGGCCTGGGCGGCGGCGCCTGGCTGGGCGCGGGCCAGTGGGCAGCCGCTGCGCCTGCTCATTGGCTACCCGCCCGGGGGCGCCACGTACAGCCTGGGCCGTTGGCTGCAAGCAGGTCTGCAACAGCACCTGGCCCGCCCCGTGTTGCTGGACGTGCGCCCCGGCGCCAACGGCATGAATGCGGTGCTGGCGCTCAAAAACGCCGTTCCCGACGGGCGCACGCTGCTGCTGTCGCACGACCATGCGGTCTCCATCCTGCCCCTGCTCAGCCCCCAGGCCGGCTGGACGCCCGGGCGTGAGCTGGTGCCCGTCGCCGGCATTGGCAACTTTGCCAATGCCCTGGTGCTCTCGGCCGATACGCCAGCGCATTCGTGGCTGGAATACGTGCACTGGCTGCGCCGCGAGCACGACGGCCATGGCGTGATCGGAGTGCCGGCAGCGCCTTCGGCCCCTTATTTTTTGGCGCAGTGGATAGGCCAGCAGGCCGGCCTGGAGATCGAGATCGTGCCCTACCGGGGCGGTGCGCCGCTCTTGTCGGACCTGCGCAGCCACCAGATCGTCGCTGGCCTGGGGGCGCTGCCCGACTTCATCGACAGCCACCGTGCCGGCAAAATCCGCTGCATTGCCGTGCAGGGTGGCCCGCGCCAAGCGGTGTTGCCCGAGGTGCCCTCGTTCTCCGAATGGGGTCTGCCCACCGTCGCCAGCCTGCCGTTTTACGGCCTGTACGCGCCGCCGGGCACGCCGGCAGCGGCGTTGGCACCACTGAGCAAGGCACTGGCCGCTTTGCTCCAAGACAGTGCCAGCCGCACGCGCTTGCAGGCCAGCGGGCTGAATGTGGATTTCATGTTGGCGGCGCAGCTGCAGGCGCACGAAAAAGCGCACCGCAAAGCCTGGCGCACAATCATCGACCTGCAGCGCGCTTGAGCGGGGGAGCGCGTGGGCGGCGGGCACTGGTGTCGTTCTAACAACCCCCACCGGAGGAGAAACCATGCGGATGACGTTTGCCCGTGGGGCGCTGGGCCTGCTGGCCCTGTGGATGGGGGGCGCGGCCCAGGGCTTGACGCTGCAGCAGTTCTCGCCCCAGGGCGAGGTGGCGCAAATCCGCCAGGTGGTGGCCCAGTTTGACGCCCCGGCCGTGCGCCTGGGCGACCCGCTGGCGCCCGCGCCCTTTGCCATCCGCTGCGACGATGCCCAGGCCAGCCAGGGCCAGGGGCGCTGGAACAGCGAGCGCGAATGGGTGTTCCAGTTCGCTGCCGACCTGCCGCCCGGCACGCGCTGCACGGCGCAACCAACGACAAGCTTCAAATCGCCCTCTGGCGCGCTCTGGGAGCGCGCGAGCAGCTATAAATTTAATAGCGGTGGCCCCTTCGTCAAGCAGCTGCTCCCAAGCATGTACGAGAGCATTGATGAGGAGCAGTACTTCATCTTGCAGCTCAACGGCCCGGCCAGCAGCGCCAGCGTGCAAAGCAACGTCTGGTGCCAGCTCGACGGCGTGGGCGAGCGTGTGCCGGTGCGCCTGATCGAGGGCAAGGAGCGCGCTGCCTTGCTGCAAGAACAAGGCTTGGCCGCACGCGCTGACAAAGCGCCGCTGCAATACGCCACCCTGGCCTGCCAGCGCCGCCTGACGGCGGGCACGCGCATGGCGCTGGTCTTTGGCGCCGGCGTGGCCACGCCCAGCGGCGTGCTCAACCGGGTGGAAAAGCGCTTTGCATACCACGTGCGCGCGCCGTTCACCGCCGAATTTTCCTGCGAGCGCGAAAACGCCCAGGCCGCCTGCCTGCCGATCCGGCCACTGCGCCTGACGTTCAGCGCCCCGGTGGCGCGCAAGCTGGCGCAGGGCGTGCGCCTGAAGTCGGCGCAAGAGACGCTCAGCCCCCAGCTGCCCAGCGACGAGGCGGCAGACGCCCTGGTGACGGCGCTGGAGTTCCCCGCCCCCCTGCCGGCGCAAACACGCTTTGAGCTGCAGCTGCCCGCTGGCATGAAAGACGCCGCTGGCCGCAGCCTGGCCAACGCCGCCAGCTTTCCGCTGCCCGTGGCCACGGGGGCGCTGCCGCCGCTGGCCAAATTTGCCGCCGCGCCATTTGGCATCGTCGAGCGCTTTGCCGAAGGCGCACCCGCCGAGAACCCGCCGGCGCTGCTGCCGGTGACGCTGCGCAAGGTCGAGGCCGATTTGCCGCTGCAGGCGCTGGCGCTGCAAACCCTGCAGCCGCAAAGCGACGCCGACATCATCGCCTGGCAACGCAAGCTCGTGCGCTACAACAACGCGCAGATCGAACGCAGCCAGGCGCGCAAAGACAGCAAAACCCCGCTGCCCGCCGTACTGCACGATGAAGATAAAGACTGGGTACAAACGCGCATGGTGGCGCTGCTCGCCGGCCAGGGTGGGGTCAAAAAACTGCAGTTGCCGCGCCCGGACAAGGCCGACCCGCGCCCGTTCGAGGTCGTGGGCATCCCGCTGCCGGTGGGCTTTTCGGTGGTGGAGATCGCCTCGCCGCTGCTGGGGCAATCGCTGCTCGATGCGCGCCACGGCGCGCAGCGCACCATGTACGTGCGCAGCTCCGCCTTGGTCACCAACCTGGCCGTGCATTTCAAGCTTGGGCGTGAAAATTCCGCCGCCTGGGTGACCACGCTCGACAAGGGCCAGCCCGTGGCCGGGGCGCAGGTGCAAGTCTCAGACTGCCAGGGCAAGCTGCTGCTCAAGGCCCAGACCGACGCCCAGGGCCTGGCGCGCCTGGACGGCCTCTCGCCCGAGCCGCCCCATTGCCAGGGCGTCGATGGCGACGATGGCTGGCGCAGCGCCTACTTCATCAGCGCCCGCGCCGAGAACGAGGGTGCGCCCGACATGGCCTTTACCTGGAGCGACTGGCAGCGCGGCATCGAGCCCTGGCGCTTTCATGTGCCCACCAGCAACAGCCGCCAGCCCGACCAGGTGGCGCACACCATTTTTGACCGCACCTTGCTGCGTGCGGGCGAGACGGTGTCGATGAAGCACCTGCTGCGCACGCAAACCGGCCAGGGCCTGGGCCTGCCCCAGGGCAACCCCGAAACCCTGCTCATCACCCACATCGGCAGCGGTCAGGAATACCGCCAGCCCCTGGCCTGGCGCGCCACGCCCACGGGCGGGCGCAGCGCCCAGAGCCAATGGCAAATTCCACCCGCCGCCAAGCTTGGGCAGTACCAGGTGGCGCTGCAGCGCGGCGACGAGACGCTCGAATCGGGGAGCTTTCGCGTGGAGGAGTTTCGCCTGCCCGTGCTGCAAGGGCGCATCAGCGCGGCCACCCAGGGCCCCTTGGTGCGCCCGCGCAGCCTGCCTGTTGCGGTGCAGGTGGGCTATGTGGCCGGCGGCGGCGCGGCGCAGCTGCCGGTGCGTGTCTCGGCCCTGATCCGCCATAAAACCCTGGATTTTTCCGACTTTGACGCCTTCTCTTTCCAGCCACCGCGCCAGCGCCACGAACGCGCCACGCGCAGCGACGACGAGGAGGGCAGCGCGAGTGCCGACAGCCGCGTGGTGGCCGACAAACTGCCCCTGACGCTGGACAAGAACGGCGGCGGCCAAGTCACCATCGAGGCCCTGGCGCCCGCCCCGGCGGCGCGCGAGCTGCTGCTCGAAGCGAGCTACGCCGACCCCAACGGCGAGGTGCAAACCCTGCGCAACACCCAGACCCTGTGGCCCGCAGCGGTGGTCGCCGGCATCAAAACCGAAGGCTGGGCCGCCAACGGCGCTCGCGTGCGCTTTCAAGCCCTGGCCCTGGGGCTTGACGGCAAACCCCAGGCCGGTGTGCCCCTGGCCGTGCAGGCCATTGCCCGCAGCACCACCAGCACGCGCAAGCGCATGGTGGGGGGCTTTTACAGCTACGACAACCAGGAGCAGACCAAAGACCTGGGCACTATTTGCACCGGCCAGAGCGACAGCCGGGGCCTGCTGCTGTGCGAGGCCAAGATGGACGAAGCCGGCGAGGTCGAACTCGTCGCTACCGCCCGCGACAAGGACGGCAACGAGGCCCAGGCCGCCGCCTCCGTCTGGGTCACGCGCCGGGGCGAACTGTGGTTTGGCGGCGAAGACCACGACCGCATCGACCTGCTGCCCGAGAAAAAAAGCTACCAACCCGGCGAGGTGGCGCGCTTTCAGGTGCGTATGCCGTTTCGCTACGCCACGGCGCTGGTGAGCGTCGAGCGCGAAGGCATCCTGAGCCAGCAGGTGGTGCAGCTCAACGGCAAAGACCCCACCGTGCAGCTCAAGGTGGAAGAAGGCTGGGGCCCCAACGTGTACGTGAGCGTGCTCGCCCTGCGCGGGCGCCTGCGCGAAGTGCCTTGGTACAGCTTCTTCACCTGGGGCTACAAAGCGCCGCGTGAATGGTGGACCGCGTTTTGGTACGAGGGCAAGGAATACGTCGCCCCGACCGCGCTGGTCGATCTGGCCAAGCCCGCCTACCGCCTGGGGCTGGCAGAAATCCGCGTCGGCACCCAGGCCCACCAGTTGCAGGTGCAGGTGCAGACCGACAAGGAAAGCTACAGCGTGCGCGGAAGAGCGCAGGTGACCATACGCGCCAAGCTGCCCAACGGCCAGCCGGCGGCCAACGCCGAGGTGGCGCTGGCCGCCGTCGATCAGGCGCTGCTCGAACTCATGCCCAACACCAGTTGGGATGTGCTGGACGCCATGCTGGTGCGCCGCAGTTGGGGCGTAGAGACATCGACCGCGCAGATGGAAATCATTGGCCGGCGCCACTACGGCAAAAAAGCCGTGCCCGCAGGCGGCGGCGGCGGCCGCGCGCCCACGCGCGAGCTGCTCGACACCCTGCTGCTGTGGCAGCCCGCCATCCGCCTGGACGCCCAGGGCCAGGCGCAGGTGACCGTGCCGCTCAACGACGCGCTCACGGGCTTTGAAATCGTCGCCGTGGCCGACGCCGGCACCGGCCTGTTTGGCACGGGCCGCACCCATATCCGCGCCACGCAAGACCTGCAAATCATCAGCGGCCTGCCGCCCCTGGTGCGCGAGGGCGACCAGTTCCGCGCCCAAATCACGCTGCGCAACACCACCAAGGCCGCCATGCAGGTGCAAGTCACGCCCCGCGCCAGCCTGCTGGAGCTGGCAGCGCAAAGCGTGGACATCCCGGCGGGCGAGGCCCGCGAGCTGGCCTGGGACGTGACGGCGCCACAGCAACTGGGCCAAACCCGCGCCCAGGCGCTGCTGTGGGAGGTGGCGGCGCGCGACAGCCGCTCGGGCGCGCAAGACGCGCTCAAGATCAGCCAGCGCATCATCCCCGCCGTACCGTTGGCCGTGCAGCAGGCCACGCTGGTGCAGCTCGATGCGCCCCTGAGCCTGGCCGTGGCCCCGCCTGCGGGCGCTTTGCCAGGGCGCGGCGGCCTGCAACTGGCGCTGCAGCCCACGCTGGCCGAGGGCCTGCCCGGCGTGCGCGACTGGTGGGCCAACTACCCGTTTGCCTGCCTGGAGCAAAAAACCAGCAAAGCCATTGGCCTGCGCGACCCGCAGTTGTGGCAGCAGGTGGCGGCGCAGTTGCCCACCTACCTCGACGGCGACGGCCTGGCCCACTACTTTCCGCCGCGCGACGGCCAGGCCAACCGGGGCAGCGACACCCTGACCGCCTACCTGCTGGCGGCCACGCACGAGGCGGCGCAGCTCAACCCCGCTTTTGCCCTGCCCGACGCCGCCCGCGCCGCCATGGAAAACGGCCTGATCGCTTTTGTAGAGGGCCGCATCGAGCGCAACTTCTGGAGCCCTCGCAAAGACCTGGAGCTGCGCAAACTCGCCGCCATCGAGGCACTCTCGCGCAGCGGCCGGGCGCAGGCGCGGATGCTATCGAGCATCACCATCGCCCCCAACCAATGGCCCACGCACGCCGTCATTGACTGGCTCAACATCCTGCGCCGTATGCCCCAGTTGCCCCAGCAGGCCCAGCGCCTGGCCGAGGCCGAGAGCATCTTGCACGCCCGCCTGAGCTACCAGGGCAGCAAGCTGGTGTTCAGCACCGAATCTGACGACCAGTGGTGGTGGCTGATGCAAAGCGGCGACGCCAACAGCGCCCGCCTGCTGCTCGCTGTGCTCGACCAGCCCGGCTGGAAGGACGAGATTGGGCGCATCGCCAGCGGCTTCATCGCCCGCCAGCAAGGCGGCGCCTGGCAGACCACCACCGCCAACTTCTGGGGCGCGCTGGCGCTCGAACGCTTGAGTGCCGCACTCGAAGCCACCCCCGTCACCGGCCAAACCCGCGCCAGCTTGGGCAGCGCCCAGGCCAGCGTCGATTGGGCCAAGGTGCGGCGCGTGCCCGCCAACGACGCCAGCGGCACGCCCCACCAGGGCAAAACCTTTGGCGCACCCGCCGCGCCGGGCATGTGGCAGGGCAACACCCTGTTCCTGCCCTGGGATGCAGCCGCCGGCAAAGAGGCCGGCAAAGAGGCCCGCCTGGAAGTGAGCCAGCAAGGCAGCGGCAAGCCCTGGCTCACGCTGCAATCGCTCGCTGCCGTGCCGCGCACCGCGCCGGTGAACGCGGGCTACAGCCTGCGCAAAACCATCACCCCCGTGGAGCAGGGCGACAAAAACCTGCCGCCCGGCCAGTACCAGCGCGGCGACGTGCTGCGCGTGACGCTCGAACTCGACGCCAGCGCCGACATGACCTGGGTCGCTATTACCGACCCCATCCCGGCGGGCGCCACCATCCTCGGCAGCGGCCTGGGGCGCGATTCAGAAATCGCCACCCAGGGCGAAAAAGTGGGCGGCGCAGGCTGGCCCGCGTTCGAGGAGCGCAGCTTTGAGTCCTACCGCAGCTACTACGAGTACCTGCCCAAGGGCAAAACCACGCTGCAATACACGCTGCGCCTGAACAACGCGGGCGACTTCCAACTGCCCCCCACCCGCGCCGAGGCGCTGTACGCGCCCGAGATGTTTGGCGAGCTGCCCAACGCGCGGGTGCGGGTGGTGCAGGGCACACCCTGAGCTGCGGGCCGGCATGGGCGTCGCCGTTACCATGGCGCCCATGCTGACCTTGCACCACCTGGAAACCTCGCGCTCGCAGCGCATCGCCTGGCTGCTCGAAGAATTGGGCCTGCCGTATGAAATCCGCCGCTACGCGCGCGACCCGCGCACCCGCCTGGCGCCGCCGGAGCTGAAAAAAATCCACCCCCTGGGCAAGTCGCCGGTACTGACCGACGGCGCTGCCGTCATCGCCGAGTCCGGGGCCATCATCGAATACCTGGCGGAATGCTACGGCCCCCAGGCGCCGGCAGAGCTGGCCGCCCTGGAGCCAGAACGCGGCACGCCCGCGCACCGGCAGTGCCGCTTCTGGATGCACTACGCCGAGGGCTCGCTGATGAACTGGCTGCTGATGAAGCTGGTGTTTGAGAGCATTGCGCAGCAAAAAATGCCGTTTTTTGCCCGCCCCATCGTGCGCCAGCTGTGCGCCACGGTGCAGCGCCAGCTGATCGCCCCCAACATCCAATCAGCCCTGGCCTTTATCGACGCGCACCTGGCTCAGCACACGTGGTTTGCCGGCGAGCAGCTGAGCATGGCGGATTTTCAAATGAGCTTTGTCGTCGAAGCCCTGTTGGCACGCGGCAGCGACGCCGCCGCCTGGCCCGCCCTGCGGGCCTACCACGCCCGCATGTGCGCCCGCCCCGCCTACCAACGGGCTTTGGCCAAAGGGGGGCCGGTCATCATGTCGGCGTGAGCGGGGGGAAGCCTGCGAAATACAGGCGTTATGCGGCGCTAGCCCTTGTAAAACAAGCGCGAACAGCTATCAATTTTGAAGCTGTGCTGTATTTTGTCCCTCCAAGGGATGGCGACCAATTGGGCAACAGCCTGTTGCCCAATTGGCGCAGCCTGCCAAAAAACGTGCCACTGCCGGATGTATTTCAGATTGCGCAGCGAAAACCCCTTCATCTGCGCAACCGCCTGCATCGACCCTGGCTCAGACGCTGCAAGAAGCCGCTGTCCCCGCCGCAATCTGATTACGATCAAAAGCTTGTTGTTGCCCCCGAAAGAATGTTCGCCATGCGCCTCGGTCTTGCCGCCAACCGCCTGCACCACCACACCCCGGATGCGGCCCTGTTCACCTGGCTGCGCGCCTGCGCGCCGGGCATCCGGGCGCTTGGCCTGGGGTTGCACGCCGTCGGGCGTACGCACGACGCCATCGCTGGCACGGGGTTGCTCGCTGGCTACGCACCGCTGCAGCGCTACCCCTATGGGCGCGATGGTGGGCTGATGCAGCTGGTGGCCGAGGTCGTGGGCATGGAGGGCGAGGGGCGCCAGCTCGACGGCGCCATCTACCTGATCGATCCGGTCGATCCGTCCTCCATCTTTCCCGAGGCGCTGGCGCTCAAGCGCCAGTGCGTGATCCATGGCAAGCCGTTCTTGTCCACCGTCGCCAGTGCGCGCGACTGGATCGAGATGGAGCGCCTGCACGCCGGCCTGGCGCCCGACCCGGGGGCCGACGACCTGCACGCCTACGGCGCCCAGACGCTGGCGCTGATCGCCCACGACGCGCTCAAGGCCGAGATGCTGGCCTTTGCCGACCGCCATTTCGACGTGCTCTCGCGCTTTGCGCGCCGCGTCGCCACCGGTACCACCGGCCAGCGCCTGAACGACCTCGCCTGGGGCCGGGGCTGGCCGCCGGACCGCTACTGGGTGCAGCCGTTTCACAGCGGCCCGCTGGGGGGCGACGCGCAGATCGCCGACCTGGTGCTGCAGCGGCGCTGCCAGCGCGTGATTTTTTTCGAGGACCCGCACGTGGCGCGCCAGCACGAGGCCGACATCCAGCTGCTCGAACGCGCCGTGGCCTCGCGCCAGCACGATGCGGTGTGCACCACCACGCCCGCCGTGGCGCAGCGCTGGTGTGCGGCGGTGCGCCTGCGCACGCCGGGGGCGTGATGCGCTGCGGGTGGGCGGCGACTCTCGTCTGGGCCTGCGCGGCGCTGCCGGCCTGGGCCCTGCCCAGCTTTGAGCAGGTGCGCGCCGACTACCGCCCGTCAGAGGTCGAGCTGCTCTCGCGCGAGGGCGAGGTGCTGCAGCGCCTGCGCGTGGATGCCAGCGTGCGCCGGGGCACCTGGCAGGCGCTGGCCGATGTCTCGCCGGCGCTGCGCCAGGCGCTGCTGCTGAGTGAAGACCAGCGCTTTTACGCCCACAGCGGCGTGGATTGGACGGCCGTGTCGGCGGCGGCCTGGGGGCGGTTGTGGCACCAGCGCACGCGCGGCGCCTCCACCATCACCATGCAGCTGGCCGGTTTGCTCGATGAGGATTTGCGCCGGGGCAGCGGCGGGCGCTCGGCGGTGCAGAAAGTGGGCCAGGCGCTGGCGGCGCAGCAGCTCGAACGCCAGTGGCGCAAAGACCAAATCCTGGAGGCGTACCTGAACCTGGTGCCGTTTCGGGGCGAGGTGGTGGGCATCGAGGCCCTGGCGCGCACCCTGTTTGGCAAGGCCGCCCATGGGCTGGACGCGCAAGAGGCCGCCGTGGCCGCCGCCCTGGTGCGCGCGCCCAACGCACGCGCGGCGCAGGTGGCCCAGCGCGCCTGTGGCGTGCTGCGCGCCCTGCAGCCCACGCCGGCGCCCGATTGCCTGGCGCTCGACATGTTCGCCAGCGCCGCCCTGCAGCGGCGCGCCTGGGCCGCCAGCGAAGGCGTGGCGCCGCACTTTGCGCGCCAGCAGCTGGCGCGCGCGCAGGCGGCGCTGGCGCCCGGCCAGGCGCTGGCGCCGCGCCTGGCGTCCACCCTGCGCGCGCCGCTGCAGCGCTTTGCCGTGCAGACGCTGGCGCAGCAGCTGCGCGAGCTGCGCGGGCGCGGCGTGGAGGATGGCGCCATCGTCATTCTTGACAACGCCAGCGGCGAGTTGCTGGCCTGGGTCGGCTCCTCGGGCGCACTCAGCCAGGCGGCGCAGGTCGATGCCGTGCTCGCGCGGCGCCAGCCGGGCTCGACGCTCAAGCCGTTCTTGTACGCCCAGGCGCTGGCCGAGCGGCGGTTGACGGCGGCCTCGCTGCTGCACGACGCGCCGGCGCAGATCGCCACCGCCAGCGGCCTGTACATCCCGCAGAACTACGACCGCCAGTTCAAGGGCTGGGTCTCGGCGCGCACGGCGTTGGCGGCCTCGCTCAACGTGCCGGCGGTGCGCACCCTGGTCATGGTCACTCCCGAAGCGTTTGCCACCCAGCTGCAGGCCCTGGGCGTGCCGCTGGCGCAGACGGGCGGCTACTACGGCTACAGCCTGGCGCTGGGCAGCAGCGAGGTCGATCTGCTGCACCTGGCCAACGCCTACCGCGCCCTGGCCAACGGCGGGCGCGCCAGTGCGCCGGCCTGGCAGCGCGGGCAGCGGCCACAGTTCACGCCGGCGCTCGATGCGCGCGCGGCCTTCATCGTCGGCGACATCCTGTCCGACCCGCTGGCGCGCGCGCGTACCTTTGGCACCGACAGCGTGCTCGCCACGCGCTTCTGGACGGCAGTGAAAACCGGCACCAGCAAGGACATGCGCGACAACTGGGCGCTGGGCTGGTCGGCGCGCTACACCGTCGGCGTCTGGGTCGGCAACGCCAGCGGCGCGGCCATGCACGACGTCAGCGGCACCAGCGGCGCGGCGCCCATCTGGGCCGCGCTGATGCAGTTCTTGCACCGGCACGAGCCCAGCGCCGCGCCGCGCCCGCCCCAGGGCGTGGTGCGGCAGGCGCTGCGCTTTGGCGCCGATGCCCAGGGCATGGCGCTGGAGGCGCCGCGCAGCGAGTGGTTTCTTGCTGGCACGGAGCAGGCTGTTTTTGCTATTGATTCAATAGCTGGTAGCGCTTATCCAGCAAGCGCTAGAGGCAAAAATGATGCCAAACCCAGCATTGCCGCGCCGACGGCGGGCAGCATCATTGCGCTCGACCCCGACATTCCGCCCGCCCACCAGCGCCTGTGGTTCGAGGCCCAGGGCAGCGGCGGCGCCGCCCTGCGCTGGCGCATCGATGGGCGCATCGTCGGCCAGGGTGCGCGCTGGGCCTGGCTGCCCTGGCCGGGGCGCCACCACATCGAGCTGCTCGACGCCAGCGGCCAGGTGCAAGACAGCCTGCGCCTGGAGGTGCGCGGTGCGGGCGTGGCCGCAGCCAAGGCCCGGCCATGACCGCTGCCGCCTTGCCCCGGCGCATCGCCCATCTGGACATGGATGCCTTCTACGCCAGCGTGGAGCTGCTGCGCTACCCGCAGCTCGCCGGCCTGCCGGTGGTGATTGGCGGCGGGCGCCGGCACGAGGACGATGCCCTGGCCCGGGCCTGGCAGGGGCGGCTGGCCGATATACCGCTGGACGCTTTCCCGCGCCTGGCCAGTTACGCCGGGCGCGGCGTCATCACCACCGCCACCTATGCGGCGCGCGCCTTTGGCGTCGGCTCGGCCATGGGGCTGATGAAGGCGGCGCGCCTGTGCCCGCAGGCCATCTTGCTGCCGGTGGACTTTGCCCAGTACCGGCGCTATTCGCAGCGCTTCAAGGCCATCGTCACCGAGATTGCGCCGCAGATGGAGGACCGGGGCGTCGATGAGGTCTACATCGACTTCACCGACGTGCCCGGCGGCCAGCGCGAGGGTGGGCGGGTGCTGGCGCGGCTGATTCAAAAAAGTATTTTTGACGCCACGGGCCTCACCTGCTCCATCGGCGTGGCGCCGAACAAGCTGCTGGCCAAGATGGCGAGCGAGTTCGACAAGCCCAACGGCATCGCCATTGTGCAGCCCGAGGACTTGCAAAGCCGCATCTGGCCGCTGCCGTGCCGCAAGATCAACGGCATAGGCCCCAAGGCCGACGCCCGGCTGCAGCAGCTGGGCGTGCACACCATTGGCGAATTGGCCGCCTGCGCGCCAGCCTGGCTGGTGCAGCACTTTGGCCGCGCCACCGGCGCCTGGCTGCACGACGCCGCCTGGGGCCGCGACGCGCGCGCGGTGGTGACCGAGAGCGAGCCCGTCTCCATGAGCCGCGAAACCACGTTTGAGCGCAACCTGCACGCCGTACGCGACAAGGCGCTGCTGGGCGAAATTTTTACCGACCTGTGCCAGCGCGTGGCCCAAGACCTGCAGCGCGCGGGCTACGCCGGGCGCACCATAGGCATCAAGCTGCGCTACGCCGATTTCAAAACCGCCACGCGCGACCAGACCATTGACGGCGCGACGCAGGATGCGGTGCAGATTCGCCGCATTGCCGGCCAGTGCCTCAAGCGCGTGCCGCTGGAGCAGCCACTGCGCCTGCTGGGCGTGCGCGTGGGCGGGCTGAGCCCATGGGGGTCAATGTCTGGGCATACGCAGCCGTTGTTTTGAGGCCATGCACCCGTAGCAAATACTGTGCATACGTGCGACAGAAAGTGTTTTTTTCTAGATATGGATCAATCGGGGCGCTGAACGCCTGGCGGCTGCGTTGACGTTGGGCAAGGGCCGTGGATCATGGCAGCTTATTTTGTGCCAACGCACCAGGATGGTGCATCGGATAGGTTGATGGTTGCCATGCGTCTGAACTTGCCTGTTACCCAGAACGAATACGCCTTCCCGGACGATGAGTTGCTCATGTCCACCACCGATACCAAGGGCCTGATGACGCACTGCAATGCGCCGTTTGCGCGTGTCAGTGGCTACAGCATGGATGAGTTGATGGGCCAGCCCCACAACCTGATTCGCCATCCGGACATGCCGCCAGAGGCGTTCAAAGACATGTGGTCAACGATTGGCCATGGCCGCAGCTGGTCGGGCATTGTGAAGAACCGGCGTAAGAACGGCGATCACTACTGGGTTCATGCCCATGTCACCCCCATCATGGAGGGCGGTAAGCCCCGTGGTTATTTGTCGGTGCGCACCAAGCCGACGCGTGAAGAGGTGGCAGCGGCCCAGACCCTGTACGCCGAGATCAAGAAAGAGCGCGATAGCGGGCGCCAGACTTTTATCTTGCACGCTGGCGGCGTGCGCCACCAGGGCTGGCGCAATATTTGGGAAAAGCGCCACCGCGTGGGTTACACGGTGCGTCTGGGGGGCATGATGCTGCCGCTGCTGCTGGTGTCGCTGCTGCCGGGCTGGATGGGATGGCACGACAGCAGCACCCTGGCGGTGCAGACGCTGCTGTGGGTGCTGCTGGCCTGGGCCATTTTGGCGCGCTACTACCAGCGCATGGGGCGGCCACTGCGGCGTATCGAACGGCTCCTGGGCAGCATGGCCAGTGGTGAGCTGAGCCATCAGGAGCCGGGGCTGCCGCCCAAACACCCCTTGGGCCCGGTGATGGGGCGTTTGCAGCGTGTGCAGCTCAATATGCGTGCGGTCGTGGGCGATGCGCGCGCTGAAATCAATGCCTTTGGCGGTATTTCGTCCGATATTGCCCAGGGGTCGGAAAACCTCTCGGCCCGTACTGAATCGCAAGCGAGCAGCCTGCAGGAGACGGCCGCAGCCATGGAGGAGCTGGCCAGCACCGTGACCCAGACGGGTGATTCCGTGCGCAAGGTACTGCAAGAGAGTGAGCACAGCGCCGCCTTGGCGCGCCAGGGGGGGCAGGCCGTGACCGAGGTGGGGGCCGTGGTGCGCGAGATCGAGCAGTCCGGCACAAAAATGGGCCAGATCATTGCGACGATTGAGGGCATCGCGTTTCAGACCAATATTTTGGCGCTCAACGCTGCCGTGGAGGCCGCCCGTGCCGGGGAGCAGGGCCGGGGCTTTGCCGTGGTGGCCGGTGAGGTGCGGGCATTGGCGCAGCGCTCGTCGGAGGCGGCCAAGGAGATCCATGCCCTCATCGGTGGCTCCAACGCCAGCATTGCGCGCGGCGCGTTGCTGATGCAATCGGCAGGCCAGACCATTGAGCAGGTGGTGCAGTCGGTCAGCCACGTCAACGCCCTGATGGGCCAGATGGGGGTGGCTGCGCATGAGCAGACGCAGGGCATCGCCCAGGTGAATGAGGCGGTGACGGATCTCGATCAAGTCACGCAGCAAAACGCCGCCCTGGCCGAGGAGTCGGCAGGCTCGGCACGCGCCATGAGCGGCAATGCCGGGCTGCTCGGGCGCACGCTGGCGGTGTTTCGCCTGTAGGGCTGGCGCGCAGGGCGGCTTACTGCCGCGCCGTGCGCACGTTGCGCGCCAGCGCCTGCGGGTGGCTGCTGCGCAGCGGGTTGATGTCCAGGCCGCCCCGGCGCGTGTAGCGCGCGTACACCGCCAGCTTGAGCGGGCGGCAGCGCTGCCAGAGGTCGTGGAAGATGCGCTCGACGCACTGCTCGTGAAATTCGTTGTGGTTGCGAAAGCTCACGATGTACTGCAGCAGCCCCGCCTGGGCTATGGGCGCGCCGGTGTAGCTGATCTGCACGCTGCCCCAGTCGGGCTGGCCCGTTACCAGGCAGTTGCTCTTGAGCAGGTCGCTGGTCAGCGTCTCGGTCACGGGGGCCTGGCTGTGGTCGGCCTGCAGCAGCTCGGGTGCGGGCTGGTAGTGCGTGCATTCCACATCCAGGCGGTCAAGACGCAGGCCCGAGAGTTGCTCGATCGGCTGCTGGTCAAACTGCTCGGGCAGCACCAGCTGCACGCCCACGCCGCCCCCGCTGCCCGCTTTGGCGCCGCGCCAGGCGGCTTCGCCCAGATCGGCGCGCAGGCGTTCGCGCACGGCCTCGCTGTCGGCAAAGCGCGTGCCGTTGAAGCTGTTGAGGTAGAGCTTGAAGGACTTGCTCTCGATGATGTTGGGCGACTCGCACGGCACGGTGATGTGCGCCAGCGCCACCTGCGGCTTGCCGCGCGGGTTCAGCCACGACAGCTCGTAGGCCGTCCACAAGTCGGCACCCAGAAAGGGCAGGGCGCTGCCAATGCCGATCTCGCTGCGCTTGGGCGCACGCGGCAGGGGAAAGAGCAGGCTGGGGTCGTACTGGTCGGCGTACTCGCTGGCGCGGCCGAGCTGCGATTGTTCGGGGGTGCTCATGATTTACTATACTTTTGATAGCTGCTAGCGCTTGCCTGGCAAGCGCTGGAGCCTTGTTTTATTCAAATTGAACGGCGCAGCACGGTCTTGTAGAAGAACAGGAACAAACCCACAAAGTACAGCAGGCCCAGCCACATGGCCGGGGCAAAGCCCTCGCCCACCAGGGCCAGCGGGGCGTCCTTGCCGCTAAAGCCAATGAGGGCGGCCAGCAGCAGGCCCATCAGGCTCTCGCCCACGATCAGGCCCGAGGCCAGCAGCAGGCCGCGTTCTTCGGCGGCGGCCACCCAGGCCTTGTCGGCGGCGTGGGCGCGAATGCCGCGCTGCAGCAGCCAGCCCAGGGCGGCGCCCACGGCCAGCGTCAGGCCAATCGTGGGCGGCAGGTAAATGCCCAGGCCCACGGCCAGCGGCGGCAGCGCGCCGGCGCCGCTGCGGCGCAGCAGCAGATCGGCAGCGATGGCGGCCACGCCCACGGCCACGCCCAGGCCGAGCATGGTCCAGTCGAGCGAGCCGTTGAAAATGCCGTTGGCAATTTGCTGCATCAGCGTTGCCTGCGGCGCGGCCAGTGCCTGGTTGGGGTCCATGCCCGCGCGCGGCAGGGCGCCGGCAAAGCCGTAGGCGTTGTAGAGCAGGTCGAGCACCGGCGGAATCACCAACGCGCCCACCAGGCAGCCGATGATCAGCACCACCTGCTGGCGCCAGGGCGTGGCGCCCACCAGGTAGCCGGTTTTGAGGTCTTGCAGGTTGTCGTTGGAGATGGCGGCCATGGCCAGGATGACGGCCACCATGAACAGCACCAGGGCCACGCCCATCTTGCCCGCCACGCTGGTGGCAAAGGCCGGAAAGAGCTGGCCCAGCAGCAGCAGCGAGACACCCATGAGGATGGTGGCGATGATGCCGATGCCAGAAATGGGGCTGGCCGACGAGCCCACCAGGCCCGCCATGTAGCCGCAGGCGGCCGCCACCAAAAAGCCAAACAGCGCCGCAAACAGCACGCACAGCAGCGCCAGGCCCCAGCGCGCGCCGCTGGCGAGCTCGGGCATGTGCTCGCCGATGAAGTCGCCGGCCACGCCCCAGAGCACGGCCAGCGCTGCCAGGCCGATGGCCAGCATCCAGCTGCGCGGCATGTCGCGCTCGCGCTCGTCGTGCGCCTGCGCTGCCGGCCCGCTGCGCGCCGGCTCGCTGGCAATGGCCTTGATGATGGGGCGGATCAGCGAGGCCACCGTCCACAGCGCCGAGATGCCAATCACCCCCGCCCCCAGAAAGCGCGCCTTGGTGGCCCACATCTGCGTGGCCAGGGCGCTGAGCGCCTGGCCTTCGGCCAGCGTGGCCTGCGCCGTCAGCCAGGGCACGACCAGGCCCCAGCACAGCACCAGGCCCAGCAGCACGGCGACGCCGGCGGCTGCGCCCATCAAGTAGCCGGCGGCCAGCAGCGCCGGCGAAAAGCCCGCCGCAATGCGAAAGGCGACGCTGCCGGCGTTGATCCAGACGTTGAACGCGTCAGCCAGCAGGCGCAGGCCGCCGCTCAGAAAGCCAAACAGCGCAGCAATGCCCGCGCCCCAGCCGAGGCTGCGCAGGCCGTCGCCGGTGCGGGCGCCGTCGGTTTTGTGGCGCTGGGCCTCGCCCACGCGCAGCACCTCGGCGGCGGCCACGCCCTCGGGGTAGGGCAGGGTGGACTGCACCACCATCACACGGCGCAGCGGCACGGTGTAGAGCACGCCCAGCGTGCCGCCGGCGGCGCACACCAGGGCCGTCTGCCAGAACGGAAAGCCGCTCCACAGCCCGAGCATGAGCAGCGCCGGCAGCACGAAGATGACGGACGACAGCGTGCCCGCCGCCGACGCCTGGGTCTGCACCAGGTTGTTCTCCAGGATGTTGGAGTCCTTGAAGCGGTAGAGCAGCGCCATGGAGATGACGGCGGCGGGAATGGCCGAGGCAAAGGTGAGCCCGACCTTGAGCCCGAGGTAGACGTTGGCGGCGGTGAAGGCCAGGGTGATGAGCGCGCCGAGCAGCACGCCGCGCAGGGTGAATTCGCGCACGGGGGAGGGGGGGTTCATAGACAAAACTCAGTGAAACTCACGTTCGCGCAGCCATTTGGTGGCGATCCATTTCTCGCCCGCGAGCACCGGCGCGCCCGCGTGCAGGCTGCGTGTGCTGGGGTCGGGGCGGGCGTAGCTGAAGAACACGGCGTTGCCCTGCTGCGGCGCGACTTCGAGTTGCGCCTCGGGAAAGCGCGTGCCGCCGCCCTGCTCGGGGGTGTTGAGGTACATCACCAGCGTGGCCACGCGCTGGCCGCCCCGGCGCAGCAAGGTGCTGGAGCCGCGCTGCGCGGGGTCGAAGTAGTCGTAGTGCGGTTTGTACTCGGCGCCCGGGCGGTAGTGCAGCACCTGCAGGCCCTCGCCGTTCTCCAGCGGCCAGCGCAGCAGGCGGGCGATGCGCTCCTCGATGCGCTGCACCAGGGCGTTCTCGCCGCGCTGGAAGAACATGCCGTCGCTGGTGCGGTCCTGGTTGAGCTCGTCGGCGCCGGTGTCGTTGGCGACGGTGAGCGAGCGCGCCATGCGCGGGCGCGCGGCGGCGATCAGCTGCGTGCATTCCTCGGGCGTGAGAAAACCGCCGAGCACTGCCACGCGCGGCTGCTGCATCTGCAGCAGCAGCTGCACCTGGTGCGCGCCCAGGTCGAGCCGCGTGGGCGAGTCGGCAATGTCGGGTTCGGGCAGCATGACGGGCGGTGGCAGGCTGCCCCCGGGCTGGCTGGCGAGCACCTGCGCCACCACGGTGGCAGCGCGCGCCTGCGGCCAGCCGGCGTGGCGCAGGTAGCCGGTGATGGTGGGCGCACTGGCGCCGGCCTGGGCGTGCTGCACGATCCAGTCTTGCAGCTCGGCGGTGAGGGCGTGGGTGGCCATGGCAGGTCAGGCTTGGGGGCTGTGGCGGCGAAATACCAGGCGCTCGGGGCTGGAGGCGCTGGCGCAGTAGGCGTAGCCCTCCAGGTCAAAGCCCTGCAGCTGTTCGGGGGTGCTGGCGCGCGCCAAGATGGCCCAGCGCGCCATCAGGCCGCGTGCGCGTTTGGCGTAGAAGCTGACGATCTTGTACGGGCCGCCGGCCTTGCTGTCCTGGAACACGCATTCGACCACGCGCGCGCGCAGCGTGTGCTGGTCAACGGCCTTGAAGTATTCCTGCGATGCCAGGTTGACCACCACCGGCGCCGGCGTGTCGGCCAGCAGCGTGTTCAGGTGCTGGGCAATGCGCGGGCCCCAGAACTGGTACAGGTTGCGGCCACCTGGCCAGGCCAGGGCGGTGCCCATTTCCAGGCGGTAGGGCTGCATCCAGTCGAGCGGGCGCAGCACGCCGTACAGGCCCGAGAGGATGGCCAGGTGCGCCTGCGCCCAATCGAGGTCGGCAGCGCCCAGGCTGGCGGCGTTCAGCCCCTCGTACACGTCGCCGTTGAAGGCCAGCAGGGCCTGGCGCGCGTTGCCGGCATGAAACTCGGGCGACCAGGCGGCGTAGCGCGCCACGTTGAGCGCGGCCAGCGGGTCGCTGAGCTTCATCAGCGCAGCGATTTCGGCGGGGGATTTTTGCCGCAGCAGGGCGATGAGCTGCTGCGCTTGCTCGACAAAGACAGGCAGGCTGTGCGCCAGGCCGGCGGGCAGGGGGCGCTCGTAGTCCAGCGCCTTGGCGGGGGAGAGCAAAAACAACATGGCGGGCTTTCTGGGCAATGCATGGAGCCAGCGCAAAAGCCATGGTTTATGAACCTTTTTGGCCTCCAACCCTTATGGGATAAGCGCTAGCAGCTATTGTTTTTGATAAACGAAAGCCCCTCCGGGGGGATGCGGAGGGGCTGGCGAACGCGGCGGCAGTTTACGCCGCGTCGAAGGGCAGGGTCAGCGCGCGCAGGTCAGTGCGGGTTTCCACCAGGATGAGGGGGCCCTCATCTTTCACCACCAGCGGCAGGCGCTCGCGCGGCACATGCACCGGGCGTGGCTCGGCGGCAATGGCGGCCTGCACGGCGGCGACTTTGTCGGCGTCGGAGTTGACCCACTGCAGGCCGCTGGCGCTGGCCACCTCGTGCAGCTGTGCCAGCGGCAGGGTGAAGGCTTGCACCTTGGGCAGAGCGGCGGGGGCGCTGGCCGCGCTGGCGGCAGGCGCTGGCGCCGCAGCGGGAGCCGCCGGGGCTACCGCAGCCGGTGCTGCCACCGGGGCGGCAGTGGCAATGGCCTCGATGGGTGCGGCAGCGGCGGGTGCAGCGGCGGCTTCGGCTGCTGCCGGTGTCGCTGCTGCTGCTGCTGCTGCCTCTGGTGCGCTGGCGGGCTGTGCTGCCGGTGCAGCCTCTGCCGTTACCGGAGGTTGGGCGGCAGGGGTGGCAGGGGCAGTGCCAGCGTTGAAGTAGCTGCGCCGTGGTGCTTGCTCGCTGGCCGGGGCTTCGTCCGGGGCAGGGGCGGCCTCGGGCTGGGCGGGGGCGGCGTGCTCGGCGCTGGCGTCATCGCGTGCCGGGCGTTCGCGGTTGCGGCGGTCGCGGCCATAGCGGTCGCGCGAGCGGCGTTCGCGGCGTTCCTCGGCCGGCGCGGCGGGGGCTTCGCTGCCGGTTTGCTCGCTCAGATCGACGTCCGGCACTTGCGTGGGTGGCACCAGGGCTTCGAGCGGTGCGGTGTCGGCAAAGTCGGGCTGGGCCTCGGTGCGTTCGCGGCGCGGGCGAGCTTCGCCGCGCTCCTGGCGGTCGCTGCGCTCGGTGCGTTCTTGCTGGCGCTCTGGGCGTTCCTGGCGCTCGGTGCGTTCACGGCGCGGGGCGCGGTCGTTGCGCCCTTCCTGCACGGCCTCGGGGGCGGCGTTGGGGTTGAGTTCGGCGTCGTTGCGCGGTTCGGCATCGCGGCGGTTGCGGCCATTGCTGCGTTCGCCGTTGCGCCGGCCATTGCTGCCTTCGCTGCGTGTGCGCTCGCCGTTGCGGTCGTTGCGTTCATTGCGCTCGCCGCGCTCTTGGCGCTCGCCGTTGCGGCGGTTGCGGCCGTCGCCACGCTCGTTGCGGCGTGCCTCGGGGGTGGCTGCAGGTGCGGGCGCGACCGGGATCGGGGCAGGCGCTGCCTTGGGGGCGAAGCCAAACAGGCTCTTGACCCAGGAGAAGAAGCCCTGCTCTGGCACGGCCGGTGCGGCTGCGGGCGCCATGGCCGATGCGGCGGGGCGCTGGGCTGCTGGTGCGGGGCGCGGGGCGCGCGGCTCGGCCACGGGGGCCGGGGCGTCGGGCAGCACGCCCTTGATGATGGGCGTTTGCTTGTTGGTGGGCTCTTGCGAGCGGCGCGTGACCTGGGTGCGCTCTTCGAGCTCGTCGGCGAGCTGGTAGCTGGCCTCGATGTTTTCCAGGCGCGGGTCGTCGTGCTTCAAGCGTTCGAGTTTGTAGTGCGGCGTCTCCATCGACTTGTTGGGCACCATGAGCACGGAAACGCGCTGCTTGAGCTCGATCTTGGTGATTTCGGTGCGCTTTTCGTTGAGCAGGAAGCTCGCCACCTCCACCGGCACCTGCACGTGCACGGCGGCGGTGCTGTCCTTCATCGATTCTTCTTGAATGATGCGCAGGATCTGCAGCGCCGAGGATTCGGTGTCGCGGATGTGGCCCGAGCCGCCGCAGCGCGGGCAGTTGATGTGCGCGCCCTCCGACAGGGCGGGCTTGAGGCGCTGGCGGCTCATCTCCATCAGGCCGAACTTGCTGATGGTGCCGAACTGCACGCGCGCACGGTCCTGGCGCAGCGCGTCGCGCAGGCGGTTTTCCACCTCGCGGCGGTTCTTGCTCTCCTCCATGTCGATGAAGTCGATCACGATCAGGCCGCCCAGGTCGCGCAGGCGCATCTGGCGCGCCACTTCGTCGGCGGCTTCGAGGTTGGTGCGCGTGGCGGTTTCCTCGATGTCGCCGCCCTTGATGGCGCGCGCGGAGTTCACGTCCACGGAAACCAGGGCTTCGGTGTGGTCGATGACGATGGCGCCGCCCGAGGGCAGCTGCACGGTGCGGGCGTAGGCCGACTCGATCTGGTGCTCGATCTGAAAGCGCGAGAACAGCGGCGCGTCGTCGCGGTAGCGCTTGACGCGCGATGCCTGCTCGGGCATCACGTGCGCCATGAACTGCTGCGCCTGCTCGTAGATGTCGTCGGTGTCGATCAGGATGTCACCGATGTCGTTGTTGAAGTAGTCGCGGATGGCGCGGATCACCAGGCTCGACTCCTGGTAGATCAGGAAGGCGCCCTTGCCGGCCTTGGCCGCGCCGTCGATGGCGCTCCACAATTTCAGCAGGTAGTTCAGGTCCCACTGCAGCTCGGGCGCGCTGCGGCCAATGCCGGCGGTGCGCGCGATGATGCTCATGCCCTTGGGGTAGTCGAGCTGATCCATCGCCTCTTTGAGCTCGGCGCGGTCTTCGCCCTCGATGCGGCGCGAGACGCCGCCGCCGCGCGGGTTGTTGGGCATGAGCACGACGTAGCGGCCTGCCAGCGAGATGAAGGTGGTCAGCGCTGCGCCCTTGTTGCCGCGTTCTTCCTTTTCCACCTGCACCAGCAGTTCCTGGCCTTCGCGGATGACGTCGTTGATGCGTGCCTGGCTGGGCGAGACGCCTTCGGCAAAGTATTGCTTGGAGATTTCCTTAAATGGCAGGAAGCCGTGGCGGTCTTCGCCGTAATCGACAAAGCAGGCCTCCAGGCTGGGCTCGACGCGCGTCACCACGGCCTTGTAGATGTTGCCCTTGCGCTGCTCGCGGCCTTCGACTTCGAGTTCGTAATCGAGGAGTTTTTGGCCGTCGACGATGGCCAGGCGCCGTTCTTCAGGCTGCGTGGCGTTGATGAGCATCCGCTTCATGGTTGTTCCTTTGTGCGTTGTTCTCGGCCTGCCGCTGGCGGCATGCCGTAGGTGTCCTACCGTTTTCGTGGGCCAGGCCAAAGCCGGGCCCAGGATGCCGGGGTCAACGCCGGGAAGCGGGAAAAGAGGACGCAGGCGCGCGCCCGCTGCACTAGGTCAGCAGCGGGGGCGGTGGTGCGTGGATGGGTGCGAGGCGCGCAGTGCGCAGGCGGGCCGCTGTCGGCAGGGCGCACTGCGTGGGCAGGTGGGTGGGCTGGGGGCGGGCAATGCGCGTAGCCGGCGGCACAAGCCACCGCCACAGCGACACCATCCATGACCAGACAAACCACATATTTCGCTTTGATCCGCCGATGGTGCGCAAAGCCCGGGTAGGGTGCGGCCACCGGCCAAAAATTCCGTGTTCCAATGCGTCGGCCCGCCGGGCGGCGTACAGGCTGGCGGGCACATCTTCCCGCATGAAAAAAGCGTGTACGACACCCGTTGGCATCGACCTGCCTGCGCCGGGGAAATGGCGGCTGGACTAAACTCCAGACAAATCAACCACTTACATAAAAATCGCGCAGGTGAATCACATTATAGAGGGCAAACCAAGCCCAGCTTTGGCGGCGCGCTTTATCACTGTCGATGAGGAATCGGCGGGTCAGCGCCTGGACAATTTCCTCATGCGCCATTTGAAGGGCGTGCCCAAGACCCACGTCTACCGCATCATCCGCAGCGGCGAGGTGCGCGTGAACAAGGGCCGCGCCAGCGCCGACGCCCGGGTGCAGGCGGGTGACCAGGTGCGCCTGCCGCCGCTGCGCGTGTCGGAAAAAATCGAGGAAAAAGCGCAGCAGGCCGTGCCGGGGCGCGAATTTCCGATCTTGTTCGAGGATGAATACCTCATTGCTATCGATAAACCCGCTGGCGTGGCCGTGCACGGCGGCAGCGGCGTGAGCTTTGGCGTGATCGAGCAGCTGCGCCGCGCCCGGCCGCAGGCGCCGCTGCTGGAGCTGGTGCACCGCCTGGACCGCGAGACCTCGGGCATCCTGCTGGTGGCCAAGAAGCGCTCGGCGCTCAAGCACCTGCAAGACCAGTTCCGCGAGCGCGAAACCGGCAAGACCTACCTGGCACTGGTGCAGGGCGCCTGGATGGGCAAGCACAAGGTGATCGACCTGCCGCTGCACAAATACCTGCAGGCCGACGGCGAGCGCCGCGTGCGCGTGACCACGCCGGACGACCCCGACGCCATGCGCGCCATCACCCTGGTGCAACTGCGCCAGAACCTGCCGGCGCGCCCGGCCCAGGGGCTGCCGGCGATGGCGCTGCTGGAGGTGACCATCAAAACCGGGCGCACGCACCAGATCCGCGTGCACCTGGCCAGCCAGGGCCATCCCATTGCCGGTGACGACAAATACGGCGACTTCGACCTCAACCGGCGCCTGCCCAAGCAGGGCTTGAAACGCATGTTCCTGCACGCCTGGCGCCTGCAGTTCACGCACCCGGCCAGCGGCGAGCGCCTGGAGCTGCGCGCCGAGCTGCCGCCCGAGCTGGCGGCTTTCATCCTTCCCCCTGCTGTGACTTGACCATGACCCGTGCCCGCCGCTTTGACCTCATTGCCTTCGACTGGGACGGCACGCTGTGCGACTCCACGGCCATCATCGTGCGCAGCATCCAGGCGGCGGTGCGCGACGTGGGCGGCGCCGTACCCAGCGATGCGGCGGCGTCGTACGTCATCGGCATGGCCCTCATGCCGGCGCTGGCGCACGCCGCGCCCGACGTGCCCGCCGACAAATACCCCGAGCTGTCCAACCGCTACCGTTACCACTACCTGCAGCGCCAGGACGACCTGTGCCTGTTCGCTGGCGTGCTCGACCTGCTCGACGCCCTGCAGGCGCGTGGCCACCTGCTGACCGTGGCCACCGGCAAGAGCCGGCGTGGCTTGAACGAGGCGCTGCAGCAGGCGGCGCTGCGCGGGCGCTTTCATGCCTCGCGCACCGCCGACGAGACGGCGGGCAAGCCCCATCCGCTGATGCTGCAGGAGCTGATGGCCGAATTCGATGTGCCGCCGGCGCGTACGCTGATGATTGGCGACACCACGCATGACCTGCAAATGGCGCAGGCGGCGGGCTGCGCCAGTGTCGGTGTGGGCTACGGCGCGCACGCGCCCGAAGGCTTTGCCGCCCATGGCCCGCTGTTCGTCGCCGATTCGGTGGCGGCCCTGCATTCGTGGCTTGAAAACAACGCCTGAGGCGACGCAGAAGAAATTATTTGTGACTACCGCCGATCCCCGCTGCATTCCCCTGTGCGCCAGCAGCGCACTGCAAGACGGTGGCCGGGCGGTGGCGTTTGACGTTCTCTACGCCGGCCAGCCCTGCCGAGCTTTCGCCATTCGCTACGCCGGCCAGGTGCACGCCTACCTCAACCGCTGCGCCCACGTGGCCATGGAGATGGACTACCAGGAGGGGCAGTTTTTTGACGACAGCGGCCAGTGGCTGTTGTGCGCCACCCATGGCGCGGTGTACGCGCCGGACACGGGCCGCTGCATCGAGGGTCCCTGCTGCGGCGCCAGCCTGGTGAAGATCGAGCTGACCGAAACCGCAGGCCAGGTGCACTGGCATACTGCCCCCTCATTGCAACCCGCTTTCCCCTGACCACCATGACCGATCCCCAACGCCCCGGCAATGCCGACTCTGGCGCCGCCCCCGACCTGTGGGGCCAGGCCGCAGCGCCCAAGCCGGCCGCCGCCGTGCCGCCGCCAACCCAGGGCTGGGAGCGCGAGGTGCTGGAAAAACTCGTTTTTGCCACCCTGAGCGAGCAGCGCGCCGCGCGCCGCTGGCGCATTTTCTGGCGCCTGCTGTGGCTGGCGCTGGCCGGTGCCATCGCCTGGGGCGTGGCCAACTACGAGGGCGCCAGCGTCAGCAGTACGCCGCATACGGCGGTGGTTGATATCAAGGGCGAAATCGCCAGCGGCGCCGAGGCCAGCGCCGAGCTCATCGTCGCGGCCATGCGCAGCGCCTTTGAAGACAGCGGCTCGCAGGCCGTGGTGCTGCTCATCAACTCGCCCGGCGGCAGCCCGGTGCAGGCGGGCATGATCAACGACGAAATCACCCGCCTGCGCGCCAAGTACGACAAGCCGGTGTACGCCGTGGTCGAGGAAAGCTGCGCCTCGGCGGCCTACTACATTGCTGCCGCTGCGGATGAAATCTACGTCGATAAGGCCAGCATCGTCGGCAGCATCGGCGTGCTGATGGACGGCTTTGGCTTTACCGGCACCATGGAAAAACTCGGCGTTGAGCGCCGCCTGCTCACGGCGGGCGCGAACAAGGGTTTTCTCGACCCCTTCAGCCCCATGAGCGAGAAGCAGCGCACCTACGCCCAGACCATGCTCGAACAGATCCACCAGCAGTTCATCGAGGTGGTGAAAAAAGGCCGGGGCGAGCGCCTGAAGGTGGGTGAGGACACCTTCAGCGGCCTGTTCTGGACCGGCCAGCAGGCCATCGACCTGGGCCTGGCCGACCATCTGGGCAGCCTGGACTACGTGGCGCGCGAGGTCGTCAAGGCCGAGGACGTGATCGACTACACGCGCCGCGACAACGTCGCTGAACGCCTGGTCAAGCGCTTTGGCGCCGCCATCGGCGGTGGCGCCGTGCAGACGCTGCAGCACAGCGGCCTGCAGTTGCGGTAAGCATCAAAAAGGCATCAAAACTGCCTGTAGCGCTTGCTGTACCTGCGTTAGTAGCTACTATTTTTATAGCATTTGCTGCACCGCTGCCGTGATGTGCGTGCAGCGCTGGGCCCAGCTGCCGGTGACCGGCGTATAGGGCTGCTGCAGCTGCTGCAGTGCTTGTTCTAGCTGCTGGCCAAACTGCTGGCGCTGCGCCAGCGCCGGCTGGCAGCGCTGGCCGTCGGCCCGCCAGGGCAGGCCCTCGGGGGCGAGCAGGAATACCGCGTCGTACTGCGTGCGCGCCAGCGCCGCGTCGATCCATGCCGGGCTGCGGCCAAACAGGGTTTGGCTCCACAGGCGGTTGCTGAGCAAATTGGTATCGAGCAGCAACAGCGGCGGCGCCTGCGCACGCGCCGCCTGCTCGCGCCGCCACTGCCCCCGGGCGATGGGGGTGATGTCGGCGTAGCAGGTGTTGCGCTGCTGCTGCACGATGTACTCGCGCACGTACTCGCCCACCACCGGCGCGCCAAAGTGCTGCGCCAGCGCCGCGCACAGGCTGCTTTTGCCGGCGGATTCGGGGCCGGTGAGCAGCACGGCCTTCATGGTGCAGCGCCCGGTGCGTTCAGGCTGGCACGCCAGCTGCGCCAACCCTGCAGTGCCAGCCCCATGAACACCAGGTAGAGCAGGGCGGTCAGCGGCATTTGCAGCGCCACAAACAGGCCCACGTACACGGCGTCGAGCAGCAGCCACAGCGGCCAGCAGGCCAGGCGCTTGTGTGCCATCCAGAACTGTGCCACCAGGCTAAAGCCGGTCAGCGCCGCGTCCAGCCAGGGCTGCTGGGCGTGGGTGTAGCGGCTCATCGCCAGGCCCAGCGCCAGGGTCAGCAGCAGGCCGGCGGCCAGGTCGCGCCCGAGCCGGGGCCAGGGCAGGCGCGAGACGGCGAGCGCCGGCGCATCGCCCCGGCGCCACTGCCGCCAGCCGTAGAGCTGCAGCACGGCGTACACGAGCTGCAGCAGCATGTCTGAATACAGTCGCGCCTGGGCAAAGACGATGGCGTAGAGCAGCACCATCACCAGCCCCAGCGGCCAGGCCAGGGGGCGTTGGCGCACCATCAGCGCCACGGAGACCACGCCCAGCAAGGCGGCCAGGGGTTCGAGCCAGGGCATGGGCCGGTGCTTACTGGCCCAGTGCCCAGACGGCGGGCGTGTGCTTGTCGGCGGGTACGGCGTGGCCCTGCCAATCGCGCACGCTGCGGCTGTGGACCTGGGCGCTGGCCAGGGTCAGGCCAGCGGCCACGGCCAGGCGCGTGCCCGGCTGCAGGGTGTGCAGCAGGGCTTGCCACAGGGCGGCGTTGCGGTAGGGCGTTTCGATAAAGAGCTGGGTTTGCCCGGTTTTGAGCGCCAGCGCCTCCAGAGCGCGGATGCGCTGCGCACGCTCGGCACCGTCTTGCGGCAGGTAGCCGACGAAGGCGAAGTTCTGGCCGTTGAGGCCGCTGGCCGCGAGTGCCAGCAGCAGCGATACCGGCCCTACCAGCGGCACGACGCGCGCGCCCAGGTCGTGCGCGGCGCGCACCACGGAGCTGCCGGGGTCGGCCACGGCGGGCATTCCGGCCTCGCTCACCAAGCCCATGTCGTGGCCGGCGAGCAGGGGTGCGAGCAGGCTGCGCGCGTCCAGGCGGGCCTGGCCTTGGCTGCCGTGGTCGCCTTTTTTGTGCACCTCGCGCGGCAGCTCGGCAATTTGCTGCGCCTGCAGCGGTGCAGCCAGGGGGTGCAGGGCGTCGATGCGTTTCAAATAAGCGCGGCAGCTCTTGGCGTTTTCACACACCCAATGGGTGATTTGCGCCGCCTGCTGCAGCGTGCCGGCGGGCAGTGCGTCGCTCAGCGGGGCTTGGCTGGCGCAGCCGAAATCGAGCGGCGCGGGCACCAGGTAGAGCGTACCCAGGGCGGCGGCGCTCATGGCAGCACCAGCCCAGCGGCGCGCAGCAGGCGGCTGGTGCGGATCAGGGGCAGGCCAATGAGGGCGGTGGGGTCGTCGCTGTCGATGGCGTCGAGCAGCGTGATGCCCAGGCCCTCGCTCTTGGCGCTGCCGGCGCAGTCGTAGGGCTGTTCGGCCCGCAGATAGCGTTCGATCTCGGCGTCGCTCAGGTCACGAAAGCGCACCTGCACCGGGGCCAGCTCCACCTGGGAAAAGCCCGGGGCGACCACGGCGACGGCGGTTTGAAAGACCACCGTCTGGCCGCGCATCTGGCGCAGCTGGGCGGTGGCGCGTTCGTGGTTGCCGGGCTTGCCCAGGCTCTGGCCGTGCAGGTCGGCCACCTGGTCGGAGCCGATGACGATGGCCTTGGGCTGCAGCGCCGCCACGGCCTGGGCCTTGGCCAGCGCCAGGCGCAGGGCGAGGGTGCGCGGCGTCTCGCCGGGCAGCGGGGTTTCATCGACCGCCGGGGCGGCGACGGTAAACGGCAGGTGCAAGCGGGTGAGCAGCTCGCGGCGGTAGCGCGAGGTCGAGCCCAATACCAGTGGGCGTTGCGGGGCGGGAGATTCAAGCATGGGCGCGATTCTCTTACACTGCCGCGATGACCAAGGAGTTCTCCCCCCGCCACCTCGATGTGAAGGCCTTTGCCCAGGCCGGCGCGTCCCTGCGTGGCCATGAATCGCTATTGAATTACGAGCGTCTGGCGCAAGAGGCGCAAGGCTTGCACCCTGATTTGCTTGTCGATTGGCAGGCCCAGGGCGCGCTGCGTACGGCCACCGGGGGCGAGCCCCAGGTGTGGCTGCAGCTGCAGGCACAGGCGAGTTTTCCCATGCATTGCCAGCGCTGCATGGGGTCGGTGGACGTGCCGCTGCAGGTCGAGCGCGATTTCCGTTTCGTCGCCGACGAGGCCACGGCCGAGGCGCAGGACGACGAGAGCGAGGAGGATTTGCTCGTACTCAGCCGCGACTTCGATCTGCACGCGCTGATTGAAGATGAGCTGCTCATGGCCCTGCCCATGGTGCCCATGCACGACGAATGCCCGGCGCCGGTGCAGCTGAGCGCAGGCGAGGCTGAGTTTGCACAGGCCAATACCGCCAAAATCAACCCTTTTGCCGCCTTGGCCCAGTTGCAGCAAAAGCCGGCAGCAGAGCCCAAAAGCGATTAGGTTATACTTGCGGGCTTCGCGCGAATCCCCCTCGTGTCTTTAATGGGCTGAATCGCGTTTTTACCAACCCTTAAGACCCTAGGAGCCACCATGGCTGTTCAGCAAAACAAAAAGTCCCCTTCCAAGCGCGGTATGCACCGTTCGCACAACGCCCTGACGGTGCCCGGCATTGCCGTGGAGCCGACCACCGGCGAAACCCACCTGCGCCACCACATCAGCCCCAACGGCTTCTACCGTGGCCGCCAGGTGCTCAAGAACAAGTCTGAAGCCTAACCTGCTTTGAGCCTGTCCAAGGCCCGTGGCTACTTTCTGGGTAGCGCGGGCCTTTGTTTTGACCGCTATTTTTGGCCTTGACCTTCGCCACCCATGATCACATTGGCAGTTGACTGCATGGGGGGCGACCACGGCCCCCGCGTCACCCTCGCGGCGTGCCGCCAGTTTCTCGATAAACACTCCGATGCCCAGCTGCTGCTGGTGGGCCTGCCCGCCAGCCTGGGTGATTTTGCTCATCCGCGCGCCCGCATCGTTGCCGCCAGCGAAGTCGTGGCCATGGACGATCCGGTGGAAGTGGCGCTGCGCAAGAAAAAAGATTCCTCCATGCGCGTGGCCATTGCCCAGGTCAAGGATGGCGCCGCGCAGGCTGCCGTCTCGGCCGGCAACACCGGCGCGCTGATGGCGATTGCGCGCTACCTGCTCAAGACGCTCGACGGTATCGACCGCCCCGCCATCGCCACCCAGCTGCCCAACGACAAGGGCGGCGCGACCACGGTGCTCGATCTGGGTGCCAACGTCGATTGCTCGGCTGAACACCTGCTGCAATTTGCCGTTATGGGTTCGGCCCTGGTGTCGGTGCTGCAAGAAGGCAGCGCAGCCAGCGTTGGTCTGCTCAATATTGGTGAGGAAGTCATCAAGGGCAGCGAAGTCATCAAAAAAGCCGGTGAGCTGCTGCGTTCGGCGGGTGAAGCCGGGGATTTGAATTTCTACGGCAACGTCGAAGGCAACGATATTTTCAAGGGCACGGTCGATATCGTGGTCTGCGATGGTTTCGTCGGCAACGTGGCGCTCAAGGCCAGCGAAGGCGTCGCCTCGATGGTGGTGGGCGGCCTCAAGCAAGAATTCAAACGCAATATCTTCACCAAACTGGCGGCCATCGTGGCCTATCCGGTGCTATCGGCCCTGATGAAGCGCATGGACTACCGGCGCTACAACGGCGCCGCGCTGCTCGGCCTGCGCGGTCTGGTGTTCAAGAGCCACGGCTCGGCCGATGCGCTGGCCTTTGAACAGGCTTTGAACCGCGCTTATGATGCGGCCCGCAACAACCTGCTCGATCGTGTCCGGACACGCATTGCACACGCGGCGCCGCTGCTGGCGCCGGCCTTGGTGCAGGCCGCCCCGGTTGCGCCAGCCACCCAGCCTTGAACCCACGTTACTCCCGCATCACCGGCACCGGCAGCTACCTGCCGCAGCGCCGCGTCACGAACCAGAACCTGACCGACGACCTGGCCGCGCGCGGCGTGGCAACGTCCGACCAGTGGATCGTCGAGCGCACCGGCATCCACGCGCGCCACTTTGCTGCGCCGGAAGAAAAAACCAGCGACCTGGGCCTGCACGCGGCGCGCCAGGCGCTGGCCATGGCCGGGCGCCAGGCGCAGGAGATCGACCTGATCATCTTCGCCACGTCCACGCCGGACATGGTGTTTCCCTCCACCGCCTGCATCCTGCAAGACAAGCTCGGCGCCAATGGCTGCCCGGCGTTTGACGTGCAGGCCGTGTGCAGCGGCTTCGTCTATGCGCTGACGGTGGCCGACGCCATGATCCGCTCGGGCTCGGCGCGCCGGGCGCTGGTGGTGGGGGCAGAGATTTTCAGCCGCATTCTCGACTTCAACGACCGCACCACCTGCGTGCTGTTTGGCGACGGCGCTGGCGCCGTGGTGCTTGAAGCCAGCGACGAGCCCGGCATCCTCGCCAGCGAGCTGCACGCCGATGGCAAGTACGTGGACATTCTGTGTGTGCCCGGCGGCGTTGCTGGCGGCGAGGTGGTGGGCAACCCGCTGCTGCAGATGGATGGCCAGGCGGTGTTCAAGCTCGCCGTCGGCGTGCTGGAGAAAACCGCCCGCGCGACGCTCGACAAGGCCGGCCTCCAAGACGCCGATATCGACTGGCTGATCCCGCACCAGGCCAACATCCGCATCATGCAGGGCACGGCCAAGAAGCTCAAACTGCCGCTGGACAAGCTCGTCGTCACCGTCGATCAGCATGGCAACACCTCGGCGGCGTCGATTCCGCTCGCGCTCGATAACGCCGTGCGCGCCGGCCAGGTGCAAAAAGGCCAGCATGTGCTGCTCGAAGGGGTGGGCGGTGGCTTCACCTGGGGTGCTGTGCTATTAAAAATGTAGCTGCTAGCGCTTGTTTTATAAGCGCTAGAGGCCGATTTTGTTCATAAAACAAGAGACGACACCATGGGCACTTTTGCATTTGTTTTTCCTGGCCAGGGCTCGCAGGCCGTGGGTATGCTCGACGCTTGGGGCGATCACCCCGTCGTGGCGCAAACCCTGCAAGAAGCCAGCCAGGCGCTGGGCGAGGATGTCGCCCGCCTGATCCACGAAGGCCCCAAAGAGGCCCTGGCGCTGACCACCAACACCCAGCCCGTGATGCTGGTCGCCGGCGTGGCCGCCTGGCGCGTGTGGCAGGCCGAGGGCGGCGCGCAGCCCGCCTGCGTGGCCGGCCATTCGCTGGGTGAATATTCGGCCCTGGTCGCTTCTGGCGTGCTGACGCTGGCGCAGGCTGCGCCGCTGGTGCGCCTGCGCGCCGCCGCCATGCAAGAGGCCGTGCCCGTTGGCGCCGGCGCCATGGCCGCCATTTTGGGCTTGGACGCCAACGCCGTGCGCGCCGGTTGCGCCGAGGCCGTGGCCAGCTTTGGCGCGGGCTCTGCCGAAGTGGCCGAAGCCGTGAACTTCAACGACCCGGCGCAAACCGTGATTGCCGGTACCAAGGCGGGTGTGGAAAAAGCCTGCGAAGTGCTCAAGGCCGCTGGCGCCAAGCGCGCCCTGGCGCTGCCAGTGTCGGCGCCGTTTCACTCCAGCCTGATGAAGCCTGCGGCTGAAAAACTGCGTGCCGCCCTGGCCGATACGGTGCTGGCCGCGCCGCGCATTCCCGTGCTCAACAACGTCGATGTCGCCGTGCAGCAGGATGCCGACGCCATCCGCGACGCCCTGTACCGCCAGGCCTTTGGCCCGGTGCGCTGGGTCGAGTGCGTGCAGGCGCTCAAGGCGCGCGGCTGCCGCCACATCGTCGAATGTGGTCCGGGCAAGGTGCTCATGGGCCTGACCAAGCGCATCGACGCCGACCTGGTGGGCGCGGCGGTTTACGATCCGGCGACGCTCGCCCAAACCAAGGAATTGCTGGCATGACACAGACCCTTCCCCCCCAAGTCGCCCTGGTCACGGGCGCCTCGCGCGGCATTGGCGCCGCCATTGCCCTGGAACTGGCGCAGCGTGGCTACCACGTCGTCGGCACGGCCACCACTGAAAGCGGCGCCGCCGGCATCAGCGCTGCACTCGCTGCCTACCCGCATTGCCGGGGCGTGGTGCTCAACGTCACCGATGGTGCCGCCGTCGAGGCGCTGGTCGATGACCTCGCCAAGCACCACGGCGGCCTGCACGTGCTGGTGAACAACGCCGGCATCACCCGCGACATGCTGGCCATGCGCCTCAAGGACGAGGATTGGGATGCGGTGCTCGACACCAACCTCAAGGCGGTGTTTCGCACCAGCCGCGCCGCCATCCGCCCGATGATGAAGCAGCGCTTTGGCCGCATCATCAGCATCACCAGCGTCGTGGGTGCTTCCGGTAACCCGGGCCAGGCCAACTACGCTGCCGCCAAGGCCGGCGTGGCCGGCATGACGCGCGCGCTCGCGCGCGAACTCGGCAGCCGCAATATCACCGTCAACTGCGTGGCGCCGGGCTTCATCCAGACCGACATGACCGCCGCCCTGCCCGAGGAGCAGCAAAAAGCCCTCAACGCCCAGATTCCGCTGGGTCACATGGGCCATCCGAGCGACGTGGCGCACGCCGTTGCCTACCTGGCCAGCGCCGGCGCCGGTTATGTGACGGGGCAGGAGTTGCACGTCAATGGCGGCATGTACATGTAATTAGCGTCAGTTCGCGCCGGATCGTCCGCCCGGCAGGCCGTTGTAGAGAGTCTTTCTTAAACGGCTAGAATCGCGGATTCATTCACAACCCCCAGAGGGAAACCCAATGAGCGATATCGAAGCACGTGTCAAAAAGATCATTGCCGAGCAACTCGGTGTGGAAGAGTCCCAAGTGACCAACGAGAAGGCGTTCGTCGCCGACCTGGGCGCTGACTCTCTCGACACCGTGGAGCTGGTGATGGCCCTGGAAGACGAATTCGGCATCGAAATTCCCGACGAAGACGCCGAGAAGATCACCACGGTGCAAAACGCCATCGACTACGCCAACGCCCACCACAAGGGCTGAGCTGGCATAGCCATATCAAGTCCCGAGCGATCAGCAGAAGGTTTTAACGCATGAGCCGTCGTCGCGTTGTCGTGACCGGCCTGGGTTGCATCAGCCCTGTGGGCAACACGGTGCAAGATGCCTGGGCCAATCTCCTTGCCGGCCAGTCCGGTATTGACCTCATCACCAAGTTCGATACGACGAACTTTGCCTGCAAGATCGCGGGCGAGGTCAAGGGATTCGATCTGGAGTCGTACCTCAGCGCCAAAGATGCGCGCGCGATGGATACGTTCATTCATTTCGGCATCGCGGCGGCCGCGCAGGCGGTGCAGGATGCGGGGCTGCCCACTGGGGAGGCTCTGACGGATGAGCTGGCGACGCGCATTGGCTGCGTGATCGGCTCGGGCATCGGGGGCTTGCCCCTGATCGAGAACACCCATGCAGAACTGGCGTCGCGCGGCCCGCGCCGCATCACGCCGTTCTTCGTCCCGGCCTCCATCATCAACATGGTGGCGGGGCATGTTTCCATGCGCTTTGGCTTCAAGGGCCCGAACCTGTCGGTCGTCACGGCCTGCACCACCGGCCTGCACTGCATCGGTGAGGCCGGGCGCATGATCGAGTATGGCGATGCCGACATCGTCGTCGCCGGTGGCACCGAAGCCACCGTCTCGCCCCTGGGTGTGGGTGGTTTTGCGGCCATGCGCGCCCTGTCCACGCGCAACGACGACCCCAAGGCCGCCTCGCGCCCCTGGGACAAAGACCGCGACGGTTTCGTCCTCGGCGAGGGCGCCGGTGTGCTGGTACTCGAAGAATACGAACACGCCAAAGCGCGCGGCGCCAAAATTTACGCCGAGCTGCTGGGCTACGGCATGAGCGCCGACGCGGGGCACATGACCGCCCCGAACATGGACGGTCCGCGTCGCGCCATGCTCGCCGCCATGCGCAACGCCGGCGTCAACCCCGATCAGATTGACTACCTCAACGCCCACGGCACCTCCACGCCGCTGGGTGACATCAACGAGAGCAACGCCATCAAGGCCGCGCTCGGCGACGCGGCGCGGCGTACTGTGGTCAGTTCCACCAAGTCCATGACCGGCCACTTGCTCGGCGGCGCGGGCGGCATCGAGAGCGTGTTCACCGTTCTCGCCCTGCACCACCAAAAAGTGCCGCCGACGATCAACCTCGATCACCAAGACCCCGAGTGCGATCTGGACTACTGCGCCAACACCGCCCGAGATATGAAGATTGACATCGCGCTGAAGAACAACTTTGGCTTTGGCGGCACCAACGGCTCGCTGGTTTTCAAACGCATCTGAGCCCGCGCGCGCAAGGTGCCCTCCCGCTACAACGCCCCCGCCCTGCGCTTTTGCGTGGGGCGTAGTCGTTTTTGGGCCACCCTCACGGCCATGATGCTGGGCCTGGGGGGCATAGGCTTGCTGGCCTGGGCCTTGCAGGGCGGCGCCAAAGGAGCGGCGCTGCTGCTCGCCGCTGTCAGTCTGTGGCTGCTGTGCGCCGGGTGGGCCCTGCGGTGCTTGCGTCAGCTCGATGCCCAAGCCGGCGGTTTGCTGCGCTGGGATGGCGCGCAGTGGATGTGGGCGCCAGCGGGCGGAGCGCCCGAGCAGACAGTGCAGCTGCACCTTTGCCGCGATCTGCAGTGGGGCTTGCTGCTGCAGCTGCAGCAAGGGGAGGGCGTGCGCTGGTTGTGGCTCGAACGCGCGATGCAGCCCGCAGACTGGCTGGCTCTGCGCCGTGCGGTATATTCGCGCCCCAGACTGGGCGGCGGTGCGGGCCGCAGCGCGCCTGCTGCCGACTCTTTCTGACCCACTGCCTGCATGACAGCTTCCCCCCCCCAGCCCGCCCCGCCCAATGGCGACCTGCAATTGGTCGAACGCACGGTGGCGGGCGACCAGCGTGCCTTTGAGCTGCTGGTGCTCAAATACCAGCGCCGCATTGAACGCCTTATTGGCCGCATGGTGCGCGACGTCGATCTGGTGCCTGACATCGCCCAGGAAACCTTTATCCGTGCCTACCGCGCGCTGCACCAGTTCCGGGGTGAGGCCCAGTTCTACACCTGGCTCTACCGGATCGCCGTCAACACCGCCAAGAAGGCGCTGCTGGAGATGAAGCGCAACCCGGTGCTGACCGAAAGCGCGCTGCGCAGCGGCGGTGATGAAGACGATGAAACTTCTGGCCCTGGGATCGAACTAACCAGCGACGAAACGCCGGAAACCGTGCTGGCGGCCCAGGAAATTGCGGCAGCCGTGAACGCTGCCATGGAGGCTTTGCCCGAAGAATTGCGCATAGCGGTGACGCTGCGCGAAATCGAGGGCCTGAGCTACGAGGACATCGCATCCACCATGGGCTGCCCGATCGGTACCGTGCGTTCGCGGATTTTTCGGGCCCGCGAGGCCATTTCGCAGCGCGTCAAACCCCTGCTGGAGCGCCAGACGGGCAAGCGCTGGTGATGAGGTAAAGCCATGAACGAAACGCACAACCCCTGCGAGCAACTCTCGGCCCTGGCCGATGGTGAGCTGCACGGCGACGAATTCGCCCAGGCCATGGGCCATGTGGCCACCGCCGAAGGCCAGGCCACCTGGGCCATGTACCACCTGGTGGGCGACGTGTTGCGCTCGCCCGAGCTGGCGCACCACGGTCGGCAGGATTTACTGGCCGCCTTGCGCACGCAAATTGCGCAGGAGCCGCAGCGCCCGCAGTTCACCGCCCAGGCGCAGGTGCTGCAGCTGGCGCGCAAGCCAGCAGCCAACGTGGCGCTGCTGCGCTGGAAGATGGTGGCGGGCTTTGCATCGCTCGCCGCTGTCTCGGCCATTGGCTGGAACGTGGCCCTGGGGCTGCGCAGTGAAACCGGGGTGCAGCTGGCGGCAGCCGTTCCAGCGGCCCCGGCTGCAGCAGCGCCAGCGTCTGTGCCGGCTGCGCCGAACCAGGTACTGGCCGTGGCGGACTTGCCCAACGGCCCGCAGCTCATGCTGCGCGACGCCCGGCTCGATGAGCTGATGGCGACCCACAACCAGTACCACGGGGCCAACAACCTGCAGGTGCCGGCAGAGTTCTTGCGCAATGCCACCTTCGCCGCGCCGGTGACGGCCCCGCAGCGCTGACCCCTGTCCATTTTTTCCGTGCGGCCTGCGCCTTCTGCCAGGCTGTGTTTTTGTTTTCCTGACGAAAGGATTTCCGAATGCGTGCGTTCGACGGCAAACTGTTGCAGTCTTGTATTCTCTCGGCGGCCCTGGTGCTGGGCCTGGGCCTGGCGGGGGCGGCGCCCCAGGTGCAGGCGCAAACGGTGGTGCGTGGCCTGCCTGATTTCACCGAGCTGGTCGAGCAGGTCGGGCCCTCGGTGGTCAATATCCGTACCCTGGAAAAAACGGCGGGCCGCCAAGGCGCAGGGGCCGGCATGGACGAGGACATGCAAGAGTTCTTCAAGCGCTTTGGCCTGCCGCTGCCCAATATGCCCCGCCAGCAGCGCCCCCTGCCCGACGACGAGCAGCCGCGCGGTGTTGGCTCGGGTTTTATTCTTTCGGCCGATGGCTACGTCATGACCAACGCCCACGTGGTCGAAGGCGCCGATGAGCTCATCGTCACACTGACCGATAAGCGCGAGTTCAAGGCCAAGGTGGTGGGCAGCGACAAGCGCACCGACGTTGCCGTCGTCAAGATCGACGCCACCGGCCTGCCGGCGGTCAAGGTGGGCGATGTCAGCCGCCTCAAGGTGGGCGAATGGGTGATGGCGATTGGTTCGCCCTTTGGCCTGGAGAACAGCGTGACGGCGGGCATCGTCAGTGCCAAGCAGCGCGACACGGGCGACTACCTGCCGTTCATCCAGACCGATGTCGCCATCAACCCTGGTAACTCCGGCGGGCCGCTGATCAATATGCGCGGTGAGGTCGTCGGCATCAACAGCCAGATTTATTCGCGCTCGGGCGGCTTCATGGGCATTTCGTTTGCCATTCCGATGGATGAGGCCATGCGCGTGAGCGAGCAGCTGCGCGCCAGTGGGCGCGTGACGCGTGGGCGCATTGGCGTGCAAATCGCTCCCGTGACCAAGGACATTGCCGAATCCATTGGCCTGGGCAAGCCCCAGGGGGCGCTGGTGTCGGCGGTGGAGCCGGGCTCGCCGGCGGAAAAGGCCGGTGTCGAGGCCGGTGACGTCATCACCAAGTTCGACGGCAAGGCGATCGACAAAGTCTCGGACCTGCCGCGCCTGGTGGGCAACACCAAGCCTGGCCACAAGAGCCAGCTGACGGTGCTGCGCCGGGGCAGCCTGCGCGAACTGAGCCTCACCATTGCCGAGGTTGAGCCCGACGAGAAGCAAGCCGCCCTGGGCAGCGCGGGCAAGGCCAAGCCTTCGGCGGCGGCCAAGCAGCTGGGCCTGGTGCTGGCAGAACTGACGCCGGCGCAGAAAAAAGAGCTGCACCTGCGCGGCGGCGTGCGCGTGCTTGCCGCCAGCGATGCGGCTGCGCGTGCCGGGCTGCAAGAGGGCGACGTGATCCTGGCGCTGGCCAATGTGGAGACGCCAACCCTCAAGGACTTTGAGGCCACGCTGGCCAAGGTGGACAAGAGCCGGCCCATCAACGTCCTGGTGCGCCGGGGCGAATGGGCGCAGTATGTGCTGATCCGTCCGGGGCGCTGAGGCGGCGCAGCGCGCTGCAGATAAAATCACGCCTTTGCCGCAGGTGGCAGAACCAAAACGGGGCGCGTCGTCGTTGGACGCGCCCTTTTTCTTGTCCGCCCTGCTGCGGTTGAACCCAGAAAAAATTGTTTGATGAACCACATCCGTAACTTTTCCATCATTGCGCACATCGACCACGGCAAGTCCACCCTGGCCGACCGCCTGATCCAGCGCTGCGGCGGCCTGGCCGAGCGCGAGATGGAGGCCCAGGTGCTCGACTCGATGGACATCGAGAAAGAGCGCGGCATCACCATCAAGGCACAGACGGCGGCGCTGTCGTACAAAGCCAAGGATGGCCAGGTTTACAACCTCAACCTGATCGACACACCCGGTCACGTGGACTTTTCCTACGAAGTCTCGCGCTCGCTCTCGGCCTGCGAGGGCGCGCTCTTGGTTGTGGATGCCAGCCAGGGCGTGGAGGCGCAGACCGTGGCCAACTGCTACACCGCGCTCGATCTGGGGGTGGAAGTCACGGCGGTGCTCAACAAGATGGATTTGCCGCAAGCCGACCCCGACAACGCCAAGGCCGAGATCGAGGACGTGATCGGCATCGACGCCTCGGACGCCATTCCCTGCTCGGCCAAAACCGGCATGGGCATTGATGAAATTCTGGAAGCCATCGTCGCCAAGGTGCCCGCGCCCAAGGGCAAGCCCGACGGCCCGCTGCGCGCCATGATCATCGACAGCTGGTTCGACAGCTACGTCGGCGTCGTCATGCTGGTGCGCGTGGTCGATGGCGAATTGAAGAAGGGCGAGCGCTTCAAGATGATGGCCAGCGGCGCTGCCTACGAGGCCAACCAGCTCGGCGTTTTTACCCCCGCCACCGTGCAGCGCGATGCGCTGCGTGCGGGCGAGGTCGGTTTCATCATTGCCGGCATCAAGGAATTGAAGGCCGCCAAGGTGGGCGACACCATCACGCTGGAAAAAAAGCTGCCGAACAACGCCGGCCCGGCCGCCGAGGCGCTGCCCGGTTTCAAGGAAATCCAGCCCCAGGTGTTCGCCGGGCTCTACCCCACCGAGGCCAACCAGTACGACGCACTGCGCGACGCACTGGAAAAGCTCCAGCTCAACGACGCCTCGCTGCACTTCGAGCCCGAAGTCTCGCAGGCGCTGGGCTTCGGCTTTCGCTGCGGCTTCCTCGGCCTGTTGCACATGGAGATCGTGCAAGAGCGCCTGGAGCGCGAGTTCGATCAGGACCTCATCACCACCGCGCCCAGCGTGGTGTACGAGGTGGTCAAGGGCGACGGCGAAATCATCATGGTGGAGAACCCCTCCAAGATGCCCGACCAGGGCCGCATCCAGGAGGTGCGCGAGCCCATCGTCACCGTGCACCTGTACATGCCGCAAGACTACGTCGGCCCGGTGATGACGCTGGCCAACCAGAAGCGCGGCGTGCAGCTGAACATGCAGTACCACGGCCGCCAGGTCATGCTGACCTATGAGCTGCCGCTGGGTGAGATCGTGCTCGACTTCTTCGACAAGCTCAAATCCGTCAGCCGGGGCTACGCCTCCATGGACTACGAGTTCAAGGAGTACCGCGCCTCCGACGTGGTCAAGGTCGATATCCTGCTCAACGGCGAGAAGGTCGATGCCCTGTCCATCATCGTGCACCGCACGCAGGCGCAATACCGGGGGCGGGCGGTGGCGGCCAAGATGCGTGAAATCATCTCGCGCCAGATGTTCGATGTGGCGATTCAGGCCGCCATTGGCGCCAACATCATCGCCCGCGAGACCATCAAGGCGCTGCGCAAGAACGTGCTGGCCAAGTGCTACGGCGGTGATATCTCGCGCAAGCGCAAGCTGCTGGAAAAGCAAAAGGCCGGTAAAAAACGCATGAAGCAGATTGGGGCCGTGGAAGTGCCGCAAGAAGCCTTCCTCGCCATCTTGCAGGTGGAGGATTGAGCGCCATGCTGCAAGCCATGCAATTCATCACCGCCGCCGTGCTCGCCGCCTTTGGCGGCTATATCGGCGCCTGGTATCTGGGCGCTATCGAAGGCAATTTCGCCCTGCTGCTGTTCCTGGCCACCTTCGTCACCGGCCTGTACTGGCTGGCCGAGCGCTTTTACTTTCTGCCCGAGCGCCGCCGCGCCGCCGCTGCGCTGGAGCAGGCCGACGCGCAGCGGCGCGCTGAGCTGGGCCGCATGGGCATCCAGAAGGTCGATGGCGACGTGAGCGAAGCGCGCAGCCGCATCCTGGCCCAACCCTGGTGGCTGGACTGGACGGCGGGGCTGTTTCCGGTGATTGCGGCGGTGTTTTTCCTGCGCTCGTTTTTGTTCGAGCCGTTCAAAATTCCCTCGGGCTCCATGATCCCGACGCTGCTCGTGGGCGACCTGATTTTGGTGAACAAATTCACCTACGGCATCCGCCTGCCGGTCATCAACAAAAAAATCACCGAAGGCAACCCGGTGCAGCGCGGCGACGTGATGGTGTTTCGCTACCCGCCGCAGCCGAGCATGGACTACATCAAGCGCGTGGTTGGCCTGCCCGGCGATGAGGTGGCGTACCTGAACAAGCGCCTGAGCGTCAACGGCCAGCCCGTGGCCACCAACGCCCTGCCCGATTTCTTCGACCAGGACGCCATGCGCTACTTCAAGCAGTTTGACGAGCAGCTGGGCGCGCAGCCGCACCGCCTCATCATCAACACCGAAGTGCCAGCCTTTGTGCAAGGCACGAGCAATTTTGACGACCGTGACCATTGCCGCTACAGCGTCGAGGGCGTAGTCTGCAAAGTACCTGCGGGCCACTATTTCATGATGGGTGACAACCGCGATAATTCGCTCGATTCGCGTTACTGGGGTTTTGTGCCAGACCAGAACATCGTCGGCAAGGCATTTTTTGTCTGGATGAACTTCGGTAATTTCAAGCGCATTGGCGCTTTCCATTAAACCAAAGAGGGGATATCACATGACTGAGCATCGCTTGAACCGCCGCAGCCGCTTTCACCAGCGCGGTCTGTCGTTCTTCGGCCTGGTATTTGTTGGCGTTTTTGCCGTCGCTGCCTTTGCCATTGGTGGCCAGTCCATCCCTATCTTTTTGGAAAACCAGGCAATCCGCAAAGCCGCCGCCAAGGCCGCGCGCGAAGGCAGCTCGGTGCCCGATGTGCGCACCATTTTCGACAAGGCAGCGCAAATTGACGACATCAAGTCGATCAAGGGCGCAGACCTTGAAGTCACCAAGCGCAACGACAAAATCGTCGTCTCTTATCAATACTCGCGCGAGATCGCCCTGGCCGGGCCGGCGTATCTCGTGTACCGCTTCAACGAACAGACCAAATAGGTGCTCCCCAGTCTTTTAGCGCTGCAGCAACGCCTGCAGCATGATTTCTCCGACCCCGCGCTCCTGCAGCGGGCCGTCACCCACCGCAGTTTTTGTGCCGACCACAACGAGCGCCTGGAATTCCTGGGCGACTCGGTGCTGAACCTGGCCGTCTCCAGCCTGCTGTACGCGCGCCTGGCGCGCCTGCCCGAGGGCGATCTCTCGCGCGTGCGCGCCAACCTCGTCAAGCAAGACACGCTGCACCAGCTGGCGCTGCGCCTGCAGCTGCCCGAGGTGCTGCGCCTGGGCGAGGGCGAATCCAAGTCCGGCGGCAAGCAGCGCCCCTCCATCCTGGCCGACGCCCTCGAAGCGCTGATTGGCGCCGTCTACCTCGACGCTGGCTACACCTGCGCCGAAGCCCTGGTGCACCGCCTGTTCGAGCGTGTCGAGATCAACCCGCAGATGCAGGCTGCCTCCAAGGACGCCAAAACCGCGTTGCAGGAGTGGCTGCAGGGCCGCAAAATGAAACTGCCCCAGTACCAGGTGCTGGCCGTGGCCGGCGAGGCGCACCGCCAGACCTTCGAGGTGCAATGCGCGATTGCCGCCCTGGGCCTGGCCGAGCGCGGCAGCGGCGCCTCGCGCCGCGCGGGCGAGCAAGCTGCTGCCGCCGCCATGCTGACCACTTTGAAAGCCAAACACCGATGACCAATGCTACAGAAAACGTAGCTGCCAGCGCTGATGAACAGGGCGCTGGCGGCCAAAATGACCTTGAATCCATGCTCGCCGCCGCGCGCCCCGCAGGCGCCGGTGCCGAGGGTCAGCGCTGCGGCCTGATTGCCATCGTCGGCAAGCCCAACGTCGGCAAGTCCACGCTCATGAATGCGCTGGTGGGGCAAAAAATCTCCATCACCAGCCGCAAGGCGCAAACCACGCGCCACCGCATCACGGGCATCCGCACCCAGGGGGCGACGCAGTTCATCTTCGTCGATACGCCGGGCTTTCAAACCCGGCACAGCACGGCGCTGAACAAATCGCTGAACAAGACCGTGATGGGCGCCATTGGCGACGTCGATCTGATCCTGTTCGTGGTCGAAGCCGGCAGCTTCACCCCGGCGGACGCCAAGGTGCTCTCCCTGTTCAAGCCTGGCATCCCGACGCTGCTCATTGCCAACAAGCTCGACACCATCCACCGCCGTGCCGAGATTGCGCCCTGGTTGCAAGAGATGCAGCACCGGCACGCGTTCACCGAATTCGTGCCCATGTCGGCCAAGAACAAGGGCAACATCGAGCGTCTGTTCGGCATTTGCGAAAAATACCTGCCCGAGCAGCCCTGGATGTACGCCGAGGACGAGCTCACCGACCGCAGCGAGAAATTCCTTGCCAGCGAAACGGTGCGCGAAAAACTCTTTCGCTTCACCGGCGACGAGCTGCCCTACACCTCCACCGTGGTGATTGACAAGTTCGATGAGGAAAAGAGCAAGCAGTACAAGCGCTTCATCCGCATCGCGGCCACCATCGTCGTCGAGCGCGACGGCCACAAGGCCATGGTGATCGGCGAGAAGGGCGAAAAGCTCAAGCGCATCAGCACCGAGGCACGCCAGGAGCTGGAAAAACTCATGGACGCCAAGGTGTTCCTGGAAGTCTGGGTCAAGGTGCGCTCCGGCTGGGCCGACGACGAAGCCCGGGTACGCTCCTTCGGTTACGAATGATTTTGGCCTCTAGCGCTTGCCAGGCAAGCGCGAGCAGCTATTAAAGGGATAGCAAAACAATGGCTGTGCGCCGCATCACCGACGAGCCGGCCTTTGTTCTGCACAGCTACCCCTGGAGCGAATCGAGCCTGATCCTCGAAGTCTTCACGCGCCGCCATGGCCGCGTTGCCCTGGTGGCCAAGGGGGCGAAAAAGCCCAGCTCCAACTTCCGCCCCGTGCTGCTGCCGCTGCAGCCGCTGCGCCTGGGCTACAGCCAGACGGCGGGGCAGGGCGAGATCCACACCCTCAAGGGCGCGGAATGGGTGGGCGGCCACGTCATGCCCATGGGCGACGCGCTGCTCGCCGGCCTGTACCTCAACGAGCTGCTGCTGCGCCTGCTGGCGCGCGACGACGAGCACCCGGCGCTGTTCGACACCTACGCCGGCGTGGTACGCGTGCTCGCCGGCGAACATGGCGAAGCCCTGGAGCCCGTGCTGCGCGCCTTCGAGCTGCTGCTGCTGCGCCACCTCGGCCTGCTGCCCGAACTCGACAGCGAAACCCAGACCCAATCGCCCCTGCAGCCCGGCGCCCGCTACCAGCTCACGCCCGAGGCCGGCCTGTGCCGCGCCGCCGCCGGCGAGCGCGCCGCCCTGGCCGCCAGCAGCTGGCAGGCGCTGCAGCAGGCCCTGGCCGTGCGCCAGGACTATCCTGCCACCTTGCGCGCCGCCGCCCCCTGGGCCGGCGAGCTCAAACCCCAACTGCGCGCCCTGCTGCAATACCATTGCGGCAGCCCGCTGCTGCGCACCCGCCAGCTGATGATGGACCTGCAAACGCTATGACCACCCACCACCTGCCCCGCACCGCCCTGTCCGTCAACGTCAACAAAGTCGCCCTGGTGAGGAACACCCGCCACCTGGGCATCCCCAGCGTCACGCGCGCGGCGCAGCTGTGCCTGGAGGCCGGCGCGCAGGGCATCACCGTGCACCCGCGCCCGGACGAGCGCCACATCCGCGCGCACGACGTGTACCAGCTCGCCGAACTCTTGCGCGAGTGGCCGCAGGCGGAATTCAACATCGAGGGCAACCCCACGCACAACCTGATGGAATTCATCCGCCGCGTGCGCCCGCACCAGGCCACCTTCGTGCCCGACAGCCAGGAGCAATTCACCAGCGACCACGGCTGGAACCTGGCGCAGGACGGCGAGCGCCTCAAACCCCTGATCGACGAATGCCGCAGCCTGGGCGTGCGCGTGAGCCTGTTCATGGACCCCATCCCCGGGCAAATGGCCGCAGCGCGCAGCCTGGGCGCCGACCGCGTCGAGCTGTACACCGAACCCTACGCCGCCGCCTGGGGCCAGCCGGCGCAGGCCACCCAGCTCGAACGCTACCGCGCCGCCGCCCAGGCCGCGCTCGCCGTCGGCCTGGGCGTGAACGCCGGCCACGACCTCAACCGCGACAACCTGGCCGACTTCCTGGCCCAGGTGCCCGGCGTGCAGGAAGTCTCCATCGGCCACGCCCTGATCGCCGACGCGCTCGAACTCGGCTACGCCGATACGGTGCGCGCCTACCAGCGCTGCATCGACCAGGGGATGCTCGAACGCGACGCGTAGCGCATCACTCATTAATTTACTCATTAATTGATAGCTGCTCGCGCTTGCCCTGTAAGGGTTCGAGGCCGATTTGACCCATAAACCATGATCTACGGTATCGGCACCGATATTTGCGACGTGCGCCGCATCCGCGCCAGCCTGGAGCGCCACGGCCCGCGCTTTGCTGAAAAAGTGCTGTGCGCGCCAGAGCTGGCCACCTGGCAGGCGCGCAGCGCACGCTGGCCCGAGCGCGGTGTGCGCTACCTGGCGACGCGCTTTTCGGCCAAGGAGGCATTTTCCAAGGCCATTGGCCTGGGCATGGTGATGCCCATGACCTGGCGCGCCTGCGAGATTGCCAACCTCGAAAGCGGCCAGCCGACAGTGGTGCTGCACGGTGCGTTGCGCGATTGGTTTGCCGCGCGCGGCCTGCGCTGCCACCTGAGCATGAGCGACGAGAGCGACTACGCGGCGAGTTTTTGCGTCGTCGAGACTTTTGAACAAAATTCCCTGATGAGTGGTATGTCTTAGACTCCTTCCCCCTCTGGGCTTATGTATGCACACATCTTTTTTTGATAGCGCACAACGCTTGTTTGGCGCTGGTTTGCACTCCCTCTCCCCTTGCGGGAGAAGGCTGGGGAGAGGGGTGAATAGGCAAGGTGCTGCCAGCGCCCCCTCTCCCCCGGCCCCTCCCCCGCGCGGGGGGAGGGGAGCACAAACCGCCCTTTGACCAGGCGGATGGGAGCCGTCAAAAGATGTGTGCATACACAAGCCCCTTTGGGGGAAGGCTGGGATGGGGGCCCGCTGGCATTGGGCACAGAGGCTGATGAAGCAAGCGCCGCTGGCCCCCACCCCCGCCCTCCCCCAGTGGGGGAGGGAGTGCAAACCGGCCCCCAATCAGCGTGAGTAGTTATCAAAATAATAGTGTAATGAACCATGTTATGACCTTGCACCGCCCCCTCATCATCGACGTTGCCGGCCTTGAACTCACGGCCGCTGACCGCCGCCGCCTGGCGCACCCGCTGGTCGGCGGCATGATTTTGTTCAAGCGCAACTGGCAGGACAGGGCGCAGCTGCAGCAGCTGTGCGCCGCCATCAAGGCCGTGCGTGCCGACCTGCTGATCTGCGTCGATCACGAAGGCGGGCGCGTGCAGCGCTTTCAGACCGATGGCTTCACGCACCTGCCGCCCATGCGCGCCCTGGGCCAGCGCTGGCCGCAAGACGGCAATGGCCGCCAGGCGCTGCAGGCGCTGGAGCTGGCCAGCGCTGCCGGCTATGTGCTCGGCAGCGAGCTGCGCGCCTGTGGCGTGGATTTTTCGTTTACCCCGGTGCTCGATCTGGATTGGACGCAGGACGACGCTTCGCGCAGCAGCGTGATTGGGGATCGCTCTTTGGGGCGCGACCCGGGCGTGGTCGCCCTCCTGGCCAAAAGCCTGGCGCAGGGGCTGCAGCAGGCGGGCATGGCGCATTGCGGCAAACATTTTCCCGGCCATGGCTTTGTGCAGGCCGATTCGCATACCGACATTCCGGTCGATCCGCGCCCGCTGGCAGCCATCTTGCAGGACGACGCTGCGCCCTACGGCTGGCTGGCGCCGCAGCTCGCGAGCGTCATGCCGGCGCACGTCATCTACCCCGAGGTCGATAGCCGCCCGGCGGGCTTCAGCCGCATCTGGCTGCAAGATGTTTTGCGCGCTCAGCTCGGTTTTGACGGCGCCATCTTCAGCGACGACCTGAGCATGGAGGGCGCGCGCCGCCTCGATGGTCAGAGCATCAGCTACACCGACGCCGCCCTGGCGGCGCTGCAGGCGGGTTGCGACCTGGCACTGCTGTGCAACCAGAGCCTGGGCGACGGCCAGGCGCTCGACGGTCTGCTCGACGGCCTGGCGCAGGCGCAGGCGCAGGCGCGCTGGCAACCGAGCGCCGCGAGCGAGGAGCGGCGCCAGGCACTGCTGCCGCGCAGCCCGGCTACGCCGTGGGCGGCGTTGCCGCAGCAGCGGGCGTACCAGTGGGCGCGTCAGCAGCTGGCGCGTCTTTGAGGGCGCTTTCCGGGGGCGGGTTTCCTGCGCGCCAGCGCCGCAGCACGCGCTGGAAAATCAAGGCGTTGGGGATTTGCAGCAGCACCGGCGGCCCTTCGGGTGCGCTGCTGTCTTCGAGCGTGGTGTAGAGCATGTTGATGTCCACCACACGGCCCTTGGCGCCGGGTTTTTCGGCGGTGTCGAGCAGCTCTATCGTGTCACCCAGGCGAAAGGGGCCGACGGTGAGGATGAGCAGGGCGCAAAACAGGTTCGAGAGCACGCTCCAGGCGGCAAAGAAGGCGACTGCACCGACGGTGGCAAAGCCGGTGAACGCCGTCCACAGCACCGAGGCCGAGACGCCCAGGCGTTCCAGGCTCAGGAGCAGGGCGCTGGAGAAGATGATCCAGCGGATGGCGCCATTGATCGGCATCAACATGGCGTGCGGCAGGCCGTAGCGCGCCGCCGCGCGCGCCACGAGCTTGCGCAGCAGGCGCTGCAGCAGCCAGGCGATGGCCAGGATGAGCAGGATTTGCGCGCCGGGGATGATGACGTCGAGCCAGTCCTGCGCCCAGTCGGGCAGGTGGCCTTTCCATTTGTCGAGGCGGCTCATCAGGGCTGGCGCTGCTCGATGGTGTCCATCTGCATCTCGAAGCTGAAGAAACGGTTGCGCCCCTGCGCCTTGGCGGCGTACAGCGCCTGGTCAGCGCGCATGAGCATACTTTCGGCGTTGCTGCTGTCGTCGGGCAGACAGGTGGTGATGCCGCCCGAGATCGTCAGATGCGGCCCCAGCGGCGAGGCCGGGTGCGCAATGGCCTGCGTCTTGAGCATCTGGCCCAGGGCGCGCGCAAACGTCATGGCGCCCGAGCGCGGGGTGTTGGGCAGGATGAGGGCAAATTCCTCGCCGCCGTAGCGCGTGGCGACGTCGCGCGGGCGCATACATACCCGCTGCAGCAGCTGGGCGACTTCGCGCAGGCAGGCGTCGCCCTGCAGGTGGCCGCAGTGGTCGTTGTAGGGTTTGAAGTGGTCGATGTCGCACAGCATCAGCGTCAGCGGCTGGCCTTCGCGGCGGGCCGAGAGGATTTCGTTGTGCAAGATGCGGTCGAGCCCGCGCCGGTTCACCAGCCCGGTGAGGCTGTCGCTTTCGACCAGGGCGTTCAGGCGTTCGTTGGCTTGGTGCAGGTCGTCGCTCAGTTGCACCAGGCGCCGGCGCATGTCCAGCAGGCGGCGCATGGCGCGCAGCTTGGCGGTGAGTACGATGGGTTTGACGGGTTTGACCAGGTAGTCGTCGCCGCCAACTTCGATGCCGCGCCAGACGTCAAGCTCGTTGTCCAGGCCCGAGAGGAAGATGATGGGCGTCCATTCGCCCGGTTCGGCCTCGCGCATTTGCTGCGCCGCCCAGTAGCCGTCGTGGCCGGGCAGGCGGATGTCGAGCAGCACCAGGTCTGGGCGGTGGGCCTTGAATTGCGCCAGGGCTTCTTCGGCGCTCGCAGCTTCGAGGATGCGCGAGACGCCTGCGTGCTGCAGCTCGGCTGCCAGGGCTGCGCGCACCGAGCGTTGGTCGTCCACCACCAGGACCGTGAAGTGGTAGTGCACCACCGGCGTGGGCGCGCGCACGGACGGCAGCTCAATGGCGGGTGGTGCATTCACGGTCATGGTGTGGGGCTCAACTCTCGCGGCGCAGCGCGGGGAACAGGATGACGTCGCGGATGCTCTGGCTGTCGGTCAGCAGCATCATGAAGCGGTCGATGCCGATGCCGCAGCCGCCCGCCGGTGGCATCCCGTGTTCGAGCGCGCGCACAAAGTCCTGGTCGAAGTACATGGCTTCGTCGTCGCCGCTGTCTTTGGCGTTGACCTGGGCCTGAAAGCGTGCGGCCTGGTCTTCGGCGTCGTTCAATTCGCTAAAGCCGTTGCCAAATTCGCGCCCGGTGATGTAGAGCTCAAAGCGCTCGGTCACTTCGGGGCGGCTGTCGTTGGCGCGAGCGAGCGGGCTGATCTCGGTCGGGTGCTCCATGATGAAGGTCGGCTGCCAGAGCTTGTCTTCCACCGTTTCTTCAAAGTACAGCACCTGCAGGCTGGCCAGGCTGCGCGTGGACAGGCGGTCTTTTTCTTCGCTCAGGCCGAGCTTTTTCAGTGCGCTGATGAGCCAGGCGGCGTCGTCCACATGGGCGCCCGCCTCGGTGTACTGGTAGATGGCTTCGCGGATGGTCAGGCGGGCAAAGGGCTGGCTCAGATCGACGGCGCGGCCCTGGTAGCTCAGTTGCAGCGTGCCCACGGCCTTCATGGCGGTGTCGCGGATGAGCTGCTCGGTAAAGCCCATCAAGTCCTGGTAGTTCCAGTACGCGGCGTAGAACTCCATCATGGTGAACTCGGGGTTGTGGCGCACCGAGATGCCTTCGTTGCGGAAGTTGCGGTTGATCTCGAACACGCGCTCAAAGCCGCCCACCAGGAGGCGCTTCAAGTACAGCTCGGGCGCAATGCGCAGGTACATGTCTTGTTCGAGCGCGTTGTGGTGCGTGATGAACGGGCGTGCGTTGGCACCGCCGGGAATGGGGTGCAGCATGGGCGTTTCCACCTCCAAGAAGCCATGCTCGACCATGAAGGCGCGGATGCTGGAGACGGCCTTGCTGCGCGCCACGAAGCGCTGGCGCGTGCTGTCGTCGGTCATCAAGTCAACGTAGCGCTGGCGGTACTTCATCTCCTGGTCCGCCATGCCGTGGAACTTGTCGGGCATGGGGCGCAGGCTCTTGGTCAAGAGGCGCAGTGCGGTCACCTTGATGGAGAGCTCGCCGGTCTTGGTCTTCATCAGCGTGCCTTCGGCGCCCAGGATGTCGCCCAGGTCCCAGTGCTTGAAGGCGCCGTACAGCTCCTCGCCCAGCGCGTCGCGCGTGACGTAGAGCTGGATGCGGCCCGTGGCGTCTTGCAGCGTGGCAAAGCTGGCCTTGCCCATGACGCGCTTGAGCATCATGCGCCCGGCAACGCTGACCGGCACGGGCGTGGTTTCGAGGGCTTCGGCGCTGCTCGCCTCGTGCTGCGCCTGCAGGGCAGCAGCGCGGTGCGCGGGCTTGAAGTCGTTGGGGAAGGTCACGCCCCCGCTTTGTGCCTGTTGCTCGCGCAACGCCTTGAGTTTCTCGCGGCGCTCGGCGATGAGTTGGTTGTCGTCTTGCGCGGGGGCGGGGCTGGCGTTTTGGAGGTCGGACATAAAGGCTTGGGGCCCAGGGTGCGGGCCGGTTGGGGGCAGAAAAACCGCCTATTTTAAGGATGAGGGCGTTGCCTTAGGTGGCAATGCCGGTGCGATCGAGCACGTCGCCCACCAGCTCCAGGCGCTGCAGCGGGTTTTGCAGCGCCATGAGCTGCTGCTTGAGCGTCAGCGGCGCGGGCAGCAGCTCGCACCAGCGGTTGGCCACCCAGCCGCAGTCGCCCAGTTGCTCGGGCGTGGGCGCGTTCTGGCCCGGGGTGCGGCCCTGGTCGTGCAGGCGAGCGAGCACCTGGGCCAGCGCCAGGGCAATGGCGCGCAGCGATGCCGGAATGGCAACGGGCAGGTCGGCGTCGATTTGCTCAACGTCGGCAATCCACAGGCCATGCGCCAGGCGGCTTTGCTGGCGGATGTGAAAGCGCTCGGCGCCGCGCACCTGCAGCGTCAGCAGGCCGGGCTGGGGCGCTTGCAGCTGCTCTATGCCCGCCAGCGTGCCGGTGCTGGCGAATTGCTCGGGGGCTGCGCCGGCCTGGCGCACCTCTTGCCCGCTGGTGAGGGTGACGACGCCAAAGGGGGCGCCCGCCAGCTGGCATTTGCGCACCATATCGAGGTAGCGCACCTCAAACACGCGCAGCGCCAAAACGCCACCAGGAAAGAGCACCGTCTGCAGTGGAAACAGCGGCAGGGAGGAGAGAGTCAGAGGAAATGCCATGGAGAGTACCTGGCCGCTATCATCCCACGGCTGTATTTGCCCCTTGCGCCGTTTGTCCATGCTCTATCAAATCCTTACCTTTTTGCTCGACGTGGTCGGCGGCTTGTTCACCGGCGCCTGCCTGTTGCGTCTGTACATGCAGCAGCAGCGCATTGGCTTTGCCAACCCGCTGGGGCAGCTGGTGTTTGCCCTGTCGGACTGGCTGGTGCTGCCGCTGCGCCGCGTGATCGTGCCGCTGGGGCGGCTCGATACCTCCAGCCTGGTGGCCGCGCTGCTGCTGCAGCTGCTCCAATACCTGCTGCTATGGCTGTTGCTGGGGGGCGCCGTGCCCCTGCTGTGGGTGCCGCTGCTGGCGCTGCTGGGCCTGGTGCGCGTGACCTTGACGGGTCTGACCGGGCTGTTCCTGGTTTATGCGCTGCTGTCCTGGGTGCCGGCGCGTTCACCGCTGAGCGATGTCATCGCCCGCCTGGCCGAGCCGCTGCTGCGCCCGCTGCGCCGTCTGCTGCCGCGCATAGGGGGCATAGACCTGTCGCCACTGCTGGCGCTGGTGCTGCTGCAGGTGGCGATGATCGTGCTCGGCCATGTGCAGGCCGGGCTGCTGACTTTTTAAATTCCCTACTGCGCTGACGCCGGCAGCTGGCCTTCGGTCAGGGTGTCGAGCTGAAAGTGCCCGGATTTGTCCCAAAGCCAGACCTCGGTATAGCGGGCGCCAGCGGGCGCTGCCGGGTAGGGCGCGGCGGCGCGTGCCAGGGTTTCTATCTCGGCCACGACCTCGGGCGCGTGCTCTGGTGCCCGCAGCCACTGCAGCTGCTGCACCTGGCCTTGGCGGTCGATGTCCAGCGCCAGCACGCCCACGGCGTAGAGCGTGGGCGGCAGCGGCCCGTGGTAGATGCGCTGGGGGTAGCGTTGGTACAGGTGCTGCGCCGCTGCCTGGCGGTAAGTTTTGCTTGCCGGGGCCGGGGCCGGGGTGCTGGCGCTGGCAGCAGGCGTTGCTGGCGGCACACTCTGGCAGGCGCTCAGCGCCAAGGCGCAGCCCAGGCTGACCAACAGGGTGCGAATGGGGACGGGAAAAAATTGGCGGGTGGATGGCATGGCGCAAGCAGGGCAGGTGCGGGGGGATGGCGGAAAGCGGTGTTCCTAACGCTTTTTTATTCTTGATGGCGGCGCAGGGATTTTATTGATATGCCTCAAAACCGTGCCGCCCAGAGGCCGGCACAGTGCAGTCTATGTTTTTGACTCCGACTTTCGATCCCTCTGCCCAGGCTGAAGTGCTGGCGCCTGGCGGGCTGCTGCGTGCCCGCAACGAGCGCCCGAGCACCGTGCTGCATCTCGACAGCGGCCGTGTGCTGCTGGGGGTGCGCGAGGGTGAGCAACTGCGCCACCAGTTGGGTGTGGTCGAAGGCCCGGCCTGGCTCGATGCGGCGCCGGCGCTGCTCGATCTGCCCTGTGCCGTGGACATGGTGGCCGACGGCGTGGTGCACTTTCGCCGCGTGCCGCGCGAGACTTTTCTGCGCGGTTTTGCCGTATTGCCCGATTCGGTGCAGAGCCTGTTGCGCGACATGGCCGCTGGTTACTGCCAGCAGACCGAGCTGGCCGTGAGCCGCCTGGCACAAGACGCCGAAGCGCGTTGCGCCCAGTGGCTGCTGCGCCACGCGCAAAACGACGGCAGTGGTGCGCTGCGCGTCACCTTGCACCAGCGCAAGCGCATGATCGCCGCGCAGCTGGGCATTGCGCCCGAAACCTTCTCGCGCGTGCTGCGCCAGCTGCGCGAGCATGGCTTGATCGCCGGCACCGGCAACGTACTGAATCTGCCCCAACCGCGCGCGCTGCAGCTCGTCGCCGGCGGTTAAGTCGCTAGGGTTTTCCTGCCTCCTGTGGCAGGGGTGCGCCCCAATGGCTGGCGCGCGGGCGCTGCGTATATTGGCCGGCATCGTCGTTCAGGCTTGCCGCGCCGCCATGTTGTCTCCCTTTTGTTTTTGCGCCATTTGCGAGGGGCTGCTGTGAAGCGCCCCTCTTTGCGCGCTGCCGCAGCCGCTGGTGATAGCGGCTTTTGGTGGGCTCCTGGCCCGCTGGTGGCGGCGCTGATGGTGGTGGCGGTGCTGGCGCTGTTGCTCGGTGGCGCCGGCGCGGCTTGGCTGATGGCGCGTGCCCTCGGGCCAGGGCAGGAGCAGCGCCAAGCGGCGCAGCAAGATGCCGAGGTGGAAATGCTCGCGCGCCTGTTGGCGGGCAAGATCGAGCAAAACCAGCGCCTGCTGACTTTGGCTGCCAGCGGCATCACGCCGGCCTTGCTCGAATCCCCAGCCCAGCTGCAGCATTGGCTTGAGCAGGGTGTGCCGGCGGCGCGTTGGTTCGACAGTTTGCTGCTGGCGCGCAGCCACGGTGATGTCAGCCTGTACCTGCGCCATGGCCGCCCGCAGCCGGCAGGCAGCCTGGAGCCGGCGGAGCGCGACGGCCTGCGTCAGGCCCTGGCCGACGGCAAACCCCTGCTCAGCGGCCCGCTCGCTGGCAGCAGCGGCGGTGAGCCCCGCCTGTTGCTGACCATGCCGCTGCGGCGCGAAGACGGCAGCTTGTTCGCCGTGTTCGGCGCCAGCCTGCGCCTGTCGGCCCTGCTGCCGCCACCGCTGGCGCAGCAAACCGATGCCCGCTTGCTGGTGTTCACCCGCGAAGGCATTTTGTTGACCCACCCCGATCCGGCGCGCCTGCTGGGTGACGCGCGCGATGAACCTGGCCTGGGCGCGCAGATGGCGTCTGCACAAGCCGTGACCGAGGGCGTGCGGCATTGGCGCGCGTCGGGTCTGCTCGTCAGCCTTGCGGGAATGCCTTTGCCGCAATGGTGGGTGGCGCGCGTGAGCCCCGCGCCGCTGGCGTGGCAGCAAGGCGATGGGTTGGGGCAGGTGGCCGCCTGGCTGTTGTTGCTGGCCCTGGGTTTGGTGTTGCTGCTGACTTGGCTGGCGCAGCCGCTGGCGCTGCTGCGCCAGCGGGCACCGCAGCTTTTGCAGGCCGATGCCGAGCCCCTGACACCTTGGCCCCAGGCGCGCGGTGAGGTGCGGGTGCTGGCCCAGGTGCTGCAGCAGCTGGGGGAGCAGCGGGCGGTTTTGCGCGCTGAACTGGTGCAGCAGCAAGGCCAGTTCCAGGCGGTGCTCGAACATGCGCCGCTGGGCATCATCATCACCCGGGCCGGGCGGCTGGCGCTGCTCAACCGCCAAGCCTGCCAGATGCTGGGGGCGCGGCGTGAAGCGCTGCAGGGCTTGCATGTGGGCGTGCTGCACGCGGCAGTGACCGATTACGAACGCATCACGCGCCAGGTGGGGCAGGCGTTTCGTGCCCATGGCGCTTTTCATGGGGAGATGTGCCTGCTGCGCCGCGATGGCGGCGCCGTCTGGGTGCGGGTGCAGGCTTATGTGCTGGGGGCGCTGCACGAGGGCGCAGGCTCGTTGTGGCTGCTCGAAGACCTGACGGCCGAGCGCCAGGCGCAGCGCCAGCAGGACTGGCAGGCCGGGCACGACGCGCTGACGCAGCTGCCCAACCGCCAGCTGCTGGAGCAGCGCCTGCAGCCCTTGCTGGCGCCGTACCAGACGCAGTACCAGGCCCAGCCCGGGCCGCAGGATGAGGGCGGGGTGTTGCTGTTTCTCGACCTGGATCACTTTGCCGTCATCAACGACGAAGCCGGGCACGAGGCCGGCAACGACCTGCTGCGCCAGGTGGCCCATTTTTTGCAAACCCAGGTGCGCGCCCTGGGCTGGGCAGCGCGCCTGGGAGGCGACGAATTTGCCCTGGTGCTGCCCGGCTGCACGGTCGCACGCGGCCTGGCCCTGGCCGAGGAGCTGTGCGCTGCGCTGCAGGCTTGGGAGCCGCGCTACCAGGGGCGCAGCTTTACGCTGAGCGCCAGCATTGGCCTGGTGCGCCTGGACGCTGGCTTTGCCAGTGTGGCCGAACTGTTGCACGCAGCCGACATGGCCTGCTACAGCGCCAAGCGTGCGGGGCGCAACGGTGTCGTGCAGGGCTGAACAGGATGGAGAGGCGTGCCTCTGCAGCTATTAAAACAATAGCTGCTAGCGCGCGTGGAATAAGCCCTAGCACCCTTTTTAATCCTGGGGATTGGCGATTTTGAGAGACAATCCGCGCCATGCATTTTTCTGACCACCCTGCCGCTGGCGCTGCCGTAGCCCCAGCGGCGCTGCGCTTGCAGTTGACGGGCATTACCAAGCGCTACCCCGCCGTGGTGGCCAACGACGGCATCGACCTGGCCGTGCGCGCCGGGGAGATTCACGCCGTGCTGGGCGAGAACGGGGCCGGTAAATCGACGCTGATGAAAATCATCTACGGCGCCGTCAAGCCCGATGAAGGCCAGGTGCGCATTGATGGCCGCGTGGTGCACATTCGCAACCCGCAGGAGGCGCGCTCGCTGGGCATCGCCATGGTGTTTCAGCATTTCAGCCTGTTTGACACCCTGACCGTGGCCGAGAACGTCTGGCTCGGGCTCGACCGCACGCACAGCCTGCCCGAGGTCACGCGCCGCATTGCCGACAAGGCCAGCGAATACGGCCTGGACATCGACCCCCTGCGCCCGGTGCACACACTCTCGGTGGGCGAGATGCAGCGCGTGGAGATCATTCGCGCCTTGCTGACCAACCCGCGCCTTTTGATTCTGGACGAGCCGACCTCGGTGCTCACGCCGCAGGCGGTGGAAAAGCTCTTTGTCGTGCTGCAGCAGCTCGCGCGCGAGGGCTGCTCCATTCTCTACATCAGCCACAAGCTGCACGAAATCCGCACCCTGTGCAGCGCCTGCACCGTGGTGCGCGCGGGCCAGGTGACGGGCGTGTGCGACCCGCGCCAGGAGAGCAACGCCTCGCTCTCGCGCCTGATGATCGGTGCCGAGCCGCCGGTGCATGTGCCGCGTGCAGCGCAGGCGGGCGCGCCCGTGCTCAGCGTGCAGGGCCTGAGCCTGGCGCGCGGCGATGCCTTTGGCGTCGATCTGGTCGATTTGCAGCTGCAGGTCTGCGCCGGCGAGGTGGTGGGCATTGCCGGTGTCTCGGGCAATGGGCAAAAAGAGCTGCTGTACGCCCTCTCGGGCGAGGACCGGCGTGCGGCGCCCGCCATGGTCCAAATTCGCGGCCCCCAGGGCATGGTTGCTGCCGGGCGCCTGGGTGCGGGCCAGCGGCGTGCGCTGGGGCTGCACTTCGTGCCCGAGGAGCGCCTCGGGCGCGGCGCTGTGCCCAGCCTGGGGCTGGCGCACAACCTGCTGCTCACGCGCGAGGATGCGCTTGGCGCCGGCGGCTGGATTCGCCTGGGCGCGCTGCGGGCGCAGGCGCGCAGCATCATCGAGCGCTTTGGCGTCAAGGCCGGTGGGCCGGATGCGCCGGCGCAGTCGCTCTCGGGCGGCAACTTGCAGAAATTCATCATGGGCCGCGAAATCGACGCCGGCCCGAAACTGCTCATCGTCAGCCAGCCGACCTGGGGCGTGGACGTGGGCGCGGCAGCACAAATCCGTGGCGCCATCCTGGCCCTGCGCGACCAGGGCTGCGCGGTGCTGGTGCTCAGTGAAGAATTGGACGAATTGTTTGAAATGAGTGACCGCCTGTATGTGCTGGCCAAGGGCCACCTCTCGCCCTCCGTACCCCGTGCCGACGCCAGCGTCGAGCGCATTGGCGAATGGATGAGCGGCCTGTGGCACGCCGACGTGCAGGCGCACCTGGGCGCCCTGCAAGCGCAGGAGGCGGCCGATGTTCAAGCTTGAAGCGCGGCCCGCGCCCTCGCGCCTGTGGTCCTACGGCGCGCCAGTGCTGGCGCTGGCGATCACGGTGGTCATTGGTGTGGCGTTGTTCATGGCCCTGGGCAAAGACCCGCTGCGCGGCCTGCAGGTGTTTTTCTGGGAACCCATCAAAACCCCTTACGCCCTGGGGGAGCTGGCCGTCAAGGCGACGCCGCTGCTGCTCATCGCCCTGGGGCTGGCGGTGTGCTTTCGCTCCAACGTCTGGAACATTGGCGCCGAGGGCCAGTTCGTCCTCGGCGCCATTGCCGCCGGCGGCGTCGCCCTGCTGGCAGACAAGGGCACCGGGCCCTGGATCGTGCCGGCAATTTTGTGCGCTGGGGTGCTCGGCGGCATGGCCTGGGCGGGCATCACGGCGCTGCTGCGCGACCGTTTCAACGCCAACGAAATTTTGGTCAGTCTGATGCTGGTGTACGTGGCCACGCTGCTGCTGAGCTACCTGGTGTACGGGCCCTGGAAGGACCCGATGGGCTACAACTTTCCGCAGACCAAGATGTTCGAGCGCGTGACGCAGATGCCCAAGTTGTTTGCCGGCTCGCGCGTCACCATCGGCCTGCCGCTGGCGCTGGCGGCAGCGGCGGCGCTGTGGGTGTTCCTGTTCCGCACCCGTGCCGGCTTTGCGCTGCAGGTCGGGGGGCTGGCGCCGGCAGCGGCGCGCTACGCCGGTTTTTCCTCGCGCCGCGCGCTCTGGGTGGCGCTCTTGATCTCGGGCGGCGCCGCCGGTCTGGCCGGGGCGCTGGAGGTGGCCGGGCCCATTGGCCAGCTCACGCCCTACGTGCCGGCGGGCTACGGTTTTGCCGCCATCATCGTTGCCTTCGTCGGGCGCCTGCACCCGGTGGGCATGGTGCTGTCGGCGCTCTTGATGAGCATGTTTTATATCGGCGGTGAGCTGGCGCAATCGCGCCTGGGGCTGCCCAAGGCGCTGACGGGCGTGTTCCAGGGGCTGCTGCTGTTCACGCTGCTGGCCTGCGACACCCTGGTGGCCTACCGCCTGCGCTGGGCGGCTGCGCACAAGGAGGCGCATTGATGGAATCGTACGCATTGCTGCTGGGCGCCACGCTCAGCGCCGGCACGGTGCTGGCGCTGGCAGCGCTGGGCCTGTTGATCAACGAAAAAGCCGGCATCGTCAACCTCGGCGCCGAGGGCATGATGCTGTGCGCCGCCGTTGCCGGCTTTGCCACCGTGGTGCACACCGGCAGCTTTGCCTTGGGGCTGCTCGCCGGTATGGCGGCCGGGGCACTGCTGGCGGCGCTGCTGGGCCTGCTGGTGATCTGGCTGGGCACCAACCAGTACGCCACCGGCTTGGCGCTGTCGCTCTTTGGCGTGGGTTTCTCTGCTTTTGCCGGGCTGGGCTACGTGCAGGCCAAGCTGCCGACATCGCCCAGCTTTGCCCTGCCGCTGCTGGGCGATATTCCTGTGCTGGGGCCGGCGCTGTTTCGCCTGCACCCGCTGGTCTATGGCACGGTGCTGTTGGCGGGGGCCATTGTTTGGTTTTTGTACTACACGCGCGCCGGGCTGGTATTGCGCTCGGTGGGCGAGTCGCCGCAGGCGGCGCACGCCCTGGGGTATCCGGTGCGGCGCATCCGCCTGCTGGCGGTGGTGGCTGGCGGTGCGCTGTGCGGCCTGGCCGGGGCTTACGTCTCCACCGTGTACACGCCGCTGTGGGTCGAGGGCATGGTCGCCGGGCGCGGCTGGATTGCCTTGGCCCTGACCACCTTTGCCACCTGGCGCCCGGCGCGTGTGCTGCTCGGGGCGTATTTGTTTGGCGGTGTCACCATGCTGCAGTTTCACCTGCAGGCCACGGGGGTGGAGCTGGCGAGCCAGCTGTTGTCCATGCTGCCGTACCTGGCGACCATCCTGGTGCTGGTCTTGATATCGCGCAATCCGGCCTGGATTCGTGCGAACATGCCGGCCTCGCTGGGTCAGTCCTTCCATCCCGGCCATTGATTTTTCTTTGTTCTTTGCTTATCCCATGATTCCACGCACCCTGCTCCAGACGGCGGCCCTGTCCGCCCTTGCCCTTGCCGCCTTGGCTGGCTGCAGCAAGAAAGAAGAGGTGCCGGCGAGCGCTGCCGCCGCCCCGGCTGCAGCCGCAGCGCCCGCCGACAAGCTGCACATTGGCTTTGTGTACGTCAGCCCGATTGGCGATGGCGGCTGGACCTACCAGCACGACCTCGGGCGCAAGGCCATTCAGGAGAAGTTTGGCGACAAGATAGAAACCTCGTTCGTCGAGAGCGTGCCCGAGAGCGCCGACGCCGAGCGCGTGCTGCGCGACATGACCAGCCAGGGCAAGCAGCTCATTTTTGCCACCAGCTTTGGTTACCAGGAATTCGTGCAAAAGGCGGCGGCCGAGCTGCCGCAGGTGAAGTTTGAGCACGCCACCGGCTACAAGCAGGCGCCTAACGTGGCCACCTACGACACCAAGACGTTTGAAGGCGCTTACCTGGCGGGCATCGTCGCCGGCGGCATGAGCAAGACCAAGACCATCGGCGTCGTCGCCTCGGTGCCGATTCCTGAGGTGGTGCGCAACATCAACAGTTTTGTGCTGGGCGCGCAGAGCGTCGATCCGGCGATCAAAGCCAAGGTGGTGTGGGTCAACGAATGGTTCAGCCCGCCCAAGGAGGCCGAGGCCGCTACGTCGCTCATCAATGGCGGCGTGGACGTGATGTACCAGAACACCAATTCGCCTTCGGTACTCAAGACCGCCGAGGAGCGCGGCGTGCGCGCCTTCGGCAAGGATGGCGACATGAGTGCTTTTGCACCCAAGGCGCACCTGGGCTCGGCCGTGATCGACTGGACGCCTTACTACAGCAAGGTGGTGCAGGACACCCTGGCCGGCCAATGGCAGGGCGGCGCCCACTGGTGGGGCGTGAAAGAAGGTGCGATCGACCTGCTGAAAATTGCCGACGATGTGCCGCAAGACATCAAAGATCGCGTCGCCAAGGCCCGCGCCGGCCTCAAGGATGGCAGCTTTGCCGTCTGGACTGGCCCGGTCAAGGACAACGCCGGCCAGGAGCGCCTGGCGGCCGGCCAGGTGGGCGATTTGCCGTTCCTGAGCAGCATCAACTTCTACGTTGCCGGCATCGACGGCAAGGTGCCGGGCACCGACGCCAAGTAAGGTTTCCTTTTCATTTGTGTTGTAAAGACTCACCATGACCGATTTGCACAAGCGTTCCCTGTTGCAATGCGCCGCCGTGACGGCGCTGGCCGCCGCTGCCCTCGTGGGCTGCGGCAAGAAAGAAGAGGCGGCGCCCGCCGCTGCGGCCCCGGCCCCGGCAGCCGCTCCGGCGGCTGCAGCCAAGCCCGAGCCGCTCAAAATCGGCTTTGCCTACATCGGCCCGGTGGGCGATGGCGGCTGGACGTATGCCCACGACCAGGCGCGCAAGAAGCTCGAAGCCGAGTTTGGCGACAAGATCGCTACCACCTACGTCGAGAGCGTGCCCGAGGGCGCGGACGCCGAGCGTGTGTTCCGCGACCTGATCGGCCAGGGCAACAAGCTGATCGTCGGCGCCACCTTTGGCTACATGGACGTGATGCAGAAGCTGGGCGAGGAATTTCCAGATGTGAAATTCGAGCACGCCACCGGCTACAAGACGCGCGAGAACGTGCGCACGTTTGACAGCCGCACCTACGAAGGCGCGTACCTGGCAGGCATCGTCGCTGGCAGCATGAGCAAGACCGGCACCCTGGGCGTGGTCGGCTCGGTGCCGATTCCGGAGGTGCTGCGCAACATCAACAGCTTCACCCTGGGCGCACAGAGCGTGAATCCGAAGATCAAGACCAAGGTCGTGTGGGTCAACGAGTGGTTCAGCCCGCCCAAGGAAACCGAGGCCGCCACCAGCCTGATCAACGGTGGCGCCGACGTGCTGTTCCAGAATACCGACTCGCCCGCTGTGCTCAAGACGGCTGAGGAAAAAGGCAAGCGCGCCTTTGGCTGGGACAGCGATATGACGGCCTACGGCCCGAAGGCGCACCTGGGTTCTGCCGTTATCAACTGGCTGCCGTACTACACCAAGGCCACCAAGGACGTGCTCGATGGCACCTGGAAGACCGGCCAGGCCTGGTGGGGCGTGAAGGAGGGCGCGGTCGATCTGGTGTCGCTGGCGGAGGACGTGCCAGCCGAGGTGCGCGCCAAGGTCGATGCCGTCAAGGCCGGGCTCAAGGATGGCAGCTTCGTCATCTGGAAGGGCCCCATCGTGGACAACGCCGGCAAGGCCGTGCTCGACAAGGATGCTGTGGCCGACGACAAATTCCTCACCAGCATCAACTTCTACGTCAAGGGCGTGGATGGCAAGGTGCCTGGCGGCCAATAAGCGCTGCGTGCTGTGTGTCAAGGGCTGCCGCTGGCAGCCCTTTTTTGTGTCCAGTATGTGACAGTGGTTGTGGCTGAAACAAGGTATGCGCCTCTAAACTGCGCCTTGCCCCGGATTGGTAGAGGGCAGATATTTGGAGACAACAATGAAGCGCATTTTTCAACGCGGCCTGTGGCCGCTGTCGGTGTTGGCCGTGGCTACTTTGACCGCCTGCGGTGGTGGCGGTGGCGACAGTGGCCAGGACAGCACCTACCAGGTGGAGATCCGCCGCACCACCATGGGTGTGCCGCACATCAAGGCCAGCAACTGGGGCAATCTGGGCTACGGCTATGCCTATGCCCAGGCGCAGGACAACCTCTGCACCATGGCCGATGCTTTTCTCACCTACCGAGGCGAGCGCTCGCAATACCTGGGCGGTGATGCCCTGGCGGTGAATAAGAGCACCATTGGCCGCCCAGTTAACCTGGAGTCTGATTTTTTCTTCCGTCATGTTGTCTCCGACGACATGCTCGATAGCCTGGCGGCAGCGCAAAGCGAGGACATGCGCAAGCTGGTGTCCGGTTTTGTCGCCGGCTACAACCGTTATTTGCGTGATGTGAAGGGCAGCGCTGGCGCCCATGCTGCCTGCCGTGATGCGGCCTGGGTCAAACCGATTACCGAGCGTGACCTGCTGCGCCGCGCCTACGCCGCCAACCTGGCTGCTGGCTACAGCAACTTTGTGCCGCAGATCGCCACCGGTGCACCGGCGGCAGCGGTGCAGAATCGGCGCGCACAGCAAAGCGAAGGCACGCTCACACCCGAGAGCTTCACACCACCGGCGCTGGAGGTCGGCGGCAGCGCCGGCGTGGGCAGCAATATGTACGGCTTTGCGCCGGCGGCGACGGGTGAGGGTAGCCCGGTGATGTTCGGCAACCCGCACTGGTACTGGAAGGGGGGCGACCGCTTCTACCAGGCACACCTGACAATTCCGGGCCAGCTCAACGTCAGCGGCGCCTCGTTCCTGGGTCTGCCCATGATCCAGATCGGCTTCAACGACAACGTTGCCTGGAGCCACACCGTTTCGACCGCGCGCCGCTTTGGCCTGTTCCAACTCACCCTGGCGCCGAGCGACCCGACTAGCTACCTGGTGGACGGCCAGGCCAAGAAGATGGCGGCCAGCACCATCAGCGTGCAGGTGCTGCAGCCGGGCGGCGGCACGAGCGCGGTGCAGCGCACCCTGTACAAGACGGAATATGGCCCGCTCATCAACCTGTCGAGCCTGAATGCGGCGCTGGGCAACTTCACCTTTGCCATCCGCGACATCAACGGCCAGAACTTCCGCAGCCTGCGCAACTGGATGCGCTGGAACATGGCGGGCTCGCTCGACGAGTTCATGAAAATCCAGAAGGAAGAGGCCGCCATTCCCTGGGTCAACACCGTGGCTGTGGCGCGCGGCAACAGCCAGGCCTGGTATGCCGACATTGGCGCCGTGCCCAATGTGCCGCCGGACAAACTCGCCGCCTGCACTACGCCCATTGGCAAGCTCATGGCCAGCGCTGTGCCCAATGTGCCGATTCTCGATGGCTCCAACAGTGCGTGCGAATGGAGCACGGACAGCGATTCGGTGCAAAAAGGGGCGATTGGTGTTGCCCGTATGCCGGGTTTGCTGCGCTCGGACTACGTTGGCAACATGAACGACAGCTACTGGCTGGCGAACCCGAACCAGCCGCTGACCGGCTACCCCGCCATCTTTGGCGCCGCCGGCACGGCCTCGCAAACCCTGCGCACCCGCCTGGGCCACACCATGGCGCTCGAACGCCTGGCCGGCACCGACGGCTACAGCGGCAACAAGGCCAGCAGCGCCATCGTGCGCCAGATGGTGCTCAATAACCGGATGTACGCCGCCGAACGCTTCAAGGGCGAGGTGCTGGCGCTGCTGTGCCAGGGGCCGAGCACAGAGCTGAGCGCCGCCTGTGCCGCACTGGCCGCCTGGGACAACAAGGGCAACGTCGATTCGCGCGGCTCGCATGTCTGGGATGAGTTCTGGGGCAACGCCACGACTGCCATCAAGGAAGCCGACCTGTACAGCGTGCCGTTCAGCGCGGCCGATCCGCTCAATACCCCGCGTGGCATCAACCCAGCTGCCGCCGACAAGCTGCGCCAGGCGCTGTCGGCTGCGGTGCAAAAGGTGCAGGCATCGGGCTTTGCTTTTGATGCGCCGCGTGGTGAGCTGCTGTTCTCACAGCGTGCGGGCAAGAAGATTGCCCTCTACGGTGGTTGCGGTCCGCTGGGCTACTTCACCATTGCCTGCTCGGAAAACCCGCTGAACAAAGGCGGTTACAGCATGGACGGACAGCCCCACGGCAACACCTATATGCATGTGGTGAGCTTCCCCAGCGGCGGCGTGGAGGCGTACACCTTCCTGACCTTCTCGCTGTCGGACGATCCGGCCTCGGCGCACTACGCCGACTACACCCAGGCCTACGCGGCCCAGCAGTGGCTGCGCCTGCCGTTCTCGGAAGCTGAGATCAGCGCCGACAAGAACTACCAAAGCGTGAGCATCAAGGAGTAAGCACCACGCCTGCTCTTGCTCTCTGCCCCGCCGCCCGGCGGGGCATTTTTTTGCGCGCGCGGCGGGCCCGCTGCTGGGGTTTCAAAGGCAAAATACGGCTTTTGCGCTCGCCCAACAAGCGCAAGCAGCTATCAAAATCATAGTAATTGCAAGGAGCTTGCAGCATGAGCATCAAAAGCGACAAATGGATCCGCCGCATGGCCGAGCAGCACGGCATGATCGAGCCCTTCGAGCCCGGCCAGGTGCGCCAGGCCGAGGGCAAGAAAATCATCAGCTACGGCACCAGCAGCTACGGCTACGACATTCGCTGCGCGCCCGAATTCAAGGTGTTCACCAACATCCACAGCACGGTGGTCGATCCGAAGAATTTTGATGAAAAAAGCTTCGTCGATTTCCAGGGCGACAGCTGCATCATTCCGCCCAACAGCTTTGCCCTGGCGCGCACCGTCGAATACTTTCGCATCCCGCGCAACGTGCTCACCGTCTGCCTGGGCAAAAGCACCTACGCGCGCTGCGGCATCATCGTCAACGTCACGCCCTTCGAGCCCGAGTGGGAGGGCTATGTGACGCTGGAATTTTCCAACACCACGCCGTTGCCGGCGCGCATCTACGCCGGCGAGGGCTGCGCCCAGGTGCTGTTCTTTGAGAGCGACCCCGACGACGTGTGCGAAGTCTCGTACAAAGACCGGGGCGGCAAGTACCAGGGCCAGGTCGGCGTCACCTTGCCCAAGGCCTGAACGGCCTTTTCTGCTTCTGTGGTGTAAGAAAAAATACAGGGTTTTCACTGGCGGTGCGACAATCACGGGTTCATGAGCAATTCCTATTCCTCCCTTACGCTGGCTGAACCGCTCAAGCGTGCCGTGGCCGACATGGGCTACGAGACCATGACGCCGATCCAGGCGCAGGCCATTCCCGTCGTGCTTTCGGGCCAGGACGTGATGGGCGCGGCCCAGACTGGCACGGGCAAGACGGCGGCCTTCTCGCTGCCGCTGTTGCAGCGCCTGATGCAGCACGAAAACAGCTCCGCCTCGCCCGCGCGCCATCCGGTGCGCGCCCTGGTGCTGTTGCCCACGCGCGAACTGGCCGATCAGGTGGCGCAGCAGATTGCGCTCTACGCCAAGTACACCAAGCTGCGCAGCACCGTCGTCTTTGGCGGCATGGATATGAAGCCGCAGACCATCGAGCTGAAAAAAGGCGTCGAGGTGCTGGTGGCCACGCCCGGGCGGCTGCTTGACCACATCGAGGCCAAGAACGCCATCTTGAACCAGGTCGAATACGTGGTGCTCGACGAGGCCGACCGGATGCTCGACATCGGCTTCCTGCCCGACCTGCAGCGCATCCTGAGTTACCTGCCCAAGAGCCGCACCACGCTGCTGTTCTCGGCCACTTTCTCGCCCGAGATCAAGCGCCTGGCCGGCAGCTACCTGCAAAACCCCGTCACCATCGAGGTGGCGCGCCCGAACGAAACCGCCTCCACCGTCGAGCAGCGCTTTTTCAGCGCCCAGGACGACGACAAGCGCCGCGCCATCCGCAAGGTGCTCAAAGAACGTGCCATCCGCCAGGCCTTCGTTTTCGTCAACAGCAAACTCGGCTGCGCGCGCCTGACGCGCGCCCTGGAGCGCGACGGCCTGCGCGCTGCCGCCCTGCATGGCGACAAGAGCCAGGACGAGCGCCTCAAGGCGCTCGAAGCCTTCAAGACCGGTGATGTGGATCTGCTGGTGTGCACCGACGTGGCAGCACGCGGCCTGGACATCAAGGACGTGCCAGCGGTGTTCAACTACGACGTACCGTTCAACGCCGAAGACTACGTGCACCGCATTGGCCGCACGGGCCGCGCCGGCGCCAGCGGTCTGGCCGTGACCCTGGTCGCCAGCAGCGACACCCGCCTGGTGGCCGAGGTGGAGAAGCTGATCAAGAAAAAAATCGAGGTCGAAGCCATCGAACTCGACGACGAGCGCCCGCGCGGGCGCTTCAATGACGGGCGCCGCGCCTGGCGTGAGGACGGTGGCCGCGAGGGCCGCGAGCCAGCGGGCGCTGGCGACAGCCCGGCGCCGCGCCGCAGCAGCTACCGCGCCCCAGCCGTGGCACGTGATCCGTTCTTCGACAAGCCTTACGAAGCGCGCCACCAAGCGAGCGAGTCTGCCAGCTGGGAGGTTGCGCCCAAGGCCGGTGTGCCAGCGCGTGGCGGCGTCTCGGCCAACATCAAGCCCCGGCGCAAGCTCGCCGCCTTGTTCAAGGCGCCAGTGGCGCTAGAGCCCGTAGCGCCACCCACGGTTGCCATCAACGCCCCTGTTGAAGGGTAAAAACCAAAGAAAAATAGCTGCTAACGCTTGCCAGTCAAGCGCGAGCAGCTATTTTTTTAATAGCAATTCAGAGTTTGTTGTGCCCCGCGTGCCCGTTGTCTGGGTTGCGCTGGGTCAGTTCGGCGATGAGGGCTGCGTCCACCTGGGCAAAGCTGCGCACTTCGCCCCCTCGGCGCGTGGCAAATTCCTGCGCGGCAGCGCGGCTGGCAAAGGCGGGCAGGTTGCCCGCGCGCATGGGGCCACGTGCGTTCGAGCCGTGGACGTAAAACGCCTGCTCCGCTGCCAGCCAGCCCTGGCCGGGGGCGGCGTTGCTGTCGCTGACGTAGCGCGCCACGACTTCGCTGGCGTTGCGCTGCGGGCTGTAGCGCGGCATGTCCTGCAGGTACATGAAGAGCGACAGCGGCGAGTCGAAGAAATGCGCCTCGCCGTTGGCAAAGATGAGCTGCGCCGCCCATTGCGGCGCGCGTGCCGGGAACATGCCGCAGACCGGGCAGCGGGCGTCCGCTGGCACGGCGCGGGCAGCCGTCAGGGGCAGGCCGCTCGCTGGGTCGTAGGGGCTGGGCGGGGCGACCAGGCAGTAATCATCCTCGGGCAGTGCCGCCGCCACGGGGCGGGCACGCCACTGCCAGGCCGCCAGGCCGCCACTGACGAGCAGGCCGCCCAGGCCGATGGCCAGCCAGGCGCGGCGCTGCAGGCGGGGCAGGGCGGGCGGTGCCATTTACATGCGGGTGTCGTGCAGTGCGCCGCCGCTCAGATCGACCATGTCGAGCTTGATGTCGGCAAAGCGCAGCACCTTGCCGCCGAATTCCTGGGCGAACTTGGCAGCGTCCGGTTCTTGGGCAAAGCTGCCAATGGTTGGGCCCATGGAGCCTTTGCGCTTGCCGCCGACGACGTAGTAGGCGCCTTTGGCGTCGATCCAATGGCCTTGCGGGTGCTCCCAGTCGGCCTGGCCCATGTCCTGTACGTACACGGCGCGCACGGCGCGCACTTGTTCACCAGCGAGCAGGGTGTTGAAGAGTTCGACCGTGTCGCAGAAGAAAGAAGGCTTGTCCTGGCCGGCGTAGTGGATCTGCGCCTTGGGGCCGGCGTAGTCCGAGAGCAACATGCCGTCGAGTTCGCAGGAGGTTGTCCGGTCGATCTCGACTGGGGCCATCGACTGCTGCTCGGCGGCTTTGTCGCCACAGCCGCCGAGCAGGGCCAGGGCGGTGAGTGTGGCGAGCAGGGCGTGGCGGGACAGGGCGCGGGGCATCATGGCTTGAATCTCCAGTGGGCAAGGGCGAGGGGCAGGGCGATCCAGGCGAGCATGACGCCGCCCATGGTCAGCGGGTTGCCCAGCGAGGCGGGCACCACGCTGGCCAGGCCGTAGAGGGTGCGCACGTCGTCGAGCGAGAAGACGTTGAGGATGCGGAACACGTCGGCTGGATTGAGCAGCAGCAGCCAGGCAAAGGCGTCGCTGGCAAACTGGCCGCCCGTGGTCACCAGCAGACCCAGCAGCAGCAGGTCGAACACCAGCACGAAGAAGAACCAGGTGGCAATGGCCAGACCCGAGGCGCGGGTGCGCTCGCGTGCCAGCACCGACAGCAGCACTGCCAGGCTCAGGAACGCCAGCCCGAGCAACACCGAGCTGAGGACAAAACCGAAGAAGTGGTAGAGCGCGTTGGCATTGAGGTGGCGCACCATGATGAGCGCTACGGCGCCAAAGCCGGCCACGGTCGAGAGTGTGAGCGCCAGCGCCAGGCCCAGGTATTTGCCCAGCAGCAGCTCCAGGCGCGTGATCGGCAGTGCCAGCAGCAGGTCCAGCGAGCCGCGCTCGCGCTCGCCGACGATGGCGTCAAAGCCCAGCAGCAGCGCGATCAGCGGGATCAGGTAAATGACGAGGCTGACCAGGCTGGCGATGGTGAATTCGATCGAGCGAAAGCCCACCTGGCCCTGCTGCGCACCGCCAAAGTAGGCGATGACGAGCGAGAAAATGGTGAACACCAGGGCCACGGCCAGCACCCAGCGGTTGCGCAGGCGGTCGCGCAGCTCTTTGGTGGCCACAGTGAGGATAGGGGTCAGTTCCATGGGGCAGGACGATCAGGCAGAGAGGCCGAAGAACATGTCTTCGAGCGAGGGTTCGATCAGGCGCACGTCACGCACCTGCGCGCCCAGGGGTGCGAGGGCGGCGAGCACGGCCATTTTGTGTTCGCGCGGGCATTGCAGCTCCAGCCCCTGCGCGCGTGGCAGGGCGCTGCAGCCGGTGGCGGCCTGCAAGGCGGCGGTGGCAGGGGCGACGGCGTCGCTCGCCAGGTCGATTTCTACTGTCAGCGGCAGGCCGGTGCGCTCGCGCAGCTCCTGCACGCTGCCCAGGGCCTGGAGCTGGCCGCTGGCGAGAATGGCCAGGCGATCGACGCGCTCTTGCAGCTCCGACAGGATGTGCGAGGTGATGATGACGGTCACCCCCTGCTGCTGCAGGCCGCGCAGGGTGGCGTAAAAGTCGCGGATGGCCTGCGGATCGAGGCCATTGGTCGGCTCGTCGAGGAACAGCACGCGCGGGCTGCCCAAGAGCGCTTGCGCAAAGCCCAGGCGCTGGCGCATCCCCTTGGAGTACTCGCGCACCGGGCGTTTGCCGGCGTGCGCCAGGCCCACGCGTTCGAGCATGGGCTGGCATTGATCGAGCGGCGCGCCTTTGAGGCGGGCGAAGAAGTGCAGGGTCTCCAAGCCGTCGAGGTTGTCGTACAGCACCACGTTCTCGGGCAGGTAGCCGAGCTGGCGGCGGGCCTGGCGAAAGTCGCGCCCACCCACGGGCGTGCCACCGATGACGATGCTGCCGGCGGTGGGCGTGATGAGGCCGAGCATCATCTTGAACAAGGTGCTCTTGCCTGCGCCGTTGTGGCCGATGAGGCCAAAAATCTCGCCCTGGGCAATGTCCAGATCGACACCATCGACAGCGTGCAGCGCACCGAAATGCTTGCGCACACCGCGCAAGGCAATGGCCCTATCGTTACTGGCCGGGGAAATGCTTGCCACGCCACTGACTCCAATCTTCATGAAATGGGCGCATGTGCGGTTGGGGATCAACCACCGAGGGCACACGCAAAATGGGAAATTGTTGTGCCACCAGGCGCAGCGCCTGCACGGCCGGGCTGGCCAGCAGCAGCTTGATGCTGGGGTGGCGCCAGATCAGGCGATCGACCATGTCGTTGGCCTCGTAGGGCACGTCGCCGATGCTGTCGCCGTTGCGATCCCAGCCAATGTAGTTGCTCCAGTGGTTGCCGCGCTTTTGGCCCCAGGTTTCATCGCGTGCGCCGACGTAGCGCACCTGCTCGCGGTTATCAATGAAGTCGTTGCCTTCGACTTCGTTGCGCGTCGAGCCGGCCGAGAGGTGCACGCCCACGGTGTTGTCCACCACCAGGTTGTTGTTGAGTTCGATGTATTCGACGTCGTAGATGAAAAAGCCCCGGTTGTTGCCGGCGACGACGTTGCCTTCGATCACCGAATCCTGCAGCGTGCGCAGCATGATGCCGTGGTCCGAGTTGCCCCAGGCGCGGTTATTGCGTACCTCCTGGTTGCGCACTTCCATCAGGGCCAGGCCGCCCCGGTTGTAGAACGTGTCGTTGTCCTCCCACAGGTTGTAGTAGGAGTTCATGTAGTGCGTGCCGTAGCGGCTGTGGTGCAGCTTGTTGCCTTTGAACAATGCGTGGTGCGATACGTCCACATACAGCGCATCGCGCACGAAGCTGATGTTGTTGTTCAGTATCTTGGCGCCCTTGGTGTTGTACAGCTGCACGCCATTGCCGCGCTGGGGCGAGTCGTACTCGCGCTTGCCGGTGATGGTGTTGTGCTCGATGAGCACGTCGTTGGCCTTCTCGATCCACAGGCCAAAGAGGTTGTAAGTCAGGTCGCAGCGGCGCACGATGGCGCGGTGTGCGCCGGGGTAGAGGTAGATGCCGGCATTTTGGTCTTTGAGGCTGTCGCCCGAGTCGCTGACGATGAGCCCTTCGATAACCACGTCGGGCACTGTCACGCGGATGGTGTCGCCCTGGTTGCCGCCGCTCACGGTGGGGCGGTCGATGCCGCGCAGCGTCAGGGGCTTGTCGATCAGCAGGTTGGCCTGGTATTTGCCGCGCGCAATCTCCAGCACATCGCCGGGCTGGGCGCGGCGCACCGCAGCGGCGAGGTCGTCGCCGGGGCGCACGTTCAGGGTTGCTGCCTGTACGGCCCCGGCGCACAGCAGCACCAGGGCCCCACTTAAGTGGGTGATGGCAGCTTTCATGGCGTGAACAGTCCCAGCGCCTGCAGCAGCAGGAACAAGGCCGCGCCAATCATCAGGTTCTTGAAGCCCACGTAGCTGATCATGTCGAACACTCCGGAAATCCGGTAATTGTCGCGCCACCATGGGCCGTCTTTGACGTAACGCCGGCCCGAGAGGCGAATCAGCACCTCGTACACGCTCCAGCCAAACCACCAGCCGATGATGGCGCCCGAGGACAGGTGGCCCATGGCGGTCATGATCCAGGCCACGGTGGCGGCGACGGCCAGGGCCACACCGGCCATTTGCAGTGCGCGGCGGCTGTGCCAGCCCTCGCTGCTCCAGGGCCAGAGGTGGTCGCGCGCTTCGAGCAGCAGCCACTGCACCAGGCCGACGTCATGCTTGTGCGCGGGCAAGGTGGCATCGGTGGGCATACGCGGATCGACGCCGTTCTTGGCCTTGGGTGCGATCTGGTCTTCCACCTTGGCCGGGTGGATGGGGATGAAGTAGCCGTTCTTGCCAATGGGCGTGATCTCCAGGCCGTCTTTTTCGCGGCGCTTGCGCTCCTTGGCCAGGGGCGGGCAGCCCTTGGTGTCGGTGTACAGGATCATGCAGTCGAGGCAGTGCAGGCACTCGCGGTGGTCGATGCGGCCATCGGTGTCGATCGCCTGCGCGCCGCAGCCCACGGCGCAGGCCTTGCAGCTGTTGCAATCCTGCTTGCGCTTCAAGCCAAACCAACGGAAGGTGCTGGGCATGGCCAGCGACGCGCCCAGCGGGCAGATGTATTTGCAGTAGGGCCGCTCGATGAAGATGGACACGCCCAGGATGGCGGCCACGAACAGGCCGTAGGGCCAGGAGCGGTTCATCACGCCGACCAGGAAGGTGGTCTTGAAGGGTTCGACCTCGGCCAGCTTCTCGGCCAGGCCCATGGAGAACATCGACACCGTGAGCAGGAAGAAGAAGATGGCGTACTTGAGCCATTTCAGGCGGTCGTGCCACTTTTGCGGCAGCGCCGTCTGAAAGCGCTTCAAGCCCACGGCCTTGGCGATTTTGTAGATGCCTTCCTGCAGCGAGCCGAACGGGCACATCCAGCCGCAGAACAGGCCCCGGCCAAACAGGAAGACGGTGACGATGATGAAGATCCAGAACAGGAAGATGAACGGATCGGACAGGAACAGCGACCAGGTCCACTGGAACAAGATGGAGTGGAACCAGGTCAGCACCTGCGTAATGGACGGCTGCGCCATGTAGTGAAAGCCGATCCAGAAAATGCTGATGGCCCAGAAGCTGTACTTGAAGGCGTTGACCGGCCACTTGTTCTTGTGCGTGGACAGGCGCGTGAGCTTTTCACGCAAGGCGTACACCACGGTGACGGCAATCAGCAGCAGGGCAAACAGGCTGATGGGCAGGGCCTGGTTTTTCCAGATGCGCACCCAGGGCGCGTCCGGCTCTTGCACTTTGGGGCGCCCGCCTTGCAGCAAGTCGGCTGGCAGCCAGTATTTGGACTCGAACACGGCAAAGCTGCGGTGGCCCGTGGCACGGTCCACGCGGTTGCCGAGGAAGGCGAACTTCCAGGGGTAGGCGGCTGAGAACGAATGCGAGCGGATGATGAAGATGCTCGATTCGGTATAGCGCGGCGCACCAGCGGCTTCGAGGCCGTAGAGGTTGAGCGCATCAAGGTCACGGAACGTGAACGCGTCCGCGCCCTGCTTGACCTGCACGCGGTCAAAAATGCCGCCGCGCACAAACCCCGAGCCCTTGAAAGACTCATCGCCCGCTGTCTTGATGACGAAGAGCGCGTTTTCGCCTTCTTTCAGGCGCGAGTGCAGGCTGTCAAAGCCGTTGTCGCCGAGCAGGCTTTTGCCCACGTCGGGTTGATTCAAGTCGCCAAACCACAGCTCGATGAAGGGCTCTGGTCCGCGTGGCAGGCCGACTTGTTCGGGCTTGACCAGCAGCCGCTGCACGGCGCCCATTTTCACGAGCTGGGCCCAGTCGTACTTCTGCCCGGTGGTGATAAATTGGGCCGGTTCGCGCACGGTGGGCGCGATGATGCCGGTCTGGCGCGCGACGGCAGCGCCCGAGGTCATGACGACCTGGTTTTGCGCCACGACGGTGACGGTGGCGCCCGAGATGGCATCGACGCCGAGGATGTTCTCGTCCGGGCGCGAGGGGCCGACTTCGATGCTGTCGGTGACCGATTTGCCCAGGTACTGGTTATTGAAGTTGATCAGCGCAGATTCAGGAATACCCAGCAGCAAGATCGGCTCGGAGTGCTTGAGCACCTTGATGCCGACGAAATGCCCGGCCTTGTCCATGCCGATCAGGGTCACCACTGGCTTGCCGGAGTAGGCCGGGGTGTCGGTGATGTCGGTGGACAGCATGACGTAGCCCAGCAGCTTTTTGTCGGCCCCTTCGTGGTCGTAGGCCTCGACGTAGGGCGGCTGGCCTTTGCGCTCGGAGAAATAGGTGGCGCCCGGAAACACCTCGGTGCAGGGCAGTAGCGAGCACATGGCTGGCGTGGTCGCCAGGTTGGCCGGTAACTCGGCCTCGTAGGCGCCTGCATGGGCGACGCGGGGCGCGTGCAGCAGCAGCGCCAGAAACAGGGCAAAACAAAAGGCAGCAAGCCGCTGCAGGCCGAGGGGGAACATCACACTATCCAATGAAAAACAGGCGCCGCGCGCCAGCGCAGCGCCTGTCATGGGGAGAGGCTATCAGGCCTCGACGATCATACGCGTGCGCATTTCAAGGTGCAGCGCGTGGCAGAAGTGGGTGCAGTAGCACCAGAACACACCGGGTTTGTCGGCAATGAAGGTCACCGACTTGGTCTCCAGCGGGTTGACGATGAAGTTGACGTTGTAGTTCGGGATGGCGAAACCGTGCGTCAAGTCTTCAATCTTGTCCAGGTTGGTCAGGATCAGGGTGACTTCGTCGCCCTTCTTCACCGTGAATTCACGCAGCGAGAAGGCCGGGGCCTGCGAGGTCAGCTTGACGGTGACCTTCTTGCCGTTGCGCGTCACGCCCGATTCCTTCGGGTCTTTGATGGCCAAGGGGAAGTCATCGAGGCTGTACACCTGCTTGGGCTTGACGATGTCGCGCTTGAAGATGATGAAGTCGTGCGGCTCGCCGCGCACCGGGTGATCCGCCAGCAACACCATCTTCTCGCCCGAGATGTCGATCAGCTGTTCGTTCTCGGGGTGCAGCGGGCCCACGGGCAGGAAGCGGTCCTTGGAGAACTTGCAACCCACGGCCAGGAACTTGCCGTCCGCAGCGCGGGTTTCAGAGTGCGAGGCGTTGATGTGGCCCGGCTGATAGTGCACGTCCAGGCGATCGACCACGTACTTGGCGTTCTTGTCACCCTTGGTGAAGGCAATCGCTTTTTCGATGTTCCACTTGACGATCTGGCTGTCCAGGAACAGTGTGGTGTAGGCGTTGCCACGGCCGTCAAAGGCAGTGTGCAAAGGGCCCAGGCCGACTTCGACTTCGGCGACGATGGCGTCGTCGAGCTTTTCCATCTTGCCATCGAACCAGTCGAGCACCTTGGTCAGTTCGATGGTGGTGGTGGTGGGCGAGAGCTTGCCGGCGCAGATGAAGTACTTGCCATCGGGCGAGGCGTTCACGCCGTGCGGGTTCTTGGGCACCGAGACGTAGGCCACCAGGGCGGTCTTGGCGTCCTTGTTGGCTTCGTGCGTGCCATCGACCACGGGCACCTTGGAGCCAGCGATGGTCGTGAACTTGCCGGCCTTGACGGCTTCTTCAATACGGGCGATGTTGAAGAACAGGCAGGCGTCGCGTTCGGCGGACATCATGTCCTCGTAGTGCACGCCGTTTTCGGTGTTGTACTGGTTGGTGGCGGCGAGTTTGCCGTCGAACGAAGTGGCCACCAGATCGCAGTTGCCGTCGATCAGCACCTGCCAGCGCACATCCATGGTTTCGGCATCGACGCAGGTAAAAATCGAACGGTATTTCGCAGTATCGTTGATGCCCTGGCCATTGTTGGGCAGGGGGATAGCGAATTCGCCACCGCAGAACACGCGCGTGGTGTAGTTGATGGCCGGATCGACCGGGTCAGCCTTGTCCGGGAAAATGCCGTGGAAGCCCTGCACGTTGGGCAGGTCGGTGATCTTGTCGCAGACGAAGTAATCGAGGCGGACACGGGCGATGCGGGCGTTGATCTTGTCGTTGATCCAGGCGTAGCGGCCGTCGTAGTTGCCGTCCTTGTAGGAGGCGTGGGTGTGGTGGGTATCGGCAACGGTGTACTTGAGGTGACCGTCGGCCTTGGTGCCCATCACCGCCTTGGATTCGTTGGTGATGCCCCAACCCACGAGCGCGTCCGGCACGAAGCAGGGAATGCGGTGGATTTCACGGCCCGATGGCAGGCCCAGAATGCGCATGTCGCCGGTATGGCCGCCGCTCCAGATGCCGTAGTAGGTGTCGAGCTCACCGGGCTTGAGGTGCACGTTGGCCGCAGCGCCATGGCTTGCTGCGGGCGCTGCCGGTGCGGCAGCCGGTGCGGCTGCAGCCGGGGCGGCAGCGGGCTTGTCGTTGCACGCGGCAACGCCCACCGTCAGACCCGCCAGGGCGGCGGTGTTGATGAAACGGCGACGGCCCAGGCCGGCGGTTTCGGTGCTCAGGTCTTCTCTCTTATTGCTCATGGTTGGCCTCTTTTTAGGATTGGCAAAGGGAAACGGGAGGGGCCCGGGCCGGCGGTGGAGCGCCAGAAGGGGCCAAGACAAAGGGCCTGGCGGGTGGCAGGGCCAGGGCGGGGGAGGAACACAGGGGCGGGGGCTGCGCGGCCCAGGCAGGCGGCGGCGGAGCACTGGCCTGGCCGAGCAGGCACAGCGGGCAGTCAAGCCCCGGCTTGGCAATGTCGGGCAGGCCGTCGGTGTTGTGGCTGATCAGCAGCACGCCGGTTGTGGCGCACACCAGCTCCAGGCTGCGCGGCTGCACGATGGGGCTGGCATAGGCCACGCCGTAGCACAGCACGAACCACGCGAATACCCAGGCGGGTAGGCGGTTCAGGGTGCGAAAGAAGGGCATGGCAGCAGGTCAGAAAGGTGGGGATACCAGGCTACAGCGTACAAGGTAGGCGGTGCGAGGGTTAAATGTTCACCTGGAATGTTCTTTTGAATGTTGACACATATCAAATGAACTCAGACGAAAGGCTCGCACACTGCCGCCCTAACAACTTGTTCTACGATGGCGGCCCGTTGCACGTGCAGCGATGCGCCGTGCAACGGGACTCCATTTTTATTTTTATTGCAATCAAGAAAGGCAACCCCATGAAAAAATTCACCCTGTCCATGACCCTGACAGCGGCCGCCTTGCTGCTCGCCGCCTGCGGCAAGACCGAAGCACCGGCTGCTGCCCCGGCTGCCGCTCCCGCCGCCGCCGCTCCTGCTGCAGCTGCCCCCGCTGCTGCGCCTGCCGCCGCTCCTGCAGCAACGGCTGAAAATGAAGTGGGCAAAAAGGTCTATGGCAGCACCTGCTCCATGTGCCACGCTGCGGGTGTGGCTGGCGCACCCAAGCCGGGCAACAAGGAAGAGTGGGCACCGCGCATCGCCCAAGGCAAGGACACCATGTACAAGCACGCCATCGAAGGCTTCACGGGTGAAAAGGGCATGATGCCCGCGCGCGGTGGCAGCACCAGCCTGACCGACGAGCAGGTCAAGGCCGCCGTCGATTTCATGGCCGACCAGTCGGTGTAAATCCAGAGGATCAGAAGGAGCGAGCCATGAACAACGGTTGGCAAGGTGGGCAGCTGTCGCGGCGGCGTTTTGCGCTGGCGCTGCCTTTGCTTGGGGCGTTGCCCTGGGCCCTGCCCGGCGCGGCCCAGGCGGCGGCGCCGCAGCGAGTGAGTCGGGTGCTGTTGGGCACGCGGGTCGATATCGTCGCCGATGGTGTGGCCGCACCCCTGCTGCGCAGTGCGACCGAGCAGGCGTTTGCTGAAATGCAGCGCCTGCAAGCGCTGCTCAGCCGCTACGACGAAAGCAGCGTGGTGCGCCGCATCAGCGCCGCAGCGGGCCGCCATGCGGTGGCAGTGCCGCCCGAGGTCATGGCCGTGCTGCAAAGTGCGCAGCAGGTGTACCAGGCCAGCGCGGGCGCGTTCGATCCGACCGTGGGCGCGCTCGACGGCTGGCATTTCGAGCCCGGCCAGCAGGCTATGCCGGCGCCGGCACAAATCGCCCAGGCGCTGCGCCGCGTCGATGGCGGCGCATTGCAGCTCGACGCCCGTGCCGGCACGGCCTACCTGGCGCAGCCGGGCATGGCGCTCGATCTGGGCGGAATCGCCAAGCTGCCCATCCTGCAGGCGGGCCTGCAGGTGCTGCAGCGCGCGGGCGTGGACAATGCGCTGGTCAACGGCGGCGGCGACGTGCTCGTCAGCGGCAGCCAGCAGGGCCGGCCCTGGCGTGTGGGTGTGCGCGATCCGCGCCGCCCGGCGCAGCTGCTGGGTGTGATCGAGCTCCAGGGCCAGGGCGTGGTGGCCTCTTCGGGGGACTACGAGCGTGGCTTTGTGCGCGAGGGCCGTCGCCTGCACCATGTGCTCGATCCGCACACGGGCTGGCCGACCACCGGCGTGCACGGCGTGGCGCTGCTGGCGCGTGATGTGGCTGCGGTCAATGGCTGGGGCACGGCGCTGATGGTGCAAGGCCCCGCTGCTGCCCCCGCCTGGGCGGCAGCGCATCCGCAGGCGCAGCTGCTGCTTGCGGGCCGCGATGGCGTGCTGTGGCAGTCGCCTGGCATGAGCGCTGCACTGCGTACTGCCTGATTTTCGCTATCAAAATAAGAGCTGCTGGCGCTTGTTCTGCGAAGGTTTGAAGTGCTTTTTGCCTTCAAACCGTTGTGGAGCAAGCGTCAGCAGCTCTCTTTTTTGTAGCTTCAACCCGGCGTCTGGGCTTGTGGGCAGGCCACCTGGCAGCGTTCACGTTCGGCCAGGGTGGCGCCAAAACGCACGGCGGTCAGGCAGCCGCCCCAGACGCAGCCGGTGTCCAGGGCCAGCAGGTCGGGGCGATTCATCCAGCCCAGGGTGGACCAGTGACCAAAGGCGATCAGCGTGCCGCCGCTGGCGCGCCCGGGCACGTCGAACCAGGGCAGCAGGCCCGGCGGCGGGTGGCTGGCGCTTTCCGTGCTGGCAAAGTCCATCACGCCCTCGGGCGAGCAAAAACGTAGCCGTGTCAGCACGTTGGTGATGACGCGCAGGCGCGCCAGGCCGTCCAGGTGGTCACTCCACTGGTCGGGCTGGTTGCCGTACATGGCGCGTAAAAAATCCTGCCACTGCGGCCCGCGCAGGGCCGCTTGCACCTCGGCGGCGCGCGCCAGGGCGTCGTCGGCGCTCCAGTGGGGCAGCAGCCCGGCGTGCAGCATGAGCAGGCGCTCACCAGCGAGCGTGTGTGTGCGCACCAGCGGCTGCTGGCGCAGCCAGTGCAGCAGCGCGTCGCGGTCGGGCGCCGCCAAAATGGCGGCGAGGGTGTCGCGCCGCCCGGGGGGGCGAATGCCGGCGGCGGTGGCCAGCAGGTGCAGGTCGTGGTTGCCCAGCAGGGGGCGCACGGCGCCATCAAGGGCCATGCAGCGGCGCAGCACGGCGCCCGAGTCCGGCCCCCGGTTGACCAGGTCGCCCAGCAGATAGACGGTGTCGCGGCTGGGGGAGAAGCCGATGTGCGCCAGCAGCCGCTCGAAGGCGTCGCTGCAGCCCTGGATGTCGCCGATACAGTACAGTGCCATGGTCGTTTTTGCGTTGTAGGAGCCATGGATTTTCTGCTGATTGCGCTGCTGACTTTGCTCAATGGCCTGTTTGCCATGTCGGAGCTGGCGTTGGCATCGAGCCGCAAACTGCGGCTGCAGAGTCTGGCCGATGGTGGCGACAAGGGCGCGCGCCAGGCGCTGGCGCTGCTGCAAGACCCGACGCAGTTTTTATCCTCCGTACAGGTGGGTATTACCTCGATTGGCATGGTCAACGGCATTGTGGGCGAGGCCGCGTTCAGCGCCGACCTCGGCCAGTGGCTGCTAGCCCTGGGCACACCGGCCAAGGCAGCCGAGCTGACGGCTACCGCCGCCGTGGTGCTGGGTATCACCTTTGTGACGATTGTGTTTGGCGAGCTGGTGCCCAAGCGCATCGGCCAGCTTTACCCCGAGCAGGTGGCGCGCCTGGTGGCGCGGCCCATGGCGGCGCTGGCGCGCCTGGCGGGGCCGTTCGTGCGTTTGCTGGCGCTGTCCACACAGGCAGTGCTGGGGGTGTTGCGCATCGACAACAAGGCAGCCAGGGCCGTAACGGAAGAGGAAATTGCCGCCAGCCTGAACGAGGGCCATGAGGCCGGGGTGATCGAGGACGACGAGCACCAGCTGGTGCAAAACGTTTTTCGCCTCGACGACCGGCCCCTGACCTCACTCATGGTGCCGCGCTCGGAGGTGCAATGGCTGTCGGCCGATTTGGCCGTGGCCCAGGCCCTGCGCCTGGCCGGCCGCGATGGCGGGCGTGGTGCGCATTCGTGGTACCCGGTGTGCCAGGGCTCGCTCGACGAGGTGGTGGGCGTGGTCAGCGTGGCGCAGTTGCTGTCCCTGCAGGCCGACGCCGCACAGCCCCTGCGCGCTTGCGCCCAGCCGGCGCATTTTTTGCCTGAAACCTTGAGTGGCCTCGAATTGCTCGAACAACTGCGCCAGGGCGCTGGGCGGTTTGTGTTTGTCGTCGATGAATATGGCGTGGTGCAGGGCATCATGACGCCGCGCGATTTGCTCGAAGCGATTACGGGGGAATTGCTGCCCTCGGCCCACAGCGAAGCCTGGGCGTTGCAGCGTGACGACGGCTCCTGGCTGCTCGATGGCCAGATGCCGATTACCGAGCTGAAGGCACGCCTGGATATTCGGGATCTGCCCGACGAAAACCGTGGCCGCTATAACACCTTGGCGGGTTTGCTGCTGACGGTATCGGGCCATTTGCCGACATTGGGCGAGCGTATCGTCTGCACGGGTTGGGAGTTCGAGGTTGTGGATTTGGATGGACGTCGCATTGATAAAGTCCTGGCCCAGTGGATGGGGGCACGGTACCCATAATGCCGTGTGGCTTGTGGTAATTGCTTAGGCGGAAAAACAAGCGGCCATGGGATTTATTTATATAATCCACAGCGTCAAAACCATTTCACGGCCATTGCACCATGACTACTTCCTACAAAGACCTGCTCAAAGAGCGTCAAGCCCTTGATTCCCGCATTGAAGAAGCGCGCACCCGCGAATTGTCGGATGCGGTGAGCAAAGTGCGCAGCATCGTCGCTGAATATGGCCTGACCGAGCAAGACGTATTCCCCACCCCCCGTGCTGGCCGTGGCCCGCGCGCTGCAGCGGCAGGCGGCGCCAAAGTTGCCCCCAAATACCGCAACAACAACGGCGATACCTGGACCGGTCGCGGCAAGCCGCCGAAGTGGATTCAAGGCCAGGATCGCAGCCAGTTCCTGATTGCGTAATCACTGCCAATCCACCGGATTTATCCCCGTCAAAAAACCCGCTGCGGCGGGTTTTTTGTTGTTCGCTTTTGCTATTCCGCGTTGGGTGCAGGGTTGCGGGTTGTGCCCCTTGCCGGGGGATGGGCGCCTGCCCAGAATGGCCGGGCATTTCCTCCAAGGAGTCCCCGATGCCAACACCCAACGCCCCCCACCCCTTCGCCCACACGCTGCAGCCCCTGGCTTTGCCGGACGGGCGCAGTGGCCAGTTTTATTCGCTGCCGTTGCTGGCCGAGGCGTTTCCGGCCATTGGGCGTATGCCCTGGTCGCTGCGCATCGTGCTCGAATCGGTGCTGCGCCATTGCGGAGGCGGCAAAGTCACCCCCGCGCATGTGCAGCAGCTGGCCCAGTGGCAAGCGCAGGCGCCGCGCACCGAAGAAATCCCCTTCATGCTGGCGCGGGTGATTTTGCAAGACTTTACCGGCGTGCCGCTCTTGGCCGATTTGGCCGCCATGCGCAGTGCGGCGCAGCGGTTGGGGGCGAATCCGCGAAAAATCGAGCCGCTGGTGCCGGTGGATTTGGTGGTCGATCACTCCATCATGGTCGATCACTACGGCACCAAAAATGCCCTGGTGCAGAACATGCAGCTCGAATTCCAGCGCAACCGCGAGCGCTACGAGTTCATGAAATGGGGGATGCAGGCATTTCAAACATTTGGGGTCGTGCCCCCGGGTTTTGGCATCGTGCACCAGGTCAATCTGGAGTATTTGGCGCGTGGTGTGCACCAAGATGGTGCTGGCGTGTATTACCCCGATACCCTGGTCGGCACCGACAGCCACACCACCATGATTAACGGCATTGGCGTCGTCGGCTGGGGGGTGGGTGGTATCGAGGCCGAATCGGCCATGCTCGGCCAGCCCCTGTATTTCCTCACGCCCGATGTCGTGGGCCTGGAATTTACCGGCCAGCTGCGCGAGGGCGTGACCGCCACCGATTTGGTGCTGACCGTGACCGAGCTTTTGCGCCGGCACAAGGTGGTGGGCAAATTTGTTGAATTTTTTGGCCCCGGTCTGCGCACACTGTCGCTGCCCGACCGCGCCACCATGGGCAATATGGCGCCTGAATATGGCGCCACGCTGGGCTTTTTCCCAGTGGATGAAAAAACCATTGAATACTTCCAGGGCACGGGCCGCAGCGCGGCGGAGATCGAGGCGTTTGCCGCCTATTTCAAGGCGCAGCAAATGTTTGGTGCACCGCAGGCCGGGGAGATTGACTATTCGCAGGTGCTGCAGCTCGATCTGGGCAGCGTCAGCCCCAGCCTGGCGGGCCCCAAGCGCCCGCAAGACCGGATTGATCTGGGGCAGATGAAGGCCCAGTTCACGCACCTGTTTTCGGCGCCGGTGGAAAGTGGCGGCTTCAAGCTCGCCCCCGAGCGCCTCGATGAGCGCTACCCCCTGGCCGCCAGCGCCCTCGATGGCGCCGCCCCGCCCGAGCTGCCCGCCACCGAAGGCGCGGCGCGCAGCGAGGCTGAAATGGTGCACAACAAACCACGCCTGGAGCTGCAGCACGTGAACGCGCCCCTGCACGGCAAGAACGCGCACCCCAGCATTGGCCATGGCGATGTGCTCATTGCCGCCATCACCAGCTGCACCAACACCTCCAACCCCAGCGTGTTGCTGGCGGCGGGCTTGCTGGCCAAAAAGGCGGTGCAGGCCGGACTCAAGGTGCAACCGCACATCAAAACCTCGCTCGCCCCGGGCTCGCGCGTGGTCACCCAATACCTGAGCCAAACCGGGCTGTTGCCGTATCTGGAGCAACTCGGTTTCACCGTCGCCGGCTATGGTTGCACCACCTGCATAGGCAACTCGGGCGACCTGGCCGCACCGATCAACGAGGCCATTGCTGCGCATGACCTGGTGTGCGCCGCCGTGCTCTCGGGCAACCGAAATTTTGAGGCCCGCATTCACCCCAACATCAAGGCCAACTTCTTGGCCAGCCCGCCGCTGGTCGTGGCCTACGCCTTGGCGGGCAACGTGCGCAAAGACCTCACCAGCGAGCCCCTGGGGCTGGGCGCGCAGGGCCAGCCGGTGTATCTGCGCGACATTTGGCCCAGCAGCGACGAGGTAGCCGCGCTGATGCAGTACGCCATGAACGGCCAGGCGTTTCGTGACAACTACGCCAAAATCCGCCAGGAGCCGGGCGCGCTGTGGGAAAAAATCCAGGGCGCCAGCGGCCAGACCTACCCCTGGCCGGCGAGCACCTATATTGCAGAGCCGCCGTTTTTTGCCAATTTCACTATCAATTCTGTAGCTGCTAGCGCTGATCCACAAAGCGCTACAGGGCCAAAAAGCCTGGAAGTATTGCGCGGTGCGC